>NZ_LPNP01000066.1:0-464 GCF_019266045.1 Rhodococcus sp. MH15
CCACACCTGAACGTGCACATCAACGCCAAAGACCTGGCCTACCACCGTGAATGCGCCACAACGAGTGATGGCTCAACACCTGTCCCCTCCGAGGACGACGATCCCGGCATGCTCGATCTCGACTTTCACGATCTCGACAAACAAGATCTCGATGTCGGCCACATGCCCTGGATGGGACCACTGAGCGTCGGCCGCACCCGCATGATCGCCTGTGACTGCATGCTCTCCAGCGTCCTCCTCGACGGAAACGGTGCCCCACTCGACGTCACCCCACTCAAAAGGCTTGTCACCGCGGCACAACGCACCGCCCTGATCGCCCGCGACAAAGGGTGCGCCTTTCCCGGCTGCGACTGCGTCCCCGCCTGGACCGACGCCCACCACATCAAACACTGGGCCAAAGGAGGACCAACCGTCATGGACAACCTGGTCCTACTCTGCCGAACCCACCACACCCTGATGCACCG
>NZ_LPNP01000066.1:549-23222 GCF_019266045.1 Rhodococcus sp. MH15
CGAGCAAACGCCTCGGTGACCCATTCCGGCGTGCTTCGATAGCCGGAAAGGGCGGCGCGGCGACATCCATCCAACTCCACGCTCACAGGAGTACCACCCGAACCGTCAACCCGTAGGAGGGTTGATGATGCTGTCGCTGTCGCGATCTGATCACAAGGCTGAGCTATAGGAGCATCGGCTATGGCGGCAACCACGTCTCGACTCTCCGCTTCGGACAGGCGAATAACGTCCACGTCTGTCTGAGATTCATGCCGGCACACGGATAGTCCTGCAGCATCAGCGACAGGCGTAGCCAGCTCATTGTCTAGCGGGTCATAGCCTTCGCCTCTCTCGAACTGCTCGCGCGCCTTGTCAACTTCTCTGGCATCTGTCCGGTCGAATTGAACGGCAGACGAGCGATCGCAATTCGCCATCGTCGGAGAAAGACTCAACGAAGTTCGGACACGTTCGACTTCATGCAGAGATCGAAGCGAATCGAGAGGCCCGACTTGAAAGCCGCACGGACTCGACGGCCAGGCCGGAAACATCACTTGTCCGGCGCTGTTGGCCATCCACAGTTTGACGGGAACCAGTTCGCTTGTGACACAACTCGCAACGACATTGTCGGGAAAGCGTTTGGAGTCGACACGATATGCATCCTTGACGGCGGCTACGTCACCTTCGAGTCGAACCATGTCGACGGTTAGCGCTCCGGAGGCATCTTCGCCGACTTCGCAACGAAATACTGCCACTGGATCGAAATCAGATGGAAGATACCCTGTTTCGTGTTTCGGACGCGAATACAGATCGACACCGAACAGGCCCCATGCGACTTCAATTCCGAGACAGTCGGCAGTCTCGAACACCCGAGCCTCAGGAGGTGTGAAGTACACCGAATCTCGCCAGAACGGAGCCGAACAAGCGGTGACCAGGCAAAGCGACGCCACCAACGGCACCGACAGCAGCGCGCGTGCCGAGACCGTCAATTGCCCGCCCACTCCAGAAGGTTGTCGGCGGTCCAGGTATTGATCACCCGATCGGCTTCGACACCGCACTTTTCGGCCCGGTCACAGCCGTAGCCCTGCCAAGCCAGCTGACCGGGGGCATGGGCGTCAGTGTCGATGGAGAAAAGACAATCGAGATCGCGGGCCAACTCGATCAAACGCGAAGGCGGGTCACGACGCTCCGGTCGGGAATTGATCTCAACGGCTGTGCCTGATTCGCGGCAGGCCTCGAACACTTTCTCCGCGTCGAACTGCGACTCGGGCCGGGTTCCGCGAGCACCCTCGACAAGACGCCCGGTGCAGTGTCCGAGAATATCGACACGCGGGTTTCGCACTGCAGCAAGCATTCTGCGGGTCATCGCCTCACGTTCGGACCGCAGCTTGGAGTGGACGCTCGCCACCACGATGTCGAGTTCGTCGAGCAGATCGGGATCCTGGTCGAGTGAACCGTCCTCGAGGATGTCCACCTCGATTCCCGTGAGAATGCGGAAGGGAGCCAATTCGGCATTCAACCCGGCTATCACGTCGAGTTGAGACCGTAGGCGCTCCGCGGACAGCCCGTTGGCAACTGTGAGGCGAGGCGAATGGTCGGTGAGGGCGCAGTAGTCATGGCCGAGTGCTGCTGCGCGTCGCATCATTTCTTCGATGGGGCTTCCACCATCGGACCAGTCGGAGTGGGTGTGGAGGTCGCCGCGGAGGGCTTGTCGCAATGGGCTGTCGCCGATGGGCTCAGCCTGCCCCCGCAGTTCCTCGAGATACTCGGGGATGCCGTCGTACGACTGAGCGATAATCGTGGCAGTCTTCGGCCCGATGCCGGTGAGGGCCTTCCAACTGTCGGCTTTCCGGCGAGACTCCTTCTGCTCGTCGGACAATCCTGAAAAGACCTCCGCAGCTCGGCGATAGGCCTTGACGCGGTGCGTTTCAGCGCGTGATCGTTCGAGCCAGTAGGCGATCTCCCGAAGCGCTTCATCCGGTTCCATGAGACCACTGTTCCGTCAGCAGCGGCTCGCGGCAACCCTTGATCCCCTTACGCTGTGAATATGGACGACCCGAGAGCACGATTTGAAGCCGCGCGGGTGGCTCACCTGGCAACGGCAGATGCGGCCGGCGTTCCGCACATCGTGCCGCTGGTATTCGTCTTGGTCGGCGGCACCGTCTATTCCTGTGTCGACCACAAACCGAAAACCACGACCGCTCTTCGCAGGCTCCGGAACATCACCGAGACGGGGCGCGCAAGCCTGCTGGTCGATCATTACGACGACGACTGGTCCGCGCTCTGGTGGGTCCGCGTCGACGGACATGCGGAGGTTCTCAACCCGGGCACCAAGGAGTCCGAGAGCGCGATCGATGCTTTGGCCGCAAAGTATCCGCAGTACGTAGATCACCGACCGCACGGACAGGTCATAGCTGTCCGCGATGTGGAGTGGTCGTCATGGTCCGCAGCAGCCTAAGGTTCTGTCCTAGTGTTCAAGGAGCGAAAGTGATTGCAACACTCTCAATTCGGACAAATTGGCGGGGGATCGATGAAACGACGGCAGTTACTTCAGCGCGCAGCCACAGGTCTGGCGCTGGTAGCGGGACCTCAGGTGATCGACATGGGTAGCAGTTCCGGAAGCAGTCAAGACGCAACAAGCCCGTTGAACGAACAGTTGTCGGTTGTTTCGCTCTCACACGTGAACGACCCGGCGACGACACCGGTTTTTCCAGGCGACCCCGAGTTCACTCTCGACACAGCGGCCACCATCGCAAACGACGGCTACTACCTCCAGTACGTCAAGGAAGGTGAGCACACGGGCACGCATTGGGGCGCACCCGCACACTTCCAGGAAGGCGGCCTCACAGCCGACCAACTCGATCCGGCGGACCTCTTCCTCCCCGCAGTGAAGATCGACATCCGGGACAAGGCTGCCGCCGATTCGGACTATGCGCTCACGGTCGCGGACCTGCAGGAATGGGAAACGCGCAACGGCAAGATCCCCGATGGAGCGGCCGTAGTTCTCTGGACCGGGTGGGAATCGCGCTGGGGTAGCGAAGAATATGCCAACTTCGATGCCGAGGGCGTCACCCACCAGCCCGGCTTCTCGGTGGACGCGGCGCGGTGGCTGATAGACACCGGCCGTTTGGGCACCCGCGGAGCATTGGGAACCGACACGTTCGGTCCCGACCTCGGAAACGACGAAACCTACCCCGTCTCGACAATCCTGTACGACAAGCATCGAATCAGCCTGGAGAACTTGAACAATCTTGCCGCCCTGCCAACCACCGGGGCTAGCATCCTTGTCGGTGGTGCGATCAACAAGGCCGGATCGGGTTCACCGGCAACGATTTTCGCACTACTACGGCGATAACCATTTGCGACGGTCGCCGTAGACAACGACCGCTCCCTTCCCACTTCTCTTCGCCTCGTACATCGCCGCATCGGCCTGGCGAAGAAGAGTGTGCGCGCTGAGCGGTTCGTCCCCAAACTCGAACTGCGCGGACTCGAAATGCGCGACACCAACGCTCGCACCCACCGACACCGATGTGTCTGCAGTCTGATCGGACCTGAGCGCGTCGACGATCCGGCGAGCCACGACGACGGCGTCGTCGATCGGGCCCTGCAGGAGCACTGTGAACTCGTCGCCACCGAATCGGGCGACAAACGCACCCTCGGGAACCGCTTCGCGCAGACGTGCTGTGAGAGCAACCAGTAACCGGTCGCCGGCCGGGTGCCCGTATCGATCGTTGATCTGTTTGAAGTCGTCCAGATCGACAAGCATCAGCACCCAATCGGAGTTCGTGTGGCGATAGTTTTCGATGGCGCTCGCAAAGTGTTCGTCGAACGCGGCCCGGTTTGCAAGCTCGGTGAGTGGGTCGTGATGTGCTCGGTACCTCAGCTCGTCCTGGGCAGCGGAGATCTGTTGGAGGAGCGCGTCGTTCTCGAGGAGCGTGAGTATTTGGCGCACCAGCGCGAGAACCAACACGCCGACGCCGAGTATCACGACCACGGCATCGAGGTTGCCGACGATCAGCGCCTGAACAGTCACGATCGTCGCGATCACCGCGATCAACAGATACGGCAGCAGCAACTGAGTCCGATCGCTTCGCCACTGCTGCGGCGCGTTGCGGTTCCGAGGCTCGGTTCGCTTCGTCAGCGCCGCCAAGGCGATCAACGGCGGCCCCGCGATGAACCCGGCATCGGCGATGGTCGGCATACTCTCGGCGCCGATCGCCACCAAGTACGCGTACAGGCTGTCCGAAAGGGAGAGCATCACCAACCCGCACCCGAGGAACGTCAGCGGTTCACGGATCTCTGCTACGGCCTTCGGTCCGATGACCATCAGCAAGACCATGGCGATCAGAACGAAGTCGGTGATCGGATACATCACCGCGACAAGAAACCCGAGAGATCCCGTCGGACCGGTATGAACGACGGCGCCCAGGGCCGTCGTCCACGTGAGGATGAACAATCCACCGACAACGACAAGACCGTCGAGCGTCAGCACGAGCCAGAGATGGATCGGACCGATCGCCTCACGCCGGGGCGACTGACGCACCAACGACAGAAGCGCCGGCACGGCGAACACCGGGAACATGAAGAAACCGATATCCGCGATCGACGGCGACGGAAGTGGAACGTGGAGAACCGAGCGGTAGAACGCCCAGAAGAACATCCCGAGAGTCCAGCCGGCCATACCCAGAGCCATCAGAGTTCGCCAACGACGCTCGACGCCGTGATAGCGCCGCGATGTCCACCAACAGACCGCAGTTGCGGTGGCTCCGCCGACGAGCTGGGCGATATCGTCCACCAGAACCGAAGTTCGTGGGCTGAGCAGCCCGGATCCGGCGAGAGCGATGACCGCGACAACGACGCCGAGAACCAGCCACGTGCGTCGCGCTCGGAACTGCGTCATCGAAGAACCCATCGGTGTTCAAGGCGTCACCACCGATCGTCTTGCAGCCGGCATCGTTGCGGCCGGAATGTTGTGGTGACGAATGCCCGTACGAACCTACCCGATTTGGTAGCGGATTGTTAACTGGACGAACGATCAGGAAGGCTCGTACGCCCCGCGGCGCTGTATTCCGCTCGGGTCCTACGCCGCTGCGAGGTCCATTTCGCGATCACCCCTTGCGACGGGCTGAACAGGTACACCAGAGCGAACACGATGCCCTGCGTCATGACAACCATGCCACCGGAAGCCGTGTCGAGGTAGTAGCTGACGTAGATACCGGCAATCGCGCAGACTGCGGAAACGACGGGAGCTATCACCAGCATCCGCGAAAACTTGTCGGTGAGGAGGTAGGCCGTCGCGCCGGGGATGATCAGCATCGCCACCACCAGCACGACGCCGACGGCTTGCAACGCCACAACGGACGTGAGTGCGAGGACGCCGAGTAGCAGCGCACCCAGGCGCTTGGGCGAAAGACCTATCGCGTTCGCATGGATCGGGTCGAAGGCAAACAACGTCAGATCGCGACGCTTGATCAACAGAATGCTCAACGCCAACGCGCCGAGTATCGCGACCTGCAGGAGATCTGACGAGCTCACCCCCAGCAGGTTGCCGAAAATGATGTGGTTGAGATCGGTCTGGCTGGGGGTCACCGAGATGAGAACCAAACCGAACGCAAAGAGAGTCGTGAAGACGATACCGATCGCGGCGTCTTCCTTGACGCGACTGGTGTTACGGATCAGTCCGATCAGGGCTACGGCGATCAACCCGAAGATCAAGGCCCCGATGGCAAATGGTGCGCCGACGACGTAAGCGAGGACAACACCCGGCAGCACGGCGTGCGAGACGGCGTCGCCCATCAACGACCACCCGATGAGCACCAACCAACAACTGAGCACCGCGCAGACAACCGCTGCCACAACCGCAACGGCCAACGCGCGCACCATGAATCCGTACTGGAGAGGATCAAGTAGCAGTTCTACGAGGTTCATCGATCAGGTCCTGTCCATCACGTCGAGACCGAAAGCCAGGGCGAGGTTTTCCGGTTGCAGCACGGTGTCCGGGTCGGAATGCACCAGGACCTTGCGCATGAGCAGTACCGCCTCGTCGCAGAGTTTCGGCACAGCGTGGAGATCGTGGGTCGAGACCAAGATCGACCGGCCGTCGGAAGCCAACTCTCGTAGTAGCGTAGAAATCGTTGCCTCGGAACGCTTGTCGACGCCCGCAAACGGCTCGTCCAGCAACAGTATCGACGCGTCCTGAGCGATGCCGCGTGCGACGAACGCGCGCTTCTTCTGACCACCCGAGAGCTGACCGATCTGACGATCCGCAAATTCGGTGAGTTCCACCCGCTCGAGGGCCTCTGCCACCGCCTCGCGATCTGCACGCCGCGGACGTCGCAAGAATCCGAGGTGACCGTACCTGCCCATCATCACGACGTCACGGACGCTGATCGGGAAGGTCCAGTCGACGTCTTCACTCTGCGGCACGTATCCGACGCGGCCGCTCTTGCGCGCTGTGGCTGCGTCGAGACCGGCGATTCTGACAGAACCGTTGTCCGGCTTGATCATCCCCATGATCACTTTGAACAGAGTCGACTTTCCTGAACCGTTCATGCCGATCAGTCCGCAGACGCTACCCGAGTTCAACGTCAGATCGACGTGGTCCAGTGCGTGGACCTCGCCGTAGTGAACGCTGACGTTTTCGACGCGAATGGCTTCGTTCATGATTTACCGCCGGTCAGACCGCCGAGGATGACGTCGGTGTCGTGGCGAATCATGTCCAGATAGGTGGGCACGGGACCGTCGGCTTCGGACAGCGAATCGACGTACAGCGTTCCGCCGAACTTCGCGCCGGTCGCCCCGACAACCTGCTGCATGGGGGCATCCGAGACCGTCGACTCGCAGAAGACGGCGGGAACGGAATTGGCTCGGACGAAGTCGATCGCGGCGATGATCTGCTGCGGCGTCGCCTGCTGCTCGGCATTGACCGGCCAGATGTACGCCTCGCTGAGTCCCGCGTCCCTGGCCAGATAGGAGAACGCACCCTCGCAACTGACGAGTGCACGCTGACCTGCGGGCAATGCCGCCAGCCCACTGACCAGGCCGTCCTGAACTGCTTGCAGTTCCGCCTTGTACTTCGCGCCGTTCTCCGCAAATGCCGAGGCGTTGTCCGGGTCGAGGTCGCTGAAAGCAGTCACCATGTTGTCGACGTAGATCTGCGTATTCAACGGAGACATCCATGCATGCGGATTGGGCTTGCCCGCATACGCGTCGCCGGCGATCGGAATGCCTTCGACGCCGTCGCTGACCACGACGTGTGGCACGTCCAGTCCGTTGACGAATTTCGCGAACCACGCCTCGAGGTTCATGCCGTTATCGAGGATCAGATCGGCTTCGCTCGCCCGCCGAATGTCTCCGGGCGTCGGCTCGTAGCCGTGAATTTCGGCCCCCGCCTTGGTGATCGACTCGACGCGAAGATGATCGCCGGCAACGTTCTGGGCGATGTCCGACAGCACGGTGAACGTGGTGAGCACCACCGGGCGGTCGTCGTCGGAGCCAGAACTCACCGCAGAACAGCTGGACAGAAGCAGGGCGGCGAGGGCGGCAATTCCCAGGCGGCGGAAGTTCTTCGCGTCGCGTGTCGTCATGGTCGAACTCTAATATGTGGGTAAACAAATACACAAGTTCGTCTAGCCGAATAATCCTCACTCGATAGGCTCGCACCATGCGTCCTACTGCCTTGATCACCGGTTCCAGTCGCGGCCTCGGAGCTGCCATCGCACGCGAACTGGCGCCGACACACGACCTGCTGCTCGGTGCACGATCCGCACAGGCCCTCGAGCCGATCTGCGCCGAACTGCCCGGATCGACGCCTCTACCCCTCGACCTCACGGACTACGACGCCGTCGCCGCCGCCGCCTCGTCCATCACGACGCTCGACGTGCTGGTACACAACGCCGGCGTGGCCGACATCGGAACCATCGAGGAATCCTCGGTCGATCAGTGGCGACGCACCCTAGAGGCAAACGTCATCGCCGTCGCCGAACTCACGCGGGTTCTCCTGCCCGCGCTTCGTGCGGCCGGAGGTCACGTCGTGCTGATCAATTCGGGTGCCGGACTGCGCGCCAACGCCGGTTGGGGCTCGTATGCGGCCAGCAAGTTCGCCCTGCGCGCTTTCGGAGATGCGTTGCGCCTGGAAGAGCCGGCACTTCGGGTCACCTCCATTCACCCCGGACGGATCGACACCGACATGCAGCGCGACATCGTCGCGGGTGAGGGCGACGAGTACGACCCTGAGCGCTTCCTGAAAGCCTCCACTGTGGCGCGTGCCGTACTCACTGCCGTCGAAACACCGTCCGACGCACACCCCACGGAGATCGTGCTTCGACCTACCGGCCGGTAAATCCCCAGTTCGGCGGTAACGGAATGGTGACGATGGCCATCCGGATATCGCTTTTCCGGGCACTGGCCCGATACTGACATCAGTTGTCGGACAAAGAGACTGGACTTGTCTCAGGAGTTCATCGAGAGGTGGTGTGCGATGCATGATCATACGGATACATGGGGGATCCCCAGCCAGACTTTCCTTCAGTGGTACCTGGTGGCGGCTGCCGTCGCGATCGGACTCTCGCTGTACAGCCGAATGACTGCGCGCCGGTCACCGGTGGTCGTCGACGCTGTCCGTCGGCCGCTCACTCCTCCCGAGATCGGTGCCTTGACCAGTGACTACCAAGCGGTGCTGGCGTCGATGGCTATTCTGCGCAGCGCCGAGCTGATCAGCACCGAAGGCAAGACCAAGCTGGCACTCACTGCGGAGGACAAGAATCGTCTCGACTGGTTCACCCGTACGGTGCACAAGCGACTCGGCAACGGAAAGGTCCCGCTGCGGCAGGTGCGTCTGATGGGACGGCTGAACGTCGCACTCGCACAACTACGTACGACGTTGATCGACGAGGGATATTTGCAACGCCAGCAGGACGGTCTGACCGCTGCCCTTCGGACCGTTCCGATCGTGGCGGTCATTGCTCTCGGCGCAGTCCGTCTCGTCGCCGGAATCGCCGGCGGTAAGCCGGTCGGGTTCCTGCTCCTCACCATCATCGTTCTCGCTCTGATGATTCCACTTCTTCGCATCAAGCGTCGTCGGACAGCTTTGGGAGACAGCGAGCTTCGACGCCTCAAGCACGAAAACTCGTACCTCTCACCGAAACTGCGGCCCGCGTACACGAGCTACGGTCCCTCGCTCGCCGGGCTGTCGGCGGCGCTCTTCGGTGCGGGCGCTCTGGTTCTGATCGATCCGGCGCTGGCGGGAGCGGTAGCTGCGGGCGCCGCGTACAGCCCGGGTGGCGGAAGTTCGAGCTACTACAGTTGTGGCTCCTCATCCGGATCATCCGGCTCGGACGGCGGTGGCGGCAGTGGGAGCAGTTGCGGCGGCGGGGGGTGTGGGGGATGAGCACGCATGCAGCCGACACGTGGGGGATCCCCAGCGAGGATTTCCTCTACGGCTACATAGCCGTTGCGGCCACGCTCATGGTTCTCACTCTGGGGTGGCGTCTGATGATCCGGGCACGCCGGCACGGGTACTCAACCGAGCACGGGTATTCCGCCGAGCAACTGACGCCTCCGGAAGTCGGAATGCTCACCGGCGAGTCACGCGCCATCGCAGCATCATTGGCAATCCTGCGTAGCGCTGACCTGATCACCACCGACGGCGCTGTCCTGCGCCCGTTGGGCCCTGGCGACGAGACCCTGGACTGGTACACCCTCACCGTGTACCAGCGCCTGGCCCAGCAGGCTCTACCCCATCGTCGGCGCCAACTCGCCGAGCGTATGACGGTGGAAACAGCTCGCCTACGAAACTCTTTGGCGGACCGGGGATACCTGACCTCCGACAGCACCAGGCGTTCAATCTTTCTCTCCACAGTTCCGCTGAAGATCCTGGTGGCCGTGGGTATCGTCCGCATTGCTTTCGGACTGCACAACGACAAGCCCGTCGAGTTTCTGATTCTCGCCGTACTCGTCACCGGGTTCAGCATCCCGCTGCTCGGGCTCAACTTCGATCGAACCACCTCTGGCAAGGCGGCACGTTCGGAACTGACCACGGCACACGCCTACC
The DNA here is from genome assembly GCF_019266045.1 of Rhodococcus sp. MH15. NCBI lineage: Bacteria > Bacillati > Actinomycetota > Actinomycetes > Mycobacteriales > Nocardiaceae > Rhodococcus > Rhodococcus sp. MH15. Next base: position 10,577 of record NZ_LPNP01000066.1, read on the forward strand.
TGTCCCCGCGCAACAAGCCTGCCTTCTCCGCCTACGGACCGCGTTTGGCGGGAATGTCCGCTGCTCTTTTCGCCGGTTCGGCGATGCTGATGATCAATCCCGCCTTGGCCTCCGCCGCCGGAATCGGTGCCGACGGCAGCGGAAGTAGCGGGGGTTCGGACGGTGGCGGTTCAGACGGGGGAGGCGGCAGCTGCAGCGGGGGTGGCGGATGTGGCGGCGGCGGTGGATGCGGGGGATAGCCGCGCCCGGGCGAGCATAAGCGCTGCGGCCTCGGTAGTGATGCCACGTTCCTCGCTCAACGAGTACACCTCGTCCAAGGTTCGACCGATCCCGCGGGTTCGTTCGACGACGTCGTCTTCGTTCCACCCCAAGACTTCTCGCCCCACGAGGTGAAAGGCTCCGCCTGCGTTCGCGACGAAATCAGGGGCACAGAGAACCCCGCGGTCTCGCAGAACCTCACCGGCAGCGGCATCGGTCAAGATGTTGTTTGCTGCGCCCGCCACGGCCATAGTCGGAATCGACGCAGCCGCAGCGAAATCGATGATGCCTCCCATCGCGCAGGGGGCAAAGAGGTCACACGGTGTTCGGAGGACCTCGCCGGCAGGAACGACCGTGTGCCCCGCGAGAGAAGCCGCCTCGAGGCGCTGCGGGTCCGTATCGGCAACCAGCAGACGTGCGCCAGCCTGCGCTGCGAGACGGACGACGTCGCCGCCGACGGCGCCGAGCCCCTGTACCAGTACCGTTCGGCCGTCGAGTGTTCCGAGTCCTCGGCGACGCGCCGTGGCCTTCATCGCTTCGAACACACCCAGAGCGGTGGCGTGCGCGCTGGAACCGGCGCCACCGTTGCCGACCGAACGCCCGAAGACGTATTTGGTGGTGCGGCTGAGCTGATCCATGTCGGAAGAGTTGGTGTTGACGTCAGGACCAGTCCAGTAGTTTCCTTCGAGCTTGTCGATGTTCTCGGCGTGGATGTCGAGGATACGGGTCCAGGTTGCGGCGTCGATCTGATTGCGCGGTGCAGGTAGCGCTATTACCGACTTCCCGCCACCCATCGGCAGATCGGAGACCGCCATCTTCAAAGTCATTGCGCCGGCCAACTTCCCGGCGTCCGCCAATGCGTGACCGATGGAGGGATAGTGAGCGGCCCGCGTGCCACCCGACGCCGGTCCCAGACGGGTGGAGTCGATTCGAATCACGAAAGTCGTGCCGGTCTCCCGATCATGGCGTGTGACGGTCAGTTCACCGTCCCAGCGCAGTTCGTCGTCGATACTCATTGAATCTCCTTTTCTGTCTCCGGGTCAGTTGTGGGCGTGCAGTGGTGTTCCCGCGAGTGCGAGCATGGCCTCGCCCAACGCTTCGTTCTGACTGGGGTGCGCGTGGATGAAACGCCCCACTTCATCGGGAAGTGCTTCCCAGGCAACGGCCAACTGCGCCTCACCGATCAGTTCGCCGACGCGGTCTCCCACCAGGTGAACTCCGACAACAGGGCCTTTCGTTCCGCTTCGAATCACTTTGATTCCGCCGGTAGTTCGCAGGATCTGACTCTTGCCGTTACCTGCCAGGTCGTAGATGACGGTGGAGACGTCGGCGTACTGCGTGCGCGCCGCCTCTTCGTCGAGTCCGATCGATGCAACTTCGGGATGTGAGTACGTCACGCGAGGAATCAGGTGTTCGGCGACCGGTATCGGATCCTTGCCGGCAATCTGTTCGGCCACAAAGATTCCTTGTTGGAAACCTCGGTGCGCCAACGCAAGACCGGGCACGATGTCGCCGACCGCGTACACACCGTCCACGGACGTACGGAGGCGTTCGTCGGTGACGACAAATCCCTTGTCGAGGCTGATTCCGTTTTCTTCGAAACCGTTACCGTCCGTGCGAGGTCCGCGGCCGACGGCGACCAACAGTAGGTCGGTGTCGAGTTTCGTTCCGTCGCTAAGTTCGATGCGGACGGAATCGGCTGCTTCTTTCGCGGAATCGACCTTTGTGTCTGTCTTACAGACGATTCCACGTTTCCGGTATGCCCGCTCCAGCTGCTTCGACGACCACGGATCCTCGGCGGCGATCAGTCGGGGGAGTGCCTCGACGATCGTTACTTGGGCGCCGAACGAGCGCCAGAGGCTTGCGAACTCGACGCCGATGACACCGCCACCGAGTACCGTTGCGCTGGTGGGCACCCGGTCGAGTTCGAGTGCCTGGTCGCTGGTGACGATCCGTCGGCCGAGTTCGATGCCGGGGAGTTCCCGCGGATACGAGCCGGTGGCCAGAACGAGTGATGTTCCGGTGTAGCGGGTTCCGTCGACGTCGATGCTTCGCCCACCGACGTACGTTCCGTATCCGTTGACGATAGTGATCTTGTGTTGCGCCAACAAACCTTGCAGACCGCTGTACAGCCGCTCGACTGTCCCGTTCTTGTAGTCGTGCACCTGCGCGATGTCGATGCCGTCAAAAGATGCCCGGACTCCGAATTGCTCACTGGTGCGTGCCGAGTCGGCCACCTCGGCGGAATGCAGCAGTGCCTTGGTCGGGATGCATCCGCGGTGCAGGCACGTTCCGCCGACCTTGTCCGCTTCGATCAGCGTGACCGACAATCCGAGTTGAGCGGCGCGGATGGCGCAGGCATAGCCGCCCGATCCTCCACCGAGGATCACGACGTCGCTGTGGGGTTCTGCAGTTGTCATCGGAGCCTTGGTCATCAGAGCCTTCCCAGGACGCGGATCGGGTTCTCGATGTAGTCACCGAACAGCCTGAGGAATCCGCCGGCTTCGCCTCCGTCACAGACGCGGTGGTCGAAGCTCAACGAGATCTGAGTGACCTTACGAACGGTCAACTCGCCGTTCACGACCCACGGCTTGTCGATGATGCGTCCGATCCCCAGAATTGCCGCCTCGGGGTGATTGATGATCGGAGTCGATCCGTCGACCCCGAATACCCCGTAGTTGTTGAGCGTGAACGTGCCGCCGGTCAGGCGGGCGGGTTCGAGCTTGCCGTCGCGGGCAAGGTCGGTGGTCACCCGAAGTGCTTGTGCGAGTTCGACGGTGCTCAGGGCGTCCGCATTTCGAATGACCGGTACCATCAATCCCTTCGGTGTCTGCGCGGCGATCCCCAGGTGGGTGCGGGCGTGTCGGACGATCTCGCCTCGAGCAGTATCGACCGACGAGTTCAGTTCGGGGTACTGCGCCAACGCCGCGATGGTCAGCCGAGCCAGGAGCGCCATCAGGCTGATCTTGTCGGAATCGGGCAGTGACTTGTTGATCTCGGCTCGCGCCGCCAACAGTTCGGTGGCGTCGACGTCAACCCAGGTTGTTGCGTCCGGGATCTCACGGCGGCTGGTGGACAGCTTGTCGGCCACCACCTTGCGTAGTCCCTTGATCGGGATGCGTTGGTCGCTCACGTGCGACGTTTCCGTCTCCGGGCCGGTGTTCGACCCGGCCTCGACGTCAGCACGCGTTATCACCCCGCCGGCACCCGACCCGGAGAGCAAGGACAGGTCGATATCGTTGTCAAAGGCGAGTTTACGAACGATTGGTGAGATCACGCGTACCGACGGAGCCGCTCTGCGACGGCGTCTCGGTGCATCCTCGCTGGTGCCGTAGCCGATCAGGACGTTGCCCGAACCGGCGCGTTCCTCTTCGCGGTAGCGCTCGTGGTTGGCCGAAACGACCGCGTCGACACTCTCGCCACCACTCACGGTGATCAGCGGTGTGCCCACCTTCAGGGTGTCTCCGTCTTTGCCGTGTAGTTCGATCACGGTCCCGGCGAACGGGATGGGCACATCCACAGCAGCTTTCGCAGTTTCCACCTCGACGACGATCTGATCGATGGTGACCACGTCGCCTACCTTGACGTGCCACTCCGCGATGTCGGCCTCCGCCAGTCCTTCGCCGAGGTCGGGGAGCATGAAAACCTGATTGCTCATGCCGTCACCGCCCAACGGGTGTCCGGGGCGTCGTTCCACTGCAGACGGTCGACGGCGTCCAGGACCCGGTCGATGCTGGGCAGGTGGTGACGCTCGAGCTTGGGAGCGGGGTAGGGGATGTCGAAGCCGTTGACCCGGAGCACCGGGGCATGGAGATGGTGGAAACACCGTTCCTGCACGCGGGCAGCAATTTCTGCACCCACACCGGCAAAACCCTGCGCTTCCTGGATAACGATGCAGCGTCCGGTCTTTCGCACCGATGCGGTGACCGTCTCGTCGTCGAACGGCACTATCGAGCGGATGTCGATCACCTCGATGTCCCGGCCCTCGGCTGCAGTGGCCTCGGCGGACCTCAGTGCAACATCCACGGACGGACCGTAGGCGATGAGCGTCGCGTCACGACCGGGGCGACGGACGACGGCGCGACCGATCGGCTCACGTGCGGTCAGTTCGACATCTGCTCGCGCGAAGTACAGCTTCTTGGGCTCGAGGAAGATCACGGGGTCGGGGTCCTCGATTGCCGAACGTAGCAGCGAGTACGCATCTTCCACCGTGGACGGCGCCACAACCTTCAGTCCGGGTGTGTGCGCGTAGTAGCCCTCACTGGAATCACAATGATGCTCCACCCCGCCGATACCGCCGGCAAAAGGAACACGAATGACTATCGGAATCGACAGCGCGCCCTTGGTGCGGTTGCGGATCTTCGCCACATGGGAGGCGATCTGCTCGAACGCCGGATAGGCAAACGCGTCGAACTGCATTTCCACGACCGGACGAAAACCGGCCATGGCCATGCCGATTGCGAATCCGATGATGCCGGACTCGGCGAGGGGAGTGTCGAAGCATCGGTCGTCGCCGAAGTCGCGGGTGAGGCCGTCGGTGACGCGGAAAACGCCGCCCAGGGTGCCGACGTCCTCACCGAAGACGACAACGTTGTCGTCCGCAGCCAGAGAGTCGCGTAGCGCGGTGTTGAGGGCCTGAGCCATCGTGAGCATGGGCATGGTCAGTGTCCCCCTGTGTCAGCGGCTTCGGCGGCAAGTTCGGTTTCGAGTTGGGCTTGTTGCTCACGCAATTGCGGTGTCTGCTCGGCGAAGACGTACCGGAACAGTTCGAGCGGATCGTGCGGGCGGTCGACGTTCATGCCGGCGCGTAGTGTGGCGGCCTCTGCTTCTGCCTCTGCGGTCAGTGATTCCACGAACGCGTCGTCGATCAGATCGTTTGCGCGCAGATACTTTTCGAGACGCGGCAACGGATCTCGCCCGAGCCAGGCTTCCACCTCGGCGCTGTCGCGGTAGCGGGTGGCGTCGTCGGCATTGGTATGTGCGTCGATGCGATAAGTGTGTGCCTCGACGATCACCGGTCCGTTTCCGCTGCGAACGAAGCGCGCTGCCTCGTCCATGACGGCCATCATCGCGACGGGATCGTTGCCGTCTACCTGCTCGCTGCCGATCCCGTAGCCGACGCCCTTGTGCGCCAACGTCGGTGCTGCGCTTTGGCGCGACAGTGGCACGCTGATCGCAAATCCGTTGTTCTGCACCAGAAAGATCACCGGCGCTTTGAAGACGGCGGCGAAGTTCAGCGCCTCGTGGAAATCGCCCTCACTGGTGGCGCCGTCACCACAGAGCGCCAAGGCGACGGTGTTCAAGCCCCGTCGAGACTCCCCGTAGGCCACCCCCGCTGCATGCAGCAATTGCGTTGCCAGCGGGGTGCACTGCGGCGCACTGCGCAGTGCGACCGGGTCGTATCCGCAGTGCCAGTCGCCGGCGAGCATGCTCAGAATCTGTACCGGATCGACACCCCTGGCGGCCAACGCCATCGAATCCCGGTAGGTGGGGAAGAGCCAGTCACTCGGCTCCAGACTCATCGCTGCCGCGATCTGACATGCCTCCTGCCCTCGCGAGGACGGATACACGGCCAGGCGCCCCTGTTTGGTCAGTGCCGTAGCCTGCTGGTCGAAACGCCTGCCCAGGAACATCTTTCGATACATCGCGATCAGGCGATCGTCGCTCGGTTTTGCGTAGCGGGCCTCGCTGCGCGTCAGTTCTCCGGCAGGGTCGAGGTACTGCACCGCAGAATCGGCCGGCAGGAACTTCTGATACCGCAGTTCCCCCAATGGCTCGACAAGTGTCACTTCTACCTCCAGAAGACGTTGTGTCCATCAGTATTCGCACTTCGGCGACGTAATGGCAGCAAGCGTCGAGGATTCAAGACAAACGGCCTATCATGAGGATTCGGGCAGCAATATGTCCATCAACCGACTCGACTACCGAACCAGGAATGGACAGATGGCCACCGAACCGCACGCTCTCGATGCGATCGACCGCCGCATCATCGCCGAACTGACCGCAGACAGTCGCATCTCCATGCGTGCACTGGCTGAAAAGGCGCACATATCCCGCGCTCACGCCTACGTCCGCATCGAAAGGCTCGAGGACGCCGGAATCATCACCGGATTCACGACGCGGATCGCCCATGAGAAGGCCGGACTCGGCTCCTCGGCGTACGTGGCACTCTCGATCCGGCAGCACTCGTGGCGAGGTCTGGCGGCGTCCTTGAAGGCCCTGCCGTTTGTCGAGCACTTCTCCCTCCTCGGCGGCGACTTCGACGTTCTGGTGCTGGTCCGTGCCCCGGACAACCAGGAACTACGCCACACCGTTCTCGAAGAACTCCAGGGACTCGACGGGGTTCTCTCGACCAAAACGTGGCTGATCTTCGAAGAAGGCAACGGTCCGGGACCCAACTGGCTGCCCGCCTGATCCGTCTATAGTCGCCGTTAGCAGTTGCACACGGGAGGTGACTCGAATGACCCTGCACGGCCTGGGAATCGGTTGGCGCCCCGAGGTCTCCGGAATCATCGCGCAACTCGACGGCCTGGCATTCTGCGAAGTCATTGCCGAATCCGTCGGAAACGAGATACCGCCGCACCTCGGCTCGCTGGGAGTTCCGGTGATCCCGCACGGAATCTCGCTCTCACTTGGCGGGGCCGAGGCGGTAGATCAGGCACGGATCGATCACCTTGCGCGTGCATCCCAGCTACTGGGCGCTCCCTTGGCGAGCGAGCACATCGCATTCGTGCGTGCAGGCGGCATCGAGGCCGGCCACCTGCTCCCACTTCCGCGCACCTACGAAGCCGTCGACGCCCTGGTACGCAACATCACCCGGACTCAGGACGGTCTACCGGTGCCGTTCGCCGTCGAAAACGTTGCCGCCCTGTTCGACTGGCCGGACGACGAGTTGACCGAAGGGGAGTTTCTCGCGGAGATCGTCGAGCGCACCGGAGCCCTGCTGGTTCTCGACATCGCGAACGTCTATGCCAATGCCCTCAACCGAGGGCGTGATCCCTGGGCCGAGCTGAGCCGGCTACCACTCGAGCGAATCGCATACTGCCACATCGCCGGTGGCAGCATCAGCGACGGCAAATACCACGACACGCACACCGATCCGGTACCCGAAGCCGTGCTGGAACTCCTTGCGCAGTTCACCGCCGCCGGTCACCATCCCGCCATCATGCTCGAGCGCGACGGAAACTATCCGCCGGCACTGGAATTGCTCGACGAGCTCGATGCCATCGCCGACGCAGCAGGGCTCGATCGCATCACCGCGGGCACCGATTGGTCACGCACATGAGCACGCTCGGTGAGCGTCAAGAGGCGCTGATTCGCGCACTGGTGGCGGGTGGCGAACTGCCCGAAGGCTTCGACAAAGACGAAGCCGCCGTTGTCTCGGCGGCGCTGCTCCGAAAGCGCGCAGGAGAAGTGGCGCACCACCTTCCGGTCGTGCGCCACACTCTCGGCGATCGTTATCTTCAGTTGTTCACAGCGTGGGCGGACGGACGACCGAAGTCGTCTTCGCATGCGGATGCCCAGGCCTTTGTCGCCCATCTCCAGGACATCGGCGAACTGCCTCGCCCACCCTGGTATCAGAGGTTTCGAAAGGTCTCACGCAAGTGAGACAACAGCTTCGCTGGTGTACATGAGGAACGTCATCGATTCCTGGAAGTACAGCTCGACGGAGTTCGCATCGTGCGAGAGATAGCCGATGGACAGGTCCTGGCCGAGGTGCAATTCGTAGTCACCGCCACGCGTCGACAGCAGGAAAGCGCCGTCGATGGCCGGGGCCCAGATGATCTCGCCGTCGAGGACGCGTCGCAGGTGCTCTCGGATGGGGTAGCCGTGATCGGAGGTCTCGTTGATCGCGGTGAACGCATCTGCATTCAAGAGCAGTGAGTACGGTCCGTTCACACCGGCCAAGCGCAGCGACGTGATCGCCTGGCTGATGGCTTCCGGGTAGTCCTTGGCGTCGATGGGTAGCTTCAGTTCCGGGTTGGAACCGCTGGCCCGCACGCCGGTGATGCTGGCTGCGGGGTATCCCTCGAAGATGGCGCGGTCCTCGGCGAACGCGATCTGCTTGGCCGCGTCCTTGACGGGCTGCCAGTCGGAGTCCTTGGCGCCGCGTTCGACGTCGTCGATGGCCTGACGGCTGACGGTGAACGGGACCCGCAGTTCGATGATCGGCTGGGACTGACGAGCATGTGCGATGACGCCGTCGGCCAAGGGATTGATCGGCACCTGATGCCCGAGTGGGATGGCCGCGAGATCGTCACCCAACGGTCCCTCCACATCCACGACACGACGACCGGCGACGTGACGCTTGAAGGTACGGCTCGCCTCTTCTTCGATCTCGGCCCAGGCTGCTGCCGAAATGGGTGCTAGGTCGCGGTGCAGGTTTGTCATTGCTGGGCACTCCTTTTGAGGCTGCCGATTCCGAGAGAACCGTCAGAGATGGGCGCTGTGAACGTCGCTTCGGGAACGAGCCTGGTCGGTAAGTCCGGGGGATCGTCGAGAAAGTCCGCCGTCGGAACAAAGAAATTGATTCCGGTGACGGCGGTGGAGAAATCGAGAATGCGGTCGTAATTGCCGACGGGATTCCCGATGAACATGTTGGTGAGCATCTGCTCGGTGACCGTCGGCGACGCCGAGTAACCGATGAAATAGGTACCCATCTCAGCGGAGCCGACGTGGCCGAACGGCATGTTGTCCCGCAGAATCTGGATCTGCTCACCGGATTCGTCCTCGATGACGGTGAGTGCGGTGTGGGAGTTGGCCGGCTTGGTGTCGTCGTCCATCTCGAGATCTTCGAGCTTGGAGCGTCCGATGACGTTCTCCTGCTCCTCGACGGGCAGGGAGTTCCACTCCGACATGTCGTGGAGGTACTTCTGGACGATGACGTAACTGCTGCCTGCGAAATCCGGATCCTCGTCACCGACGGTGACCGCGACGTAAGCGGCCTGCCCGGACGGGTTCTCGGTACCGTCGACAAAACCCATGAGGTCGCGTTGCTCGAAATACTTGAACCCGTGGACCTCGTCGATCACCGACGCGGCCCCGGCCAACCTGTTGGTCACGACCGTGGCGAACTCGAAGCACAGGTCCATCTGACGGGCCCGGATGTGAAACAACAGATCGCCCGGCGTGCGCGGGGCGTGGTGTTTGTCACCGGTCAACTCGACGAACGGATGCAATTCCGCCGGCCGTGGACCGTCGAAAAGTCGATCCCACGCATCCGAACCGATGCCGACGACGGCAGCCAAGCCACCGGCGGGAACCCGGAATCCGATCGAGCGCTGCAGCCCGGAAATATCCGCCAGAACGTCGTGAACTGCCTGCTCACCACCCTCGTCGATGGTGAAAACCAGGAAGATCGCAGCTTCCGTGAGCGGGGTCAGCAACGGCTGCGGTATCGCGGGAAGGGCCACTTCGGCCTCGTCGATCTCACTCGTTTCCGCCATGCAGACCAGTATGGACGATTCCGGCAGTCCCGGCATCAGTAGTGGGTAAGTCGCGTCAGGGTGTCGCGTCAGGGGGTTGCGGCCTGGGCGCCCGCGTCGAAGCCGGCCGGAATCTCGAAGATCTTTCCGTCGAACCCGGCGCGGTAGAGATGCCCGGCCGCGAAACCGGAATTGCCACGCCCGTAGGTCAACACACTCGACGCTTGCAGTCCGCTGGTGAGCGAGCAGTACTGGCCGGGTCCGTCGATCCGCCACACCTCACCACTGATGTCCGTGGGAACAATTGCGCGATCTCGCGAGTCCAAGGTCAAACCATCTGGGGCAGAAAAGGTTTCAAAACCACCGAGATCGACCAACGACTCCGAATATCCCGGATTGTCCACGGAGATGCGGCTGACACCCGGGTTTGCGAACGTGCGCGAAACGTAGAGCCAGCGATTATCGGCGCTCAGGGCAGCGCCGTTTGCACTCGGGAAGGTTGCCCACGCCGGGTCGACGGAACCATTCGGGCTGACCTTTCCGATCAGCGAACCGAAATCGTTGGTGGCGTAGATCGTCCCGTCGTGCGCGACGGCAAGGCCGTTTGCAGCGCTCAGACCACCGGCTATCGGCGTCACGGCGCCCGAGTTCACGTCCACCCGCGCGACCGACGCAGCACGCGTCAGATCGCCGATCAGCACGCCGGCGTTTGCTCCGGTACCCACCAGCAGTGAACCGTCCGGGCTCCACGCGAGTGCGCCCGCACCGCCGGGAACCGTCGCGATCGGAACTGCGGCCTGACCAGGCCCGTCGACGCGGAAGATCCGCCCACTCACCAGGTCGGTCGTATACAGGCGCCCTTGCCCGTCCACCGTGACACCCTCGAGGGCCGCACCCGGAATCTGGGCGCTGAGTATGGCGGGTGACGATCCAGGGCAGGGCGGCGCGGCGGCGGCACCGGACACGCCCAGAGCCAGAAGCGAACCGGCAACAAGAGCACCGGTGATACCAACACGAATACCGCGATCGAAGATCCTGGTGCGCATCTGCGCAACGCTAGACCCTCTGTCCGATTTCACCTAGAGACTCCGAAGGAAAGAGATCAAAAGTTCATTGACCTCGACAGCGCGTTCTTGTTGTACGAAGTGCCCCGCACCGCCGAGGAGATGTACACCCCGCAGGTCGGGGACGGTGTCCTTCATTCGGTCCAGTGCCTTGGGACCGCTCATCGCGATGACCGGGTCTTCCGCGCCCGCAACGAAGAGCGTCGGGACCTCGACGTGCGCGCCGTCCAGATCCGCGCTGCGTTCCCAATTGGCGTCATACGCTCGGTACCAGTTCAAGCCACCGGTGAAACCTGTTGCAGTAAAGGCCTTTACATAGACATCCAAATCATCCTCGGTGAGCCACGACCACGGCAACGCCGGCGCCTCGGGAAGTACGTCGAGATAGCCGTTTCCTTCGGAGGGGTTCTTCCACACATCGAGGTACCGGTAAGCCCCGGACAAGGCGTGGAAGAGCCGCTGAAGGAATTCACGTGGACGGGCGTCGAGTTCGCGCTCCGCGACACCCGGTTCCTGAAAATAGTGAATGTGCAGAAAGTGCTTGCGCGCCAAGGCGGCGTAGATGGCCGAGGGCTTGGCCGGGAATCTGTCCGGCGCATAGGGAACCGCCAAGGAGACCAGTCCCGCAACGCGATCGGGGTGACGAAGCGCTGTCGTCCACGCGGCCGGAGCGCCGAAATCGTGTCCGACGAACACCGCTTTGTCGATTCCGAGAGCGTCGAGTAGGTCGATCAGCCGGTTCGCGACGGCGTCGTTGGTGTAGTCCTCGATCGCGTCGGGGCGGGTAGTGCCGCCGTAACCGGGCATGTCGAGTGCAATCGACCGAAAACCCGCTTCCGCCAACGCTGCCGACTGATGGCGATAGCTGTATCCGAGGCCGGGAAAGCCGTGGCACATGACCACAGCTGTCCCGGAACCGGAATCGTCGATCTGCCAACAGAATCCGTCGACGTCGATCGTCTTGACCGTCATGTCAGGCGGTGATCATGTCTTCCTGGTTCCAGAATGCGCGCATCGACAGGATCTTTCCGTCGTCGTCGAAGGTCATGACGTCGATGGGTGCGATGGTCAGGGTCTGCTCGCCGAGCTTGGTGATCAGCGAGAAGTGGAATGCCGCTTCGTTTCCGGCGATGCGGAGGGTCTGAAGGTGAGCTTCCTGGTCGAAATTCTCGATCACGGAGTAGAACTCGAGAATGGACTCGCGGGTGGTGCGCACGTCGGTACCAACCGGGTCTTCGACCGTTGCACCCTCTGCGTACAGGGCCACAACCTGGGCAGCAGTGCCCGTCGCAACGGTCTCGATGTAGGCGTCGACGGTCTTGCGGATTACCTCTGCGGACGGTGCCATGGTCTACCCCTCGTAGTTAGAACAGGTTCTAATTCTGAGGATAACCCACGTCTCCCGTCCGCGGGTCAGGTTTCGAGCACCCTGCGCAAGCGAGCCTTCTTCCGGTTCTCCCGCACGATCCAGACGACATCGGTGTCGTCCGACGCCCCCAGGGAGACGAATGCCGGCAGGGCATTCTCCGGATCCGCCGCAACCGCGACACTCCAGCAGTATCCGAGCGTCTGCCGGAGAGTCCGTGTGTCGGCGTCACGACGGGAATCAGCCGGTTGCGAGACGATCCACTCGGTAGCGTCTCGGCACACCTGAACGGCCAGCGCAGCGTTGGTCTTGTCCTTCAGCAACCGTGGCTCGCAGATCCCCGCAGCCGCTGCGCGCAGCGTCAATGGATGAGCGGAGCGTGACCACTGCTCGATGATCGCCCGCAATAATTGCGGATCCGTGTCGCCTATCGCCTGAACGGCCATCGCGGCAGCTTCACGTGCACGCCACGACGCACTGGTGGTTGCCTCCGTCAGACTGTTCAGAACAGCCTTGTCGCGTGAACGAACAAG
>NZ_LPNP01000067.1:0-1394 GCF_019266045.1 Rhodococcus sp. MH15
GCCAGATACACGGGATTGTCAGCGGGGAGGGGGCGTGTGACAGGCGTTCGACTCGACATCGCGGCCGCCGGCAAAGGATTCCAACAACGCACCGGAACCCTGGAGATCCGGGACGAGAGCGGACAACTCCGCTGGGCCACCGTCGACGACACCCTCGCCGCCGGGGTACCGCCATTGAGGGCAGCGCAGTGATCAACACCGACCACTGGACCGAACGCTGGCCCGATCACCCCGTGATCAGGACATTCGACGAGCCGAAGGCAGTGAAAGTCGACATCTTGTAGACCGGGTTTGAGCGTGTCCAATGTCCAGTGTCGATGTGATTCGGCGGACCTGTTGGTGTCGACCACTCTCGTAACTACGCCGCCGTCGCCTCAGGGTCGACACACCGGGGTCGAGGTGGGCGTGTTCGAAAAGGTGACAGTGGTGCGGGTGTTGTTTCAGCGGACGACGTTGAAGGCGTTCTTCTGTATGCCGTCTGCTGCATTTGGATAGTCGGTACGCGGACGTCGGGGTGACGGTGATGGCGAGACAGTATTTGGGGTCAGAAGTTCGATCCGAAGCNGATCCGAAGCCGCGTTGATAGCTGTTTCCACCGGTAGGTGGATTGAATGTCCCTTCGAACCTTCCGTTCGGCCACTTCCGGGGTCTAGCCTGACCTGACAGGGTCGGACGATCGGGAGCCCCCTTCAGGGACGTTAGTGATTCAAGTGGCTGGATGCGGGGACTCCTATTGCAGTGGGAGTGTCGGCGCCCGATCTGGGCCGTGATCCCGTGCGACCTCGGCGGACACTGCCCCTGATTGGAGGTGAGTCAAATGGGAGCAACGGCTTGGGCTTTTTGGGGACCGTACGCGCCGCTCGTCTACATTCTTTCGTTACTCGGCGTGCCGGTCGACTGACTCCAGAGCGACAGCGGGCCAGCAGTCGACTTGATCGCTGGCCCGCTGTCGCATGTGTTCAGTTGTTGACCGGGCTGAAGCCCTTACCCTCAGGGAGGGGGCTACCCGGGGAGTTGATCTCGTTGAGCACCGCCGAGAACTTCACGTACTCGAACGACGTTCCGCTGGCAGCAATGCCGCGCACATAGCCGCTGATCTTGGTCGTACCCGCGGCGAACAAAGGACCACCCGAATCGCCGCCAGTCGATAATCCAGCGGTGAAGATCCGCGTGGGGCTGTCGCCGACGACGATCCCGCAAGTGATGCCCGAGCCGATCCCGTCCTTGCACATGTTGGTGAACAGGCCGGGGTTGGCCACGCCGATGCCGTCGATCCGCGCGCCCGGACCGTTCGACCGGAGGTCGGCATCTGCGTTCAGCTTGATCACGACGTAGTCGGTGCCGAACGAGTTCGGGTTGACCTGGTCGACGGGCACCGGGTATCCGGTTCCGTT
>NZ_LPNP01000068.1:0-246516 GCF_019266045.1 Rhodococcus sp. MH15
CATGGTCACTGCGGCGACATCCCGCCAGCAGAGTACGAGAAGACGTTCTACGCTACTGAGCAGGGTGAGCAGGCCTTGGTTGAAATCAAATAGCCAGAGCCTCCATCAGACCCAGGGCGATTCACTCGTGACGACGGCCTAGGCCCGGCGACGCCCTTTCGGACACCGCGCACTTTCACGACGGCCGCGACCACTTCGTTGATAACCGCAGGGATGACGAGAACGAGGAGGATCGGCTGCCACAAAACCGCGACGATGGTCGCGACAAGCTGGGCGAGTTGCCCGACGCCCTCGGCGATCGCGACATACGTCATGCGCAGGCGGCTCTGGTACATGACGGAAAGTGCATGGCTGGGAGTGGCAACGACAACGACCAAACCAGCGACCGCCGTTGCTTCGACCACTTCTGCGGGGTAGCGGAGAATCCAGACATAACCCACCGCGACGATGTATCCGAAAAGACCAAGGGCGACCCGTAGGGATATGAACGCGGTGGTGACCAGCGAAACTTCCCACGGATTGCACTCGACCAACTTCGCGAGCACCACTCGGCCGACGCCGAGATCGGTGACGACGGACAACAATCCGAGCAATCCGAAGATGAGGGAGAACTGACCGAATTCGTCAGGGCTGATCGAACGCGCGATCAGAACCGAGCCGGTCCACCCCATCGCTGCCACTGCGATCCGGCTTCCGAGCATGATCGCAGTGCTTCGGCGTGCATCGTTCGCAGTCAAATCCGGAGCGGCCGGCCCGTGGATTTTCGTCTCTCGCTCGCGACGTTCCTTCTCGAACTTGTCGATAGCGGCCTGGCGCAATTCGGCGAACTCTCGCGGCGATACGGGCTCGGTGCCCGTCGAATTGCGATTCGTCATGAGCAACTCACACGCTCAGCCCTGCAGTGCGGTACGCGTCAACCGTGTATTCGGCTGTTCGGGTCCACGTCGATCGGGCCGCGACACGTGGCGCAGATATACGGAGTGCGGTGTTGACATCGTCGTCCAGGACGACTGAGCGAAGAGCGGCCAACCAGGAAGCCTTGTCGTGCTTGCGGACAAGCACGGCGGCGTTGTCGGCGAATTCGGTCAGTGCTCCGACCGCACTCGCAACCACTGCCGCGCCGCACGCCATGGCTTCGAGTGGCGGCAGACCGAACCCCTCGTAGTGGGAGGAGTAAGCGACAGCAGTTGCGGCGGAATAGAGTGCCGGAAGGTCTTCTGTCGCGACGTAACCCAATCCTCGGGCGGAACGGGGCGCGTCGGGGCCAGTCGAGCCGGAGCCCGCCAGCAGAAAAGGAATCGACAGCTCCGTGCACGCTTCGGCGACCAGAGCGACATCTTTTCGAGGTTCGATCGTTCCGACCTGCAGCACGAATCGCTCCGGTAGTTTCAATCGCCGCCGAACTTCGGTCACTGCAGCTTCGGTGGGGATCGTGGCCCAGGATGCGGGTGCCAGCGGCGTGACAACGGCATGCCGACCGCTCAGTGCGAGTATTCGTTCGGCGGTGAAGTCCGATACTGCAATCACGACGTCGGCCTTGCGTAGCGCCGCGGACAGGAGTCGGCGTTCGCCAGCTGCTCGATATCGACTGAAGGCCCACGGAACGTCGAATACCGACATGTCGTGAAACGTCGAGATCTTCAGGCCGCCTTGCCCGATCGGGAGGTCGACGTCGAGGCTGTGGAACAAGTCGCTGCCCGCGACCGGCACCATCGCCCACGCGGCTCTGCGTGCTCCGGAGGCAACAGGGCGCGTCACGGCGCGCACTCCGGTTGGAATCTCATCGACAGCGTCGATTTGCACTGTTGCGCTGAGGTTCGTCGATTCGCTGATCAGTGGGGAGAGTTCTCGGAGTAGTTCGCGTGCATAGGTTTGGACGCCGCCCCCACCAGGTCGGAGTGCCATGGCTCCGAGGGTGATTCGTGATCGGATATCGCTTCTTTCTCCGAGTGGTGTTGAGTCAGTGCGCATCCCACGGTTCCAATCAGTAGCCAAAAGTAGAGGTCGAGGGGAAATATCTCGAAATATGTCGAGACGACAGAAGCGACCGCGGCCGCGACGATCGAGGCGCTGACACCGAGAGCCAAAGCGCCGTCCGAGCCGGGAAGCACACGCGATGCCCTCAGCGCGGACGCTCCGGAAGATATGAGGACCAGGACAAAAATCCACAAGCCGATCGGTCCGAGCTCGACTGCGACTTTCATGTAGTAGTTGTCGGGCTGATAGGGGATCAGCCCAAGTGTTGTCGCGGCCTTGATCGTCATCGTGTTGAGCATCGGTTGCGCTGCTTCCGCCGCCTTTGCTGCCGCGGATCCTGTTGCGCCCAGACCTTGCCCGAGTGGATGCACGAACAGCGAGCTGATTGTCGACGACCATCCGCTACCGCGTTCTTCGAGACTGTACGACGAGAACAGTGGTTTGACGATTGATGGTGGTGCCAACAGAAGTACAAAGGGAACGGCAGCGGCAGCCGCGCCGAACAACATCAAGATAGACCGATACTTGTATACGGCAATCCAGAGAAGCCCGACAGCCAACCCGATGTAGCTGGCCCGCACAATCGAGACTCCCATGCCTACGACCATGATCGGAGTTGCGGCCAGAAAGATAATGTTGCGCAGCCGTTTCGGATCCGCGAGAGCGACCGAAATACCGACGATCAAACTCAGCATCACGAAGAGACCGAACGCAAACGGACCGGTGAAAGTGCTGAAGCTTCGCAAGATCGAGCCGGTGATTCGAATCTGTTCGGTGTAGCTGTAGCCGAGATCCACCAGGTATGCAGGCCCTACTGCTTGCTGAAGGAGTCCGATGACTGCTGTCAGTATCCCCATACCCATCAGGACGGACACGAGATGATCTCGGTCGTCCCGCGAGAACGGTGCGCGCCAGAGAATGACGGGTATCAAGATGTAGAAGTAGGTGATCTTTATCGATGTCACCCCGGCGATACCGGACAGAAGCAGTGCTGACGCGGAACCGAAAGCTACCCAGGCCGCGGCAGCCGGCCACCAAGGCATCGAGGGGCGCACTACCCGAAGGCGATTGGGGCTGACGAAGGTGCATCCCAACGTGAGCAGGAGCAACCCCTCCTTCCAACCGGCCATCGATGTCCCGCCGGGAATGATCGCCAACAGACCGTGGAGCGGAGCGAACAGTGCAACAAGCAGCAAGCCGCGTTGTGGTCGCTGGTAGATCGCAACGACGATGGGTACTGCGAAGATTGCAGCAACAAACATGAATGATGTGTTCACGCGATGAACCGGTTCGCATTCGCCGTGTCGGCCCGAGGGACCGTCGTAATTCCGAATGCTTTCGCAATCGAAGAAATCGCCTTTGTTTGCACGATATTTCGGAGGTCACGATGGTAGGACGGGTGATCGCCGACCGGTGGCATGATCGCGTCGAACGTTTGTCCTCGGTGAGTCATCCGGGCAACGCCTTCGGGTCCGCGTTGCTGATTGAACCATGCGGCGTCCGCGGGGGAGAGGATGACGGTGGTATCCACCCCACGCTTGCAGAGTGCCTCCAGCATTACCTCAGGAACCTGCGTGATTCCCCTGATTCCCAGAAGCTTCCACGCTGGATAGGGGAGACGGGACTGCAGTACGCCTTTCACCCGTCCGCGGAGGGGAAGTTTCGTGGTTTCGGCACCTGGATCGATTCGAGGAGCCTCCGGCAAGACAGCATCCATCAGGGACTTCTTGCGCCTCACCGACCACAAGATCATGTTTACGAGTATTGTCGATCTCGCACCCATCTGGAGCGCCATGGACGCTGAGGTCCATGCCCCCGAACACAATCCGGTCATCACGAGGTTTCTCGGATCTGCGCCGAGTGCGGCAACGGCAGTGCGTGCGTCCTCGTCTGCCGCGTGTGAATAGACCGACGTCGGATTGTCGGCGTCGATCGGACCCGAGTCGCCGACCCCTCGTCGGTCGAATCGGAGACTCGTGACCGAGAGAGCCGCGGCCTCACGAGCGATGGTCACCCACGAGCGGCCAGGCCCGACTCGATGCTCGATTGCAGTAGTGAAGAACAGTAGTCCGCGCTCGGGAGGCGCATCGGTGGTCGATATGTTGCCTGCCTCGGATTCGGGAGAAGTTGCGGGATGCGTGCGGATCGCGAAGAGCTCCTGAGCGCCGAATCGTTCCAACGTCTCGAACACCTCCTCGCCGACTTCGGTGACCGCGACGCGAGCTGTGGTGGTGATCGCGGGAGTGAACGCGGAGGAACTCGTGGGCGCGTGGCGATCCAACCACTGTGCGATTTCGCTGATGTGTGTGTAGGGGATGTCGACGTAGAAACTGGGAGGCGACGTGAACGCGTCGTGGTTCTCCAAGATCATCATCTCGGGATCAAGAGTTGCTGCGAGCCCGGCGACAGCTCTGCTGTCCAGTACCGAAGACTTCACGGCCAGAAGGGTGCGTGGACGTCCGAGAAATGGTCCGGTGATGCGGAGACGTGACAGTTGGTCGGCGCATTCGGGAGCCAGCACGCCACCCATGATCGACACACGTGAGTCGGCGGGATCGTCCTCTCCGACGCTGATCGCGTAGAACGCACGTTGTTCCCTGAGGTAGTTGCGGCCGGTCAGAATTGGGTCCCACAGGACTATCGAGTTGACGTGTCCGCACTCCTGCAATGCCGACGCTGCCAGGAGGGCACCAACTCTCAGTCCGACGATGCTGACGGATTCCGCGCCCGCTTGTCGGACATAGTCCACAGCGCTGACGATGCTCTTCAGCCAGAGGGTGAGAGCGTCAGGATCGTCTTCGGCACCGGCCGAGTCGCCGACTCCCGCGTACTCGAAACGAAAAGCGGCCATACCCTGTGCCGCGAGTTTTTCGCCGAGAAGTCGCATGCCGCGATAGGTGTCGATGTGCTCCTTGCCCAGCGGGGGGCACATGACCACGGCTTCTCGGACAGTTCCTGAAGAGGGCACGTGAACGAATCCGAGCAACGGCCTGTCTGCCGACCCGAACCACGTGGCCAGTTGAGTCTCGATGGTGATCACTCCGGTCAAGATCGGTTGCCTGTATGTTGCTAGTAAACATACCAGTAGTCTGTTTGATGCCGATCCGGCAATCTCTAGGTTTGTGAAGCGCCAAAAAAGCGCATAGGAGTCCGAAAATGTCAGGTGTTCTCGTCCATGAATGGATAGAGCGTTCGGGCGGCGCAGAGAAGGTGCTGGACGAGTTCGTCAACTGTTATCCGGACGCTGACCTCTATTGTCTGTGGAACGATGCTCCCGGGCGTTACTCGACAACCGATGTCAACGAAAGTGTGCTCGCTGCAACGCCATTGCGTCGTAGCAAAGCGCTCTCATTGCCTGTCATGCCGTTCACCTGGCGAGGGTTGGAGAACCGCGGCTATGACTTCGCGCTGATCAGCTCCCACGTGTTTGCCCATCACGCAACATTCAGGGAGCAGTCTGCGCGATTCCGGAAATTCGTCTACGTGCACACCCCCGCCAGGTACGTGTGGAATCCCGAACTGGACGAGCGTGGAAACTCGCCACTCGCGAGGCTGGGATCACCCATTCTGCGCAAGATCGACCGCAAAAGAGCGTCGGAGGGAGCCTCGTTCGCAGCGAACAGTGTGTTCGTCAGTCGACGGGTTGAGCGAGCCTGGGGCGTGCAATCACGGGTCATCCACCCTCCGGTGGACGTCGACCGGATCTCCGCCGTCGAGGATTGGCGGTCCCGATTGAGCGAAAACGAAATTCAGCTACTATCCAGTTTGCCCTCGCCATTCGTTCTCGGTGCCTCGAGGTTCATTCCGTACAAGCGTTTGGACTGGGTGATCCGGGCAGCCGAGCGGGCCGGAACGGCTGCTGTCATCGCAGGGTCGGGCCCGGAAGAGGATCGGCTCCGCGCGATGGCTGACTCTGCGTCGGTTCCCGTTCGAATTGTTCGGCGCCCCTCGGATGCGTTGCTTTTTGCGCTGTATCAGCAGGCACTCGCATACGTCTTTCCGGCGATCGAAGACTTCGGAATCATGCCGGTGGAGGCAATGGCTGCGGGTGCGCGCGTGATTACGAACAGCATCGGGGGAGCTTCGGAAACCGTGACACCTGGTGTCGACGGACTCCATTTCCACGACGACAGTTGGGAATCGGTGGCCGAGTGCATCCGAGATGTCGCCGCAGTGGACGTGAATGGTGCACGCTCGTACGAGAAGTACTCCGTGCGCAGATTTCGTTCCGAGATCGCAACCTGGACCGGTGTCCCGGTGTTCGGCTACGCGAACAGCGCGGAGCCCCAGTAGCTCCCGTCGGCGAGACCGCCGGGGCAAGCGAAGACCGCAGAACCGACGTGCTGGATGTATTCGTTCAGCGCATCGTGTCGTGAAAGGTTTTGCTGCATCGGAACAAACTGCTCGACCGGATTCCGGCAGTACGCAACGAAAAACAGTCCCGCGTCCAGGTGGCCGAAGCCATCGGAGCCGTCCGTGAAGTTGTATCCGCGGCGCAAGATCTGAATCCCACCGAGTTCCTCGGCAGAGGCCAGGCGCACGTGTGAATCCTCCGGGATGACGAAGTCGTGTCCCATTTTGGAATCGAGATCGAGCTCGTCGAACTCGTCCCTGCCACCGAGCGGCGCTCCGCTCCGTTTGGAGCGGCCGATGACAGCTTCCTGTTCCATGAGTACTGCGCGATCCCACTGCTCGATCAGCATGCGGATTCGTCTGGCGACGAGGAATGATCCGCCTGCCATCCAGGCCTGATCGTCAGTGGGATCAACCCAGACGTGCTGGGCGAGTGCGTCCGGATCTTCCGCCTTGATGTTGGCTGTTCCGTCCTTGAACCCGAACAGATTTCGTGGCGTCGCCTGCGTCGTCGAGGTCGAGGATGTTCGTCCGAACCCGAGTTGCGACCATTTGACCGACGCGGTCCCGAACGCGACTCGCGCGAGGTTGCGGATCGCATGGACGGCAACCTGGGGGTCGTTGGCGCACGCTTGGATGGCGATGTCGCCCCCGCTGCGATTCGGATCGAGGTTGTCCGCACGGAAGTGGGGGAGATCGAGCAGGGCAGCAGGTTTCTTGTCTGCGAGACCGAACCGGTCGTCGAAAAGTGACGGTCCGAATCCGATGGTCAGGGTGAGTTGCGACGGCGCGAGATCGAGTGCCTCACCCGTGTCGCTCGGTGGTGCATACGGACCGTCGCCGGTCGCTCCGTCCTCGGTTGCTTCCTGACCCGCCGTCATTCGTTCGGCCATCGCCGTCCACGTCTGCAGCAGCGTGATCAGTTCGTCGCGCGACTTCGTCGTCACATCGAAAGCGACGAAGTGCATACGATCCTGGGCCGGCGTCGTGATGCCTGCCTGATGCTCGCCGCGAAAGGCGACCACGTCTGCGTGATCGGCGCCGGAACTCTCGTCGGCGGTCACCCGCCCGATGACGACACCGGCACCGGCCAGGACGGCGCCGGCCCCCACGGCGCCGAACAGTCGGCGCCGTGAGACTGCGTGCGGTGCTGCGTTTTCCGCAGCGGGTGTGCCTTCTGGTGAATCAGTCATCTACTGTCCCGCGACTACTTCCTGGACCTGGCTGACCTCGGCGGACAGTGCATCGATTTTACGCGAGAGTTCCTGACGCTGCGCCTCGGTGACGGTGTCGTAGTACACGAATCCGTCGCCGACCCGGAACTGCGCCAGCGCAGCGTCGAGGTCGGCGAATCGGTCAGCGATGCGCTGGGCGAGCTCGGGATCACGTTCCTGCAGAATCGGGTTCAGTGCCGCGATCGCCGCTTGCGAGCCGTCGACGTTGGCCTGGAAATCCCACAGGTCGGTGTGCGAGAAGATGTCTTCCTCGCCGGTGATCTTGGAAGTCGAGATCTCGTCGAGCAGTCCTTGGGCGTCGCCGGCGATCTTGGTTGGATCGATCGTGTAATCCTCGGCATTCAGCTGGTCGGCAAGATACTGAATGTCTTCGAGCAGTTGATCGGCGACCGCGTTGGTATCCGGCTGAAGCCCGGTCACCCACAAATCCTTCTCGAGGCGGTGGAATCCCGTCCAGACCTGACCGGGCTCCAGATCCGCTTCGCGCAGGTCCAGCTTGGGATCGAGTTCGCCGAAGCTCTCGGCTTCGGGTTCGATGCGCTCGTAGTAGGTACGTGCGATCGGGAAGAGTGCCTTCGCCTGGTCGACGTTGCCGGACTGGACGGCGGCGACGAACTGAGCAGCGGTGTCCTGCAGCGCGACGATCTGGCTGCGGATGTACCTCCGGTAGCCGTCGGCAGCTTCGGCGAGTTGGCCGCTCTCGTCGGTGGCCGCCTGCGAATCGCCCGTGACGACGAAGTCCTGACGGATGCCGGTTCCGACCATGCCCGGCTTGCACGCGAGTTGATAGGTCGCAGCCTCGGGGAGGGAGACGATCAGCTGCCGGGTAAGGCCGGGGCCGATGTTCTCGACTTCGCCCATCGCTCGATCGCCCTCGGCGAAGACGTAGAACTCGGTGACCTTCGAGCCGTTGTTCGTCACCTGGAACGTCGAACTGCCAGTGGTTCCAGTGGTGGCACTGACGTCACACGAATCGTCGGTGGCCGTGACGACGATGTCGCCGTCGCTCGCGGTCGTCTTCTCGGTGCATGCGGCGAGGGAGAAGGGAAGTACCGCGGCCGTGGCCAGTACGAGGGTGTATTTACGCATGTCGGCAATGCCTCTCAGGATTTTTCGGGAACGTGTGTGTCGTGCGCAGGCGGGGTTGTCGGTTCCGATGGGCTCGACGGAAGGGGACGTAGGAAGAGCGCGAGGACGACTACGAGGTAGACGACCCATGCGACGGCTTGCAGGACGGTCGGGTCCGGGCGGAAGTTGAAGATTCCGGCGAGGACGGTGCCGTACCAGGTCGACGGGTCGTAGCCGGGTGTCAGGTTGAACGCGAGATTCGAACCGCCCGGCAGGACGTTTCCGGTCTGCAGAGCGCGAACACCGTACGAGAGGATTCCGGCGGCTACGACGATGAGGAAGATCGCCGTGTACCGGAAGAAGGTCGTCAGGTTGAGACGGAGGGCGCCGAAGTACATGGCGACGGTCAAGACGGCGGCCAGGAGAATTCCGAGGAGCAGTCCGACCAACGGCCAGGAGCTGCCTGCGGTGTTCTCGGCGTAACCGACCATGAGCAATGCAGTCTCGACGCCTTCACGACCGACCGCGAAGAACGACAGCGACAAGATGGCGACGGGTCCGGCGATCAACGCCTTCTCCATCCCCGCTTTCAGATCTCCGGAAATGTTTTTGGCGGCCGTGCGCATCCACAGGACCATGATCGTGACGATGACGACGGCGATCAGGGAGGCAACGCCCGCGATGATCTCTGCGGTCAGGCCGTCGACCGTCGACGTTCCGTAGTGGATCGCGAAGAAGATGATCGCCACCATCGCGACGGCGATCGCGACGCCGAGCCACACCCATTTCAGTGCGTCCTTGCGCTGCGCCTTCACAAGGTAGGCGGCGAGAATCATCACCACGATGCCCGCTTCGAGGCCTTCGCGCAGACCGATCAGGCCACTGCCGAATAACTGGGTGGCAACTGATGGTGTGCTCGCGGCAGCGAGTACCGACACGGGCACGGGCGACTCCTGACAGGAAGGGTGTAACAGCTTCGGACAAGTTCGTGAGGCTAGGCCAGCCTTAACTCAGAAGAAGATACTCCATCATCGACGGCGAACCATGCCCTCACCTGTACTTTTGCTGTTCTTTACCAATGGATTCGGGAGTAGTTCACTCGCATGTGGATGATGGAGGGGTGTACCGAACTCCCGTAGCCCGCAGAAGTCCCCGGCGTCTCTGGCGAGCCGTAGCAGCAATAGCTGCCGGAACAGCTTTGCTGGGCGCAGGCGTCGTGGCTTGCGGATCGAACGAACCGAAAGTAGCCATTCCGGAGGGCATACCCCCAGGTACCGGCTCTCCGACGCCGCCGATCGACATCAATGCTCCCGGCCGCAGTGCTGATCAACTCGCCGACTGGGCAGCGGGATTGTCGGACGACATCGGGATCGGGACGACGGCACTCGAGGCCTACGGGTACGCCGCTGCGGTCATGGCCGAGACGCTTCCCGGCTGCGGAATCGGGTGGACAACTTTGGCCGGTATCGGCAGCGTCGAGAGCCGCCACGGGACCTACGACGGCTCGTCGGTCGACGCGTTCGGCCAGGTTGCTCCGATCATTCGGGGAATCCCTCTCGACGGTGGCCCGGGAGTTGCCGAGATCCCCGATACCGACGGCGGGGCGATGGACGGCGATCCAGTGCACGACCGTGCGATGGGGCCCATGCAGTTCATCCCCGAGACGTGGCTCAAATGGGGAGTCGACGCCAACGGCGACGGCCGGGTGGACCCCGACAACATCGACGACGCTGCCCTCACGGCCGCCCGCTACCTGTGTGCACGCGGGGGAGACCTCACTTCCGCTGCCGGATGGCAGCAGGCACTGATGGCGTACAACCTCTCGGGCGACTATCTCGCACTCGTTCGTGATCGTGCGTCGGCGTATTCAGTCGGGGTACGGCCGGACTGACGGTGATCGATCCGCAGGTCGGACCCGTGACCGCGCGTCGATAAAGAAGCCTTCGGCCCGTGCGGTTAGGCTGTGTGCTGGCACTACAGAGGTGCTGGCACTGCAGAGGCCCAGCCGCGATCGTGGTCCTCTTTCGACCGGAGGGGTCGGAGCCCAAGTGTCAAGCACGCAGAGCGTGCCCCAATGCGAAGCCCATTCGAAGGAGAACCACACAGTGGCCAGTATTGAGCAGGTCGGAGCTCGCGAGATCCTTGATTCCCGTGGTAACCCCACGGTTGAGGTCGAGGTTCTGCTCGAAGACGGAAGTTTCGCCAGGGCTGCGGTGCCGTCCGGCGCTTCGACCGGTGAGCACGAAGCCGTCGAACTGCGCGACGGTGGCGCACGCTACGGCGGAAAGGGCGTCGAGAAGGCCGTGGAGGCTGTGCTCGGCGAGATCGCTCCTGCCATCATCGGCATCGACGCAACCGAGCAGCGCACGGTCGACCAGGCGCTGCTCGACGCGGACGGCACCCCGGACAAGTCGCGTCTCGGCGCAAACGCTCTGCTCGGTGCCTCGCTTGCCGTGGCTCGCGCCGCCGCCGAGTCCTCGGGCCTCGAGCTGTTCCGCTACGTCGGTGGCCCCAACGCTCACGTTCTCCCTGTCCCGATGATGAACATCCTCAACGGTGGCGCGCACGCAGACACCGGCGTCGACGTCCAGGAGTTCATGGTTGCTCCCATCGGCGCACCGAGCTTCAAGGAATCGCTGCGCTGGGGCGCCGAGGTCTACCACTCTCTGAAGTCGGTTCTCAAGGAGAAGGGCCTCTCCACCGGTCTCGGCGACGAAGGCGGATTCGCGCCCGACGTCGCAGGCACCAAGGAAGCACTCGACCTCATCACGATCGCCGTGAACAAGACCGGCCTCAAGCTGGGTACCGACGTCGCGCTCGCTCTCGACGTCGCTGCCACCGAGTTCTACACCGACGGCACCGGCTACAAGTTCGAGGGCAAGAACCGTACCGCGGCCGAGATGGCGGCGTTCTACGCCGAGCTCATCGACGCCTACCCGCTCGTTTCCATCGAGGATCCGCTCGACGAAGACGACTGGGACGGCTGGGTCGCACTCACCGATCAGATCGGCAACAAGATCCAGCTCGTCGGCGACGACCTCTTCGTCACCAACCCCGAGCGCCTCGAAGAAGGCATCGTCAAGGGTGCGGCCAACGCACTCCTGGTGAAGGTCAACCAGATCGGCACCCTGACCGAGACCCTCGACGCCGTCGATCTCGCTCACCGCAACGGCTACAAGACGATGATGAGCCACCGTTCCGGCGAGACCGAGGACACCACCATCGCCGACCTCGCGGTTGCCGTCGGCAGCGGCCAGATCAAGACCGGTGCTCCGGCACGCAGCGAGCGCGTTGCCAAGTACAACCAGCTGCTGCGCATCGAGGAAAACCTCGGCGACGCAGCACGTTACGCCGGCGAGGTTGCGTTCCCGCGCTTCGCTTTCGAGGCCTGACGGAAATCTAAGATTCAGTAGTGTCTGCACAGCGCGGTAAGCCACGATCCCCCGGCGGAAGTCCGGGGGGTCGTGGTTCCCGTCGTGGGGACACACCGTCGCGTGCGCGTCGGGACAGTGCCCGACGCCCACGCGTGTCGGAACCTTCGGTAGATCCGGAAGCAGTCGATTCCGCTGTGACAGGCCCCGCGCAACCGGGGGTCTCCGCCGAGAAAGCGTCGGCGCGAGGGTCGAAGTCGGCCCGGGGGAAGAGCGGAACCAACAAGTTCTGGTCTCGGCTTCCGAAGTCGGACAACACCATTTTCGGCTTGTCCACCAGTCGGGCAGTTGTGCTCGCGATGGTTGTGCTCATGCTGGCGCTGACACTGGCAGTGCCGCTCCGTACTTACATCAGCCAGCGTTCGGATGCCGCGCAGGTGGCGGCGGAACGTCAGGTACTCGAGGAAGAACTGCGAAAGCTGCAAGGGCAGAACGCGCGCTTCGACGACCCTGCGTACATCGAAGCTCTTGCACGAGAACGCCTTCGGTACGTCAAACCGGGCGAGACCCCGTTCCAGGTTCAGCTTCCCGGTGACTACAAGGAACCCGAGAAGAAGCAGGAAAAGGAAACACCGCTCACAGGTCCGTGGTATCGCGATCTGTGGCAAACGATTTCGGAACCGCCAGTGGTTCCCGAGACGACGACACCGGCCCCGATGCCGTTGGCGCCGATAGAGCCAGAAGAACAAGGAGTACCCACCGGGTGAGCAACACGTCCGAAAATTCCCCACAGGTTTCACAAGCGGATCTCGACGCCGTTGCCGCTCAATTGGGCCGTGAGCCACGCGGAGTGATCGAGATCGCGTACCGCAGCCCGGACGGTCAGCCGGGCGTGGTCAAGACCGCCCCCAAACTTCCGGACGGAACACCGTTCCCGACGTTGTACTACCTCACGGACCCGCGACTGACTGCCGAAGCGAGCCGTCAGGAATCCGCCGGCGTCATGCGTGAAATGACCGAACGCCTGACCCAGGATCCGAAACTTGCCGCGGCCTACCGACGGGCATACGAGTCGTACCTTGCCGAGCGGGACGCGATCGAATCTCTGGGAACCGACTTTGCCGGCGGTGGGATGCCGGATCGTGTCAAGTGCCTGCACGTGCTGATGGCACATTCGCTTGCCAAGGGACCCGGCGTCAATCCGCTCGGTGACGAGTCCGTCGCGTTGGCCGGTCACGGAAAGCTGCGCGGCACTGCAATTCCCGCGGACTGGCCTGGCATCGACGATGCCGACAACACCGACCGGTGACTCGCCGTGTCGCCGCAGTCGATTGCGGTACCAACTCCATTCGACTGCTGATCGCGGACGTCGGCGCCGACGGTCGTCTGGTGGATGTCCGGCGCGAGATGCGCGTCGTGCGACTCGGTCAAGGTGTTGATGCGACAGGGACATTCGCGCCCGAGGCCATCGAACGCACCCGGGTCGCGCTGGTCGAGTACGCGTCGATGATCGCCGATGCCGGAGCAACCGCCGTTCGCATGGTCGCCACCTCGGCTACTCGCGACGCTGCGAATCGGGAAGACTTCTTCACGAT
Source organism: Rhodococcus sp. MH15 (assembly GCF_019266045.1). NCBI lineage: Bacteria > Bacillati > Actinomycetota > Actinomycetes > Mycobacteriales > Nocardiaceae > Rhodococcus > Rhodococcus sp. MH15. The sequence goes on from NZ_LPNP01000068.1 coordinate 13,600, forward strand.
GACGCGGGACGTGCTCGGCGCGGTGATTCCCGGATCCGGAGCAGAGGTCATCACCGGCGACGAAGAGGCGCGCCTCTCGTTCAGCGGTGCTGTGGGAGAACTTGATCCGTCCGAGGGCCCGTTCGTGGTCGTCGATCTTGGCGGCGGATCCACCGAAGTTGTCCTCGGCGACGCGTCCGGCGTCCAGGCTGCGTACTCCACCGACATCGGCTGTGTGCGCGTCACGGAGCGGTGCTTACCGTCGGATCCGCCTACAGCAGAGCAGGTTTCCGAGGCGACGGCTTTCGCGACCGCGAAACTTGCCGAGGCGTTCGAGGCCGTACCTGTCGAGAAGGCGCACACGTGGGTGGGTGTCGCTGGAACCATGACGACGCTGGCCGCGATTGCTCAGGAACTTCCGGAGTACGACGCCGAGAAGGTGCACCTGTCGAGGATTCCGTTCAATCAACTGTTCGACGTGTGCGAGCGTCTCATTGCTATGCCTCGGGTTGATCGTGCTGCCTTCGGCCCGATGCATCCGGGGCGGGTGGACGTCATCGGCGGCGGAGCGATCATCACCACGGTGCTGGCTCAAGCGTTCGAAGCCAAAGCCGGGATCACCGAACTGGTTGTCAGCGAACACGACATACTCGACGGCATCGCGATGTCGGTAGCTCAGACCGACCCGATAGTCTGATCCCTGCCGCACCCGACCCGTCGGGTGCGGCAAGGCCCCCATAGCCCAATTGGCAGAGGCAACGGACTTAAAATCCGTCAAGTGTCGGTTCGAGTCCGACTGGGGGCACCACGTAGATCCTCCTGCACATTGAATCGAAAAACCCCGCTCGTCCTCTTCGGGCGGGCGGGGCTTTCCGTGGAGCAGCGACTGACCACCAAGTGGCTACTGAGCCCAGACGGTCGTCCCTGCAGGAGCATTCAGCGTGTTGACGAGATCGATGCCGGCTACGACAGCCGCGCCGCCGCCGCCGAGGATCGTTCCGGCGACACCGCCGATTCCGGCGCCTGTTGCGAGGCCACCCAGGCACAGTGCCGCGGCGACGGGGAGTCCGACGATGGTCAAGCCCAGCGGAGCGCCGACAGCGCAACCGATTCCGGCGCCGACGATGGTGCCGAGCAGGCTGCCGACCTGAGTGCCGAGGCCCAGTTGACTCTGGAAGTGCGCAATCGCCCGATCATTCTCCTCGGGCGAGGCGACGGGCGTCCATTCCTTTGCCGCAGGCGCACTCTCGGGTCGAGGTGTTGCCTTCGCCGAATCGGTGATCGGTGTCAGCGTGAGGGTCTTACCGTCTTCACTGATCGTGCGATCGAAGGGGAACTGTAGATCCCCGAGGTTGTATGCGAGAGGCAGGGAAACAAGGTCGGCTCCCTTGCTGTCCTGCAAGACGACGGACTTGCCGTCGCCGGACACCTTGAACAGCCCGGCGTCGATGGTGGTGACGATCGACTTGTCGACGACCTTCGCTTCGTAATTCACGTCGGTCGACGGATCAGCTGATGCGATCCCTGTTGATGCTCCGACTGCAGCGACCGCTAGAGCAGTCACAGCCGCCTTCTTGAAGAAACCCATAGTTCAACCCCGTGTTCGCCTGCGTGTGCTCGCAGAAACTCGACAACTTCGGACATTGGTAAACCCCCGACAAAGCCTTCGTATTAAAGCAGACCGAAGTGACGGAAGGGATAGTTGCGCTCGGGCCGACCGGAAGCGGCCGGTGTAATCGAATGTGCAGCGTGCAGTATCAAGTTGTCGAACATGTGTGCGAAAATGTGGAGATGCGGTTGACCGAGCAATCCCCGGACTGCTGCCCCAACGGACACCGGCTCACGGCGAACACATGCCTTGTCGGTTGGGAGGTCTGCGGGTGTGCCTCGGCGGAGAATGGCGGACACAGGACCCATTACTGCAGGCGATGTGGTGAAACTGTCCGGACGCCGGAGTGTGTCGGCGTGAATCCGCAGAAAAGTCGGTGGAGTTGAAGTGCTGTTACGTTGTGTTTCAAAGAGATTCGCGAGAGCCTCACCCGGCGGATCGGTGCCGGGTGAGGCTTGTGGATCAGGTAGGCGGCGCGACGGGTGCGTCGCTGCTTCCTCCCGAGCTCCCGCTCGACGAGCCGGTGCCGAACAGTAGGCCGAAGAAGCCGGAGATTGCGCCGAAGAAATCGAACATGGGCGAGCCTTTCGCGAGGACGAATGCGGTCACGACAAGTGGCCGACTTGTGGTGGTGTTCAGAGAAGTTCCGTCGACATTGACGGCAAAGGCGTCGGACGAAGGCCGACTGCCGGATGAAATGTACGATTCGTCCCGGTTTGATACAAGTCTTTCCCGAGTAACAGTTACTTGAGGCTTAAATTATCGGGGGTGCCTGCCTGATCTGGGGTTCCTGCCTGATCTGGGGTGCCCTGCCTGCTTGGGTGGGGCAACCAGGCAGGGCAGTGGTTGGCCGTCCCTCTCAATACCGACCTACGGCGAACCATCGGCGTTGAAACTACCCACAGTTCGTGACGTGCGCCACTTACGTACCGGTACCTTCGTTAGCCGAGGTCGGACGTTGCGGCGAAGGCGGTCGTCGACGTCCCCGCGGGGACGTGGTTCATCGAGAAATCGCGGTCCCGATCAGGGTTGACGACGCTTGCCAACAGGAGCATGGCGGCGACAAAGAGAACTCCTGCGGCGAGGTAGGCGATTCTCACGGGCAGGCGCGGGCGTCGATCTGAATTCGTGGACATTCACGTTCTCCATCGGTGCATGTTGGACGAACGCCTAGTTTAACGATCAACTAATGAAAGGGTGCGAACAGTGACGCAAGATACGAAAAGGCCCTCGATCTCGGGGGAAATCGAGGGCCTTTCCGGTCGAACGTCGGCGTCGCCAAGCACATAGCGTCACCGACCCACTATCGGTGTCGAGCGTGACCCCTCATGTCCGACCCCACTTCTCGACACTATCCAGTAACTTGCGACATTGTGGATGATTCGGACATTGTCATTCGGATGGGGGAGATCCCGTCCGCAGCCCCTACTTTCGTCCGGCAGCCCATTTCATTCCCCAGTTGTAGGCCCGATCGAGATCTGACTGACTGCCGTTGATGTACTGCACTTCGCGCGTCACCGTCACGCCTTGACCTGAACTCTGGATGAGAGCGATCGCGCACAGTCGCTCCTGGTTGCTGGCGGAGTCGAGTCGCACTTCCACCTCCGGCCCGTTGGTGGGATACAAGGTGACGACGCCGTCCACCGCCGCCCAGTTGGGAGCGCCGTCGTAGATCATCGCGAAGATCAGGATTCGCCGGAAAGCGCTTGGGTCACCAAGATTGACGTGCATGTTCTCGCCGCCGGTGTTCGCACCACTGCGGTCGTCGCCGTCGAGGGAGATGTAGGGCGGAGAAGTCAGTGAACCGAAACTGTTACCCAAGGCCTGAACTACTCCCTTGGACCCGTCGGCAAGTTCGTAGAGGCATCCGAGGTCCAGGTCGACCGCACCAGAGCCTGCGCCGGCGAGCTTGGCGAGAAAACCGGTCTTCTTCGGTGGTGCCCCCTGTGACCAGTTGAGGTTCACGCGCATATTGCCTTGTCGTTCACCCGCCTTCGCGAGGTTGACCGTCGGTGCCGATTTGGTGAGCGTGATCTTGCTCAGGCTGACCGGTGCTTGCGACGGAGTGGACTCGCCGGAACGTCGGGTGTAGTCGATTGCCATCGTGATAGTCCTTGTCTGAACTCGAATGAGTCCGATCGTGTTACCCGTCGAGGAATCTCCACCGACGTGATCGGCGATCTCCGGCCATTGTCCCTCATGTCTGATTTCAACCCATGGGCATCAAACTTGCGGCGCCAACTTGCGGCAGACCAGCAGTTTGCTGATTACTGTGTCTGTGGGCAGACGCGACTCCGAAATAGGGTGGACGCACTGGTTGACACGGCAACGTCCAATTACGGAAGAATTGCTGAGTCGGACGTCCGATTCAATTGCGTCGTGGGAGCGGGAGGTAAGTGATGCCAGTCCTGTCGCTTCTGCAACCCCGCCAGAGAGAAAGACTGACGCCCGCCCAACGTGATGACGTAACTCGTGAGCAGATAGCCGTCACCTTCGGCGTGCTGCCATGGGCCGCTGCCGTCCACCTCGTCGTCACACTCGGGCTGACGTTGTATGTAATTCCCCCGGACGGCGGACCGCTGCCGCGTGTGTGGCCCTTGCTGTCCGGCGTGATCGGGTTGGTGGGGATGTGCGTGGGTCTCGCCATTCATTTCAACCTGATCACACCCACGTACCGGATGTCCTACGCGTTTCTCATCGTCGAATTTGCTGTAGTCGGGATCCTGTATTCCTCGCTCGCCCTGGTCCTGTACCCGATCCTGGACGATTCCGGCGATCTGATCCTGATAGCGGTCACCACATCGATCACCGGTGCCGGAGCCGTGGCCACCGCGATGTTGCGAGTGGTGGGGGTCACCTGGGTCCTGTCCAATCTGATAATCCTCGGGGTGGCATTCTGGCTTCAGCCGGGACCCGAGTTCGAACGAATTCTCATTGGAATGATCGCCTATGGCGCGGCTCTGATCGGCGGCACGATAGTGGTCTCGGGCAACCTGGAATCTCGCTATCGAGCTGAATTGAGCGCCGCGTCGGAACGATCGGTCGTGCAGATGCTTCTCGAAGACTTCGAAGGCAACGCCGGGGACTTCGTGTGGGAGACGGACCAGAAAGGCAAGTTCAACCGAATCCCGACGCGGCTCGCGGTCGAAGCGGGGCTGGACTCCACCGAGTTGCAGGGAACGGCGTGGCAGGACCTGTTCATGGAGTTGGGCACCCTACGGATCCCCGGCGGGATCGATGCGCTCATGGAGTTGCAGCAGGCCCGCCACACGAAGACCGCATTCGTCGACGTGCTCGTTCCGGTCCGAGTTCACGGTGAAATTCGGTGGTGGCAGATCTCCGGACGCCCGCGCCCCGGCCGTACACCCGACGAGTTCGTCTGGCGAGGAGTCGGTTCCGACGTCACGGAAGTAAAACTGCAGAGTGACGAGATCGTGCGGATGGGTCGTGTGGACGCACTCACCGGTATGCCGAACCGGCACAGCTTCTGGACCGAGCTCGAGCGACTGCTGCGCGAGCCGTACACAAGCGAAAGTGGTCTCGCGTTGGCCATGCTCGACCTCGACAACTTCAAGTCGGTCAACGACACACTGGGACACACCGTTGGCGACGCGGTTCTGCGAGAGGTCGCGGATCGCCTGTCCGAAGCCGGCGGGGTGTCACAGTTGTTCGCACGTCTGGGGGGAGACGAGTTCGCGGTTCTTTTCACCGATGTGGGTGACAGCTCACAAGTTCGTACTCTGCTCGGCCGCTACATCGAAACTCTGCACGAGCCGATCACAGTGGCCGGTACGCGGTTGGAGATCGGATGCAGCATCGGGTACTACCTCCCCGACGAGCTGCCGTCCTCCGCCGACGAGATGATGGGCGCTGCGGACCTGGCTTTGTTCGCGGCAAAGGAATCCGGGCGCGGGGCCGTACGTGAATATCGAGACTCGATGAAGTCCGTGGCCGATCGGCGGGCCCGCCTGCTCGAAGATCTGGGAAACACTGTCGCGGAGAAGGACCTCGAACTCGAGCTGTTGCCCAGGATCGACGTGGTTTCCCGCGAGATCGTGGCCGTGGAAGTCCGCGTGATCTGGCACAACGCCCGCCTCGGTGCCGTTACGTCCGCCGAATTCATGAGCGTCGCAGACGACACCGGTTTGGCGTACTCACTGGGGACTACCGTCTTCGAGTTGGCCTGCGAGGCGGCGTCCCGCCTTCCTGATCACCTGCGGGTAGCCGTCGCGGTATCGACGCGTCAGCTCGAATCGGATTCCTTTGTCGTCGCGATAGGGGATTCGCTTCGACGATCAGGTGTCAGTGCACATCAGCTCGAGCTCCAACTCAACGAATCATCGGCGATCACCGACGAGTCCAAGTTTGCGTTGCACGCCATCGCGGACATGGGAATCGCGCTGACCGTGGACGAGTTCGGCGCCGGATTCTCCTCGCTCGCATCACTGTCCGGCCTTCCGTTCACCCGAGTCCGGATAGAGCGCTCCATTTCGGGTGCAGTGCCTGGTGGACGGTCGATCCTCGAAGCTGTCGTGGATCTGGTCGACGCGTTGGGAATGGAGGTCGTCGTCTCGGGAGTCGACGGTGAGGAAGACTTGAAGTCCGTGGCCGCTGCAAGGGTGAGGACTGTTCAGGGATACATCGCCGGCGGAGCCATGTCGGTCGACGCGGTCGCAGCGGCGGTAGCAGGCCGACGTGGGTGACCCGGCAGTACTCCGTAGGCGTCGCGTCGGGACGTCGGTGCGCAAACTCGGTCGCAGCGGCACGGAACAACACCTCTCGGATTACGATCGCCGTCGCCTACTCGATCGACGACTGCGGTTCACCGCGCGCGTACTGCCGTGGTCGTTTCTGACCGCAGCGGTTGCGTTGTCAGCGATCGTGGTGCTTCTACCGGTGGATGCCGGATGGTTCACCTTCGCCTGGTCGAGCGTCATGCTGTTGTCGAGCGCTGGATTCAGTGTGTATTGGCTCCGGCGCTCGCGTCTCGGCGTCTCCGAGTCCCAGACCACCGAACTGGTGGTACTCACAGTCGAAATCATTGTCTGGGGAGTGCTCCTGGCGTGCTTGGCTCTCGTTCTCTTCCCGATGCTCGATCCTCGTGACGAGTTGGTACTGAGCTCGACCTTGATCGGTGGGATCGCGGTCGGCGTGTTTCCCACCATGATGTTTCGCGGAATCACTGTGGTCTGGATCAGCCTGGTGGGAGTCGGGTTGGCCGGGGCGTTCTGGACGGAACCGGGCACATCGCGTTTCGTGCTGATCGGGGTGCTGGTCGTCTTTGTAGGTTCGCTCTACAGCGGAACTTTGCTGTTGGCCAAACTTTTCGAGAGACGGCTACGCGCCGAACTCATAGCCGAGGACGAACGAGATCTCGTCGAGTTGTTGCTCAACGATCTCGAAGACGGAGCACAGGATTGGCTCTGGGAGACCGATTCGCGCGGTATCGCCAGTACCGTGTCGTATCGATTCGCCGAGCAGGTCGGTTTGCCGGCAGCACAGATTCGGGGCCGCACAATGCACGAGATCCTGATCGGGATCGGCGCGTCCCGAACAGATGTGGGCAGGAAGTCCCTTGATCTCCTCGCCGCGAATTTTCAAGCCGGGACGGCGTTTCGGGACCTCACCATGCAGGTCGTCGTACGGGGCGATACTCGCTGGTGGTCGATGTCAGGTCACCCGGGCAGTGGCGATGGGGCGACCTACGGGTGGCGCGGTGTCGGATCCGATATCACGCACTCGTATCACCAGCGCCAGAACATCTTGCGATTGGCAGAAATCGATTCGTTGACCGGGCTCAGAAATCGGTACAGCTTCAACGCTCAACTGTCTTCGCGGATTCGGGACGGACACCGGGTGTGGCTGGCAATTCTGGATCTGGACAACTTCAAGTCGATCAACGACCGGTTGGGACACCACATCGGAGACGACGTGCTTCGCGATGTTGCCAGCAGACTGCACAGCGTTCTGCGATCGAACGAGATCTGTGGCCGACTGGGGGGTGACGAGTTTGCCATCGCCTTCGACGACATCGGGAGTGCAGATGAGGTGGAGGCGAGATTCCAAACGATTCTCGACTCATTCGAACGACCATTTTCACTGGTCGGCAACCAGATTCGCATTCGTGCCAGCCTGGGTTACGGCTCGATGCCCGACGACGCCGACAGCCTCGAAGACCTGGTGATTGTCGCGGACCTCGCGCTTTACCACGCAAAGGAGAGCGGTCGGAACCAGATTCGCGCCTTCGATGCGACTTTGCGGGATCGTGCGACGGGTAGGGCCAGGGCATTGTTGGATCTTCGTCGTGCGTTGATCGACGAAGAGTTCGAGTTGGTTTATCAACCACAGGTCTCGGCCGCGGCGGGAGTTGTTGTCGGGTTCGAGGCTCTGCTGCGGTGGAACCATCCGACTTCAGGTCTCGTCTCGCCGGGAGACTTCATTTCGGTCGCCGAGGAAACCGGCTTGATCGTGCCGATCGGTGCAGGTGTTCTGAGGGCTGCCTGCACGGCGGCGACAACGTGGCCGGAGGACATTCGGGTTGCCGTCAATGTTTCTCAGGTGCAACTGCGTTCGAGTCGATACGTCGACTCGGTACGCCGGACACTGATCGAGGTGAACCTCCACCCCAGCCGACTCGAGATCGAGGTGACCGAATCGTTGGTCATCGACGACGCCGACCGAGATGTGTTGGTACAGCTCTCGGCGCTCGGCATCGCCATTGCGATGGACGACTTCGGCACAGGGTTCTCCTCGGTTGCCAGCTTGGCCCGGCTGCCGCTCGATCGGTTGAAGATCGATCGGGCGTTCGTCGCACCGCTGGACGCGGATCCCTCGAATTCGAGGTTCGCTGTCTTGCGAGCCGTCATCGCGATTGCCAAGTCTCTGGGGCTGGACACCGTCGCCGAGGGCGTGGAGACGGAGAGGCAGCGCGCGATAGTGACCGAGTGCGGATGTGACGTGATCCAGGGGTACCTCGAGGGAATGCCGATACGGGCAGCCGAGATTCCGCACTATTTGAATGGGCGACTCGGCGGTTCGAGCAGGTGGGGTGTCGCGGCTACCACTGAGTGAGAACTTTGCGCCCGTTTTGCCGTTCGATGTGTGACGGTACGCCGAAGTGCTTCACATCGAACTGCAGAAGGGTGTCTTCGTGGTGGTCGGATCGGCGTACTCCCCAGGGCCGATGTTGGTGGGTAAGAAGGCAGTGGTCACAGGCGGTTCCCAGGGAATCGGCGCAGCGATTGTTCGAGCATTTGCATCGCATGGCGCGTCAGTTCTGGTTGTCGACGTGGCTCCTCTTGGCGACGTCGAATTCGACTCGGCTGCAGGTGGTTCGATCAACTATCTCGAGTACGACGTGCGGACGCGGGAAGTCCCCGTCGCGTTGACCGAGTTCGCCCCGGACGTCCTTGTGAACAACGTGGGTCATTTCCTGAACCCGCCGACAGAGTTCACCGGTACGGATCCCGGTTTCTGGTCCGAGGCCGGCAGCATCAATTTCGATCACGTCGTGCGTCTGACCCATGCCCTGCTTCCCGGCATGATCGACCGCGGTTTGGGTGGATCGATCGTGAACCTGACGACGGTGGAGGCGCATCGAGCGATCCCGGGCCACACGATGTACTCGGCATACAAGGCCGCGCTGACACAGTTTACCAGGAGCCTTGGTGTGGAGATCGGTCGAACCGGAGTGCGCGTCAACGCCATTGCCCCGGATCTGATCGAGTCGGTACAGGTGCCGTATCGCACGATCGTTCCTGCCGACGACTGGGACAAGTGGCCGGGGTGGGCACCGTTGGGCGGACCGGGCCAGCCGGTCGACATTGCCGGCCCCGCACTGTTCCTGGCTTCCGACCTGGCGAGATACATCACCGGAACCGTGATCCACGTCGACGGCGGCTCGCACGCTGCCGGAGGCTGGTTCCCCACAGAAGAGGGTGGCTGGACCAACCGGCCCCGAAAGGCTTGACACATGACAACTTTCAGTCTGAACGTTCCCAACTTCGGCACCACTCTCGCGGAGGACTCCTACGCGAAACTCGTGCAGGTCTGTCAGAGCGCGGAAGCTGCCGGCTTCGACCGGGTCCTCGTCACCGATCACGTGGTGATGGGCTCGGACAACTCGGCGTACACGTGGTCGGCGTTCCCCACCGAGCCCGACGCCAACTGGCTCGAGCCGCTGACCGTCCTGGCTTTTGTTGCCGGACAGACGAAGACAATTCGCTTGGGGACCGGAATCGTCATCGCGGCGCTGCGCGGGGGAGCGGTACTGGCCAAGACGGCCGCGACACTCGATCTGCTCTCCGGGGGCCGACTCGACCTGGGCGTCGGAACCGGTTGGCAGGAACGTGAATACGAGGCGGCAGGTATGGACTTCGGTAAAAGGGGACCACTGCTCGACGACGCTCTCGCAGTGTGCCGGGCCCTGTGGAGTTCGGCGCCGGCGAGCATCGACACCCCTCGTCTGAAGTTCGACGACGTGTACTGTGCGCCCCGTCCGGCCGCTGGAATCCCGATCTGGGTGTCCGGTTCGCTCTCCAAGGCCGTTGTACGACGCGTCGCAACCTGGGGTGACGGGTGGATTCCGATAATGGGTGCCGCGGACGACGACCTACGTGAAGGGATCGACGTCATCGGCAAAGCGATGGCGGATCTCGGACGCGATCCAGCGGAATTGCAGGTCCGTGGGCGACTGACCGTCGTACGCGGGTCCGACGGTTCGATCGACCTCCCGGCGACGATGATCGGCGCCGAGCAGCTGCTCGAATCCGGTGCCACCGATGTGCTGGTTGCGCTGGCAGCAGTAGATCCGGATCCGGATGCGGCGATGGCAGAGTTCGGCGAGCTGGTGGCGGCCTTCGCAAAGGTGACCCGCTGACTATTGCGTCGAGGCGGTAGTTCTATCGTGCGAAGTGTTGTAGTGCAGCCTGATCGAGGAGAGAACACATGACCGAGAGCATCGTCGTGGATACGAGCCTGGAAGCGTTGCTCGACGCCCGGATCAGCTGCCGCGCCTACGAGGACCGTCAGGTGCCACGTGAGGTGATCGAGGAGATCCTTCGGCTGGCGCAGAAGACGCCGTCGTGGTGCAACACGCAACCGTGGCAGGTCGCGATCACCGAAGGGGAGGGCACCGAGCGATTCCGCGCCGGCCTCGGTGAGTACGTGATGGCCAACGCCCAGGAGTCGGACTTCGAGTTCCCGCGCGCGTACCAGGGCATCTACAAGTCGCGTCGGTTCGACTGCGCGATGGCGCTGTATTCGAGCGTCGGAATCGAGCACGGTGACCGCGCCGGATCCGCGGCACAGACGATGAAGAATTTCGAGCTCTTCGGCGCTCCTCACGTCGCGATCATCACCACCGACGAGGCATTGGGCACCTACGGCGCAGTCGACTGCGGGTTGTACGTGAACAGCTTCCTGCTCGCGGCCCAGAGTCTGGGGGTCGCCACCATCCCGCAGGCGGCGCTCGCGGGCAGCTCCAAGTTCATTCACGAGCATTTCGGTATCGACGACACTCGCAAGGTTGTCTGCGCGATCTCGTTCGGATACCCCGACGCCGACCACCCGGTGAACGGATTCCGCACCGAACGCGAAACCGTCGACAACGTCGTGCAGTGGATGTCGAACTGACAGGGATGTCGAACTGATCACCTGCTGGTCGGGGGATTGAGTGTTGCGTAGTTCCACCTGAAAGACTGGTGGCATGTCCGACACACCCGAACTGTTCGATCGTCTGCGCCGATTCCCCGATGTCGAGGCACCCAATCTCTTTGCCGTCGATGCGGCTGATCGTCTGATCCTCGACGAGGCCGCCGACGCTCTGGCCGCAGCGCCGGCGGGCACCGTCGTCGTGATCGGCGATCACTACGGTGCGCTGACTGCCGGTGTTGCGCTCGTGCACGGAATCGCCGGCGTGCGCGTTCACCAGGATCCGCTCACTGGAGAGTTGGCCCTCGCGAACAATGCGCGCGAACTCGGATTCAGTGACGCCTTCACCTCGCACGGACTGGACGAGGAGTTGCTCAGCGGCGCCCGCGTCGTGCTCATGCAATTGCCGCGTAGCCTCGCCGAACTTGCCGAGATCGCTCAGCTGATCGCGCTCCACGCCGACCCGGCGGTTCGTGTCTTCGCCGGTGGGCGTGACAAGCACATCACCCCGGCGATGAACAAGGTTCTCGGCGAATCGTTTTCCGACGTCAGCGCCTCGCGTGGGCGTCAGAAGTCCCGCGTACTCAAGGCTTCGGAACCGAAGGCCGAGGTCGTCGTCACGTTCCCGGTGACCGAACGCCTGGAAGAATTCGACCTCGACGTCGTTGCTCACGGCGCAGTGTTTGCCGGTGCGAGCCTGGACATCGGCACCCGGTTGCTCCTGGAGAACCTCGGAAAGATTGCGGTCGATCCGCTGAGTGACGTGATCGATCTGGGTTGTGGCAGCGGCATTCTCGCGGCGGCGATCGCGCGGAAGTTCCCGGACGTGCACGTGATCGCAACGGATCAGTCCTCGGCAGCCGTCGCTTCGGCTCTGGCGACCGCGTCCGCAAATGGCGTCGGCGATCGAGTGAGCGGCCTGCGCGACGACGCCGTGAGTTCGTTGCCCAGTGCGAGCGCGGATCTGGTTCTGTTGAACCCGCCGTTCCACGTCGGCGCGGCGGTGCACACCGGCGGAGCACTCAAGATGTTCGAAGCTGCCGGCCGTGTCCTGCGTCCCGGTGGCGAGTTGTGGACTGTTCACAACGCGCATCTGGGGTATCGCGAACCGTTGAAAGCCGCGGTGGGTCCGAGCGAGGCGATGGCGAAGAACGCGAAGTTCATCGTGATGAAGTCGGTCAAACCGTCCTAGTATCGAAAAGGGACGAGTGTCGAAGAGTGTTGATCTTCCGGAAATGCGCCGGGAACTACAACCGAAGCTTCGACGTTGTAAATTACGAGTGCTTTACTTTTAGTCAGGTACACGGACCGTGTCGGAAACTCGGATCCGTCCGGCGAACCCGCGACGCACCCGTCGTAGGCCACCACGATGAAGGGATGATCACGGTGCGCACCACCAGCAACCCGGTGTTCCGCAATCTGCCCAAGCAAGAGGGCAACGGATACGCCTCGTTCGGATCTGCGACGGCGGGCGCCTCGCAGGCAACCCAGCAGTTCGGTCAGCCGCAGTACGCTCCGGCCGAGCCGTACCAGACCGGTCCCACCTCGCGGGCCATGACGATCGACGACGTCGTCACCAAGACGGGCATCACGCTCGGTGTGCTGACGATCTCGGCACTGGTGTCGTACTTCCTGGTCAACAACAACGTCGACCTCGCTACCCCGCTGGTAATCGGCGGCGGTCTCGTCGGCCTCGTTCTGGTTCTGGTCGCGACGTTCGGCCGCAAGATGGACAACCCGGCAATCGTGTTGGCGTACGCCGTCGCCGAGGGTCTGTTCCTCGGTGCGCTGTCGTTCATGTTCACCAATATTCAATTCGGTGGCGTCGGCGGATCTGCACTGATCGCGCAAGCAGTCCTCGGAACGTTCGGCGTGTTCTTCGGCATGCTGGTCGTCTACAAGACCGGTGCGATCCGGGTGACACCGCGTCTGACGCGAATGATCATCGGCGCATTGATCGGCGTTGTCGTTCTGGCCCTCGGTAACCTCGTCGCGAGCTTCTTCGTCGAGGGCGGACTGGGACTGCGTGACGGCGGAACGCTCGCCATCATCTTCAGCCTCGTCTGCATCGGCATCGCAGCCTTCAGCTTCCTGCTCGACTTCGACGCCGCTGATCAGCTGATCCGCGCACAGGCGCCCGAGAAGGCAGCCTGGGGCGTCGCATTCGGCCTCACCGTCACCCTGGTCTGGCTGTACGTCGAGATCCTGCGTCTGCTGAGCTACTTCAACAACGACTAGTTCTCGAGTCGATCCGTAACACGAAGAAGGGCCCCGCGAGGGGCCCTACTTTTGTCGTCTGTGGGCGGTTACGGTGCTTGGATGCCTAGCAACTGCTTGGTTTGGAACGAAGGGGAGCGAATGTCGACAAACACCTCTGAACCCATCCTGGTCGCGGATGCCGGAGCAGTGCGAACGCTGACCTTCAATAATCCGAGTCGCCTGAACGCATTTGATGCAGCCGGTTTTCGAGCGTTCACCAAGGCGCTCGACGACGCGGCGTCGGACGATGCTGTGGCCGTGGTGATCGTCGAGGGCGCAGGCAAGGCATTTTCCAGTGGCGTCGACCTACGGGCACTGGCCGAACCAGACACGGACAATGCCGACTTCGGCCACGCATTCGCGCCGCTCATCGTTGCGCTGGTGGAGTTCCCGAAGCCTTTGATTGCCGCGGTGCACGGTGCCGCCGTCGGCATCGGGCTGACCATGCTGCTCTACTGCGACGTCGTCTACGTTGCCGAGGACGCACGCTTGCGGGCACCGTTCACCTCGCTGGGTACCGCTCCCGAAGCTGCCAGTAGTTGGTTGCTGCCCAAGGTGATCGGAACGCAGCGCGCCGCCGAGTTGATCCTGTCGGCGCGGTGGCTCAGCGGCGTCGAAGCGGCCGACTACGGACTGGCGACCGTGGCCGTACCGGCCGAAGAGGTTCACATCCGTGCTCGGGAGAGCGCCGAGCAGATTGCCGCCAACGTCGGACCGGCAGTCCTTGCCGCCAAACGACTGCTCCGTCAGGGATGGGCGGACGAAGCTCGCGCTGCCGTGCAGCGTGAGGACGACGCTGCGCGAGAGTTGATTCGCGAGTTGGGGAGTTTTGCTCGGAAGTTCACGACTACATGAAAACCGCGAACCTTGAACACGACCACACGAAAGCGGCCGCCCGGCAGAAGCCGGGCGGCCGCTTTCGACGTGCTCAGGGGATCAGCTGAGGCGCTCGATCACCATTGCCATGCCCTGTCCGCCGCCGACACACATGGTCTCGACGCCGAAGGTCTTGTCCTGCTCCTGCAGGTTGTTGATCAGGGTGTTGGTGATACGGGCACCGGTCATACCGAAGGGGTGACCCAGCGCGATCGCGCCACCGGAGATGTTGAGCTTGTCCTCTTCGATGCCCAGTTCGCGAGCGGATCCGAGGACCTGCACTGCGAATGCCTCGTTGATCTCGAACAGGTCGATGTCGGAGATCGACTTGCCGGCGATCTTCAGGGCGTTCTTGACGGCCTGGATCGGGCCGAGGCCCATGATCTCGGGGGACAGGCCCGAGACGCCGGTGGAGACGATGCGAGCGAGCGGGGTCAGGCCGAGTGCCTTTGCCTTGGTGTCGGACATGATCACCAGTGCGGCTGCGCCGTCGTTGAGCGGGCAGGCATTGCCGGCGGTGACGGTGCCGTCGGGGCGGAAGACGGGCTTGAGGCCGCTGATGCCCTCGTAGGTGGTGCCGGCGCGGGGGCCGTCGTCCTTGGAGACGACGGTGCCGTCGGCGAGCGTGACGGGCGTGATCTCACGCTCGAAGAAGCCGCGAGCGATGGCTTCCTCGGCGCGGTTCTGGCTGCGAACTGCCCAGCGGTCCTGGTCTTCGCGGGTGATTCCGGTGGCGGAAGCGACGTTCTCCGCGGTCTGGCCCATACCCAGGTACACGTCGGGGATCAGGCCCTCTTCGCGAGGATCGGTCCAGGCGACTCCACCTTCGGCGAGCTTGGCGCTACGGGCCTGCGCTGCGTCGAAGAGCGGATTCTTGGTGTTGGGGAGGCCGTCGGCGTTGCCGGTGATGAAGCTGGAGACGGACTCGACGCCGGCGGAGATGAAGACGTCGCCCTCGCCTGCGCGGATGGCGTGCAGAGCCATGCGGGTGGTCTGCAGCGAGGAGGAACAGTAACGGTTGACCGTGACACCGGGGAGGAAGTCGTAGCCGAGCTGGACGGCGACGACGCGGGCGATGTTGAAGCCCGACTGACCGGCGGGCTGGCCGCAACCGAGCATGAGGTCGTCGATCTCGGTGGGGTCGAGCTCGGGGATCTTTGCCAACGCGGCGGCAACCATCTGAGTTGCGAGGTCATCCGGGCGGATGTCCTTGAGCGAACCCTTCATTGCGCGGCCGATGGGCGACCGTACTGCTGAGACGATTACTGCCTCGGGCATGAAAACTCCTTTTGTGTACTGCTCGCGGGCGGCTTGAAACGCCGTCGAGCAGGGCAAGTTGAATGCAGCTTCGACTTACAATTTACGTTGCTGCTCCCAGATGGTGGTCACGCAGTCTCACTCAGTTGACGTCGGGGCGCTGACCTGCAGGTTTTGTGCGTCTCGCGAAGGCTTTCCACTGGGTTGCCGCCGCCGTCAGTCGGGCCGCGACGGTGCGGGCTTGCGCCGCCTCCGAAACGTGGGGGAGCTCGGGTAGCGGGCCACCCTGCCACTCGCCCAGAGCCGACGCGAGAACCGGGACGATCTGCTTCGCCGCGAGTTCGTATCCGGCCGCGGACGGATGGAAACGGTCGGCCGAGAACATCGTGTCGGGCGAGGCCAGGAATTCCTTGGCCAGCAGGTCGGCCAGTGGAACGGGATGACCCCCGGCGTTTCTGGTCGCGGCCGCCTGGGCGAGTGCGAGGCGATGGCCCCATTCACGCACCACGGAGCGCAGAGGTTGCGGGATCGCCGTGACCACCCCCAGATCCGGGCAGGTGCCGACAACAACGACGGCGCCGCTCTCGCGTAAGCGTCGAACCGCGTCGCCGAGGCGTTTAGCCGAAGCATGAATTGCGTTCTTGGCGGTGACGTCGTTGGCGCCGATCAGGATCACCGCAGCGTCCGGGGGAGGACCGGCGACGAACATGGCGTCGACCTGCCCACTCAACCCGCGGGAGGTGGCGCCCCCGATGGCCTTGGTGCTCAAACGGATTCGCTTCCCGGTTTCACTCGCAAGCAGCTTCGCGACCTGAACACCCGGAACTTCCGAGGCCGTCAGCGCGCCGACGCCGGCCGCAGAGGAATCGCCGAAGATCATCAAGTGGAGATCGAAGGGCACGGCCCGCCACCAGAGTTCCGGGTTGTCGGCGCCGGGTGCGTACACCCCGTCCGCCTCGGGTGGCTTGGCGATATTGCGACCGATCACCCCGCGGGCCGCCCCCGCCTGCGACATCAGATAGTTGTAGCCCAACCAGGAGAGCGTGCCTGCACTCGATCCGGCCACCACCGTGGCCACCGACGCTTTCAGTCCGGTTCGACTCACACTTGCCAATCTAGCCGGATTGCACCACCTTCGCCCGACGTCCGCGCGCACCGTTTTCTTTCATCTGGGAACATGGACGAATGCGCATCGCGGAACACGTCGTCGACCTCATCGGCAACACCCCACTCGTCAAGCTCACGTCCGTCACGGGCGAAAACTTCGGCACGGTGGCAGCCAAGGTCGAATACCTCAACCCTGGCGGTAGCTCCAAGGACCGCATCGCCGTCAAGATGATCGACGCAGCCGAGGCTTCGGGTGAACTGAAGCCGGGCGGCACCATCGTCGAGCCGACTTCGGGCAACACCGGAATCGGCTTGGCGCTCGTGGCGCAAAAGCGTGGATACAAGTGCGTTTTCGTCTGCCCAGACAAGGTCAGCGAAGACAAGCGCAACGTCCTGCGCGCCTACGGCGCCGAGGTGGTCGTGTGCCCCACGGCCGTCGCGCCGGACAACCCGAACAGCTACTACAGCGTCTCCGACCGCCTCACCCGTGAGATCCCCGGCGCCTGGAAGCCCAACCAGTACTCCAACCCGGGCGGACCGGAGAGCCACTACGAGACCACCGGCCCCGAGATCTGGGCCGACACCGACGGCAAGATCACGCACTTCGTCGCGGGCGTCGGCACCGGCGGCACCATCACCGGCACCGGCCGCTACCTCAAGGAAGTTTCGGGCGGCAAGGTCAAGGTCATCGGCGCAGACCCCGAGGGCTCCGTCTACTCCGGCGGCACCGGTCGTCCGTATCTGGTCGAAGGCGTCGGCGAAGACTTCTGGCCGTCGGCATACGACCCGTCCATCCCGGACGAGATCATCGCCGTCTCGGATGCCGATTCCTTCGAGATGACGCGTCGCCTCGCCCGCGAGGAGGGACTGCTGGTCGGCGGTTCCTGCGGTATGGCCGTCGTCGCTGCCCTCGAAGTAGCCAAGCGTGAGGGCCCCGACGCCCTGATCGTCGTCCTCCTGCCGGACGGTGGCCGCGGCTACCTGTCCAAGATCTTCAACGATCAGTGGATGGCGTCGTACGGATTCCTGCGCACCCCACTCGACGGCAAGACCAACGTCCCCACCGTCGGCGACGTTCTGCGTGGCAAGTCGGGCGAGCTGCCGGACCTCGTTCACACCCACCCGTCGGAGACCCTGCGCGACGCGATCGAGATCCTGCGCGAGTACGGCGTGTCCCAGATGCCCGTCGTCGGTGCTGAGCCGCCGGTCATGGCGGGCGAGGTCGCCGGAAGTGTGTCCGAGCGGGATCTGCTGAGCGCGGTCTTCGAAGGCCGTGCGCACCTTGCGGATTCCGTCGAGAAGCACATGAGCAAGCCGTTCCCGCTCATCGGTTCCGGCGAGCCGGTCTCGGCTGCCACGAAGGCGCTCGGGGACACCGACGCACTCATGGTCGTCGACGACGGCAAGCCGGTCGGTGTCATCACGCGCCACGATCTCCTGGGTTTCCTGAGTTCGGATTCCTGAGTTCGGATTCCTGCGCCGGCACCGGCGCCATTAGGCTGGGGACCATGAGTGAGCAACGCAGCAAGGCCGACAACATCAGCTGGCAGGGTTTCTCCACGAAAGCGGTGCATGCGGGTTACGAACCCGATCCGCTGACCGGTGCGGTCAACGTGCCGATCTACGCGAGTTCCACCTTCGCCCAGGACGGCGTCGGTGGAATGCGCAGTGGCTTCGAGTACGCGCGAACGGGTAACCCCACCCGTCGCCCACTCGAGGCGAACCTCGCCGCGCTCGAATCCGGAACCTACGGCCGAGCGTTCAGTTCGGGAATGGCGGCCACCGACTGCCTGCTCCGTTCGGTACTTCGACCGGGCGATCACCTGGTCATCCCCGACGACGCGTACGGCGGAACCTTCCGTCTCATCGACAAGGTCTTCACGCAGTGGGGGATCGAGTACACCCCGGCTCCGGTGTCCGACGTCGATGCGGTGCGCGCGGCGATGAAGTCCAACACCAAGCTGGTCTGGGTCGAGACGCCCACGAACCCGCTGCTCAATATCGGTGACATCGAGCTCCTTGCCGAGGTCGCCCACGAGGGCAACGCAAAGATCGTGGTGGACAACACCTTCGCGTCGCCGTACCTCCAGCAGCCGCTGCAGCTCGGTGCCGACATCGCGCTGCACTCCACGACCAAGTACATCGGCGGACACTCCGACGTGGTCGGTGGCGCTCTCGTCTGCAACGACGAAGAACTGGACACCGCGTTCGCCTTCCTGCAGAACGGATCCGGCGGCGTTCCCGGCCCGTTCGACGCGTTCCTGACGTTGCGCGGAATCAAGACACTGGCGCTGCGCATGGAGCGTCACAGTGACAACGCGGAGAAGGTCGTCGAATTGCTCGACGGCCACCCCGCGGTTGCCGGCGTCATCTACCCCGGACTGGCTTCGCATCCGTCGCACAAGGTCGCGGCCAAGCAGATGCGACGCTTCGGCGGCATGATCTCCGTCCGCCTCAAGGGCGGCAAGGCGGCGGCTCTCGACCTGTGCTCGCGCACCGAGATCTTCACGCTGGCAGAATCTCTCGGCGGAGTCGAATCCCTCATCGAATTCCCCGGTGCGATGACCCACGCCTCGACGGCCGGTTCCGCTCTCGAGGTTCCCGACGATCTGGTTCGCCTGTCGGTCGGCATCGAAGACGCCTCCGATCTGGTCGGCGACATCGAGCAAGCGCTGTCCTGATCTTCGCTCTACAGTAATTCGACTTCGAATCTGCAGTGCGCCTTCACACCTCACGAGGGTGTGGAGGCGCACTTTCTGGAGGCATGCGTGAATCTCGAACAGATAAAGGCTGCACAGCAACTGCTCGCCCCGGTCATGCGACGCACCCCGGTCGTGGCCTCGCGAGTGTTGTCCGAAACCACCGGCTTCGCCGTGAGCTTGAAATGTGAAAATCTGCAGCGCACCGGCTCTTTCAAACCGCGCGGTGCGTACAACCGCATTGCCAATCTTTCCGCAGAGGAACGGGCAGCGGGCGTGGTGGCGGCCAGTGCCGGTAACCATGCGCAGGGAGTTGCCTGGTCTGCAACAGAATTGGGAATCAAGTCGACCGTCTTCATGCCGACGGGTGCGCCGCTGCCGAAGTTGGTGGCCACCAAGGCATATGGAGCTCAGGTCCACCTGCACGGTTCGACTGTCGACGAAGCGCTCGTGGCCGCTCGCGAATTCGCGGACCGAACCGGAGCAGTTCTGGTCCACCCCTTCGACCACGAGGACGTCGTGGCGGGGCAGGGGACTGTGGGGCTCGAAATCCTCGAGCAACTGCCTGAGGTCGGCACGATCCTCGTCCCCACCGGCGGCGGCGGGTTGATCGCCGGAGTGGCCGCAGCCGTCAAAGCTGTGCGCCCGCAGGTCCGCATCGTCGGAGTGCAGGCCGAGACCGCGGCTGCCTGGCCGGCGTCGTTGGCAGCCGGGAAGCCGACCGCCTTGGCGTCGATGTCCACGATGGCAGACGGTATCGCCGTTGGCTGCCCGGGCGAGGTTCCGTTCGCCGAAGTTGCCGCCCATGTCGACGCCGTGGTGACGGTCAGCGAGGAAGCGCTGTCCAAAGCGCTCCTGCTGTGCCTCGAACGCGCCAAGCTCATCGTCGAACCGGCCGGCGTCGCGGCCGTCGCGGCCTTGATGACCTGCACTCCGGAGGAGCTGGGACTGACAGGGCCGGTGTGCGCCGTGCTTTCCGGCGGCAACATCGATCCGCTACTTCTCACGCACGTCATCTCGCACGGTCTGCGAGCGGCCGGACGGTTCCTCGGCGTTCACATCACCATCGACGATCGGCCGGGCGCACTGGTCTCGTTGCTGGAAGTGGTTCGAGCGAACGGCGCCAGCGTGGTCGATGTCATCCATTCCCGTACCGGTGGCGAACTCGCGCTCGACGAAGTGGAAGTCTTCCTCACCGTCGAGACGCGTGGTCCGGACAACAAGGCGGAACTTCTGACGGCCTTCGACGGCGCCGGTTACGCAGTACGACTGCAGAACTGAGGCGAGTTACTCGTCAGGCCAGCCGCCCAGAACCGTCACGCGGTACTCCTGGTCGACCAGCCTGGCGGGTACGTCGAGTTGATGTAGCCAGTCGATGGCCGAACCGCCCATGCCGACCGCAACCCGACTGAATGCGGCGGCCTGGGCGCAGGAGGATGCAATCACCGACACCGTGCGCCACATCGGCGTCGCCGTCGATTCGCGGTGCAGTGGCTTGACGGTGCTGGCCGTGGCGATCCCGCAGTCGGACGGAAGTGCTACCTGGCAGGTCGGGTCGCCGGGCAGGTCTTGCACCTGAATCTGCCAGCCGTCTTCCGGCGCCGGGCCGGCAACCGCGATGTCCCCGCCGAGGCCGACCAGCACGCCACACCCGAGAAGAGTTGCAGTGGACGCGGCACAGTGGTCCGCTGAACTGGCGCGGGCCGTCGCGGACAGATCGAGAACGACGTCGTCCGGGCTGTACACGCGGTTGTTCTCGACGCGAATCTTCCACCAGGAGTGAGGGTCTGCCGACCCGGCCGTCGGCGTGAGTTTGCCGTCGGTCAGTCGTGCGACAGCCAACGCGTCTTCGAGGAAGTGCGCGAACATCGGGGTCACGGCGACGCCGTCGACGTTGCTCGCGGCGCTGACATAGGTACGAATCTCGGAGTCGGCACGATCTCGATTGGTGGCGGCGTCGGCAGCGGTGAGGTACCCGCGAACCAGGCTGGCCGCGGAGGGAAGGACTTCAGGGTCGGTGACGACGACCCGGGCCTGAACCCCCCACGTGAGCCACTCGGAGGCCGAGCGCGGAGTACTCACGAACCGTTGGAGACGGCGTCCGGGGTTCCGAATCCGGCGACCACGACGGGCCGCTTCGCTACGGGATTCTTGGTGTGAGAAGCCGACGTGTCCGGTGCGAGTGCCGTGGCAGTGGGAGAAGAAACGAGTGAAAGTCCGCCGCTTGCGAGTGCTCCCGCCACAGCCGTGGCTGCGAGGGCGAGGCGAACGGGTCGATACACCGTAGTGCGTCCCCGGGCGGGTCGTGGCCGATCGTCGCTCATGGACTCAGCTTGCACGCCGAAGCTGAGAAAAGCCTTGGCGTCTGTAGTCATTTGCGTAACGCCCGCCGAGATAAATGAGACATTGGTTACAGGAGTCGCGAGACTGAGCCGTGTCGAATGCATGTTCGAAAGAGTAGATGTTCGCACCGACAAGTTTCGGGTACGACCACGTACATGGATTTTCAGAGGTTTATCGGAGGTTCGGATGGCAGTCGGTGTCCTGGCGATCGCTGTGTCGATCGGCACCGCACTGGGCGTGATGAGTGGAACTCTCGGAGCGCCCGCACAAGTCGAGAAGAACGAGTCTTCGAATGCTGCAGTCTCACTTGCAGCCTGGAACGGACCGGCACGAACTCAGGACACACCTGAGGGAATCGTGCCTTCCGTACCCTCCAACTTTCCGGGAGCGACATTGGCGCCCGTGGGAGCGGTGGCAGTGTTCGCGCCGTGGATCAAAAAGGCCGGTGCTCTGTGCTCGGAGATCACGCCCGCGGTGATCGCCTCGCTGTACTCGGTCGAGAACGGATTCAAGTACGGACCCGATACCGACATCTCACCGGAAGGTGGGCGCGGGCCTGGCCGCTTCACCACCGCAGCGTGGACGGCATACGGCAAGGACGGTGACGGCGACGGAAAGATGGACATCCTGGGCGTTGCCGATCCGGTGATGACAACCGGATACCGGTTGTGCGATCTCGTGAAGCAAGCGCAGTCCTGGCAGAAGTCCGGTGAGGTCGAGGGCGATACCGTCGACCTCGCGCTCGCTGCCTACGACGTCGGGCCGGACGCAGTTCGCGAAGCGGGCGGCGTTCCGGCAGACAAGTCGGGCGAGGTTCCTGCGGAGCAGGCGGTCGCCGCTCCGTTCGTCGCCCAGATCAAATCGTTGCAGGACTCGTTCGCCCTGATGCTTGCGCCCTTCGACTACAACAACCTCGCCGCAGCGGTGGGCGGCGTCGTCGAGGCCGGTCTGAAGTTTCTCGGATTGCCGTACGTGTGGGGTGGCGGAAACATCAACGGGCCGTCGATGGGCGGGTTCGACTGCTCGGGGCTGACGTCGTACGCGATCCACGCGGCCACCGGGGTGACTCTGCCCCGGACCTCGGAGACGCAGTGGGGTGTCGGCGTCGAGATCCCGCTGGATCAGGCGCAGCCCGGTGACCTGTTGTTCGGCAACTGGCAGGCAGGCGGCCCCGGCCACGTGGCGATCTACGTCGGCAACGGTCAGATGCTTCACGCACCCACGTTCGGCGACGTGGTGAAGGTCGGCCCGATCTTCGCCGGCATGAAGGCTCGCCGCGTGGTGTGAGTGGGCAGGAAACGGCGAGCGTCGACAGAGCAAGAAGCGCCACCCGACCGAGTCGGGTGGCGCTTCTTTTCAGAGCTGGTACAGCCGATCAGCTGTGGTAAGGCTCCGCGCTCAGCAGCGTGACCTTCATGGTGCTGCCGTTGGGCAGGTTGTACTCACGCGTGTCGCCGACCTTGGCTTCGAGCAGCGCGCCGCCCAGCGGTGAGTTCGGCGAGTAGACCTCGAGCTTGGCGTCACGTGCGCCTTCTTCGCGGGTAGCGATCAGGAACGTCTCGGTGTCACTCTCGTCGCCGTCGTAGTAGACCTTGACTACGGATCCGGGCAGTGCGACACCGGACTGAGTGGGGGCCTCGCCGACCTTTGCGCTGTTCAGCAGCTCCTGGAGCTGGCGAATGCGGGCTTCCTGCTGACCCTGCTCTTCGCGGGCAGCGTGGTAGCCGCCGTTCTCCTTCAGGTCGCCCTCTTCGCGACGCTCGTTGATCTCGGCGGCGATGACCGGGCGATTGGCGATGAGCTGGTCGAGTTCGTTCTTGAGCCTGTCATGTGATTCCTGGGTAAGCCAGGTCACCTGGGTCTCGGTCATCTCGATCACTCCCTAGTAGTCGGAGCCGGGGGCTCCCTCGACGATCGCTGCAACAGCAGCGAACAACGACACAGAAGCACCACCAGGGATGCAACCTTGCCGTCAAACCTTGCGTCAATGCAGCAATACACGGTTCCACCCGGAACCGTGTATCGGGCAATTCTATCACGCATGACTACCCGCCCTGTCCGGCGTCAAACGTCCGGCAGGGTGGGTGCGTTCCGAGGTCAGCTCTTGGTCAGGTACTCCGGAACGTCGAAGCTGCAGCCGTAGACGTCGGCCATGCCTGGCGGCTGGGACGTCTTGACCTCGGTGTTGAACTCGAGGGTCTGATGTTCCGACGACGGGACGTAGACCTCACGTCGACCGGTTTCGGAGCCGTCCTTCGAGCGTGCGCGCACGATGCACATCGCTTCACGCGACGAGTCGTCGCGTGTGACGGTGAAACGGATCTTCACCGTGGAGTCGTTGGCGATGTCGAACGAGATGGTCTCGGTCTCGATTTCCTTGACCGCAAATTTTCCGTACGCGTAGTACGCGATTCCGCCGCCTACGACGATGACGAGAGCGGTCAGAGCCCACACCATCCACTTGCGGGGACTGCCCGTGCGAGTTGTGCTCGGGTACCGATCTTGGGGAAGCGGTTTGCTCATCACTCTGCTCTCGAAGACTCGAGTTCGCGTGTCGTGCAGCAACTGACTGTGTCCCGCCGGATTACCGAAGGGGTCACGGCTGCGCCAGGAACTCTCGGGTGGAACTATAGAGGACGTATCCCGTCGCGCCGTCGGTAGGTTTGTCGGCAGTCGGTACGTTTGACGGCAACGGCCCGGAGTAATCCGAGCGGTGCACAGCGTGTGATTCGAAGACTGCCGGTGACGGCTACAGGTGAACTGCCGGCAACGGCTACAGGTGAAGTTGAGGTGAACGAACACGTGAGCGGATTCCGGCTCATGGCCGTCCATGCCCATCCCGACGACGAGTCGAGCAAGGGTGCGGCCACCACCGCCCGTTATGCAGCCGAAGGCCACGAAGTGATGGTCCTGACGCTCACCGGGGGTGAGCGTGGCGACATTCTCAACCCGGCCATGGACGTTCCCGGTGTCCGCGATCGAATCAGCGAAGTTCGCCAGGAGGAGATGGCCGAGGCCGCTCGCATCCTGGGCGTGAAGCAGCGCTGGCTCGGTTTCGTCGATTCCGGGCTTCCCGAGGGCGACCCTCTTCCGCCGCTGCCCGAAGGGTGCTTCGCCCTCGTTCCGCTCGAAGAGTCGACGCGCGCTCTGGTCAAGGTGATTCGCGAGTTCCGTCCCCACGTCGTCACGACGTACGACGAGAACGGCGGATACCCGCACCCGGATCACATCCGGTGCCACGAGGTGACGATGGCAGCCTACGAAGCCGCCGCCGATCCCGAGTACTTCCCCGAGGACGGTCAGCCGTGGGAAATCAAGAAGGTCTACTACTCGCACGGATTCATCCGTAAGCGCCTCGAACTCTTCCAGGAGGAGTACGAGCGTCGCGGAGAGCCGTTCCCGATGGCGGACTGGCTCAAGAAGTGGAAGACCGAACGCGGCGACATGATGGTCCGGGTGACCACTCAGGTCACGTGCGGCGACTACTTTCCCCAGCGTGACGATGCTCTGCGCGCACACGCGACGCAGATCGATCCCAACGGTTCGTTCTTCGCTGTGCCGCTCGACATTCAGCAGAAGATCTGGCCCACCGAGGAATTCGAGCTCGCCAAGACGCGGGTCACCACGTCCATTCCGGAAACCGACCTGTTCGCAGGTCTCGAAGAGGACGCTCAGAAGTGAATGCTCTGTCCGCCGAGGTAGTTCTCGGCACCACACAATTTCTTGCTCAGACGCCCAGTAACCCATCCGGCCCGGAGTTCGGAAAGTCGTCTCCGGTCGGCCTGCTGGTGATTCTTGCGCTGCTCATCGGTGTGATCCTCCTGGTTCGGTCGATGAACCGCCAGCTCAAGAAGCTGCCGGAGACGTTCGAACCGGATCATCCCGAACTCGATCAGCAGGCAGACGAAGGCACCGACCGGGGAGCTATCACTGCTCCGAGCCCGGCGGAACCCAACGTCTCTACCGAGAAGAAGCCCAAGCAAGAATCCTGAGACGAACGAGGTAGCGGCGATGGACCCACGGATGCGGAACAACCTGGGTGGGTCCTCGAGCCCTTACCTGCGTCAGCACGCCGACAATCCGGTCCACTGGCAACAGTGGGGCGAAGAAGCGATGGAGTGGGCGCGCGAGCGCAACGTGCCGATTCTCCTCTCGATCGGATACTCGGCGTGCCACTGGTGCCACGTCATGGCGCACGAGTCGTTCGAGAACGACGAGATCGCGGCCGTCATGAACGCGAACTTCGTCTGTGTGAAGGTGGACCGAGAAGAACGTCCCGACATCGACGCCGTCTACATGAATGCGACAGTTGCGATGACCGGCCAGGGCGGCTGGCCCATGACCTGTTTCCTGACTCCCGACGGTTCACCGTTCTACTGCGGCACGTACTACCCGCCGACGCCTCGCGGCGGAATGCCTTCGTTCACACAGCTTCTCGAAGCGATAGTCGACACCTTCACGAATCGGCGCGACGAGGTCGACAACGCGGCGCAGTCGATCGTCACGGAACTTCAGCGCGCGTCGGGCGGGATTCCGTACGGCGGAGCACCCATCGACGCCGAGCTGCTGAACGCGGCGGGCCGGTCGATCCTCGGCGACGAGGACGTCCCGCGCGGGGGATTCGGTGGGGCACCGAAGTTTCCACCGTCGGCACTACTGGAGGGGCTGCTCCGACAGTACGAGCGAACGGGTTCGGGCGAGATCCTCGGCGGCATCGAGCGCACCGCCGAAGCAATGGCACGTGGCGGGATCTACGACCAGTTGGGTGGCGGTTTCTCGCGGTACTCGGTCGATGCCGAGTGGGTGGTTCCGCACTTCGAGAAGATGCTCTACGACAATGCGCTGCTCCTGCGGTTCTACGCGCACTGGGCGCGGCGCACCGGATCGGACCTCGCCACTCGCGTCACCGAGGAGACCGCAAGGTTCCTGCTCTCCGATCTGCTGACCGAGAACGGTTGCTTCGCTTCGGCTCTCGATGCCGACACCGACGGCGTCGAAGGCCTCACGTACGTATGGACGCCGACGCAGCTGGTCGAGATTCTCGGCGCGGAGGACGGGCAGTGGGCGTCGGAGTTGTTCCGGGTCACCGATACCGGAACCTTCGAAGAGGGTGCGTCGGTACTGCAGTTGCTCCGTGACCCCGACGACTGGTCGCGCTGGCAGACGGTCTCCGACGCTCTCCGTGCCGCCCGGGCTCAGCGTCCACAGCCCGGCCGCGACGACAAGGTGGTGACGGCCTGGAACGGGTTGACCGTCACGGCCTTGACGGAAGCCGGACTTGCCCTGGACCGACCCGACTGGATCACCGCGGCGGCCGAGTGCGCAGGCGCTCTTCTCGACCTTCACCTGGTGGACGGTCACTTGCGTCGCGCTTCCCTCGGCGGGGCTGTCGGCGCCCCGACGGGCGTGCTCGAGGATTACGCAATGTTGGCCACCGGCCTCCTGGCTCTCTACCAGGCAACGGGATTGGCGCGGTGGCTCGATGCGGCGCAGCAGTTGCTCGACGTCACTGTCGACCACTTCGCTGATCCGTCCGAGCCGGGAAGCTGGTTCGACACGGCCGATTTCGCGGAGTCGCTCGTGACTCGGCCCCGAGACCCGTTGGACGGCGCGACGCCGTCCGGTGCGTCGAGCGTCGCGGAGGCTCTGTTGACCGCAGCGGCGTTGACCGATGCCGAGCGCTCTTCTCGTTACGCCCAGGCCGCGGCGGACGCGCTGGCGAGGGCCACGCTGCCGCTCGAGCGTGCGCCCCGGTCGGCGGGGCACTGGCTCGCGGTGGCGGAAGCGTCGTTGCGTGGTCCGATACAGGTGGCCGTCGTCGGGGAAGGTTCGCTGTTGGCCGATGCCCGCCGGCTTGCGCCGGGTGGTGCAGTGGTTGTCGGGGGTGCCCCGGATTCTTCACCGCTGCTTGCAGATCGACCCCTCGTCGACGGTGGTGAAGCCGCGTACATCTGTCGGGGATTCGTGTGTGATCGGCCGGTGACGACGGTGGTGGAACTGGCGAGTCAGTTGAACACGACGAGCCATACCGCGATGTAGTGGCAGATCGCTGCGACGACCGTCGCGGCGTGGAAGAACTCGTGATGCCCGAACGTCGTGGGCCACGGGTTTGGCCATTTCGTCGCGTACAGAATTGCGCCGACGCTGTAGAAGATTCCGCCGACGAGCAGCAGCACCATCGGCGCCACACCGACCTGGTGCGTCAGTTCACCGACCACGGGAACGATCGCCCAACCGAGGAGCAGGTAGAGCGGGACTCCCACCCATTTCGGGGCGGTGGGCCAGAGCATCTTGAGTGCGACGCCGGCGAGCGCGCCTGCCCACACGATCGCGAGGATGATCTTGCCGGTGTGAGTCGGGAGGCCGAGCATGGCGAACGGTGTGTAGCTGCCGGCGATGAAGAGAAAGATCATCGAATGGTCCGCACGCTTCATCCACGTACGGCCCTTGACCGTCTGCCACTGGATGCGGTGATACGTCGCGCTGATGCCGAAGAGGCCGCAGATCGTGACGCTGTAGATCGCGGTCGCCCAAGCCGCTTTGGCGCCGACCTGAGCGCCGGCTACGGAGACGAGAACGATGCCCGCGACGACGGAGACACCGAGCGCCCACAGATGGATCCAACCGCGCATGCGTGGTTTGACCGGAAGCTCGTCGAGCCCGAATGCCGTCATGTGCAACCCCTCTCGTTCCGTACTGTTGCGAACCGCGTAACCTACGGTACCGTAGGTTACGCATCAGTAGCATAACCTACCTGCGGGTTTTCGACGCGTACAAAAAGCGTGACGGCGCTCGCATGTGGCTGTCACTGCCGGGCGTAGTCTTTGACACCATGGTGATGTCACGGTGAATCTGCGCGGACTGCTGTACAGCATCTACGAGCGACGACTCCTCAGTCATCTCGACGGTCTCGCGCACCCACGGCACGTAGCCGTGATGTGTGACGGAAATCGGCGATGGGCTCGCGAGAACGGCTTCACCGATGTCAGTCACGGGCACCGCATGGGCGCGCTCAAAATTGCCGAATTGCTCGAGTGGTGCGACGCCGCCGGAATCGAGATGGCAACCATCTACCTGCTCTCGACCGAGAACCTGCGCCGCGAGCCGGAAGAGCTCGACACCCTCCTCGAAATCATCACCGACGTCGTCGAAGAGATCTCCGGGCCCGGCAAGAACTGGAGTGTGCAGATCGTCGGTGCTCTCGATCTTCTGCCTCCCGAGCAGTCCAGGCGCTTGCGGGAAGCGGCGGCGGGGACGAGCGGCCGAACCGGGACACATGTCAACGTCGCGATCGGATACGGCGGGCGTCAGGAGATCGCCGACGCCGTCCAATCGCTCCTGCGCGACAAGATCGGTGCGGGTCTGAGCGGCGACGAACTGATCCAGGCCGTCACGGTCGACGGCATCGACGGGCATCTGTACACGTCGGGACAGCCCGATCCGGATCTGGTGATCCGCACCTCCGGCGAGCAGCGGCTCTCCGGATTCCTGTTGTGGCAGAGCGCCTATTCGGAGATCTGGTTCACCGAGGCGTACTGGCCCGAGTTCCGTCGAGTCGACTTTCTTCGAGCCTTGCGCGATTACGCGGCGCGCCACCGCCGGTTCGGCGCCTGAGCCGTCTCAGAGCTTGCGCAGCCGCAGCCGGTTGATCGTGTGGTCGGCGTCCTTGCGCAGCACCAGGGTTGCGCGGGGACGGGTGGGGAGAATGTTCTCCACCAGGTTCGGGTGATTGATCGAGTTCCAGATCTCCTTCGCCGCGATGGTCGCGTCACGGTCGGAGAGGCCGGAGTAGTGGTGAAAGTGGGCGTTCGGATCGGCGAACGACGTGTTGCGTAGCGCGAGGAACCGCTGGATGTACCAGGCTTCGATGTCCTCGATGCGGGCGTCGACGTAGATCGAGAAGTCGAACAGATCGGAGACCATCAGACGCGGGCCGGTCTGCAGGACGTTGAGGCCCTCGATGATGAGGATGTCGGGCTGGCGGATCAGGTGGTACTGGCCCGGGATGATGTCGTACGACGTGTGCGAATAGACCGGCGCCGCTACCTCTTCCGCCCCGGACTTGACTTCGGTGACGAAGCGCAACAGCTTGCGGCGATCGTAGCTTTCGGGAAAACCCTTGCGGTGCATGATGCCCCGACGCTGGAGTTCCCTGGTCGGATAGAGGAATCCGTCCGTGGTGACGAGGTCGACGCGCGGATGGTGATCCCAGCGGGCCAGGAGAGCTTGCAGCACACGAGCAGTCGTGGATTTTCCGACCGCGACCGAACCGGCGACACCGATGACGAAGGGCACCTGACGGTCGGGATGCTTCTCGCCGAGGAAGGTCGCGGTGGCCGCGAACAGTCGTTGGCGTGCCGCCACCTGCAGGTGGATCAGACGTGCGAGGGGGAGATAAACCTCGGCAACTTCTTCGAGATCGATCTGCTCGCCGAGACCACGCAGGCCGTACAACTCGTCCTCGGTCAACACCAGTGGCGTCGACTTACGCAGTGTCCGCCACTGCTTGCGGTCGAACTCGACGTAGGGACTCGATTCGTTGGTGCGCGCCATCAGCCCAGCTCACCGGCACGTAGTGAACCCGGGGCCCGGCGGACGAAACAGCTATGCGAGCAAGCCAGGCGCGTGTGCGCACGATCCGAGTGCATAGTCGGATTGTGCTCGGTGCCACGTCCGGGACTTTCGCCGGGTGGCATTCCGGAGCGAGCGACTAGGCTCGGTCGTTATGGATCCAGACACACTTGTTCGCCAATACCTGCTGCTCGGACTGGGTTTCGACCGTCTCGAAGACGGGTTCGTCGACGCGTTCACCGGTGACCCGGCGCTGCGTAAGCAGATCGAGAGCGCCCCGAAGCCCGATCCGCGTGAACTTGCCCGCACGGCACGTGAATTGCGGGGCGAGTTGGCCGGAAGTGGTCTGAATGCCGAACGCTCCCACTTCGTCGACGTACACCTTCGCGCTCTGGAATGCTCCGGGCGCAAGTTCGCGGGTGAGGACATCGGCTTCGTGGACGAGGTCGAGGCGTACTTCGACGTCCGAATCGAGAAGGGAAACGAGGACGCCTACAGCGACGCTCACCGGTTGATGGGTGAAGTTCTGCCCGGTCCGGGACCGTTGGCCGAGCGGGTGCAGGCCCATCGCAAGGCCGACGAGATCCCCGCGGCGAAACTGAACGAATGCGTCGAGGCAATGTCGAGTGCGCTGCGCGATCTGGTCCGCGGCACGTTCGGGCTTCCCGCGTCGGAAACCGTCGAATACGAAGTGGTGGGGGACAAGCCGTGGTCCGGCTTCAACTACTACCTCGGTGACTACCGCTCCAAGGTTGCGATCAATTCGGATCTGCCGCAGTTCATGGCCAACCTGCCGCGGCTGATCGCGCACGAGTCCTACCCCGGCCATCACACCGAGCATTGCCGTAAGGAAGCCGGTCTGGTCGGTTCGGGCCAGCTCGAGCAGACACTGTTCCTGGTCAACACGCCGCAGTGCATCATGGCCGAAGGCCTCGCGGATTTGGCGCTGGAAGCGATTGTCGGCCCGGACTGGGGTTTGTGGGCGCAGGACATCTACGCCGATCTCGGCTTGTCTTTCGACGGGGAAAAGGCGCAACGGCTCTCCGCCGCGTCGGGGCAACTGCTGAGTGTCCGGCAGGATGCGGCGCTGATGTTGCACGATGAGGGGCGCAGCCTCGACGACGTGGCGCTGTTCCTCGAACGGTGGTCGCTGTCGACGCCGGAACGCGCTCGCCAATCGCTCAAGTTCCTGTCTTCGCCGCTGTGGCGGGCATACACCAGCACGTATGTCGAGGGATACCGCCTGCTCGGGGGCTGGCTGGACGAGGTGCCGGTGGGCGCGGAGCGCACCGAACGCTTCCGCAGGCTGCTCGACGAGCCGCTGGTCCCCAGCTCTCTGCGTGCTGCCTAGTGCCGGGTGGAGACGGCGGGAGCGAACTTCGTAGACTGGACGCATTCGTTTCCGCATCCAGCTTGGAGATTCCTCGATGACCGCTGTGCCCGGCTCCGACGTCAACTCTGCATCACTCGCCGAACTCGACCCCGAAGTCGCCGAGGCGATGGCTGGTGAATTGGCTCGTCAGCGCGACACGCTCGAGATGATCGCGTCGGAGAACTTCGTTCCCCGCTCGGTTCTGCAGGCTCAGGGCAGCGTCCTGACCAACAAGTACGCCGAGGGCTACCCGGGACGTCGTTACTACGGCGGTTGCGAGCACGTCGACGTCATCGAGGATCTGGCGCGCAACCGTGCGAAGGAACTCTTCGGTGCAGAGTTCGCGAACGTTCAGCCGCACTCGGGCGCACAGGCCAACGCTGCTGTTCTGATGGCACTGATGAACCCGGGTGAGAAGCTGCTCGGCCTCGACCTTGCACACGGCGGTCACCTCACGCACGGCATGAAGCTCAACTTCTCCGGCAAGTTGTACGACGTCGCGTCCTACGGCGTCAGCAAGGAAGATCACCGCATCGACATGGACGAGGTGCGCTCGATCGCCCTCGCCGAGAAGCCGAAGGTCATCGTTGCCGGCTGGTCCGCGTACCCGCGTCAGCAGGACTTCGCGGCGTTCCGTGCGATCGCCGACGAGGTCGGGGCGTACCTGTGGGTGGACATGGCTCACTTCGCCGGACTGGTTGCGGCAGGCCTGCACCCGTCGCCCGTCCCGTACGCAGACGTCGTCTCCTCGACCGTCCACAAGACCCTCGGTGGTCCGCGTTCGGGCCTGATCCTGGCGAAGAAAGAGTGGGCCAAGAAGCTCAACTCCGCTGTCTTCCCCGGTCAGCAGGGTGGACCGCTCATGCACGCCATCGCGGCCAAGGCAGTCACCTTCAAGATCGCTGCCGGTGAAGAGTTCAAGGATCGTCAGGCACGCACCCTTTCCGGTGCGCGCATCCTTGCCGAGCGTCTGGGCAACAAGGACGTCGCAGACCAGGGCATCAGCGTCCTGACCGGCGGCACAGACGTCCACCTCGTGCTCGTGGACCTGCGTAACTCGCAGCTCGACGGCCAGCAGGGTGAGGACCTTCTGCACGAAATCGGCATCACGGTCAACCGCAACGCTGTTCCGTTCGATCCCCGCCCGCCAATGACCACCTCCGGTCTGCGTATCGGTACCGCAGCGTTGGCCACTCGCGGATTCGGCGATGCCGAGTTCACCGAGGTCGCCGACATCATCGGTACCGCTCTGGCCGGCAACGCGGATCTGCCGGCGCTGCGTGCGCGCGTCGCCAAGCTCGCCCTCGACCTTCCGCTGTACGACGGTCTCGAGAACTGGGGCCTGCTCAGCAAGAACGTCTAGGAATTCCTTCACCGACGGCCCGGTCCCTTTTTAGGGGCCGGGCCGCTGGTTTTTTGCCAGTCGCGGATTGTGGCATCGGTCACATGACCGATGGTGGCCGAGTTCGGTGCTTCCTAGCCTGAGAGCATCACCCCTCCGGCGAAGGAAACCCCATGACCGAACAGAATCTGCATTGGCTCTCCGCTACCGAGATGGCGGCGTCGGTCGCGTCGAACAGTCTCTCGCCCAACGAGATTGCCGAAGCGATGATCCAGCGCGTCGACGCCGTCAATCCGTCGATCAACGCGATAGTCCAGTTCGATCGCGAGCAGGTGACGCGCGATGCGGCCGAACTCTCACGGCAACAGGAAGCGGGCGAGAAACTCGGCCCGCTGCACGGCGTTCCGTTCACGATCAAAGATCTGACGGCAGTCGACGGGCTGCCGACCACGTTCGGGATGAAGCCGATGGCCGACAACATCGCGACGGGAAATGCCGTCGTCGTGGACAGGCTGCGAGGCGCCGGCGGACTGTTCCTGGGAAAGACGAACACTCCCGAAAGTGGTTACTACGGTGGCACGGACAACCACCTGTACGGGCCGACGCACAACCCGTGGAAGCTCGGCAACAGCGCGGGCGGGTCCAGTGGCGGTGCGTCGGCTGCCGTGGCTGCAGGCCTCGGGCCACTCGCCGAGGGCAGTGACGGCGCGGGATCGGTGCGTATCCCGTCGGCGCTCTGCGGGGTCGTCGGGTTGAAGCCGACCACCGGCGTCATCCCGCAGACCATCCTGGCCGGGCGCTTCTACAACTGGGCGTATCACGGTCCGATCACCCGGACTGTTGCCGACAACGCGCTGATGCTCGACATCATGGCCGGGCCGGACAATGCGGACCCGCTCTCGATCGAGCGTGCCGAGACCTCGTACGTCGAAGCCTCGAAGGGCGACGTGAAGGGCCTTCGCGTGGCGTGGTCGACGAATCTCGGTCTCGGCCATGTTGATCCGGAGGTGCTGGCGGTGTGTCTCGACGCGCTGTCGGCATTCGAGGAATTGGGTGCCCGGATCACCGAGGCGACCCCGCAGTGGGGAAATCCGTCGGAGTCGATGTGGAACGGCATCTGGGTTCCCGGTTTCGCTTCCGAATACGACTTGCTCGACTGGGAGAACCAGCGCGGCGAGGTCGACGACAACCTGATCGAGATCATGCACGAGGCCGAGCGGCTCACCGGTGTCGACGTCGGGCGGGCCGACGCATTCCGCGGCGTCATGTGGGACACGTGGACCGCGTTCATGAACGACTACGACGTGTTGGTCTCGCCGACCTTGGCTTCGGCCACGTTCCCGCTCAGTCAGTTCGCGCCGTCGTGGCTCGAAGGTGCGTCGTTGCGTGAGCAGTTGCTCGATTGGCTCTTCACCTACCCGTACAACATGCTCAACAACCCCGCGATCACCGTGCCGGCCGGATTCACCGCCGACGGTCGACCGGTGGGGCTGCAGATCGCCGCACGCCACCGCCAGGACGCACTGGTCCTGCGGACTGCCGCGAACTTCGAAGCGGTGCGTCCGTGGGCGGACAAGAAGCCGGCCGATTCACTGGTCGTGGCCTAGCTCACACGATTGGCTAGATTGGTGTGATGACGTCTGTACTGCCTGATCGGCGCTGGACCTGACATGTTCGCGCCGCGATCGCCGGCGGCCGGGGCGTACGGCATTCTCGGCCTGTGCGCCGAAGAACTCCGCGCACGTGGACTCGCGTACTCGGCTGCGGCGGTCACGTACCGAGACCCGTCGAGCGGAAGACATCGGGCTCTGGCGAGTTCCGGATACGACGCCAGGGTGCTCGAGTTCCTGCTCGAGGACTTCGTCGCCGATCGCAATCTCTTCGGCATCATTCGCGAGGCTTCGGGCGTGCCCGTGTTCTGGCAGGACGTGCCACGATTCGAGCAGGTCGAGATGGTCACCGATGTTCTGCGGCCGTCCGGGTACGCCGAGGGTGCGTCGGTCGCATTGGGGTTCTCCGGCCGTGAGGTGACCGGATTGCTGCACATGAGCTTCGCGGATTCCGGCGTCGTCGATCGCGTACGGGAGGTGGTGGCGGCGTCCAGCGCAGCCTGCTCGCGCGTCGTGGGGGACCAGGTGGCGCTCGATCGTGTCCATCTGAGCCCACGGGAGATTCAAGTACTGCAATTGGTGGCCAGGGGCGCGGGCAATGTCGAGATCGCCGAGGAGTTGTTCGTCAGCCGTCGCACCGTCGCCACCCATCTCGAGAACATCTTCGTCAAGACCGGAACCAATTCGCGGGTTCAGGCAGCGGTGCGCGCCGCCAAGTGGGGTCTGATCGAGTCCTGAGTGACGCCGAATCACACGAGTGGCATTTTGTTACCTGGCGTTCACCAGATGTGCGGCTCGTTCCGTGGCGCGAGTGTCCGATCCGCAGTACCGTCGGCAGTAACGAGTAACCAGAAGTTACTTGTGCGGGAGGTTCTGATCGTGACTGAAACACTCAGTACGAGAGGGCCGGCGCCCGGCCCTTGTTTCAGCTGACACAGCGTCACCTGACACCAGAGCCGTCCGGCCCAGCGAGCTGAGTTTGCGCGGGTGCCGCGCAGACCTAGGAGCCCAACGTGACTGCATCACGCTCCGTCTCTGCCCACTCGGCCCGGGCTGATCAATCAGCCGGGAATCATTCGGGAGATGCACTTCGCACGTACGTCTTGGATACCTCGGTACTACTGTCCGATCCATGGGCTGTCACTCGATTCGCCGAACACCACGTGGTACTGCCACTCGTCGTGATCAGCGAACTCGAAGGCAAACGGCACCACCACGAACTGGGATGGTTCGCCCGAGAATCGCTCCGCATGCTCGACGATCTACGGATCGAATACAGCCGCCTCGACCGTCCGGTACCGATCGGCACCGAGAACGGGACACTGCAGGTCGAACTCAATCACACCGACCCTGCGGTCCTGCCCGTCGGATTCCGCACGGACAGTAACGATTCGAGGATTCTGGCGTGCGCGCTGAACCTTGCGGCGGAGGGCAAGGACGTAGTCCTCGTCAGTAAGGACATTCCGCTTCGTGTGAAGGCAGGCGCGGTGGGACTACCTGCCGACGAGTACCACGCTCACGACGTCGTGCCCTCCGGATGGACGGGCATGACCGAGCTGGACGTCGCCTCGACGGACATCGACGAGCTGTTCAACGAGGGTTTCCTGGACCTCGACGAAGCGCGAGATCTGCCGTGTCACACGGGTCTTCGCCTGCTCGGTGGTTCGTCGAGCGCCCTCGGTCGGGTGACTCCCGACAAGCGCATCCAGTTGGTGCGCGGTGAGCGCGAGGCGTTCGGGTTGCACGGCCGCTCCGCCGAGCAGCGCATTGCGCTCGATCTCCTCATGGACGAGAGCATCGGCATCATCTCTCTCGGTGGTAAGGCGGGCACCGGTAAGTCGGCCTTGGCTCTGACGGCAGGTTTGGAAGCCGTTCTCGAGCGCCGCACTCAGCGCAAGGTTGTCGTCTTCCGTCCGTTGTATGCCGTTGGCGGACAAGAACTCGGCTACCTTCCCGGTAGTGAGAGCGAGAAGATGGGCCCGTGGGCTCAGGCCGTTTTCGACACTCTCGACGGGTTGGCCTCGCCAGAGGTTCTCGAAGAGGTTCTCGCCCGCGGAATGCTGGAAGTGTTGCCGCTGACGCACATTCGCGGTCGGTCGCTGCACGATTCGTTCGTGATCGTCGACGAAGCGCAGTCGCTCGAACGAAATGTTCTGCTGACAGTGCTTTCTCGTCTGGGAACCGGCTCGCGAGTGGTCCTCACGCACGACGTCGCGCAGCGTGACAACCTGCGAGTGGGCAGGCACGACGGAGTTGCGGCCGTCATCGAAAAGCTCAAGGGGCACCCGCTTTTTGCGCACATCACACTCACGCGCAGTGAGCGTTCGCCGATCGCCGAGTTGGTGACCGACATGCTCGAGGAGTTCGGCCCCACTTCCTGAGAAGTGATCTCCCCGTGCGGACTTCGGTCTGCACGGGGAGATGCCTGGGTTTGAAGTTGTTCAGTTTTGCAGCGGTCCCAGTTCGTTGTCGAGAACTTCCTGCACGACACGCATCGCCGCCAGTCCGGCCGGAGCGCCGCAATACGCGCTCGCGTGGATCACGGTTTCGACGATCTCGGTGCGTGTCAAGCCGTTTCGCAATGCCCCACGTACGTGGCCTTTGAGTTCGTTCTCGGCGCGCAGCGCGATCAGCATCCCCAGATTGATCAGACTGCGACTGCGGCGATCGAGTCCGGGACGCGTCCATACCGAACCCCAGACGTTGGCCGTCACGAAGTTCTGCAGTTCTTCGCTGTCCGTTCCCCGGGTGCGATCGAAGGCGGCGTCGACGAAATCGGCCCCCATGACTTCGGTGCGCACAGCCAATCCGGCGTCGAAGGAGTCAGGCGTGGTGTTTTCGGACATGGCAGGTTCGCTCGCTTTCGGCAGGTGATTTCAGGCCGGAGCAAGCCTACTTCGTGTCCCGGTCCCGACGACTGCGCGGCCGACCGCGGTCACCACGCCCCACGCGACGTCTCGCAGACTGAAGTAGTCCCGCCAGACACAGACCTTGCCGTCGCGCAGTTCGAAAGTTCCGCATACCCAGAACTCGATGCGCAACGGTCCGACAGTGAGGATGTCGGTGCGTTCGGTGAGCACCGTGGACTCGTCGCCGACGATGTGGTGCATCTCCGCCTCGAATTTCAGTGAAGGCTTGGTGACCAGACGAAGCGCTCGCACGACGGTCTTCTTGCCTCGCAGGGTGGGGAGCGAGACGTTCTGCCAGACGATGTCGTCTGTCATCAATTCGGCTGCGGCGTCCACGTCGAAATCGGTGAGGGCCGCGAACATTGCGTTCACCGTGGCTGTCGAACTACTCATGGGGTGTCCTTGGCTGATTATTCGGCCGGTGTTGCCCGGATGAAGGTACCGAGATGATCGTGATCGAAGTACTCCAAGGTTAGCGAGTTTCCGTCGAAGGTGGCCTTCGAGACCGTCCCGGCCGGTGCGTTCTCGCCGCTGAGCGGGAACGTGAAGGTGTTTCCGTCCCAGTGGGTCAGAGGGTACGTCGCGGCCGCGGGACCCATGGTCAAGGTCAGCGCACCGTTCTGCTGCGTCACGAGCGCGGGACCCCAGTACGGATTGCCGTAGTCGCCGGTCAATTGGTCTGTCGGTGGCGCGGGAGCGGGGGAGGCCGGCGGCGTCTTCCCCCCAAGTTCGCCCTCAGGGTCGGCTTGTGAGGCAAAGGACGCTTCGTACAGCGGGCGCCACTCGCGGGTGATCTTCCCGAACTGCACCAGATCGGCGAATTCGGCGGTCAAGGTCTCTGCGACGCCGGTGGGCGTGCCGTTGGTCAGAACGACTATGCCGACGTCAGCGGAGGGAATCGTGACGAAATTGGTCCCGGCACCGAGCAGGAAGGCGCCGGAGTGGCTGGCGGTCACACGGCCTGCCGCGCTGTCGGAAACGTTGAACCCGTAGCCGTAGAAGCCGGAGCGTTCCCCGATTTCCTGCGCATGGCGCGAGACGATTTCCGGGTTGACTGCGGGCACGAGCGCATCCGTCTGAACGACCTGCTGCCCCTGATACCGGCCGCCCGACAGCACCATGTCCAACCACTTGGCCATGTCGTTCACCGAGGAGCTGACTCCACCGGCGGGGGATTGGGCGTCGGCGTCCCGAACCGGCCCTACCTTGTACTTTCCGTCTTCGAGGATGTGGCCGACTGTTCGATTTTCTCGGGCTTGGTAATCGGCGAACCGCGAAGACGTCGATGTCATACCGAGCGGACCGTAGATCGTGTTCTGCGACAGCGTTTCCCAATCGGTGCCCGCCGCGGCTGCAACGGCCTCCGCACCGGCAGTGACGCCGAAGTTCGTGTACTCGTATGTGATTCGGAAGGGATTGAGCGGTAGTTGGCGAAGTTTTTCGAGCACCTGGGCCCGGTTGTAGCCCAGGTCCTCCAGCCCGTCGCCGGCGTGGTCCGGTAACCCCGACCGATGCGTGTAGAGATCGGAGATCGTGAGGTGGTCGGTCACCCACGGATCGGCAAGCGCAAACCCCGGCAGTTTCGAGATCACCGGAGTGTCCCAGTCGACGGTCCCGATTCCGACTTCGTGGGCGACCACCGTGGCCCCGACCGATTTCGACACCGATGCCAGTTGGAACACGGTGTCGGCATCGACGGTGGCGCTCTTACCCAACTCGCGAACCCCGAATCCCTTTGCGTACACAGTCTTACCTCCGTGCACCACGGCCACCGCCATGCCGGGAACACCGGAACTTGCCATGAGGTCGTTCGCGAGGCCGTCGAGCTTCCCGACCGCGTCGTCGATTTGCCCGTCCGGGATCGGCACCCCGGCGTCGAGACCCGGGCTGGCGTCGCTGACGACCGGCCCGGGCGCCGAGGTGGTGTCTGAATCGGACGAGCATCCGGCGAGCAGGGCGACCGTCAGTACTACCGGAACCGCCGCTGCCGACAGTCGCGAGCTGTTTCTACTGGTGATGGACACGAGATTCTCCCTAGCAGGGTTGTCGTCGGTACCACTCGGTCAATCCAGTATCGGGGAACGGCGGGCTGATATTGGGACAAATCGGGAAACCTTGTAGCTACTTCGGGGTCTTGGTTGTCAGACTGCCGAGAATGGAGCCTTCCGTGACCGGCTTCCAAGGGAGCAACAACGCGACCAGCAGAGCGGTGATCAATGCTGCTCCGACCGTGAAGTACGACGCGATGGCGAAGCCTTCCAGGCATGCGGTCTTCATCGTGTAGATCAGACTGTCCTTCTGCTGCTCGAAGAGCGGACTGATGTCGCGGGAGCGGATTTCGATGACGCTGAGCACGGACTCACGAGCGAAGCCTTTCTCCTGCGCCGACATCACGGCGTCGGGAATGGCGTCGACGATCGGAGCCACCTTGGACGTGTAGTACGAGGCGACGATCGAACCGATGACGGCGACGCCCAGGGTCCCGCCGAGCTCACGCGTCGTGTCGTTGACTGCCGAACCTGCGCCCGCTTCGTCGAGGGGCACCGAGGACATGATGGAGTCGGTCGCCGGTCCCTGGACAATTGCGAGGCCCAGACCCATGAGAACCATCGAGATCACGACGGGTCCGAGGTAGGGCGTCTCGACGGTCGTCTGGCCGGCCAGGAACATGCCGCCGCTGAGGACGAGGAGGCCGAACACCATCACTGCGGTCGTGCCGAGTTTCTGTGCCGCCAAGGTGGCGACGGGGGCGCCCACGGCGACAGCGGCGGCGAAAGGCAAAGAGTGGATGCCGAATTCGAGCGGCGAGTATTCGCGAACGCCCTGGAAGTACTGCGTGATCAGGAACAAGAACCCGAACATACTGAAGTAGCTGACCGCAATAGCCAAGGCGGGGAATGAAAACCGCCGGATTCGGAAGAGATTCATGTTCAGGATCGGCGCGTCGGTGCGCAGTTCCCATGCTACGAATGCGGCCAACAACACTGTCGCAGAGAGGTATCCCGTGATGCTGAATGTCGACACCCATCCGCGATGTGGTGCGTCGATGATGGTCCACACCAGAATGACGATGCCCAGTAGCGACAAGATTGTTCCGACGAAATCGAATCGGCCGACGTGGAGCGCCTTCGATTCCGGAACAACCAGCAGCACACCCACGATGACCAACAATGCTGCCGGAACGTTCATCCAGAACACCGAGTGCCAGGAGAAGTGCTCGAGAAGCCAGCCGCCCGCAGTCGGGCCGATGGCAATCGCGAAGCCGGCCATTGCGGTCCAGGCCGCGATGGCGATGGCTCGTTCTCTGGCGTCGGTGAAGATGTTGGTGATCATGGCCAATGTAGCCGGAAAGACCGCTGCGGCAAAGACACCCATGGCGGCTCGCGCCATGATCACCTGTTCGAGGTTGGAAGCCAAAGCGCCGACGAGCGACATCGCACCGACGCCGATCAAGCCGATGATCATCACTCGGCGGCGTCCGAAGCGGTCACCCAGGTGGCCGAAAGTGAGTAGGAACCCGGCGAAGGTCAACGTGTACGCGTCGACGATCCATTGCAGGTCGCTGACGCTGGCGAACAAGTCGACGCTCATCGTCGGCAATGCGACGTTGACCACTGTGTTGTCCAGCACGACAAGGAGTTCGGCGAGGCAGATGAAGATCAGCGCAGTGAATCGACGGGACTTGGTCATCATGGGCGCCGAGGGCGCCGGTGCAAGTGTGTGAGACATGTTTGTACGCCATCTCTGCTCCTGCGCGGACGGCAGCAGCGGTTGGAAGAAAGAGGGTTGGTCAGCTCGGGGCCGAGACCAGAGCCTTGAGGTGAGCGCCGATGCGATCGAGAGGCGCCGTAGTGTGCTGAGCTTTTGCCATCAGCGTCGCGCCTTCGATTGACGCGATCACGACGGTTGCCCATTGTGCTGCAGTCTCGGACGGCTGTCCCTGCTGCCAGAAGAACGATGTGAGTAGCGATTCCCACGAGGTGAAGGATTCGCCCGCAGCAGTTAATGCCGCCGGCGTCGACGCGCCCTCCACTGCCGCGGCTGCGACCGGACAGGAGGAGGTGAAATCGCTCTCTACCAAGCTGTTTCGAAATATCGTGACAACCGCGTCGATGATCTCGGGTGGGGAAGACTGAGCGATCATCGAACTGATGGCGGCACTGACGCCCCGGCCGAAGTAGGCAACTGCTTCGCCGGCCAGCTGTCCTTTGCCCTCGGGAAAGTAGTGGTACACCGACCCGCGGGGAGCTCCCGAGCGTTCGACGATCTCGGTGAGCGAGGTCGTCGCGATCCCGTGTTCACGGAAGGCATTGATGGCGCCGACCAGCATCAGAGTGCGGGAATCGGAGTCGGCCATCCCGCCATCGTATGCAATCGCAGTGCTGTTCGAATCATCTGGTGCCGCTGATTCTCTTGGTACTCCCCACTTGCGACGCGCTGCGGCGATCGGACAACGCGTCTGCGGGCCGGTCATGGCAACGAGGCGTCTCGGGGTGTGTTCATCACTGCCTCCCAGTATGTCGATCGGTATAGGAACGAATCTGAGACTAGATGTAACCGACAGACACAGTCAAGTGTTGTGTGCAGGTGGTGGGTATCGACGGAGATTCTTGGTGGCAAAACTCCTCGAACAGTGCTTATATCGTGCGGTATAGAGCTGTTGCTTCGAGCACCAGCTTCGGAGGAGAGGAAACGACATGCCGGTACCGACGTCAGTTGCACGAAAACGAAGAATCGAAGTCGCAGTCGGGAAGTATTTCGCCAATCCGCTGGTCACCGGATTGAATCGGATCGGTTTGATGCCGTCGTTGATGACCGAGATCGAGACGGTTGGACGCCGAACCGGTCTGACCCGCCGAGTGCCCGTTGCGATCACCTACGACGGTGACGAGGCGTGGGTCATTGCGCAGCATGGCACAGGCACGGGGTGGGGTGCCAATATCTCTGCGACGCCGAAGGTTCGGATCCGTCGCCGCGGCGAGTGGGTGGACGGACAGGCCCAGATCATGCCGGACGACGACGTGCCGGCGCGGGTGAAGACATTTGCGTCGGGGAAGATCAGATCGGCGCTGACGGCCTCTGCCTTTCGCGGATTGCAGACCGACCCGGTCAGTGTTCGCATCAAACTCGCACTCGATTCGTCAACCGATTGAATCAACGGGAGTTGAAATGGCCGGTGCGGAATGACCCGGTGCGTTCTCGTCGTTGACGAATGCAGCGGTGGCGCGATCGCCACTCCACACGACGAAGGAGCAGGATCATGCGCATCGGAATCATCGGAGCCGGTCAGATCGGTGGCACGCTCACACGTAGGCTCGCTGCGCTCGGTCACGACGTGCGCGTCTCGAACTCGCGGACACCGGACACGCTTGCAGAACTGGAAGCCGAGACGGGTGCGAAGGCAGTCCGCAGCACCGAGGCCGCCGAGGGTGCCGAGCTGGTCATCGTGAGCATTCCGCAGAAGAACGTGGTTGATCTACCGGCGGGGATTCTCAGCGGTGCGGTCGCAGGTGCCCCGGTCATCGAGACCAACAACTACTACCCGCAACAGCGTGACGGTCTGATCGCCGCCATCGAGGACGGACAGACCGAAAGCGGATGGGTGCAGGAACACCTGGGTGTACCGGTGTTCAAGGCGTTCAACGGAATCTGGTGGAAGCATCTCCTCGAGAAGGGGCTTCCCGAAGGTGCAGAGGGGCGCATTGCGCTACCCATCGCCGGCGACGACGACGCGAACAAGCAGGTCGTCTTCGATCTGATCAATCAGTTGGGCT
Organism: Rhodococcus sp. MH15; assembly: GCF_019266045.1. Classification (NCBI taxonomy): domain Bacteria; kingdom Bacillati; phylum Actinomycetota; class Actinomycetes; order Mycobacteriales; family Nocardiaceae; genus Rhodococcus; species Rhodococcus sp. MH15. Next base: position 56,958 of record NZ_LPNP01000068.1, read on the forward strand.
TCGATCCCGTCGATGCGGGAACGATCGACGATTCCTGGCGTCAGCAGCCGGGAACTCCCGTGTACGGCAAGGATTTCGATCGCGAAGCGACGCTGAAAGCATTGGCCGAGGCGAGCCCCGATCGCACCGACGAGTGGCGGGCAACCACTACGGTGTAGGGAAAAGTGTGGCGGTTTCCGAAGTGGAAACCGCCACTCTTTTGTTTGTTCAGTCCTTGACCTTCGCCATCGCCAGAACGTCGAGACGCTTGTCGAGTTCTTCCTCGCTCAGCTTGTCCGGGACGAGTCCGCGCTCGATGACGACCTGACGGATCGTCTTCTTCTCTTTGAGCGCCTGCTTCGCGACGGCTGCGGCTTCCTCGTAACCGATTGCCGAGTTGAGGGGCGTCACGATCGACGGCGAAGATTCGGCGAGTGTCTTGAGGTGCTCCTCGTGCGCGACCAGTCCGCTGACGCACTTGTCGGCGAACAGTCGAGAGACGTTGGCCAGCAAGGTGAACGACTCCAGCAGGTTGCGGGCCATGACCGGGATGTAGACGTTGAGTTCGAAAGCTCCGGCGGCGCCACCCCACGCGATGGCGGCGTCGTTTCCGATCACCTGAGCCGCAACCTGAGTAGTTGCCTCGGGCAGGACCGGGTTCACCTTTCCGGGCATGATCGAGCTTCCCGGCTGCAGATCAGGGAGTGCGATCTCGCCGAGTCCGGTCAGCGGACCCGATCCCATCCACCGAATGTCGTTGGCAATCTTCGTCAGTGAGACGGCGATGGTCCGCAGCGCGCCCGATGCCTCGACCAGTCCGTCACGCGCGGCCTGCGCTTCGAAGCTGTTCTTCGCCGGAGTCAGCGCGTCGACACCGGTCGACTTGACCAGTTCGGCAACAACTTTGGGGCCGAATCCATCCGGAGCATTGAGACCGGTGCCGACTGCTGTTCCGCCGATCGGCAGCTCGCCGAGGCGGGGGAGTGTTGCGTTGACGCGCTCGATGCCGGCCTCGATCTGACGTGCGTAGCCGCCGAACTCCTGACCGAGCGTGACCGGCACAGCGTCCATCAGATGGGTGCGTCCGGATTTGACGACGGTCTTCCACTCGGTCGCCTTCGTGGCAAGCGCAGCATGCAGATGTTCCAGTGCCGGAACAAGATCGGTGACCGCTGCTTCGGTAGCTGCGACATGCGTGGCGGTGGGGAAGGTGTCGTTGGAGGACTGCGACATGTTGACGTGATCATTGGGATGTACGTCCACACCGGCGGCCTTCGCGATGGATGCGATGACCTCGTTGGCGTTCATGTTCGAACTGGTTCCCGAGCCGGTCTGGAAGACGTCGATGGGGAACTGATCGTCGTGCTTGCCTTCGGCGATCTCGTTCGCGGCGGCGATGATTGCGTCGGCCTTGTCCGCGTCGAGGAGTCCGAGGTCCTTGTTGACCTGCGCACACGCTGCTTTCAGCAAGCCCATTGCGCGGATCTGGGTGCGCTCGAGCGGGCGCCCGCTGATCGGGAAGTTCTCGACTGCACGCTGGGTCTGTGCTCGCCACAGTGCGTCGATGGGCACCCGAACTTCGCCCATGGTGTCGTGTTCGATTCGGAACTGTTGATCGTTGCTCTCCGTCATGGCTCCACATTGCCACTTTTCGAGAGCGGGTAGGGGACTACGTCCCCCGTGAGCGGTTAAGGAGTGCAGGGACTCCCTAACCACTCACGGGGCGGAGCCCATCAGAACGTCGGGGGAACCGCGCCCTCTTCGCCGTCGAAGTCGACGGAGCTGTACTCGCGCAGCTTCTCGAGACGGTGGTACGCGTCGATCATGCGAACGGTGCCGGACTTGCTACGCATCACGATGGACTGCGTGCTGGCGCCGCCGCCGTAGTAGCGGACGCCGCGCAGGAGGTCACCGTCGGTGACGCCGGTGGCGCAGAAGAAGACGTTCTCGCCCGAGACGAGATCTTCGGTGGACAGGATCCGATCGAGATCGTGACCGGCGTCGATGGCCTTCTGACGCTCTTCGTCGTCGGTGGGGGCCAGCTTGCCCTGCAACGATCCACCCATGCAGCGCATGGCTGCTGCGGCGATGATGCCCTCTGGCGTTCCGCCGATGCCCACGAGCATGTCGGTGCCGGACTCCGGACGCGCTGCGGCGATCGCGCCGGCAACGTCACCGTCGGAGATCAGACGGATACGAGCGCCGGTGTCGCGAACGTCCTGGATCAGCTGGTTGTGACGCGGGCGGTCCAGGATGCAGATCGTGATGTCGGAGACCGACGCCTTCTTGACCTTGGCCACGCGCTTGATGTTCTCGGCGATCGGTGCGCTGATGTCGATGACATCTGCGGCATCCGGCCCGACAGCGATCTTCTCCATGTAGAACACGGCCGACGGATCGAACATCGCGCCGCGCTCGGCAACAGCCAGAACAGAGATCGCGTTGGGCATGCCCTTGGACATCAAGGTGGTGCCGTCGACCGGGTCGACGGCGAAGTCACAGTCGGGGCCGTCGCCGTTTCCGACCTCTTCGCCGTTGAACAGCATCGGCGCTTCGTCCTTCTCGCCTTCACCGATGACGACGATGCCGCGCATCGAGACGGAGGAGACGAGCTGACGCATGGCGTCGACGGCTGCTCCGTCGCCGCCTTCCTTGTCGCCGCGGCCTACCCAGCGGCCGGCAGCCATAGCACCGGCTTCGGTGACTCGGACCAATTCGAGTGCGAGGTTACGGTCCGGGGTCTCACGATGAGTGCTGCTGGCCGTCATGTGCGGTGCCTCCTGGCGCGGTCGCGGTCGACGGGGTGTGTCGACGCAGTGGTTTCTTCAGGCGTCATTGTCCCAGATGGGAGCGGCTACGTGCGCTGTCGGGTCGCCGCAGAGACGTTTTGTCTCGCTCGAGGGGGACCGGGAATCGTATCTACTGCGGAGTACCTGGATACTGGGGGTGTGGCATCGAAGAAACCCCGCATTCTCGAAGACAACAAAGACATGGTCTGGTCTCTCGTACCGTTGGTGCTGTTCTGCATCATAATTGCGGGCATCGCCAGCCAGTGCACGTTCAGTCCTGGCGGCCCGACACAGGGGCCTATCCCGAGCGTCGACGTGGACGCAGCTCTGAACTACGACGCGAAGGAACTCGGATTTCCCATCCGTAATCCCGGTGTTCCGGACGGGTGGACTCCGAACTCCGGCAGTCGCAAGATCATCTCCGGCGACGGCGGCGGAGATTCGAGCACTGTGGGATTCATCACGACCAGTGGTCGCTACATCCAGCTGACACAGAGCAACGCCGAGGAATTCCCGTTGGTGTCACATGTTGCCGGTGGACAGCGATTCGCGACCGCAGTCGAGACCGTCGGTGCCGATACGTGGAACGTCTTCGGCGGCGAAGGTGTCGAGTCGATCTGGGTCACGGACGTCGGGGATGTTCGCCTGTTGCTCACGGGCGCGGCGACGCCGGAAGAGTTCCGGATTCTTGCCGAGAAGGTCGGTGCAGCGCAGCCGATCACGCCATAGGATTTGCGGTCGGAGCGGACGTTACTCGTCCGCTTCGGCCAGAGCCTTTTCGACGCGGGCCCTCGCGCCGGCCAAGTGCTCTTCACAGCGCTTGGCCAACGCTTCGCCTCGCTCCCACAGTGAGAGTGACGCGTCGAGGTCCAGACCGCCCTGTTCGAGAATCTTCACGACGCTCACCAATTCGTCGCGGGCTGCTTCGTAGCCGAGTTCGTTGATGTCGGTGTCGGTGGCGTTGCTCATTTTTCTCTTCCCATCACTGCGGCGCGAACGGCGCCGTCTGCAAGTCGAACTCGAATCTGGGTTCCGGGTGGCGCGTCCTCGACCGAGCGCAGAACCTCCGGATCGCCGTCGGCGACAACACGTTGCACGACTGCGTACCCGCGGGCCAGCGTCGCGGCGGGGCCCAGCGTGGTGAGCCGGGCGCGCAGATGCTCGATCGTTCGGGACTCGGAGTCGATCAACCGAGTCACATCGCGTCGTCCGGCGGCTTGGAGCCTTTCGACCTCCTCGGCGCGACGGTCCACCGCGAGCAGCGGCGATGCCATGACCGGTCGAGTGCGCAACTGTTCGATCAGATGAGACTCACGCTTGACCCAGCTGCGCAGTGCCGCAGCGCTGCGGTCACGCAGATCCGCAACCAGGGCAGCTTCCGCAACCGCGTCGGGTACGACGCGCTTGGCCGCGTCCGTGGGTGTGGCTGCGCGCAGGTCGGCGACGTGGTCACTGAGCGGGCTGTCCGGCTCGTGTCCGATGGCACTGACGATCGGCGTCGTGCAGGCCACGATGGCGCGGCACAGCGCTTCGTCGGAGAACGGCAGGAGATCCTCGACGCTACCGCCGCCGCGAGCGAGGATGATGACGTCGACTACCGGGTTGGCGTCGAGTTCCTTCAGCGCTTCGATGATCTGGGGAACAGCAGTCGGGCCCTGAACCGCGGTGTTACGCACTGCGATGGCAACTGCTGGCCAACGACGATGGGCGACTGAGACGACATCCTTCTCGGCCGCACTGGCTCGGCCCGTGATCAGGCCGATCGTGCCGGGCAGAAACGGAAGCGGCCGTTTGAGCCGCGGATCGAACAAGCCCTCGGCGGCGAGCAAGGCGCGCAGTCTCTCGATGCGGGCAAGCAGCTCACCGATACCCACGGCGCGAATCTCGGTGACACGCAACGACACCGTTCCGCGTCCGGTGTAGAACGAGAGCTTGCCGAACATCACGACACGCGAGCCCTCGGTCAACGGCACCGGGGAGTTGTGCAACAACTGCGGTGAGCACGTGATCGACAGCGACATGTCTGCCGACGGATCACGCAGGACGAGAAAGGCCGTTCGGGTGCCGGGGCGTGCATTGATCTGGGTGATCTGGCCTTCGACCCAGATGCTGCCGAGCCGATCGATCCAGCCGGCGACCTTGGCGGAAACCGTGCGGACCGGCCACGGCTGCTCAGCGCTGCTGGCGCCGGACGATCGCTGCGATGAAGCGGGGGGCGTTGCGGAAGTCACTTTGCCTTGGCTGTGGTGATGCGGTTGGTGAGCATGGTCTGGAACGGTGCCCGGGCGAGCGTCGCATTCTCGTAGTCCAGGACTGCGGTCAGCTCGTCGATGCTGAGCGTCCGGATGCGCGCACGGAGCTGTGCGAGTGTGAGGTTGGGGTAGTCGAGTTCGGTGACGATCTCGGGCTCTTCGGCAGGTCCGTCCGTCGTAGCTGCCGTGGATTCGGACTCGGCGACGGGTGCGGGTTCCTCGATGGGGGCAGTCGGCTCGAGCGAGTAGAGCGCGAAGCGACCGGCGTTGGTCGGGGTGTCAGCGGTGGTCGATCCGGTGGAAGACGTCGGGTCAGCAGGCGCGTCGACGTCTTCGTCGAAGACCGCCCACTCGGGCTGTTCGTCCTCGGAAGACCAGTTGATCAGTGCAAATGCCTGATCGCCCTTGATGGCCAACGAGGTGATCGACTGCTGCACGCGCATGCTTGTCTGCAGCATCTGGCTCACGGCGGTCATCGGCAGGGCGACGGCGGTGGTGGGCAACTTCTTTGCTTCTTCCATCGCGGTGACGGCGAGTCCCGCGGCAACGCGCGCCACGAACGGTGGTCGGATCATTCCCACAGCTTGCCGCAAAGCTCCGACAATCGGTAGCCGACTTGCCTGTGACGGCCGTACTCGTTTACTTCGGAACCTTCGATCGGAGCCCGAAACCGAGGTGTTCACGTTTGCCGGAGTGTCTCACGTTCGAGGTGCCAGTAGGCTGGTCACATGTCTTCGGCTGTTCCTCTCAATCTCGGTATCGCGCACTCGGCTGATTCGCCGTCCACCCGCAAGGGCAGCGCCAAGCGCGTGCTCCTCGCCGAGCCTCGCGGCTACTGCGCCGGCGTCGACCGCGCGGTCGAGACCGTCGAGAAGGCCCTCGAGAAGCACGGCGCACCCATCTACGTGCGTAAGGAGATCGTCCACAATCGCCACGTCGTCGAGACGCTCGAAGATCAAGGCGTGATCTTCGTCGACGAAACCGACGAGGTTCCCGAGGGATCGTTGCTCGTGTTCTCGGCGCACGGTGTGTCGCCGGCCGTCCACGACTCGGCTGCCGAGCGGAACCTGCGCACGATCGACGCAACGTGCCCCCTGGTCACGAAGGTGCACCAGGAAGCAAAGCGATTCGCCCGCGACGATTACGACATTCTGCTCATCGGCCACGAAGGCCACGAGGAGGTCGAGGGCACCGCAGGTGAGGCTCCCGATCACGTCACCATCGTCGACGGCCCGGATTCGGTCGACGCGGTCACGGTTCGTGACGAGTCGAAGGTCATCTGGCTTTCCCAGACCACACTGAGCGTCGACGAGACAATGCAGACCGTCGCGCGCCTGCGTGAGCGCTTCCCCAATCTGCAGGACCCGCCGTCCGACGACATCTGCTACGCCACGCAGAACCGTCAGGTCGCGGTCAAGGCGATGGCTCCCGAGTGCGATCTCGTGATCGTGGTGGGTTCGCGGAACTCGTCCAACTCGGTTCGCCTGGTCGAGGTCGCGCTCGGGGCGGGCGCTGCCGCGTCGTACCTGGTCGACTACGCCCGTGAGGTCGATCTCGCGTGGCTCGAGGGTGTCCAGACAGTCGGCATCACGTCAGGCGCATCGGTACCCGAGGTGCTCGTGCGCGGCGTGATCGAACTTCTTGCCGAGCACGGATACAACGACGTTCAACCCGTCACCACTGCCAACGAGACTCTGGTGTTCGCCCTTCCCCGTGAATTGCGAGCAGCGCGCACGTCCTGAATCAAGAAAATGCGGGGCACCTTCCATCTGGAAGGTGCCCCGCATTTTTTGTGCTACCGGGCGCGTCTGTTCAGGGCTCTTCGCGATCGCGGTACCGAACTCGCGGCGGCGGATACGCGGGAAGATCGACTCCGGGTGGGCGGCGGCGAGGGGGCAGCGGCGGCGATACGTCGTCACCCGAAGCGAAGAAGGGCTCCATCCGCTCCTCACGTCTGGGCGACGGAGTGGGCTCGGGCGCCCGGCGGCGACCGTACGACGGGTAGTCGTCGTCTGCCACGGGCCGACTGTCGGGCTGGGGGCGACGCGTAGGCGGTTGGTGCGTGCGATCGACCCTGGGTGGCTGAGGGCTTCTCCGAGGCGGCAGCGGACGCTCGTCCTGGATCGGCTCGCGCCTGGGGGTGCTTCGGTAGGCGGGCTGCTCGTCCACCTCGGGGGCGCGGCGACGCGGGGGCCCGGGGACGGGCGCGTCCGAGACTCTGCGTCGACGCCCGGTCTCGGGTGCGGGTTGTTCTCGCGTGGCAGCCGCAGAGGAGTCACGAGTGGTGGCCGCCGAGCGGCGGGAGCGGGTCGAGCGCGCGGGCCCGGTGGGGCGCTGATTGAGCAGGAAGTACCGGAAGCCACCGATGATCAGCACGACCACGGTTGCGGCCAACATGATCGGAAAGCGGTTGACCAACGGGTACGCGATGTTGATCGCGATATCGCGCAGCGCGGTGCTGTTGTCCTTGCCGATGAGCGTGTGCCCGATCGGCACCGCAGCGAAGAGCAGCAACGGCGGTTGGGCCATCGCGGTGAAGAGGGCCTTGTTCGAAGCGGCAACCACAGCGAAGAGACAGCCCAGGAAGTAGAACGTCGAGAACACCGCGGTGAGCTCTCCGCCGCCTCCGGTGGCATCGATCAGTACGCCGACGGCGGTCACACCGGCAGCAAGCAGGATCACTCCCCACCAGGGCAGGCCGGGGACGGTCACGATGAGCGATCGCTTGTCCAGCGGTACCCCGGAGCGAGCACGTTGGGTTGCAGACACATAACGACATTAGCGGTTCTTGCGTTGTCGGCCGTGTTTGTGCGGGTCGTGGCTGGCGCATTTATCGACGCGATGGCGCGATGGTTTCGGGTTCTTCGTCAAACGAACCGGACGGATTGTGTGCAGGGTCACCGGACGCTCGTGGGTTGGGGCACACCGACGAAGCCGTCAGCGTGGGAGATCGGCGGTGTCGGTGGGCTGCTCTACCGTCGGATTCATGAAGATTCTGCACACCTCCGATTGGCATATAGGTCGCACCTTTCACGGCGTCGATCTGTTGGCCGATCAGGCGAGTGTGCTCGGTTCCATCGCAGATTCCGTCCGTGAACACGGCGTCGACGTCGTGGTCGTGCCGGGCGACATCTACGACCGCTCGATTCCCAGTTCCGACGCGGTCACCGTGTGCAATCGAGGCTTCGAGGCAATCCGGGCGGCGGGGGCGGTCATCGTCGCGACGTCCGGCAATCACGATTCCGCGGTGCGGCTCGGAGCCGGGGCATCCTTTGCCGCTGCCGGCGGCTTGCACTTGATCACTCGCGTCGGCCAGATCGGTACTCCGGTGATGCTGAGCGATCAGTTCGGGCCCGTCGCCTTTTACGGGATTCCGTACCTCGAGCCGGAGATCACGCGCGTCGAGTTGGACGTGCCCCGGGCTCGTACTCATTCCGACATCCTCGGAGCGGCCATGTCGCGTGTTCGGCGAGATCTCGCCGAACGAACGGCTGCCGACCCCGCGACTCGATCGGTATTGCTCGCCCATGCCTTCGTCGTGGGCGGTGAGGCCTCTGAATCGGAACGCTCCATCTCGGTCGGCGGAGTGGAGACCGTCGCAGTGGGCGAGTTCGACGGCGTCGACTACGTCGCCCTCGGACACCTGCATTCTCCGCAGATGCTCTCGGAGAGTGTGCGGTACTCGGGTTCACCGTTGCCGTATTCGTTCGGTGAACGCAGCCACCGTAAGGCGGCGCTGCTGATAGAACTCGACGCAGCCGGCCTGTCGTCGGTGCAGCGCCTGGATCTCCCGGTCATTCGGGGGCTGAGCCAGGTGACGGGAACTCTCGAGGAACTACTCGGTGAGTCGAAGTACACCGATTCCGAGCAGTGCTACCTCTCCGCATTGCTCACTGATCCGGTTCGTCCCGTCGATGCCATGAGGCAACTTCAGGCGCGTTTTCCCTTTGCCGTTCATCTCGAATGGCAAAGGCCGGAAGGGCAATCGGATCTCAAGTACCGTGACGCGGTACGGGGTCGATCCGACATGGAGATCGCCCGCGGCTTTGTCTCGGCAGTGCGTAGTGACCCGTCCGAGCGTGAGGTCACGCTGATGGCCGAAGCGCTCAGCGCTGCCGCGCGCGCCGAGGAGTCCACGGTAGAACTGAGTGAAACCGCGTGAGGCTGCACAAACTCGAAGTCAGCTCTTTCGGGCCCTTCGCCGACACGGTCGAAGTCGACTTCGACCGTTTGGGTGCAGACGGGCTGTTCCTTCTGCACGGCGACACCGGTGCAGGCAAGACCACGATCCTCGACGCGGTTGCGTTTGCCCTGTACGGGCGGGTGCCGGGTGCGCGCAACGAGGGCAAGCGATTGTTGTCCGATCACGCGCCCGCCGGTTCGGTGCCGCGCGTGGAACTCGAAGCGACCATCAGTGGTCGCAGAATCAAACTTGTTCGTAGTCCAGAGTATTCGCGTCCGAAGAAGCGCGGGACCGGTTCGATCACAGAGAATGCAAAGGCCACACTGACGTGGTTGGACGGCCGCGGCGAGAATCTTTCGCGCATCCCTGACATCGGTGACGAGATCAACCGCCTCATGGGCATGAGCGCTGATCAGTTCTTCCAGGTGGTGCTCTTGCCGCAGGGTGAGTTCGCCAAATTCCTGCGTGCCGAGAGTGACGAGCGAGGCAAACTGCTCGAGCGTCTGTTCGACACCAAGCGTTTTGTCTCCGTCGAGGCATGGTTCGACGCCAAGCGAAAGGCAAGTGCGACCGCGCTCGCGGCAAGGGAGCAATCCGTGCGGCTGCTGCTCGCGAAGGTCGAGACAGCTGCGGGACTCGAGGTAGGCGCCGAGGCACACCCACTGGAATGGTCGCGCAAACTCCTCGCCGAGGCTCAGGACACCCGCGATACAAGTCTTGCGGAGCTGGTGACCGCGAAAGATGCAGCAGCCGAGGCTAATCGGGTTCTGTCGGCGGCGCAGCGAACCGCAGATCTGGTCGCTCGCCGTAATCGTGCGACCACTGAACTCGCAGCATTCGATACGGGCGCCGCCCAAAGAGCTGTGATCGGCGCTGAACTCGAGACCGCCAAGCGCGCACTGCCGGTGGCCGCTGTCGCCGGCGATGTGGACGCTGCCGGCTTGCACCTCGCTGCCGCACTCGAATCGATGACCGCAGCGATGTCGACCTACTCCGCACTCGACGGTCCGGAGATTTTTGTGCCGGAGGTGTGGCCACCCACCGACGACGAGCGTCAACGCGTCGTAGCTCGGATCCGGACCTGGCGTGACGAGATCGTTCGCCTGGACGCAATGGCGGAGGATGCTCGCAGAGCCGATGCGGCAGAAGCCGAGATCGAGAAACTCGGAGTTCGGCGAGACGCTCTGTCCGAGCGCATGGATGCCATCGCGGTTGAACGCACTCAACTGCCAGAAAAGGTGCGCTCGGCCGGCCAACGACTGGAGGATGCGCAACGCGCGCACGCGGCTCTGCCCGGCCTCGAAGCTGCACTGGCCAAAGCATCGGATGCTGCGGCAGCGGGTCATGAATTCGTCTCTCTGCGTACGCAAGCCGAGAAGATTCGTGTGCAGGTGTTGGATGCGCGCGACGCCCATCAGAGTGCTCGCGGGCGCTGGCTCGACCTCGTGCAGAAGCGTATCGAGGGCATGGCGGCGGAGTTGGCGAGTTCACTCGCGCCCGGTGACCCATGCCAGGTGTGTGGTTCGCGTGAACACCCTGCGCCGGCGCAGTCTGATGTCGTCACGGTCACCGAGCCCGATCTGGAAGCCGCGTCCGCAGCCGAGCGTGCGGCCGAGAAAGCCCTGAGCAAGGTAGTCGACCACCAGGTAGCCGTCGACCGTGACATCGACCGGGTGATCGCCCGCGGCGGGGATGGAGACGTCGCAGAACTCGACAGGCTCCGCGCCGCGGCTCGGAACGCCGTTGACGAGGCGACCCACTCTGCCGGTCAGGTTGGAGGGTTGGCCGACAAGCTCGGGCATCTCAACGAGCGTGACGGCGAGCTGCAACAGGAATCCGCTTCTCTGACGGCCGAATTGGCGGCACTGACCGAGCGTACGACGACTCTGTCGGCCACGGTCGAGCAGATTCGAGCGGCGATCGTCGCTGCGGTGGGAGAAGATTCGACCATCGCTGCTCGGCGCTCGTGGTTCGAAAGGCTTGCCTCCGCTGCCTCGGCGGCGTCTGAGATGCGTGACGACGCCGTTCGTGCGCAGGCGCGATCGGCGGAACTGTCGACCAAACTGGCCGCTGCCGCGGCCGCTGCTGGATTCGATTCGGTCGAGGCTGCGATCGAAGGGGTGAGATCGCCGGCCCGAATCGCGGCGATCGAAACGGAACTCGCCAAAGCACGCGACCTCGAGGTGGCCGCTCGGACGGTCCTCGACGACCCCGAGATCGTTGCGGTGAGCGAAGTCGAGACAGTCGACGTCGACGGTCCTCGCGAGCGTGCTCTTCAGTGCGCCGAGGTGGTGAACTCGGCTGTTGCATCTGCTTCCCTGGCCGAGAACCGTGTGTCGGATCTCGAACGGTTCAGCGGACAACTCGAGAAGGCATACGAAGCGGTTGCACCTGAGCGGGAACTGCACGACGAACTCGCGGCGCTTGCCGACGTGATCGCCGGCAAAGGTCAGAACAGTCGCAAGATGTCGCTGCGAGCGTATGTGCTCGCGTCGCGGTTGGAAGAGATCGCCGTGTCGGCATCGGTTCGGCTGCAGCGGATGTCCGGGGGCAGATACGAGTTCGTGCACAGTGACGAGGCAGGTTCTCGGGGTCGCCGCGGCGGTCTGGGACTCGACATCCGGGACGACTTCACGGGTGTCGTTCGCTCGGCGAAGACGCTCTCGGGCGGTGAATCATTCTTGGCGTCATTGTCTTTGGCCCTCGGACTTGCCGATGTGGTTGCGGCGGAGTCCGGCGGAATCGTTCTCGACACGATGTTCATCGACGAAGGATTCGGCACTCTCGACGCCGACACCCTCGACTCGGTGATGGCTGTGTTGGACGAGCTTCGCGACGGTGGACGAGTGGTGGGCATCGTCAGTCACGTGGACGAGATGAGGCAGCGAATCCCGAGTCGCCTGCACGTCATTCGCGGACGTGCAGGCTCCTCGGTGAAGGTGATCGCGGGCTGATCAGGCCTTTTTGTTCTCTACCTCTGACTCGGCGTCGTCGTCTTGATCCTCGAGGATGTCCGACGCATCGCCGGCGGGCATCGGTTCGTTGTCGCTTGCGCGTTCGTCGATCTGCTCGCCGATGTACCGGATGACAACTGCTGCCACAGCGGCGACGGGCACTGCGAGGAAGGCGCCGACGATGCCGTACAGCGAGCTACCGGCGGCCACGGCAAGCAGCACGATGACGGCGTGGAGTTTCATCGACTTGCTCTGCAGCACAGGCTGAAGGACGTTTCCTTCGATCTGCTGAACGGCCAGGATGATGATCAACACGATGATGGCGGTGGTGAGACCGTTGGCCACCAGCGCAACCAACACGGCCAGGGCGCCGGCGACAAAGGCACCGACGATCGGGATGAAGCCACCGATGAACGTGAGAATTGCCAGCACCGGTGCCAGCGGGACCCCGAGTATCAGCAGTCCGGCGCCGATGAAGACCGCGTCGATCAGACTCACCAGTGCTTGTGTCCTGATGAATCCGCCGAGCGTGTCCCACATGCGGGTGAGGACCTCTTCGAGATGCCGACCGGCGCGGCCGCCGCCGACAGCGTGGAGCCAGGGGATGAACCTCGGTCCGTCCTTGATGAAGAAGAAAGCGAGAATCAGGACCAAACCGAGCGTGACCAACAACGAGCTCGCTGTGCTCACGCCGCTGAAAACGCCTGAAGCGATGGCGGTTCCACTTTCCTGCACCTTGGTGATGACGGCATGGACGGCGTTGTCGATCTGGTCGTCCTTCAGGTTCAGCGGCGGACCCTGGAGCCAGTCCTGAACCTGGTTGATGCCCTCGGTGGTCTTGTTCGCGAGCTCGGGGGCCTGGCTGACCACTGACGGAACGATGCCGGCGATCACACCGGCGAGGATTCCGATCGAGAGCACCAGGGTGATGCCGGCTGCCGCGGCCGGTGGCATACCGCGCTTGATCATGCCGCGGGTCGGCGGCCACATGACTGTCGCAACAACGATAGCCAGAGCCACCGGCAGGATGATGACCCAGAGCTTTTCGATCAGCCAGCCGAAAATCCAGGCGCCCAGCGAAATCGACGCCAACACCAACGACCATTTTGCGAGCCACATACCCCCTTGCCCGATGATCTCGCCGCGGTCGCGCTTGCGCACCCCTGCGGACGTCCCCTTGTCTTGCTCGCTCACTGATCGTCCTTTCCGTCGGCGCAGGGATCTCCTCGCCGATGTGCGAATCCGGTGATCTAGCTGAGCTGATCGTAACGACTGCATGCGATAACTCGTGTGTTGCGCTGCAATACTGTGTTTTGAAGCATGCTGATCGGACTAACATTTCCGTCATGAGAATCGCAGCAGCAGTCGGGGCAGCAGCAATCGTCGTTCTCGGGCTCACCGCGTGTAGCACCGAGGATCAGGACAACGCGCAGAACAAGATCAGCGAGGCAGTCACGAGCGGGCAACAGGCGCTCGAGACGGCGAAACAGTCAGCGGGCAACGCCATCGATCAGGGCAAGACGGCGCTGTTCGTCGCCACGTTCCGTGGGGCTTACGCACCGTTGGCGGAGAACCGCGACGACGCAGACATCGAGGAGATCTTGACGACCACGTGTACCGAGGTCGCCAACGGCACGGACGAGGCGGAGGTCAAGACCAAGATCACCGACCTGGCCGAGAACAACGGCAACAAGCCCACCGACGAGCAGGCCGGCCACATTTACGAACTCGCGAAGGCCACCTGCCCCTGACCGGATTCAGCAGCAGCGGGCGCCTGGGTTGGCGTCGGCTGCTGCGTGACGGCGGCGCCAGAACTCTCGTTCGCTGATCACCGGTGAGTCGGCGTGCTGGCGTCGGGTGTGCTCGACGTAGCGCTGATAGTCGAGATCACCCATCACCGAGCGAACCCACCACAGCGTTCCGCGGAACGCTGTGGTGAGTTTTGCCGTCATGGTCGCCGTCGTCATGGTCAGTGCCCACCTCCGTGTGCGGCGCCGGGCGCCCGGACTTTCCCGGCTTTGATCAGCTCGTCCCATTCTTTCTGGATTTCCTTCTCCGCGGGCGTCGGAATGAAGCTGGCGGGTCCGAAGATTTTCGACGGTTCTTCCGGGGACTCGGTGGTCGGCAGCCCGCCCGCTCGGATTGCCTTGGCACATACGATGATCCCGGCGATGACCACGACGATCACCAGTGACGCGAAGATGATCGACAACGTGCCCTGGATGAAGGTGTTGCGAATGACGGCATCGATGGCCTCCGGAGTCTTCGCGGAACCGTGCGCCGTCTCGCCGGCAGCCTTCGCGTCCTTGAACACGTTGTGCTGAGCCCAGTACCCGATCGCGGGGTTGTCGGAGAAGATCTTCTGGTACGACGCGGTCATGGTTACGACCAGGTCCCACACCAGCGGCACGCCGGGAATCCAGGCCCATTTGAACAGGCCCTTCTTCATGACGATCGTCATGACCACCGTCAGTGCGATCGCGGCGAGTAGCTGGTTGGCGATGCCGAAGAGCGGGAAGAGTGTGTTGATTCCGCCCAGCGGATCGGTGACACCCATGAGCAGAATCGCGCCCCAGGCAGCGACGACGATCAGCGAGCACAGCCACGCGCCGATGCGCCACGACGGGTCCTTGAACTTCTTTGCCGGACCGCCGAAGTTGCCGAGCGAGTCGGAGAGCATGAATCGAGCGACGCGGGTGCCGGCATCGATCGTGGTGAGGATGAAGAGCGCCTCGAACATGATCGCGAAGTGGTACCAGAACGATTTCAGCGAGTCGCCGCCGAAGACGTCGCTGAGCACTTCGGACATTCCGAACGCGAGCGTCGGGGCGCCGCCGGTTCGCGAGATGATCGATTCTTCGCCGACGGCCTCGGCTGCCTGAGTCAGCACGTCCGGTGTGATGGGGGCAGTGCCGAGGGGCAGATTGTTGACGTATTCGGCTGCGGTTTCCGGTGTTCCACCGGTCAGTGCCGCGGGAGCGTTGAGTGCGAAGTACAGGTGCTGATCGAGGATGCAGGCGGTGACCAGAGCCATGATCGCGACAAACGATTCGGTCAGCATGCCGCCGTACCCGATCATCTTGGTCTGGCTTTCCTTCTCGAGCAGCTTTGGCGTCGTACCGGACGCGATCAGTGCGTGGAAGCCCGAGAGTGCGCCACAGGCAATGGTGATGAACAGGAACGGGAACAGTGAACCGGCAAAGGCCGGGCCTTCGCCGTTGGAGGCGAACGGCGTCACTGCCGGCATGTTCAGAGCGGGTCGTGCGACCAGAATTCCGATGGCCAGCAGCGCGATGGTGCCGACCTTCATGAACGTCGACAAGTAGTCGCGCGGTGCCAGGAGCAGCCAGACTGGCAGCACCGATGCGGCGAATCCGTACGCGATCATCAGCCACGCGATGGTGACCTTCGAGAGTGTGAACCAGTCTGCGCCCCAACCGGTATCGGCAACCCATCCGCCGGAGACGATGGCAAGGAGAAGCAGGACGACGCCGATCAGGGAGACCTCGGAAACCTTGCCCGGCCGCAGATACCGCAGGTACACGCCCATGAACAGCGCGATGGGGATGGTCATCGCGATCGAGAACACTCCCCACGGGGACTCGGCGAGCGCATTGACGACCACAAGTCCGAGCACCGCGATGAGGATGATCATGATGACGAACACGCCGATCAGTGCGGCGACGCCGCCGACAAGGCCGAGTTCTTCGCGGGCCATCTGACCGAGGCTGCGCCCGCGGCGCTTCGACGAGATCCACAGGACCATGAAGTCCTGCACCGCCCCGGCGAACACGACGCCGACGATGATCCAGATAGTTCCCGGAAGATATCCCATCTGCGCGGCCAACACGGGTCCGACCAGGGGACCGGCACCGGCGATTGCCGCGAAGTGGTGACCGAACAGCACCCGACGGTCGGTCGGCATGTAGTCGGCGCCGTTCTCCATGATCTCGGCGGGAGTTGCGACGTCGTCGCGGGGCTTGACGATCTTGCGTTCGATCAACCGCGCATAGAAGCGGTAGGCGATCAGATAGGTACAGATTGCGGCCAACACGAACCACACAGCGCTGATGTGTTCACCGCGGACGATCGCAATCATGTACCAGGCGCCCGCGCCGACCAGTCCGAGAACAAGGAAGACGACGCGCGCAGTCGTGGAGATGGGTGTTTTGTCGATGACGCCGACAGGTGGCAGGTCAGGATCGGTTTTCAGGTACTCGACATTTGGTTCCGGCGCAGTCGTCAAGCTCATCGTCGAACTCCGTCCACTAGTGCACGTGTGGCCGCCGTCACAGCGGGCCATCTGTCACTGTAGGACCAGAAGGGTGAATCCGCGCGATCTGAAACGCGGGAGTCGACCGACGTCAGAATCGGTGAGCGTCGGCGTCGATCCAATCGGTGAGCCAGCTCTGCGGCGGGGAGTCGAGCAGTTCGCCCGGCATCAGCCAGTCGAACAGGTCGGCATAGGTGCGAGTGGTGAGACCGTCGACGCGGCGGTTGAGCATTCCCGGTTGCAGTTGGTCGAAGGAATCGATGCCCATCGACGCGATCATCTGTTGCGCGCTGGCGACGGTTGCCTTCTGGAATCGGTAGACGCGCTCGCTCTTGTCGGGGATGTCGAGTGCGCGGGTGCGTGCCGGATCCTGAGTGGCAACGCCGACCGGGCAGCGGTTGGTGTGGCACATCTGGGCCTGAATACAGCCCACTGCGAACATCATTGCGCGGGCCGCCATCGTGAAGTCTGCGCCCTGGATGATGCGTTTGACGATGTCGGAACCGCTCGCCACCTTTCCGGAAGCGCCGACTTTCACGAGAGGGCGCAAACCAGTTCCCACCAGAGCGTTGTGCACCAGCATCAGGCCCTCGGTCAACGGCATGCCCATGTGGTCCTCGAACTCCACCGGACCTGCGCCGGTGCCGCCTTCGGAACCGTCCACGATGATGAAGTCGGGCGTGATGCCGCGTTCGATCATCGCCTTGCAGATTCCGAGGAATTCACGACGCGAGCCGACACACAGTTTCATCCCGACCGGCTTGCCTCCCGAAAGTTTTCGCAGGGTCGCGATGAAATCGACCAGTTCGACCGGGGTGCTGAACGCGGTGTGCGCGGGTGGCGAAATCACAGTCTGGCCGACGGGTACCCCGCGGGTTTCGGCGATTTCGGGGGAGACCTTGACTCCGGGAAGCACGCCACCCAACCCGGGTTTCGCACCTTGCGAGAGCTTGATCGAAATGGCCTTCACCTGGTCGGAGCCTGCGCGCTCGGCAAAACGGTCAGGATCGAATCGGCCGTCCTCGGTCCGGCATCCGAAGTATCCCGAAGCGATTTCCCAGATCAGATCGCCGCCGTGCTTGCGGTGATACGGACTGATCGCGCCTTCACCGGTGTCGTGAGCGAAACCGCCTTTGGCGGCGCCGGCGTTGAGGGCCTCGATTGCGTTGGCGGACAACGACCCGAAGCTCATCGCGGAGACGTTCAGGAGAGCGATGTCGTACGGCTTCGTGCAATCGCGTCCGCCGAGGCGAACTCGGGGAACGGTGTCGGGGGCGGTCCGTGCGCGAATCGAATGCGTCATGAACTCGTAGCCGATCGCATTGACGTCGCGCTCGGTCCCGAAGGGCTCTTCCGCCAGTGTTCCCTTTGCCCGCTCGTAAACCAGATCTCGCGTTTCGCGATCGAATGGCATTCCATCGGTGGATGATTCGACGAAGTACTGCTGGATCTCCGGTCGAATCTTCTCGAGGAGGAATCGCGCGTGCCCCAGGACCGGATAGTTACGGAGGATGCTGTGGGACTTCTGAGTGAGGTCGTAGGTGCCCATCGCCGCCAGCGCGAGTGTGACGACAGCGATCACCCACCATCCGGGCGAGGCGACAATTGCGAGCGCGGCGGTGCCGAGACCCACTATCCATATCAAGAGCACGATCAGCATCCGAGTCACCTCGAGAGCGTAGGCGCTCACTGTGACACGGCAGCGGTAAGTCTCCACTAGGTTCTGCGATAGAGAACCGAATCCGACTCTTTGGGGGAATGATGACCGAACCGCAATATCCGACCGACCCGCAGGATCCGAAGGAGCAGCAGTATCCGGCAGGCCAGCAGTATTCAGCCGGTCAGCAATATTCAGCAGGCCAGGAATATCCGACGGGCCAGCAGTACCCGACCGACCCGCAGTACTCAGCCGGACAGCAGTATCCGACCGGTCAGCAGTACAGCGCAGCCCAGCAGTACAGCGCTGCTCCCACGTACGCGGCGCCGCAGTACGGTCCGCCGAAGTCCAACGCGGGATGGGCCGTCGCGTCGATCATCTTCTTCTGGCCTATCGCGTTCGCCGCGTTCAACCATCTCCACGACATCTACCCGAAGTGGGCGATGGGCGATCACCAGGGCGCGCAGTACGCGTCCGAGCGGGTGAAGAAGCTCGGGCAGATTTCGCTCCTCATAGCCGTCACCTGCTGGGTGTTGTTCATCGCGTTCTACGTCATCTTCCTGGTTGCGATCGTGTCATCCGTCGATTCGTATACCTACAACTGATCACCTGCCGCGACGTGACGGTGGGGCGAGTACCCGTCACGTCGCCGCGAGGCCGTAGAATCCACAGACCGTGAGCCTTACCCTCGGAATCGTCGGACTGCCCAACGTCGGCAAGTCCACCCTTTTCAATGCACTGACCAACAACGACGTGTTGGCAGCGAACTACCCGTTCGCGACCATCGAACCCAACGTCGGCCTGGTCGAGCTGCCCGATCCGCGGCTGCAGAAGCTCGCCGAGATCTTCGGCTCCGAGCGCATCCTCCCCGCGACCGTGTCGTTCGTCGACATCGCCGGAATCGTCAAGGGTGCATCCGAGGGCGCCGGCCTGGGTAACAAGTTCCTGGCCAACATCCGTGAAGCGGACGCCATCTGCCAGGTAGTTCGCGTCTTCGCCGACGACGACGTCATCCACGTCGACGGCAAGGTCGACCCGGCCTCGGACATCGAGGTCATCGAGACCGAGTTGGTGATCGCCGACATGCAGACTCTCGAGAAGGCTCTCCCGCGTCTGGACAAGGAAGCTCGTAAGAACAAGGAGCTCAAGCCGGCCCACGACGAGGCACTCAAGGCTCAGGCCTTCCTCAACGAGGGCACGACGCTCTTCAGTGTCAAGGACAAGCTCGACTTCTCGCTGCTGCGTGAACTGAGCCTGCTCACCACCAAGCCCTTCCTGTACGTCTTCAACGCCGACGAGTCTGTGCTCACCGACGAGGCGAAGATCGCGGACCTGCGCGCTTCCGTCGCTCCGGCCGACGCCGTGTTCCTCGACGCGAAGGTCGAGCAGGAACTCCTCGAGCTGGACCAGGAAGACCGCCAGGAAATGCTCGACTCGATCGGTCAGACCGAGCCGGGCCTGCACGCTCTCGCGCGCACCGGCTTCCACACCCTCGGACTGCAGACCTACCTGACGGCTGGTCCGAAGGAAGCTCGCGCCTGGACCATCCACAAGGGTGACACCGCTCCCCAGGCTGCCGGCGTCATTCACACCGACTTCGAGCGCGGCTTCATCAAGGCTGAAATCGTGTCCTTCGACGATCTCGTCGAGGCGGGTTCCATGGCCGCAGCCAAGGCTGCCGGCAAGGTCCGCATGGAGGGCAAGGAATACGTCATGGCCGACGGCGATGTGGTGGAGTTCCGCTTCAACGTCTAAATCCGGCTTCTGGTCTCTATGGCCGTTACCAGCGCGAACGCCGGAAATACTACCTGAGCGGCGATCTACCTCCGGGGCAGCCAGGACCGGGAGGTGGACGGGCTCGCGCTCAGTCGCCAGCGTGAGGATTGCGAAAACCTGGCCAAGTTCCGCCGGTGGGAGGTCGTCAAGGTCTACACCGAACAGTCGAAGTCGGCCACGGACAAGACCGCTGTCCGGCCCGAGTACGACGACATGATCGCCGACTACGAGTCCGGGGCGTTCGAGGCCATCATCTGTTGGGTCCTCGACCGACTCACCCGCCAGCCCCGACAGCTCTAAGACTGGATCGACCGAGCGGAGGAACGCGACCTGGCCCTGGTGACCGCGAACGGTGTCGCGGACCTGAGCACCGACGGCGGCCGCATGTACGCCCGGATCAAGGCAGCTGTGGCCAGAGCCGAGATGGAGCGGAAGTCGGCCAGGCAGAAGGCAGCCCACCAACAGCGCGCCCGGCAGGGGAGAGCGCCGAAAGGCATGCGCCCGTTGGGGTATGACACCGCTGGCCACCAGATTGCAGCCGAGGCGAAGGTCGTCAACGCGATCTACCACGCCTTCAATGACGACAAGGGGACGTTGCGAGGCATTGCCCGGGCGCTGTCCGGGAAGCCCGACGAGCGCCACGCGGACGTTCCCCAGCTCCCGCGCCACAGCTGGACTCTCAACGAAGAGCGCAATGCGCGCAGGCGACGGGAGAACAAGAAGCTCCCGAAGGGGAAGCAGCAGCCACTGCGCAAGCCGCCGTGTGCGCCAGACGCGCCCTGGCCGGAGAGCAGCGTTTTGGAGATCCTGCGGAACCCCCGACATGGGGGATACGCCGTCTACACGCAGAAGAAGGACCGGCGGCAGGCCGTCGCCGAGAACGCAGAGAAGCAGGCCCGTCTCGACAACGGCATAGCCACCGACGAGGACAGGCAGCGCGGCCGGCGCCGGTCGTGGCGTGATCAGGTCGTCACCGATGACGACGGTCAGCCGATCATGGGGCAGTGGGAGCCGATCATCGACGTGGAGACCTGGCAAGCGGTGCAGGTCAAGCTCGACGACCACAGCCGGGTGACGAACAATGGCAGCACTCGCCGCACGCACACGGGATCAGGTCTGTATCTGTGCGGGGTCCGCGGGCTGCCAGTACGCGGATCGTCCCGCGGCTACCGATGCCGGACAGAGGGCCACGTCAACCGCACCGGCGCGCCCATCGACGAACACGTCATGGAGAAGATCGCCGATCGGCTGGCGGCCGCGCCAGAGGCCAGCGCCACGGTGCCCGCGAGCGATTCACCACAGCTGGCCACAGTCGTGGCCGACCTCGACGGACTGCACGCCCGCATTCAGCGGGCAGAGAAGGACTACGCCGCCGACCTCATCGAGGCCGCCGACCTGAAGCGGGTCCGAGACACTGCGCGCACGGAGATCGAGCGCCTTGAACGCGAACGGCTGGCACTCTCACGCAACGCCGCCACGGTGCCCCTGTTGGGGACGTCAGACCCGGCCGGACTGTTCAAGAGCGCGGACTTGGAAGGTCGCCGCCGGATCATCGACATCAATGCCGCCGTCACCCTGCTTCCAGTCCCTCAGGGCCGACGGGGGATTTGATCCGAGCACTGTGCAAATCGCTCGGAAGTAGCACGACAAGAGTCGTCTCGATCGCGGATCAGCGCGATCGAGCTATTGCCCAATTGGCTCGAACGCTGCCTCATCATGCTTGGCAAAGTAACAATTCATCGCTCCTCGACGACGGGCCCGATCGCTAGAACATCAACGTCTGACCGTCGGCAAGCGCAGCTTCTCCAGGAAGACGGGGCTCGGCTTCACGATCGATCTTTCGGCGCACGATGATGCGAAAGTACGGTGACTTTCCGTTCACCCTAAGGTCCTTGCCGTCGTCCCCCTTGCGAAAGCGGACGATCTCGAACTGGCGGGGATTGTGCTTGTGTAGGAACGTGATCGGAACACCGATGAGACCGTAGTAGTCCGCCGGGATGTCCTTGGTCTTGTTGACGTTGATCCCGTCGAGGTTGTCGTACGTCGGGTACTTGTCCTCGTTGCCCGCATAGGTCTCGACTAGCGGGATGTCTTCGTGTCGCTTCTTCAGATCCAACGTCGTGAGCCAGAGGCTGTTGTTCGTCGAGACGATCCGTTCTCCCCGCTCGTTGATCCGCGCCTCCGTGCCGTAGAGCTCGTAGTGCTCCGGGACGATGAAGCCTGAGACGGCTCGGCCAAGACCGACGCCCAGCCAGACTCTTCCGTCGTGGATGAGCTTGAAGATGTCCTTGTAGGTGATAGCGTTGACCGTGGCGACGATCAGGAAGTCCTTCTCATAGTTCGTCATGAACGAGACGAACTGGCGCAGAAGCGAATACGGCGGATTGGTAACCACCACGTCCGCCTGGCGCAAGTACTCGAGGCATTCGCTGCTGCGGAAGTCTCCGTCTCCCTCGAGTCGCTCGGCCTTCCCGGCCTCGAAGTCCTCGAGCGCCTGTTTCGAACCGTCATAGACCATGACCGAGCCGTGGGTCTCGGCTCCCAGGGCATAGCCGGTGGCGATGAGCTTAGCCAGCCCCAGGGACTCGAAGTTGTCGACGAAGAACTTGACGAAGTTGCTCACCTGCGGGTCATCGGTATTGCAGTAGACGACCTTGCCGTCGAAGTGGCCCTGATAGTGCGCCAGCTCGCTCTCGATGTCCACGTACTGCGTGTAGAACTCGTCGTTCTTGTTCTTCTTAGCCTTCTCAAGCAGAGACCTGTCAACGACCCTGGTCATTGGCCCTCCCCTCATCAGACTTGAGCACCATTTGGTTGAATAGATCGCTCGCCAGCACCTTGATTGAGGTGGTCGCGACCTCGATCATGATCGCCAACATGTCGGCGCCATCCCAGTCCCCGCCTTTGCCCTGGGTGAAGAGAGAGGCCGCCTGAAGCATGATCGCCTGTCCCTTACTGGTGACGACCCGATTCTCGCAAAGGTTGGTGTTGATGGGCATCGAGTAGTTGACGGCAGTCAAGCGGTCGATCCGGTTGAGGGTCCCCGAGTCGTAATGGAGCGTGACCTCCCGGCCGTCGGGCCTGACGACCGAGATCGTCTCGGTTAGGAAGTTCGACCCCTCTAGAAACAGGATGTAGGGGAAGTGCTGTTCACCGAGCATGAAGTTGGCGATTTCCCGGACGTTCTTGTGGGACCTCTCGATGGCGTTGCCCGCAGCCATGAGGTCTTGGTCCTTGTTCTTACCGACCAGAACCCCTTGGCTGATGTTCTCGATGTCCTTGCCCTGGTACTTGGCCTCTGTAACTAGGATGACTCTCCACTCTTTGTGGTCGTCGAGAACCTCGATCAGCCCACCGTCAGGCCGGATCTCCGCTTGCGGGAGGAAGAGCTCCTGACCCAGGTAGTCGTCGATCTTCTTGAGCTTGGCGTTGATCTCCGACTTGCGAATCGTCATACGGTGGCGGAACTGCAGACCTGGGAAGTCCTTCTCCAGCTTCTTGACCGCCAGACCAGCGATTTCGCCGACGTTCCCGTCGTGCTTTTTGGCGAGCTCGCCGAAAATGCCGTCTACGCCGCGACTAGCAAGATGCTGCGTTGTCAGTCGGTTGGTCTGGCCCCACTTCGCCACCTGTCCTCCGAACCCTTTGTCCCTGAAGGCACTACTCTAGCCGGAACCCTCTTGCGTGCTCGGCACCGAGTCCCGGATCTACCCGCCATCCGAATACCCGGCCTAACTCTCGTAGCAGGCGCCGACGAAGTGGTCACTAGACCCTGTCCCGACGCCGTCAGACGCGCACGACGCCGTACGCCCACACCAGCGAGCGCCACACTCCCCACAGAGCGGCGCCCACGGCGAAGACGAACAGGAGCGCCTTCGAGATCAGTTCCGGCTTGGAGCCGTCGGTGGTGACCAACTCCCAGGCATAGAAGACGCCACCAACGAGAACCGTCCAACTCATGAGCAGCGCGGCGCCCGGGACCAGCGTCAGCACGAACGCACCCAGCGCATCCCAGTACCGCTGTGCGGCCACCTTGTCGGCAGCGGCCACCAACTTCTCGACGCGGGCGGCCTTCGCCCGCTCTCTGGCGTCCATCGACTTTCTCGACCTCGGTGATGACGGCGTTGGCCACCACGCGGATTTCCTTCGCGGCAGCGGCCCGCACCCCATCGACAGCACCGGTGGCCTTCTCGGCAGCGTCGGCAGCTTTCCGGGCGTCGGCGGCCGCCTGCTTACTGGCCGAAGTAACGCCCTTCGTCTCGGCGCTGAGGACCTTCGTGGCTGAGCGCAGATCGTTCCCGCTGACGCTGTCGGCTAGCACGCTTAGCGTCTCCTCGATCTCGTCGAGCCTTTGCCGCACGGGCTCGATCTCGGATGCCGCGCTGGACGGCGGCGGACTGCTGGGCCGCTGCTGCTCCATCATCGTCAGCCGCCCGGACAGGCTCCGCGTGTCGCTGCTCTGCTTTTCGATGAGCTTGTTGATCGCCGCCGTCAACCCTGCGACGGGTTCCTCGACGCGGCTCTGGCGAGCCGTCAACTCGCGCAACAGATCCAAGTTCTCGGCGCTCGTCTGCGCGGACTGGTCCTCGGTCTTCATGTCGTTGAGCAACGGCATTGCTTCGCTCCTTCGTCCTGTTCTCGCTGTGGTACTTGAAGATCTCGTCAGCGCTCTTCGCGCTGAAGTCGGGGGAGAGCGCCTTGCCGGACTTCGACAGGAGCTTCCCGTTCTGGTGTCGCATTTTGTAGCGGTGTTCATCGCTCTTGGCCACGCTGAACTTCACGTCGTGCTCAGTCAGCACGGCCTTGTACGCCTCACGGTCGGTCGAGCGCGGATCACGCAATGAGGCAGCGATCTTGTCGCCCAGGGTCCGCGCGAAGCCGTCGACGTCGTACTGCTCCCGCTGCAACGACCAGTCGACCTTCGCTTGCATGGGGGAGTCGAGCACCTGACAACCCTCGCGCTCCATCAGGGCGTCGTTGGTCTGGTGGACGCCTTCCGCCCATGAGGTGTTCCGTTGCAACGACTTCCCGGTGAAATTGTCGTTGTTGCAGACGTAGACGTGGTTGTGGAGATGGCCGCCTTGCTGTCGACGTGCGTCACCACGAGGTAGTCCGCGCTGTGCATGTCCTCGGCGAGCATCCGGCCCAGATCGTTCACGCGCTTGACGTCGTCGGGGTTGTTCACGTCGAACTCGTCGGGGCTGAAGTTCTGCATGTAGCTGTACACCTCGACCTTTCGTCCGTGGCCCCGCACCGCGCGATGAAATCATCGGGATCATCCACGGACGAGGAGAGCGCGGCGGCGCGACTGGTACCGCGTCGCCGTTGCTCTTCCTTCTGCGGACCGCTGTCACCGTAGAGGGCGTAGTCCACACTGGACTGGGCCGAGCGGGACGACTGGACGTTGACGGTGCTCACAACCGGGTCCGATCCCCGGCGTCAGCCCGCAGTGCTTCGACGGCCGTGAGCACCGGATCGAGAACCTCGTCCCGGACGGTATCGGCGAGCACGGCCAGGGCATCGTCGAGCGCGGCCGCCCGCTGCCCGTCGAGCTGGCCACCATCGCGGATCAGATCCCGAATCTCGGTAAGGAGTTTGACCACCAGCTGTTCACGCCGACGCTCCCGCCAGAGCGCCGAGCCCTCTCGGCGCAACTGCTCCACCAGCGCTGCCCGCTCCGGGTCGGGACGACGCGCAGCGGCGCGATGAAGCCTCTCGACTTCATCGTGCCGAGCGTCGAGACCGTCGCGTGCCAAGGCTGCGCAACCACGCGCCGGGTTTGACTCGCTCGGGAGTGGTTCGGCAAGAAGTCCTTGGAGGAGTTGGCGGTGAAGACCATGGCCAACTCGACGTACGGCAAGACCGCGCAGGACGTTTCGCAGCAGAACGTGTGGGACGCCTTCGGTTATGCGCTCAGTTACAGCAAACTTACGAAACGCGGTGGAGTTCCGCTTCAACGTCTAAATCCGCGGCTTCTGGTCGTCACCCCACGGGCATCTCGCTGAGCGTCCGACGGGTGACGAACCGCCGCGCTTTCCCCGACA
Organism: Rhodococcus sp. MH15; assembly: GCF_019266045.1. NCBI lineage: Bacteria > Bacillati > Actinomycetota > Actinomycetes > Mycobacteriales > Nocardiaceae > Rhodococcus > Rhodococcus sp. MH15. The sequence goes on from NZ_LPNP01000068.1 coordinate 82,865, forward strand.
GCGGGTCGGTGAATTCGAGTTCCCTCGCGAGCAATTGGAGTGGGAGGGAATGATCGTCCGGGGCGTCGGGAAGCAGGTCGGGGTATCGCCGGTCGCCCAGGATCCCGGCGCCGAGAGCTGCCAAATGCACCCGCAACTGGTGCATCCGTCCGGACTGCGGACGTAGAACCGTGTGCAGCACAGCACGTCCGGAGGCACTCACGCCCATCCCTCGCGCCTCGATCATGGTCTCGGAGTTGGGTTCACGGCTGTCGTCGACGACGACTCGCAACTCGCCGCGTCGAGCTTCGATGTGGTTGCGGTAAACGAGAGGGACGTCGAGCGCTGGTGCATCCCGGCCCCGCCGGGTCGGTCGCGCCGACACCGCCTCGTAAACCTTCGTGACCTGACGCTTCTCGAACAGTGACTGGTACGCGCCGCGCGTCGCGGGGCGGGCCGAGAACATCACCACCCCTGCGGTGCCGCGGTCGAGTCGATGGATCGGGGTCAGATCTGGGTTGTCGAGACGAACCCGCAGGCGGATGAGCGCCGACTCACGCAGGTATCGCCCGCTCGGAGTGGTCGGGAGAAAATGTGGCTTGTCGATGACGACGAGATCGTCGTCGGTGTGCAGGATCTCCTCGTGGAACGGCACCGGGTCCTCCGCCGGCAACTCGCGGTAGTACCAGACGAACCGGTGCGCACAGAGTTCTGTGCTCCGGCAGAGCGACTGGCCGTCGATACCCACGAACTCGCCGTCGTCGAACCGCCGATACAGGTTCTCGGCGTCCAGATGGTCGAACTTGGCCACGACGTACTCGGCGATCGTCGCCCACGGCCCCGAGAGCGGGATGCGTAGGCGCGTCGGGCCAACCCCGTTCTTGACGGGCAGCGGTGGGGACATGGACACGCGGGTCATCATCCCATCGACTACTGGTCAGCGGTGATTCGGTGTGGCCTCGACGGGGACGTCCCCGCGGGGACGCGGAAACCGAACTCACAGCGGTGGTCGGTGTAGATCGTCTACTCGAAAATCAGTAGCGCGGACGAGATGCGGGCCCGTATGGTTCGGCAGAGAAAGATCGCAGTCGAAAAGCACTGCGGGCCATACCTTCTGTAGCTCAATTGGTGAGAGCACCCGACTGTGACTCGGGCGACGGCGGATCGTAACCGCCCAGAGGGACCAGCTCAGATACGGTTGAGGTCGGGCCTCTAGGCGCAGAGACCGGCGGCCCTTTGCCTGCACAGTTGTCGAACGAGCCTGAGCCGGTATTCCCTGAATCGCCGGACAGCATTCCAGTCGCCGGCCATTTCCGCGTCGGCAAGTAGGTATTCGCAGTTGTCCAACTGATCCTTCAAAGACATCATCAGAATTCACCTCCGATCACCCGAGCAAGTACCTGTCCAGGATGCGGCCGACGGGACCCCGGGGACATCGGCCGTAGTACCTGTTCAGGTACCTGCTTCGGTGCGCGGTGGAGGCTACTTCTTGACCGCAGGTGCAGGTAGTGGCATGCCTCGCTCGGCCAGAACGGCTCGGAGACGATCGGGGTAGTCGGTGATGATCCCGTCGACACCGAGGTCGATCAGGGCGTGCATGGTGGCGGGATCATCGACGGTCCACGGGATGACCTTCATGCCACGCGCATGTGCGCTCGCGATCATGTCGGCTGTCGGATAGAGGGTGAAACCGGGATCCCCGACCTTTCCGCCCTGCGGAGTTCCTTGGACGGGGGAGTAGGCGGAGGCACCAAAGGTTGCTACCGCCGCGATGCCGTCGCCACCGAAATCATCGATGTCCAGACCGCCGAGCCACGGTGACGCTCCGTCCTTGCCTACCTGGAGAAAGTCGCCGTTTGTGAGCGCAACGACGGGGACACTCGGCGCGAGTTGACGGGTGAGCATGAGCGAGCCCCAGTCGAAGCTCTGAATGGTGACGCTGTCCAACAATCCGGCTGCCCGGATCGTATCGAGGACTACAGAGACGAACTGCTCACGCGGGGCGGTCTCGTGAGGCGCTCCCGCTTCCACCTTGGTCTCGATGTTGAGCTTGATTCCGGGTGCGTTGTACGACTTCACCAGGGCAAGCACTTCTTCGAGCGTCTGCATTTTCGCTCCCGGAACATTCTGCTGTTCAGGGTATCCGGCAAGGGGGAGAGTGCCGCAGTCCATGGTCTTGATCTGCTGCAGGCTCAGCGTGTTGACGAATTTGCCGACGTACGGGAACTCCGGGTCACCCGCAGTTGCGGGCTCGGTGTCGAGGCATTTCTTGTTCGAGATCTTACGATCGTGCGTGACGACAGCGATCCCGTCCTCGGTGATCTGGGTATCGAGTTCCAGTGTGCTGACGCCCATTTCGAGGGCATTCGCGAACGCGGCCAGGCTGCTTTCCGTGTACAGGCCGAGCCCGCCGCGGTGGGCTTGGACGTCGAACGTCGAAACCGGCTGGGGTGCTGAACTACCGAACGAACCGGACCAGTCGAGACTGCCGGTTGGCGATGCGCCGGCCGGGGCCGCCAGGGCGGTGAGGGGGAGTGCGACGGTCACGGCGGCGCACGACAATATTCTGCTCAGTTGCATGAAAGGAACGTAGAGGTGTCGAATGGCTCACCGGGGTTCGTTAGGTAAACTAACGGTAAAGGTCAGGCCGCGTGAATGCGCTGCTCGACGCCGCTCGCGTGGACCTTCATCCACGACGCCAGAAGCTCACACCCGGTCAGTCCACTGGTGTCGAGAGGTTCGATCGCGTAGCTGATGTGTCTACCGCCGCGAGGGTTCTTCAGCTGAAATCGGTTCAGGTTCAACTTCGTCGGCAGATAACCAAGTACTTCGAGGAACGCGGTGCGGATGCGTCGTAGATCGGTACGCCACTGTTTGGGACTGAAACGAGTCTTCTGCGCATTCTGGAAAGCATTGCTACGAAGTAGTTCCCAAACCTTTCCTGCCCACACGCGTGCCTGCGAGAAGGACATCCAGCGCGTCAAGTCTGCGATGTCGCGAATGTAGCTGTCGTCGCTGGCATTACAGATCATGTCCTGCGGGTGCCCGATCCACTTGACCGGAATCCACGGCTGGATCTCGGGTCCGTCGCCGGCAACTCCGTGTCCCTCGCAACCTTCGATCACGCCTGCCGGTTGTTGAGGATCGGAGATCAGTCCGACTCCGATGATGTTGGCGCGGTTCAGCGTCGGAAGAGCCGAGCGGATCACGGTGCATCCCTGTGAGTATCCGATCAGCATGACCGGACCGTCTCTCTGTGCGATTTCGGCGGTGAGGGCCTTCACACCCATCGCGGTGCTGTGCCGAAAGCTCAGGCCACCGTCGGCGACCGGACCGTACGATGCGGGATAAGCGACCCAGCGAGAATCGAATCGACTGTCGAGTTCGTCGGTGACGGCACTGAGGAGTCCGCGCACACGGCCGCCGTCGTCGCCGACGTGGGATTCGCCGGTGCCGCCAACTGCAAGAACGGTTACCTCAGCCATGTCAGCGATCATCCACGTCGATTCTGAGAGGTCTGCATCCAAACCCTGAGAAGAGACTGGCAATCCGTTGTACTGCGAAATCGTTATCGAGCGAGCACCATTTACCCATGACGACGCCGAATCGTTCATCCAGACGAAAAGTGTCCGTTGTCGGTGCGGGAAGTGTCGGCACCGCAATTGCGTATGCGTGCCTGATACGCGGATCGGCCGACGCGCTCGCCCTCTACGACACCAACAGCGCAAAGGTCCGGGCCGAAGTTCTCGATCTCAACCACGGCACCCAGTTCACACCGCCGTGCACTGTCGACGGAGGCGATGACATCTCGGTCACCGCGGGATCCGACTTGGTCGTCGTCACCGCGGGTGCCAAACAGCATCCCGGTCAGTCGCGGCTCGAACTTGCCGCGGTGAACGTCAAGATCGCGCAGACACTGACCGAACAACTGTTGGCGGTGTCACCGGACGCGGTCCTTCTCTTCGTCACCAACCCGGTCGACGTGGCGACCTACGCAGCGATCCAGGCCGCGGGACCGTCGTACCGCGGCCGAATTTTCGGATCTGGGACCGTGCTGGACACGGCCCGATTGCGATTCCTGCTGGCTACCGAACTCGGAGTCGCGGTGGAGAACGTTCATGCCTTCATCGTGGGCGAGCATGGGGATTCCGAGATTCCGCTCTGGTCGAGCGCAACCATCGGCGGAGTGCCGGCAACCTCGTTCGTGGGACCGTCGGGTGGCGTCCTCGGCCCCGACCTACGCGCGAAAGTAGCGAAGTCTGTAGTCGAGAGTGCTTACGAGATCATCGAGGGTAAGGGTGCGACCAACCTCGCCATCGGATTGTCGAGCGCATTCATCGCGGAAGTCGTGTTGCGGGACGAACAACGGGTTCTGCCGGTGTCGACTTTGCAGAGCGGCGTCCACGGACTCGAGCACGTTTGCCTGTCCCTTCCCACGATGGTTGGTCGTGCTGGTGCCGGCCGAGTCCTCGAAGTGCCGCTATCGGAAAAGGAGGCTTCGGGGCTCCGATCTTCTGCCCGGACATTGCGAGAGGTGCAGGAATCTCTGGGATTGTGAATATCTGTTCTCCTTGATATCCGACATATAGGATCAACAAATGATCAGCTTCCTGATTCGCGCCGCGATCTTCCTGGGTTCTGCCGCTGTCGGGCTTCTAGTTGCGTCGTTGATTCTTTCGGGCTTCTCGGCGCCCACATCCGGATTCATCGTTGCGGTCGTGATCTTTGCGATTGCGCAGTCGGTCCTGGCGCCGTTCATCGCCACGGTGGCAAAGCGCCATGCACCGGCATTTCTCGGCGGAATCGGATTGGTGTCGACATTTGTCGCGCTGTTGGTGGCGTCGCTCTTCTCCAATCTGTCGATCTCCGGTGTCTCGACGTGGATTCTGGGAACCGTCGTCGTGTGGCTTGTAACCGCCGTTGCGACGTTGGTTCTTCCGTTGTTGTTCGTGCGTAAGAAAGTTCAGGAGAAGAAGGCACAGTGACGCGCCCGAACATCGGCATGGACTACACAGTCCTGGACTGCCCGGATCCGGCTGCATTGGCCAACTTCTACGTCCAGGTCCTCGAGTGGAAAAGTGTTCGCGACGAGGATGATTGGCACGTGATCGAAGGGCCCGGCGGGGGGCGGCTCGCATTTCAGCTCGCTCCGGATTTCGTTCCGGTGGACTGGCCGACCTCCGGTGTCGGGATCCATCTGGATCTGTTCGTGGATTCTCTCGACCCCGCCGAGGCTTGGGTGATCAGCCTGGGTGCGCAGCGGGTGACCGACATTCCGGAGCATCAGACTTTCCGCGTGTACCGCGACCCGGTCGGTCACTATTTCTGCCTGTGCCTGCGGGACTGAGTGTCGACTCGCTCCGATCTCGTCGACCGTGGATAATTCCGAACACTTGTCACGCCCGAGAATTGGAGATCGACGATGGCTTCGCAGAATTCCAACGAATTCCTGGTAGAACGTACGACGATCGTCAAGGCAGAAGCACCGGTCGTCTTCGCGTTGATCAACGATTTCCATCAGTGGACTCAGTGGTCGCCGTGGGAAGGTCTCGACCCGGCGATGCAGCGGACGTACGCGGGGCCTGACGCGGGCGTCGGGGCTTCGTACGCCTGGGCGGGAAACAAGAAGGCGGGCTCCGGTTCGATGGTGATCACCGAATCCGTCCCGAATGAACGAGTAGTTTTGGACCTGGCCTTCCTCAAGCCGTTCAAGGCGCAGAACGTCACCACGTTTCTCATCTCGCCGAATTCCGGTGAAGTTCAGGTGACGTGGAAGATGACCGGAAAGAAGAATCTGTTCTTCAAGATCTTCGGTTTCATCTTCAGCATGGACAAGCTTGTCGGAAAGGATTTCGAGAAGGGCCTGTCCCAGCTGAAAGCTGCTGCAGAAAAGAGCTGACAAGCCGGTGGTACCGTCTCCCGGTGTTACGGATGACGCCCACCGATGCCCAAACCTTCTGGATTTCGGAGAAGATCCCGAACGATCAGCTGCTGCTCTACTGTTTCGACGGGCAGAGCCAGCACATGGACGAGCTACGACGCTCGGTGGTCGAAAGAGCGTCGCTCATTCCGGATCTCAATGTTCGGATTCGTGAATCACCGTGGCACCTCGACTATCCGGTGTGGGAGCCCATGCCGGTCGACGCCTCCTTGGTGAGAGTGCATGAGCTGCCCGAAAACTCGTGGCTCTCGTGCATTCACGGAATCGAGAAACTACTCGAGAACCACGTCGACCCGCGCGAGTCCCCGTGGACGCTGCACCTGTTTCACGGCGTCACCGGCGTGCCGCGCTGCAGTGACCCGGCGCTGATCGCAGTTCTGCAGGTCGCTCATTCTCTGGCGGACGGCAAACGCGCGTCGGCGATTGCTCGCCAGCTGTTCTCGCCGCAACCGCCCGCGAAGCAGAAGACGGACGAGCGGCGTAGCGGATCAGCCGAGATTCTGGGCCGCGCCGCCCTGCGCCTTCCGGGACAACTTGTTTCGCTGTTCCGCGACGGCCGGGCGGGGCACCGCGCGCAGTTACAGCTGCAGGCGGACACCGAATCGGGAGTTGTTGCGGCGCAGGCGGCGAGCCGTCCGAAGGTGCGCTCGAACATCCCTCCCGGACCGCACCGACTGGTGCGCATGGTCGTGCGGGACAGCGCCGATTTCCGTGGCGACGGCGTATCCGTCACAGTCGGAGCGATGACAGCCATCTCGGTAGCGATGGCGAACTACCTCACCGAGCGAGACGGCTCGGTACCGCCCGAATTGGGAGCTGAGGTGACCATCGCCAAGGCAGGTACACCCACGGCGCGCAATCACTTCCGCAATGCAGGTGTCGGGCTGTTCCCGGAAGTCGATGATCTTCGTGAGCGAGCCCAATTGATCAGGGAGTCGATGGACGAGCGTCGCGCACGTGCGTCCCATCCATCCAGCGCAGCGTCGGATCTCGCGCTGAACGCGGTTCCCGGCCCGCTGGTCCGTTGGGGCGTGCAGCAATACGATTTCACGGCAGTACCCGACGAGGTCACTGGAAACACCGTGGTGTCGAGTGTCGCGCGCGGTGACGCGGATCTGGTGCTCGGAGGCGGCGTCGTTCGGTTCACAGCGGGCTTCCCGAGTTTGTCGCCGGTCATGTCGTTGACCCACGGCGTACACGGGATCGGGGACACTGTGACGATCAGCATCACCAGCAGTCCGGCCTCGATTCCGGACATCGATGTGTACGAGCAGATGATGCACGACGCGATCGACGAGGTGCGCGAAGCGCTGTCGTGACGGCCTGATGTACTGGCTGCATGGGATTCACGCGCGCCGAACTGGAATCGTTCCGAGACGCCGAGATCGAGGATCTGATCGGGCCGGATTGCCGGCTGTTGTTCGTCGGTATCAATCCGGGACTGTGGACGGCGGCGACCGGCGCGCATTTCGCCAGACCGGGTAATCGGTTCTATCCGGCACTGCTGCGGGCAGGCATAATCGAGCATGCGATCGATCCTTCCGCGGGTATGTCGGACGCTGACACACAGCATCTGATCGATCGGGGAGTGGGCATCACCAATTTGGCGGTGCGGGCAACTGCGCGCGCCGATGAATTGACGTCGGAGGAACTCGCAACTGGCGGAGTTCGGGTCCGAAACATCGTGCGCGCAACCAATCCAAGAGTCGTTGCCTTCGCCGGGATCACCGCCTATCGAACAGCTTTCGGTGACAAGAAGGCGAAGGCCGGGCGTCAGGACCGTGATTTCGAGGGGGCAAAACTGTGGATCGTGCCCAATCCCAGTGGTCTCAACGCACACGAGACGGTGGACACCTTGGCAGCGAAATATCGTTCCGCCGCATCCGAAGCCGGAATTCTCTGAGAGAAGTCGCAGTTCCGTTCGGCCAGAACAAGGTACAAGTTAAAGTGCTTGTATGTCTGTTCTATACAACGTCTTTGTAGTGATTCACCTACTCGGCATGGCTGCCCTGGTCGGTAGCTACTTCACCGTCCTCAAGGCTCCTTCGATCACCGAGGTCATGGTGTGGGGTGCCAGGATGCAGTTCGTGTCCGGCCTGATCATCGTCGGGTTGGGCGAAGGCGCCCTGGACAAGAACTACATTCACGCGAAGATCGCTGTGAAGCTGGTGCTTTCGCTGGTCATCGTGGCGCTTGCCGAGATCACCCGGGCGAAGCAGAAGAAGGGCCAGCCCAATCCGAATCTGGTACACGTCGTCGGCGGGTTGTCGATCGTGACCGTATTCGTGGCCGCGCTCTGGACCTGACAAAGACACAAAAGAGCCCCGGCGATCGAAACTCGCCGGGGCTCTTTGCTGTTGACGTGTCTACAGACCCGGGCGCTTGCCGATCGTCAGGGTCACTTCACCGGTGTGCGCAAAGAAGTCGTTGCCCTTGTCGTCGACGACGATGAAGGCGGGGAAGTCCTCGACGTCGATCTTCCAGACGGCTTCCATTCCCAGTTCGGCGTACTCGAGGATGTCGACCTTCTTGATGCAGTCGAGCGCCAGGCGAGCGGCCGGTCCACCGATCGACCCGAGGTAGAAACCGCCGTGCGAGTTGCAGGCGTCGGTGACCTGCTTGGAGCGGTTTCCCTTGGCCAGCATGATCATCGAGCCACCGGCGGCCTGGAACTGCTCGACGTACGAGTCCATACGGCCGGCCGTGGTCGGGCCGAACGAACCGGATGCCATACCGTCGGGCGTCTTGGCGGGGCCGGCGTAGTACACCGGGTGATCCTTGAGGTACTGCGGCATCTCTTCGCCTGCGTCGAGGCGTTCCTTGATCTTGGCGTGCGCGATGTCGCGTGCCACGACGAGCGGACCGGTCAAGGAGAGACGAGTCTTCACCGGGTGCTTGGAGAGCTCGGCGAGGATCTCCGACATCGGCTTGGTCAGATCGATCTTGACCGCAGCGCCCTTGCCGGTACCCGAAATGCCATCCGTCTCTTCGTCGAGCTGAGCGTCCGTGACCTCGGGCAGGAAACGGCCCGGGTTGAATTCGAGCTGTTCCAGGAACACGCCCTCCGGGGTGATCTTGGCCTTCGCCTGTCGATCTGCCGAGCAGGACACCGCAATGGCGACGGGCAACGAAGCGCCGTGGCGGGGGAGTCGAACGACGCGGACGTCGTGGCAGAAGTACTTACCGCCGAACTGTGCGCCGATGCCGATCTTCTGCGTGAGCTCGAAGACCTTCTTCTCGAGTTCGTGATCGCGGAAGCCGCGGCCCGTGATGGCGCCTTCGGTGGGCAATTCGTCGAGGTAGTGCGCGGACGCGTACTTGGCCGTCTTCATCGCGAACTCGGCCGAGGTACCGCCGACGACGATCGCGAGGTGGTACGGCGGGCAGGCCGCGGTGCCGAGTGAGCGGATCTTCGCCTCGAGGAACTGCATCATCGAGTCGGGGTTCAGGATCGCTTTGGTTTCCTGGTACAGGTAGGACTTGTTGGCGCTTCCGCCGCCCTTGGCCATGAAGAGGAACTTGTACGAGTTCTCATGTCCGGCAGCAGTATCGGCGTACAGCTCGATCTGCGCGGGCAAGTTGTTGCCAGTGTTCTTCTCGTCCCACATCGTGATGGGGGCGTTCTGCGAGTAGCGCAGGTTCAGACGCGTGTAGGCGTCGTAGACACCGCGGGCAATGGACTTCTCGTCGTCGCCGGGGGTGAGCACATGCTGTCCACGCTTGCCCATGACGATGGCGGTTCCGGTGTCCTGGCACATCGGCAGAACGCCGGCAGCGGCGATATTGGCGTTCTTGAGCAGATCGAGCGCGACGAACTTGTCGTTGTTCGACGCTTCGGGATCGTCGAGGATGCTCGCGAGTTGCGTCAGGTGATCCGTGCGCAGGTAATGAGAGATGTCGTGCAGCGCCGTTTCAGTCAGCAAGCGCATCGCTTCCGGCTCGACCTGCAGGAAGGTGCGGCCGTCCGGTCCCTCGACTGTCGACACCCCTTCGGTGGTGAGCAATCGGTACTCGGTGGTGTCATCACCGATCGGCAACAGGTCCTCATAGAGGAAGTCGGCCATCATCTCTCCTGAACAAGGGTGCGTGCGAAGGTCGCATTCAGGTTATCGTTGGGGGTTTCCTTCTCCGAATCGGGGCGGGTGTGAGCTGGAATTATCCGGATGCCACTGGCTCGATCAAGATACTTCGACCAGTTCGGAGAGCTCGACGCCGCGAAATTCGGCAAGTATTTCGGCCTGCTCGGCCACTGCTGCGCGGGCCGATCGTGACCACGTTCCCCACGGGGTGATCGCGACCTTCAGCTTCTTTCCGGATGCTCGTGGTCGCCACAATCCGGTGATCGTGCCACCGACCACCACCGTGCCCGGTCGCCCGAGGGTCGGCCACACCGTCTTTTGGGCGGTCGGATCGGGAACCAGGGTCTCCCGATCCTTGAGCTGTACATACGGATCGAAAGGCCCGAGCAAGCGCGTACTCGAATCGGTGGGGGAGCCGAACAAGTCTTCGCGGTCCTGTTCGAGAATCCACCGCTTCTCGCCGTTCACCTCGATCTCCTCGGCATCGATTGGCCAGTGGGCTTTGACGTCCCTGACCGGAGCATCGAGAAACGACGCGACGTGAGCAGGAGTCGCGGGGCCGTAGAACCGCAGATAACCCCGGATCACGTCGAAGCGGGAATCTGCGTCTGCGCCCGTGGCGCTGAATGGGCGTCGGCGCCAACCCGGAATGCGTTCGAGCACTGGGGGAGATGTGTCCGGCTGTAGCTCGAGGCCTGCCTGGAGTGCCGCGAGCCGGAACGGCATCTCGTACAGATGAGTGGCGTTGCACGGGCGGCAGAATCTCAGATAGGGCTCGGTCACTCGGTTGGTCAACTGCGCGGACATCTCGCCCTTGACGGTTGGTTTCGAGACGATGTCCCGCATCGCAGCAGCAACTGTTTGCAGGGCAGTCAGCGTCGGGATGCCGGCGGCCTTCAGGGGCCGATTCGCGTCGTAAATGCGCTTGGCTGCATCGGCTTCGCTGAACGGCGACGTGGCGGCGGCGACGGCAGGCAGGTCGCCCCGACGGTAATAGTGGGGGGCTCCGCGCAACGTCCAGGCAAGAGCGAGCTCAGTGGCGTCGACGCGGACGCCGCGGATCCGCAGGGCCCAGGCGGCTCCGTCAGGTCCGGTGTTCTGAATCCCGAGATCGAGAATGCTGCAATCGCTGTGATCGGCGTCACCGATAACCGCTCGGTCGAGTTGATGGCGGTGCCACCGGAAATTAGCTACCTGCGTGAGTGAGGTTGCGCTAGACATGATTTCAGTTTACTGGTGGGTAACCGCAGGATTTGGGGCGGTTGATCAATGCGGCGACAGAATTGGTCAAATTCGACCGATTGGCCGGAATTTTTTCAGTAGCAGACCTTATTAGTCGAAATAATGACCCCATTGTCGGAATCCTTTGCCAACTGGTCGTTCGTATGATTACTGTTACCCACGTCACGGATACATTACAGATGTGACGCAGCTGTCACAGCACTGTCGGGTGCTTTTGGCAGCTGACCTCTGACCTCTCAAGGAGATTCACATGGGTTCAATGGAAGGAATTCTCGGCGCTGTTGTTCAGGGCCTGGGATCACTGTTCAGCGCTGACGGTCTGCTCAAGACCTTCATGGGATCGGTAGAGACCATCTCCAAGGACCCCACCCCCTAATTCAGCGCGACATTGCCACGCCCGCTCCGGGTGTAGTTACTTCAATTTCGACAAACTGCAGGAGGAAACTCATGGGATCTCTCGGTGAAGCCATCGGAAGCGTCAACAACCTCGGTCAGCGTCTCGTCGACGCACTGACCACGCTCAGCGGCGGCACGGTTACGCCCAAGTAAGCGTCGTCTGACGAGAAAGGCTCACGCACTCGGTGCGTGAGCCTTTCCGTGTCGACCGGATCGAGTATTTCCGATCACGTCGGGTTTGCCTGTTTCAGGCGGTACCGTTCGAAAGGTTCCGCTGCCGAAGAGAGTGACCCGGATGATCGAGACTCGTGCGTTACGAACGGTTTTCCGTGTCTTCGTGGCGTTGGCCACGGCAGTGTGTGGGTTCCAGCTCCTCACAGCACCAGGTCACGCTCAGTCGGCGGACAGCAGGCTGGTCGACATCTCGGTGTACTCACCGTCGATGGGGCGCGACATTCCGTTGCAGGTCTTGCGGCCGGCTGATACTTCGACGCCTGCTCCGACGCTCTACCTACTCAACGGAGTAGACGGAGGAAAAGACGACGCGACGTGGTCGGTGCGGACCGACGCACCGAAGTTCTTCGCGGACAAGCATGTCAACGTGGTCACCCCTCTCAGTGGAGCATTCAGCTATTACACCGATTGGGAGCGGCCGGACCCCGGCCTCGCGAAATCCGGCAACAACAACGGGGTCAACATGTGGACCACGTTCCTGACGGAAGAACTACCGCCAGTCATTGATTCGACGTTCGGGACGACCGGCGAGAACGCACTGGCAGGCCTGTCGATGGCAGGCACGTCGGTACTGGATCTGGCTATGGCGGCGCCCGCGCTGTACAACAGTGTCGGGTCCTTCAGCGGGTGCGCGATGACGAGTCCGGGCATCGGGCAGGACTTCGTGAAACTCGTGGTCGCCGTCGGTGGGGGTGACGCGGAAAACATGTGGGGTCCGTACGATGGTCCGGGTTGGCCGGCTCACGATCCGGTTGTCAACGCGGACAAGCTACCTCGAATCCCGATGTACATCACAACCGCAACCGGAATTCCGGGTCCGTACGACACACTTGCCGATCCGCGGATCGACAACGACGTCACAGATTTGGCGTTGCAGCTTGTTCTCGGTGGCGGAATCGAGGCGGCAACTCACTACTGCACCACCCAGCTTGCGGACAGGACGAACGCATTGGGTATGAACAACATTCGCTACAACTTCAAGCCGGCAGGAACGCATTCATGGGGATACTGGGAAGACGACTTACACGACTCGTGGCCGATGATCGCCGCGTCGCTCGGCGTGTGAGGCCCCAACGAGCAAGTCTTCGAAGCGTCGTTCTCGTAGGCGCGCTCGCCTTGATTTCAGTACTGGCGCCGCCTTCGACCGCGCTCGCCGACGAGACTCCGCAGATAACGAGTGTCACCGAACTGTCTTCGCGCTTGGTGCTTCTCGACGTCGCGAGTCCCGCCATGGGGCGCACCATGGCGGTGAAAGTGCTGCTTCCTGCCGACCGCTCGGAACCGCGCGGGACGCTGTATCTCCTGGACGGCAATTCCGGGCAGATCGAAGAGAACAACTGGTTGGCCCCGGCTAACGGCGATATCGTCCCGTTCTTTGCCGACAAGAATGTGAACGTCGTACTCCCCATCGGTGGAACCGGCACCATGTACACCGATTGGCAGGAAGACCACCCGAAATTCGGTCGTCTGAAGTGGGAGACATTCCTGACGAAAGAGCTTCCCCCACTGATCGACACGAGGTTCGCCACCAACGGGCACAACGCAATCGGCGGGATCTCGATGGGTGCAGAAGCCGCGCTGATCCTGGCCCAACGCTCGGCCGGGTTGTACGACGTGGTCGCGGGCTACAGCGGCTGCTACACAACCGTCGGAGGATTCGGCAAGGCGTTGACCGATCTTGTGGTGATCAACGGAAATGCCCGTTCGGAGCAGATGTGGGGTCCGGCCGGCAGTGAGGCTTGGCAAGAGCACGACATTTTCGCCAATGCCGACAAGCTGCGCGGCACCAAGGTGTATCTCGCCTCGGGATCGGGACTACCAGGTCCGCACGAAACTCTCGATACTCCTGCCCTGGGCCGGGTATTGGTCGTCGGCGGGGTCATGGAACTGGGATCGAACCTGTGCACCGACCAGATCACTCAGGTGTTGCGTGATCGCGGAGTCGATGTCACCCGCAGCGCTCAACCGGTGGGGACGCACGGTTGGCCGTACTGGCGCGACGAACTCGTTCGTTCCTGGCCGATGCTCGAATCTGCGTTGTCCACTTGAGCAGTTCCTGGCGATGAGTTTTCGTTTCGGGTCGGGTCTATAACCCTGTACACCTGTTTCGTAACCTCTCCGACAAGGACAGAACATGCCTTCCATCACTCCCTGTTTGTGGTTCGACAACCAAGCAGAAGAAGCAGCCAACTTCTACATCTCGGTGTTCGGTTCCGGGCAGATACTCGGAATCGAAAGGTACGTCGAGGGATCGCCCTCCGGAATGCCGGCAGGCTCGGTGATGACCGTCAGCTTCGAACTCGGCGGTCAGCGATTCACCGGTTTGAACGGCGGGCCGATGTTCACGTTCTCGGAAGCAGTGTCTTTCGAGATTCCGTGCGTCGATCAGGCTGAGGTCGATCACTACTGGTCCAGGCTGACCGAGGATGGGGAAGAGGGCCCGTGCGGATGGGCCAAGGACAAGTTCGGATTGTCCTGGCAGGTAGTCCCGAATCGCCTTCTCGAACTGATGAAGGATCCGGATCGGGCCAAGGCGCAACGCGCCACGGACGCGATGATGAAGATGAAGAAGATCGACATCGCGGAGCTCGAACGGGCCGCAGACGCGTCCTGAACACGATCTGGCCGATGGGCGACAGCCTTCGTTAGCTGATGCTAGCCTTCCCTAATTCTCGCTCAGCGTTGGAGGAGTGCTGGTAACCATGCGAATCAAAGTCTCTCGAATGAAGATTGCAGTCACCGCCTTGGCGGCCTCGCTCGCCGTCGCCGGACTTGCCGGCTGCAGCAGCGACAGCGCTGACGCACCCGCGGAGGCGGGAGCAACCGTCTCGACCATGTTCGGTGACGTCGAGGTCCCGGCCAACCCGGAGCGCGTCGTCGCGCTCGGTTGGTCGGACGCCGAGACGGCACTCGCTCTGGGCACTCAACCAGTGGGCGTCGCGGACTGGATGGCGTTCGGTGGCAAGGGCGTCGGACCCTGGATTGCGGACGAGTTCACCACGGACCCGAAGATCCTCGGAACCATGGACCTGAGCATCGAGGACGTCATTGCTCTCGACCCGGACCTGATTTTGTGGACGAGAAGCGACAACACGCAGGCCACCTACGACAAGCTCAGCGCCATCGCGCCGACGGTCGGGCCGCCGCCGGGTCTGTCCACTGCGTACGGGACGACGGTCGAGCAGCAGACCGAACTCGTCGCGAAGGCTCTCGGCAAGGAAGCAGAAGGAAAGGCGCTACTGTCCGGCCTCGACGCCAAGTTCGACGCTGCAATTGCCGCCAATCCGAGTTTTGCGGGTAAGACAGCGGCCGTCGGCGCCTACAGTACCGACGGTTACGGCGCGTACGTACCCGGCGACGCACGCGCAGACTTCATGACCCGTCTCGGCTTCACGATCCCGACGGCGATCACCGAAAAAGCCACCGGAAACTTCTACATCCCGGTTGCCAACGAGAACCTGAATCTGTTCGACGCCGACCTGACCGTGCTGTTCCCGATCTTCCTCGACAGCAGTGCGTTTGCGAACGATCCGCTACTGCGCGCAATCCCGTCGGCCCAGGAGGGACATCTGTTGATCCTCGATGACCCGGCACTCGTCAATGCGTTCTCGAGTGGCTCGGTACCGGGGTTGACCTACGCAATCGACAACGCCGTTCCGAAGTTTGCGAGCACGCTCGTCGCCTGATCAGAGCTGTTTCGGGACCTGCCCGTCACTGTGAGCGTGTTCGCAAACAGTGGCGGGCAGTTCTCGTGCGTCAGTACACTGGAAAAAGTGAACTTTCAGCTAACGAGCGGCGGCCCAGTGGAGATCGAAGCGACCGCTCCTCGTTTTCCGCGGATGCATGCATACGTGGATATCGCTGTTGTGATCGTGGTGCTGGTGGGAACCAATCTGATCGCGCATTTCACCACCGCCTGGGCAAGCATCGCGACGGTACCCATCTCTGCTCTCGTCCTGTTGGCGCTCACCAAGCGCCGGGGAATGGGGTGGGCGGAATTGGGGCTGTCCCCTCGTGACCTGCGGCGAGGTTCGAAGTACGCGCTTGCTGCCGTCGGCCTGGTGCTGACCGTTGTCGCCGTCGGCGCCCTGCTTCCGCTCACACGTCCTTTCTTCATGGCGGATCGCTACGCCACTATTTCCGGCGCGATCATCGCGTCGATGATCGTGATCCCGCTGCAGACCGTCATTCCCGAAGAGTTGGCTTTCCGTGGCGTCCTGCACGGCACGTTGAACCGGGTCAGTGGATTCCGCGGCGTCGCCGCTGCCGGTTCTCTGATGTTCGGACTGTGGCACATCGCGTCGTCGATGGGTTTGACCAGCGGTAACGAAGGGCTGTCCGGCTTTCTCGGTACCGGAGTCGTCGGCCAGGTCGCCGGCATCCTCGGAGCCGTTCTCGCCACCGCTGCGGCCGGTCTCGTATTCACCTGGCTTCGTCATCGCAGCGGCAGCCTCATTGCGCCGATTGCTCTGCATTGGTCGTTGAACGGTGCCGGTGCGCTGGCTGCGGCTCTTGTTTGGCATGCAACTCTTGCTTGATCCCAATATCTGACAAAAAGGACAGCATTCGCCGCGCGACGCCGGGTAGTTTTGTGCTTTGCTCAGTAAGTGACGCACCTTCATCGAGGCCATGTCTTCCACATCTCCGGTCGTCCGACGGTAGAGGATGCGGCGCAGTCGCTCGTCTCGATCCCCGACGGCGTCTTGGCGATCGACGATGCCGGAACGATCGTCTACTGCGGAGAATTCGGATCACTCCCGAGCGGTCTCGAAGGCGCTGAAACCCACGACCACCGACCGGGTTTCCTGCTGCCCGGATTCGTCGATGCACACATTCATTTCCCGCAGACCTACGCCGGCGACGCATACGGCGGCGGCCAACTCCTCGAGTGGCTCGACCTGTGCGTCTTTCCCTCCGAATCGCGATTCGCTGATCCGGAGTTTGCCCAGCACGCTGCCGAGGCCTTCTGCGCTCGCCGAATCGCCACGGGAACCACGGCCGCGATGGTGTTCGGATCGGCCTTCCCGCACGCGCAGGACGCCCTGTTCTCGGAAACTCTGAAACGCGGCCTTCGGGTGGTCAGCGGACGTGGGGTTCAGACCACCGGCCCGGCCTCCGCCGCCGCGCTGATCACCTCGGAAGAGGACGCGATCAGACTCACCCGCGAGGAGATCGACAAGTGGCACGCGGCCGACACCGGCGACGTGAACACTGCGCTCGTTCACGTCGCAGTGGTTCCCCGCTTCTCTCTCGCGGTGACAACACGGACGCTGAAGGATTTGGGGGAGTTGTACGACTCCGTCCGTGACCGGGGCGTCTACTTCCACAGTCATCTCAACGAGAACAATCGGCCCGGAACCGGCGAGGTGGCAACCACACTCGCCGAGTACGAGGTCGAGACCTATCTCGACACGTACGACGGCAAGTTCCTCCCCGGCTCACAGGTCGGCGGAAAGAGCTTCCTGGGTCCACGCGCGATACTCGCGCACTCGGTGCACTGCCAGGACTCCGAACTCGCACGAATGGCCGAGACCGGAACCTCGATCGCACATTGCCCTACGTCCCAGCAGTTTCTCGGCTCCGGCACCATGCCGTGGAAACGAACCGTTGCGTCAGGGGTCAACATCGCGATCGGATCGGACTTCGGTGGCGGCGACGAGTGCCTGCTCACCCGAGTCCTCGGCGACGCCTTCAAGGTTCACATCTCCGAAGCCGGCGACGACGGAGTGTCGATGCACCCTGCCGAACTGCTGTTCACCGGAACACTCGCCGGTGCTCGCGCGCTGGACATGGAGAACCGGATCGGCAACTTCGACGAGGGCAAAGAGGCCGACTTCCTGGTGATCGATCCGTCCGGGTGGCCGCCGCTCGCCGGGCTCGTCAGCTACGGAACGCGTTCGGATGATCCGATACTCGCCCGCGACCAGACGCTCTTCGGGCTCCTGATGGCGATGCGCGAGCCCGCGATTGCGCACGTGTACGTGCAAGGGCGCCGGATATCGGGCTGACGTGTCCGCAACTGCCATCACCGGGTACCACCGAACGAGTTCGGGATTCCGGGCGTGGGTCGAGCGTGCGGCCGAGACCGCCGGTCGATTCGACGGCTACCTGAGCTGTGGCATCAGTGATCAACCGGAACCGGTGTCGCACGGCGTGTCCGTCACTTTCGACAGTGCCGACGATCTTCATCGTTGGCTGGAGTCGACTGATCGCCGCGATCTCGAAAGATCAGCTGCTGCAACGGGAATTATGGCGCAGACGAGTGATCTCGTTCTGATCGACGGCGTGCTGCCGCCGCCCGGTATCGGTGTGTACGACCACGCCGTCGTCGTGGGTAAGGAGAACGAGTTTCTGCGAACGCAACGACACCTCATCGATCTCAGTTCGCGATTCTCCGGCTACGAGTCGGTGATGTTGTTGCGGTCGGTCACCGACTCCACCGAGTGGAAGTCCGTCCTTCGGTTTCGGACAGAGCAGCAGTTGGCGGTGTGGATGGCGTCGCCCGAGAGGGCCGCAGCACTACCGAAACTGCGGGCCGAGTTGGCCGAGGACTTCACCGAGACCACGCGGTCGACACCGTTCGGCACCATTCTGCGTACGGAGAACGGGCAGACTCGCGCGACGCCGAATTGGAAGACGGCGATGATCATCCTGCTCGTCCTCTATCCGACGGTGATGACGCTGTCGAGGTTTCTCGGGCCGTTGCTCGACGGGATCGGAGCGCCGCCGTGGCTGTCGATGTGGTTGAGCCAGATAGTCAGCGTCGGCGCCATGACGTGGTTCCTGATGCCGACGGTCACGAGATGGTTCCGTCATTGGCTGGACCCGGTCGACGGCGCCGTTCCCCGCACCAACTGGCGCGGCGTCGCGGCGGTAATTGCGGTGTACGCAGTGACTCTGACGCTCTTCGCGTCGGTGAAGTGGCTGCAGTTCTGGGACTACTTCGACTGAATCCGGCCTCGGCGGAAGTAGGTGAGTGGCCCGAAGAAGTTGACGAAGATGATCGCCGCCCACTTCTTCTTGCTTCCGTTGACCGTATTGGCAGGGCGTCGCGCCAGGTCTGTCCACGCGGCGATCGCCAACAGGGACTGAATCGTTGCGAGCACGGCGACGACGCGGCGTTGCGCGGGTGACAGCTCACTCCAGGACTTCTTCTTTGTGAGGTTCATGAACTCCACTGTGCCCTCGAACGTCCAATCGGTGTCGAGAGCCGGTTGTTATCGGTGCCGGGAGTTCCTCAAATCAGTGTGAATAGCGTCACCATGATGACCGATAGGTACGGTCCCGCGGGCCGTCGGGCCGGTCGTTTTCGGCGTAAAGATCTCGCTAACTCGAACTGTGGCTGAATGTTTGCGCCCGCACTAAGCTCGCGTGGCTACATTGCCGCGGGGGATTTGGCCAATCTGCTGGTACGCCCTCTATCGGGAGCAACACCCATCCTGTTAAGTAAGGCTTGCCAATCTTGTGGTCGCCCTACAGGTTTGATGCTGTGCGGTAGCTGCTATCGGGAACGATGTTCGGAATACGTCAATAAATCGTCCTTAGGTGACAGTTTGATCACTGCCGGTGGGTGTTACCTGTGTGTATGTCCGCGCCCCGAAGGGGTCGAAATGTAACGTCCCGGACACATTTGGTGTCGCGGAAGTAACGGAAGGCCTCTACTCTTATCGCCAGCAGCCACTCACGTGGCGGCAATCCTCTGGACCGTATCTTCGACAGGAGCACATCGCATGAGCAGCGCAGAATTCTCGGATGCCTTCACCTTCCTCAACGACTTCTTCAGCAACGCGTCTGATCTCTTCAGCGCTCTGAGCTTCTTCACCTCGCTCAGCTGATAGCTTCCGGCCGCTAGGCCGACAACAGTGGCCCCCGAAGGCGATGCCTTCGGGGGCCACTGTTGTCTGTCAGGCGTCCAATTTGGTGACAATGTGAGCATTGTTGACCAAGTGCATGGCGGGGTTGATGTGACTGTGGTGGAATGCGAGCGAAAGAAGATAGCTTGCCTGCCCGCCACTTCGAGCGGGATACGCCGATGATCGGAGCTTTGTGCACGTCTCGCGAAGAAACCTCTTCAAGTACGCAGCGGCTGGATCGGCGGCTGCCGGACTCGCTGCATTGAGCGGTACGACGTCGGTGGCCAATGCCGGTTCGCTCGGGACCCTGCTCGATTACGCCGCCGGTGTGCCGTCCGCTCAGGCAATCAAGGCCGCCGGGTATGCGGGCGCCATTCGATACGTCTCGGACAGGCGCCCGGGCGCCGATTGGATGGTCGGCAAGCCCGTACTGGCGCGGGAAACCGACGCGTTGACCGCGGCCGGACTTCAAGTCGTTTCTTGCTATCAATTCGGCAAGGGCGGAACGGCGGACTGGCGCGGGGCCCGCGAAGCGGGCAAGCGTCATGCTGCCCGTGGCCTCGAACTACATGCGGCGGCTGGTGGGCCGTCCGGTCGCCCGATCTACGCGTCGATCGACGACAACCCGACCAGTACTGAAATCACTACGCTGATCGCGCCGTACCTCGAGGGGTGGGCCTCGGTTGTCGGCAACGGAGCGCTCGGCGTCTACGGAAACACTCGCGTGATCGACGCAATGATCAGTGCCGGCGTCGGAACCTGGTTCTGGCAGCACAACTGGGGCTCGCCCGCAGGGTATGTGCACCCGCGGGCAAACCTGCATCAGTTCGAGATCGACAAGCGCAAGGTCGACGGCGTCGGCGTGGATCTGAACTCGATCCTCACTCGGGACTACGGGCAGTGGTCGTTGGCCGGTGCGGTCGGTCCGGCCCAGCCGGTCGGATCCTCGTTGCCGACAGGATCTATCGCACCATAGCGCCGAATTTGGCGAGCCAGGCCTTGGCGTCGTCGGGGAGGGTGCCCGCCGCTTCCGCGGCGAGGCACCATGCTTTTGCCATCGACAGGAAGTTCATCGGGTTGTAGGCGTCTTCTTCGCGAGACCACAGTCCGTTGCCGGCGTAGTGCAGGATCGTGATGTTGGCGGCTCCGTGCTTGGATCCGTCACCCGGATCCTCCATCGGGTTGTCGATCTCGCACACGATCCATCCGCGCTGCTCGTCGATCACGAACCAGTTGGCCGGGAATTCGGTCATGCGGTGCCCCGGGAACTCCGTCATCGTGCGAGTGACCCACTTGCGTACGGCCTCTCGGCCATTGAGGGTGCCGAAAGCGTGTTCCACGTAGACGACGTCCTCGGTGAACATGTCCGCGAAGGCGTTCCAATCGCCGGAACGAGTGCACTCGACAACGGTGTTCTGGTAACCCGCGAAGGCGTCTTCGAGTTCGGTGCGTGTCCAGGTCATGAAAGGCTCCTCGGGTAGTCGTCGCCTCAAATTAGAACACGTTGCAGAATTGATTGTCGGCGATTCGATGGAGAAGAGTTCTGCGGTACCGTCGTTGGCGGGTCGGGGACCCGTTATGTGAGAGGGCACCACGTGGATATCATCATCAATTTCATCTACACACTTCTGTCGAAGTTGCAGACGGGCAGCATCGAAGGCTCTTCGGAGAAGTGAGTCCTCCGCCGGGTTGATTCCCTTACGAGACTTTCTGTTTGGGAATCAACCCGGCGAACACCATCGTCACGACGGCGGCGGCGATGGAGATCAGGAACGTGGCACGAAACGCCTCGAACGAGGGGATCACTGCGGTGCCGACGGTGATGGTCATTCCGGCCAGGACGACGCTCACGATCGCGGCAGACGTCGACGTGCCGATCGATCGCATCAGTGAGTTCAGTCCGTTCGCGGCTGCAGATTCCGTGATGGGGACTGCGCCCATGATCAAGGCCGGCATGGCCGAGTACGAGAGCCCGACGCCCGCTCCGATGAACATTCCGGCCACGGCGACCTGCCAGACGCTCGACACCGTGAAATATGCGAAGGCGTAACCCAATCCGATGACGAGGGCGCCGAGCATCAACGTGATTCGCGGGCCGCGCCAAGCCGAAATTCGAGCGGAGACGGGCGAGAGCGCCATCATGACGAGTCCGCCGGGGGCCAGTGCGAGCCCCGCTGCAACCATGGACAGTCCGAGTCCGTAACCGGTGGACGTCGGTGCCATGAGCAGTTGGGGGAGCGTCAGGGAATTGCCGTACATGGCAAAACCGACGGCGATCGACGCGAAGTTGGTGAAGAGAACTTGCGGCCGGGCCGATACGCGGAGGTCCACCAGCGGTGCGTTGCGTCGAAGTTCCCACCATCCCCACACCAGGAAGCTGAGCGCGGAAACCGCAAGGAGCCCCAGGGTTTTCGCGTCGCCCCATCCCCAGGTTCCGCCCTTGGTGATGGGGAGTAACAGGGTGATCAGACCAACGGTGAGGCCGAGCGCACCGACGAAGTCGAAACGTCCCGGGCGTCGTACGGTCGATTCGGGAATGACGAACGCAACCAGTGCGATGCAGATCAGCCCGAACGCTGCCGATGTGACGAAGAGGAAGTGCCAGTTGGCATTCTGGGCGATCACCGCGGCGATCGGCAGTCCGATCGCACCGCCGACGCCGAGGGTGGCGCTCATGACCGCCATCGCGCCGGCCACTTTCTTCGGTGGAAGAACGTCACGAATGATGGCTATGCCCAATGGAATTGCCCCGACCGATGCTCCTTGAAGTGCACGGCCGACAACGAGCACGATCAGTGAAGGTGCGATCGCGCAGATGGCCGAGCCCAGAACGACCATCGCGAGACTGACCAGCAGCATTCGTTTCTTGCCGAACATGTCGCCGAGGCGCCCGCTGATCGGCGTGATCACCGCGGCGGCGAGGAGTGTTGCGGTGACCGCCCACGAGGTGTCGGCGGGAGTGGAGTTCAACAGGTGCGGCAATTGCGGAATGATGGGGACTACCAGCGTCTGCATCAAGGCGACGACGATTCCGCACAGTCCTAGAACGGTGAGCACTGGACCCGAGGATGCGTAGTTCGTGTCGGGGATTTTCTCGTCGACATTGGACGACCCTGCGTGAACGGACATGCGGCTCCCGCCATGGCGTGTTCTGATTGGTGCGTTCGCCCCAGTGTGCACGCTACACATCGTGTGTAGTCTGCACAATATGAGGATGGACCGGGACCCTGATCTGGTGAATATCGAGTACGAGTTGACTCTGCTCTCGCGTTACCACGCGCTCGCACAACGGGCCGAACTTCATCTGGACCGGTCGGCGTATCTACTGCTCGGTCGACTGGAATTGCAACATCCCATGAGCCTCAAGGAACTCTCCTGCGCTTTCTCGCTCGACATCTCCACCATCAACCGGCAGATCGGCGCGCTGAGGCGTCAGGGCTTGGTGGAGCGAGTGGAGGATCCGGACGGAGGGCTCGCGCGAAAGGTCCGGCCGACGGCGCAGGGGCTGTCGAAACTTCGTGCTGATCGCGAACATTCGACAGCCGGTGTCGAAAAGGTCCTCCGCGAGTGGACGCCGGAGCAGCGTCTCGCGCTCGGTGACCTACTGCGGCAATTCAATACCTCGGTCGAAGCGCTGGAAGGCCGCGAATGGCCGCGACCGAATCAGGTCTGAGAGTGCGAGACGGATCGTAGTGAGCGGTCCGGATCGCTCGAATCCGATTCCGGCGCAATGACAACAAGTTTCGGGTGCTCTTCGGGGGCTGCATGATTTCCACGCCAGGAGAGCAGTGACCAACGTGAGAGACCGGACAGCGCGGACCCGAGACTGGCGAACGAGCCCGAACTCAGGACCGACGCCGTAGACCCGATGCTTCCGATCGAAAGAAAAGAGCCGACGCTACCGATCGACAGGATCGAGTACGCCGATCCGATCGAGAGAATGGACCCCTCGGATCGGATGGACAGTATCGATCGCGTCGACTTGTGTGACCGTATCGACTGGTCTGGGCCGGATTTCTTCTCTGGACGACCGTGCGTGATGTCCACTCGTAGATGTCCCATCTATCGGGTCTATCACGGTGATCGGAGATGCAAAAGGGACCCACCGAAATTCGGTGGGTCCCTTTCACAAGACTTCGATCAAGCTACCGCGAACATGCCCACGGTCGGAAGGAAGCTGCAGGTGATGCGATCTGCGCCTTCCGGCTGGGTGGTCAGCGAACCGCTGATCACCGAGAGAACGCGTCCGGGGCCGGTATCGGCGATAGCCGACAGAGTGGCTGGGCCGTCCGGGTTGATGCGTGCGGCGTTGGTCAAGTTCTGGGTGGCGCTGCGCTGGTTGTCGATGTTGACCCAGGTGACGGTCATCGGCACCGGCTGGTCGTCGACGGCGGGAGCCGTACCGAGAGCGGTGAAGACGAATCCGGCCTGACCGGCAGCGGGACCGGGAGGAGGCAGGTGAGCCGGGCCGGGAACGGCAAGTGCGGTTCCGACCGAATCGGCGGTGGCCGAGATGCAGCCCTTGCCAAGCGTCGGGTAGAGGAACTGCGCGATGACGGGGGCGTTCTCGTCCGGGATCGCCGGTCCGCCGCCGCCGCTGCCGTCGAGGAAGGTGATGACCTTCTCGAGGGTGGCCTTGATCTCGGGCGGAATGCCGGGGGAGTTCAGGATCGCGCGAGCCTGGTCGAGCAACGCTTGCTGCGGTCCGCCTGCAACATCGGCCGGACCTGCGGCGGCGCCGATGATGGCGGGCGCAAACGATGCGAGGAACTCGATCGGCACACTTTCGGGTGCGGGCGGTGCTGCCGGATCGGCCATTGCCTGTGCCGGCAATGCCAGTCCTGCTACTGCGGCAATAGCGACGGCGGTGAACGCCTTTCGCATACCTCGGGTTCGAAGCACTGTTTCCCCATCCTTAGTCATACCGCGCGGGCGCCTAGGCGAGCTCCGCGTTTGACGGCTCGAGGGGTCACTCTATGTACAGAGCCCCCGGGTTGTACAGCTGTTCAGTTGCTGAGCAGCTACGCACCGGGGGGAGTCTATGGCATGACCGGCCTCGATCGTGATTTACGGCGACCATACCTGTGACTGAAGTGATCTATGTGAAAGTTGATGCAACTGTTACGTCAGATTGCGAGGTTTGTTCACTCGAAGATCAGTCGAAACGGACCGAATCGTCGACGAGTACGTCAATTCGACGGGCAAGGTCGAAGTCCAGTTCCGTGAGACCGCCCGCCGAGTGTGTCGAAAGCGTGTACGTGACCTTTCGCCAGCGAACGTCGATGTCGGGATGATGATCCGCGGCCTCGGCGACTGCCGCGATGCGTTGAAGAAGCGCGATGGCGTCCGGGAATGTCGCGGAGTCGACCGTGCGAGTGATCGACCCTGGCGACAGTTGCCAGGCGGGCAGTTCGTCGAGAGCGTTTTGGATCGCGGAGTCGGACAACAAAGTGGCCATACTCCATCATGGTGCGATGAGTGATGCACCTGCAAGGGATCGGGAAGTTGTCGCCGGTGCGATCTTCCGCGAGGGAAGGCTGCTCCTCGCGCAGCGGACGAGTCCGCCGGCTTTGGCCGGTCGTTGGGAGCTGCCGGGCGGGAAGGTCGAAGAATTCGAATCGCCACAGAACGCGTTGGCGCGGGAGCTGCTCGAGGAACTGGCGGTCGAGGTGAGATGCGGCGCCAGAATCGGTGTCGACGTGCCACTGTCGCCGGGGTTGGTCCTGCGGGCCTACCGGGCGGAGTTGGTGTCGGGAGAACCGGTCGCGCTCGACCATGCTCAATTGACATGGGTCGACGCCGAAGAACTGTTGTCGATGGATCTGGTGGACAACGATCGAGCCTGGATCCCCGAGTTACTCGCGGAATTGAGCGCGCTTACGCCGCACGAGCCTTCTTGAGACCCGCTTTCAGTTCCTTCTTGGATGCGCCCTCGTTCTCGAGCTTCTTCATCCGCATGATGACGACGGGACACTTGATGCACCGCGTCTTCTTGCGGCAGCACTTCTTCTTCGGCTTGAGCTGCGAGACCTTGCTTGCCTTGACTTTTCCCATGTGACGCTGCGGCTTTCCTGTTTCACTACGGCGGAGAGCCCGCTCTTGGAACGAGGTTAGCGTACCCTTAAGTGACCTGTTTCTCCAGGTCGTAATCCTACGCGCATCGGCGTGGTGCAGATCACTATTCGCTGGTGGGGGCGGTGATAGAGGCCGCACAATGCAGGAGTATCAGCCCGGAGCGAGTAGTATTTACTAGGCCGCGGTGCCTTCTCAGGCGATTCGTGCCCTGATTCGGATCACACACTCGTGCAGCGGCCACCAGAAGAGCCGTGCGACTTGACTTTCGCGTGGCCGAATCAACTCAGCCAGGAGAGCCATCGCGTGACCATCACCAGCTTCCGTAACGTTGCCATCGTCGCACACGTCGACCACGGCAAGACCACCCTCGTCGACGCCATGCTTCGTCAGTCCGGCGCGTTCGAGGAGCGCGCCGAGCTGGTCGATCGCGTTATGGACTCCGGCGACCTCGAACGCGAGAAGGGCATCACCATTCTCGCGAAGAACACCGCAGTACATAAGGTCAACGAAGACGGTTCCATCACCGTCATCAACGTCATCGACACCCCCGGCCACGCCGACTTCGGTGGCGAGGTCGAGCGCGGCCTGTCCATGGTCGACGGCGTCGTCCTGCTCGTCGATGCTTCCGAGGGACCCCTGCCGCAGACGCGTTTCGTGCTGCGCAAGGCACTCGCCGCTTCGCTGCCCGTCATCCTGGTCGTCAACAAGACGGACCGCCCCGACGCCCGTATCGAAGAGGTTGTCACCGAGGCTCAGGACCTGCTCCTCGACCTCGCATCGGACCTGTCCGACGAGGCTGCCGAAGCCGCTGAGCTCGCACTCGAACTTCCCGTCCTCTACGCGTCCGGTCGCGAAGGCAAGGCATCGACCGTGCAGCCCGAGAACGGCAAGGCTCCCGACGCCGAGGACCTCACCGCACTCTTCCAGGTGCTGATGGAGTACGTCCCCGCGCCGAAGGGCTCGGTCGACGCACCGCTGCAGGCTCACGTCACCAACCTCGACGCATCCGCATTCCTCGGTCGCCTCGCACTCGTCCGCATCCACAACGGCGAGCTGCGCAAGGGCCAGACCGTGTCCTGGTGCCGCGAGGTCGACGGCGAGCCCGTCGTCACGAAGACCAAGATCACCGAACTCCTCACGACCATCGGTGTCGAGCGCGTTCCCGGTGAGGTCGCCGTCGCCGGTGACATCTGCGCCGTCGCAGGATTCCCGGACATCATGATCGGCGACACCCTCGCCGATCTGGAGAACCCGGTCGCACTGCCCCGCATCACCGTCGACCAGCCGGCAATCTCGGTCACGATCGGCACCAACACGTCACCGCTCGTCGGTCGCGTCAAGGGTCACAAGCTGACTGCACGCATGGTCAAGTCCCGCCTGGACCAGGAGCTCGTCGGTAACGTCTCGCTCAAGGTCCTCGACATCGGTCGCCCCGATGCGTGGGAGGTCCAGGGTCGTGGAGAGCTCGCGCTCGCCATCCTCGTCGAACAGATGCGTCGTGAGGGCTTCGAACTCACCGTCGGTAAGCCGCAGGTTGTCACGCAGCTCGTCGACGGCAAGGTTCACGAGCCTTTCGAAGAGCTGACCATCGACAGCCCCGAGGAGTACCTCGGCGCCATCACGCAGCTCCTGGCCAACCGCAAGGGCAAGATGGTCCAGATGTCGAACCACGGCGCAGGCTGGGTTCGCATGGAGTTCATCGTTCCTTCGCGTGGCCTCATCGGCTTCCGCACGGACTTCCTCACGGAAACCCGCGGAACCGGTATCGCCAACGCCGTGTTCGACGGATACGGCCCGTGGGCCGGCGAGATCCGCGCGCGCCACACCGGCTCGCTCGTCTCGGACCGCTCCGGCACGGTGACGCCGTTCGCCATGATCCAGTTGGCCGACCGCGGAACCTTCTTCGTCGAGCCCGGCGCAGACACCTACGAGGGACACGTCGTCGGTATCAACCCGCGTCAGGAAGACCTCGACATCAACGTCACTCGCGAGAAGAAGCTGACCAACATGCGTCAGTCGTCCGCAGACGTGATGGAGACCCTCGCAAAGCCGATCAAGCTCGAACTCGAAGCAGCGATGGAGTTCTGCTCCAGCGACGAGTGCGTCGAGGTCACCCCGGAGGACGTTCGCGTCCGCAAGGTGCACCTCAACGCAACCGAGCGCGCTCGCGAGCGTTCACGTAGCAAGGCACGCGACAAGGCTGCTCTGTAGTCTTTCGTCGGTTACAACCTGACAGGCGGATGTGCCTTTCAGCCGAGTTTTCGGCGGAAAGGTACATTCGCCTTCATGGTTTCCAGGCGAAAGATCTGCCAGGGAATCGAGTTGCAAAGGGGCGACGCGGCCCCGTACGGAAGGAATTGTCTGTGGCCTCAGGACGTCGCTACCTGGCGTTGGCAGTGGCAGTGACGGCGTTGTCACTGACTGCATGTACAGCCGATCCGCCGCCTCCGGTCGAGAGCACCGAAACCGTCAAGCCCACACCGACTCCGGTCGTTCCGGCGATGAAGCAGGTCACTGTGGCAATCGACGAGGTGGGAGGCGGATTCAACCCGCACCTGCTCGCGGATCAGTCGCCGGTCAACTCCGCAGTCGGCAACCTCGTACTGCCCAGTGCGTTTCGCCCGATCAATTCGCCCACACAACCTGGCGCGACGGAGTGGGCGATCGACGATTCTTTCCTCGTTTCCGCTGAAGTGACGTCGGAGGCCCCGTTCACGATTCGCTACCAACTGCGCAACGAAGCCCAATGGTCGGATGGCGCTCCCATTGCGGCAGAAGACTTTCGCTACCTGTGGCAGCAGATGATCTCGGTTCCCGGTGTGGTCAATCCCGCGGGCTATCAGATGATCGACGACGTGAACTCGTCCGGCGGCGGCAAAACGGTCAACGTCGTGATGCGTGCGCCGTATCCGGCATGGCGAGAGTTGTTCACCGATATTCTTCCGTCCCACCTGATCAAGGACACTCCCGGCGGTTTCAGCACCGGCCTGAGTGAGGGGATTCCGGTGTCGGGAGCCCACTTTCACGTGCGCTCGGTCGACCGCGGCCGGGACGAAATCGTGCTCGAACGCAACGACCGATTCTGGGGCAAGCCTTCAGACCCGGATCAGATAGTTCTGCGACGCGGAGGAACGGCTGCACAGTTGGCGGATGCGCTGCGTACCGACGATGCCCAAGTGGCGCAGGTTCATTCGGGTAGTGCCACGGATATTCAGCTGTCTGCAATCCCGGGTGTCAGGACGGCATTCTCCTACGTTCCGCGCACTCTCGACATCAACGTGAACGGGCGAAGCAAGAACTTCGCGGATGTTCGGGTGCGTAAAGGTGTTCTGGGACTGCTCGATCCGGACCTGCTCGCCGTGGTGGCGGCAGGGAGTGAATCGGCGTCGGCCCCGGTGAAAGCTCAGATCCTCGCTCCGTCGGATCCGGGATATGCGCCCACCGCGCCGCCGAAACCGACCAGGGAGCAAGCACTGGGCGAGCTGACTGCAGCCGGCTACCTGACGGCACCGCCCACCGGAATCGTCACGGGCACTGGAACGGTCGGATCGATCGTCCGTGACGGCGCCCAGTTGACACTGCTGATCGGCGCTCCCGAAAACGACGACATCGCGATCGCCGTGGCAAACACCGCTGCCGACGAATTGCGTGACGTGGGAATCCTGGCGACCGTCGAATCGGTGGCGCCGGAGGAACTCTACGGCGAGGACCTGACGACAGGACGCGTCGACATGATCGTCGGTTGGAGCCGGGCAGGCGCCGACACGGCCACTTCGCTGGCCTCGCGGTTCAGTTGCCCGAGCGCACCTTCCACTCCGGCAACAAGTTCGGCAGTGCCCGCACCGACGCCGTCGCAGACACCGGAGCCCATCCGAACGACAAGCGTCGAGGCTCCGAGCAACCTGTCCGGGCTGTGTGATCCGGCGTTGCAAGGTCGGATCGACGAAGCGCTCAGTGGCATCGGGGATCTGGGGTCGTTGATCGCCGATGCGGAACCCAAGCTGTGGGATCTTGCGGCGGTTTTGCCGATCGTGCAGAGCCGAGCGCTGGTCGCGGTCGGGACCGGAGTCGAGGGCGTGGTCCTCGACGGGCCGGTGCAGGTGGGGATATTCGGAAACGCTACGGACTGGGTGAGGGTGGAAAAGTGACCGCGTCGGCGAAGCGACTTCTGTTGGTACACGCACATCCGGACGACGAAACGATCACCACCGGTGGCACCATCGCGCGATACGCGTCCGAAGGCGTCGAGGTCACAGTCCTCACCTGCACGTTGGGGGAGGAAGGCGAAGTGATCGGTGATGCGTGGGCCGGGCTCGTGGCTTCCGAGGCCGATCAACTCGGTGGCTACCGGATCGCGGAACTGAGCGCTGCTTTGTCGGCTTTGGGCAGTGCCGCTCCTCGCTTCCTCGCCGATGCCGGTCGGTATCGCGACTCCGGAATGATCGGCACACCTTCGGCCGCCAATCCCCGTGCTTTTGTCAATGCTCGACTCGACGAAGCAGTCGGCGCGGTGGTCGCCGTCATTCGTGAGATTCGGCCGCACGTCGTGATCACGTACGACCCCAACGGCGGCTACGGGCACCCGGACCACATCCAGGCGCACGCGATCACGACAGCGGCCGTCGAAGCTGCAGGAACGACCGCGTATCCCGAGACCGGCGAGCCGTGGTCGACTCCGAAGTTCTACTGGACCGTGACCGAGCGCAGCGGACTCGAACGCGGCATCGCGGCGATTTCCGAGTTCCCGGAGAACTGGCGTCTGCCCGAGCCCGGGGAATTGCCGAGCGTCGAGGACACAGACGTGACGACGGCAATCGACGTTCGAGGCGTCATCGATGCGAAGGCGAGGGCATTGAGCGCCCACGCCACTCAGGTGACGGTAGCCCCGAGCCGAGCCGAGTTCGCATTGTCGAACAACGTGGTCCAACCGATCCTGACGGTCGAGCATTTCGTATTGGCCGCCGGCGCGCTCGGTCCGGTGGGTGAGGACGGCCGCGAGCGCGATCTGTTCGGCGGGCTGCACAGCTGACCTGGGCGTCGGCTCACAGGCATTGCGATCGACGCCGTAGTGGTGTGTGATGCGTGTCACCGGATGGGTGGTCCTTTCGGTAACAGCAAAGCCTGGGGGCTGAAGAAATGTACAACTGGGACCTGCAAAACCAGATCGTCGCCTTCGTCGATTCGTTGCGTCCGATGGCTGGTTATTACCACGACTTGTATTACGGGTCGCTCTACGCATTCGCAGATCAGCAGAGTCATTTGCTGACTCTGCTCGGGTTCCCGCCGGTTCCCTGATCAGCTTCGTGCTTTTCGGGCGCGAGCCGGGGTGCTTGTCGGGAGGGACCCCGCGCTCGCGCGATGACGACCGATAGACCACTATCAAAACCATGACGACCGTCGAGAACAACACGGACGCCTCGACAGGAACGTCGCTGTCGTGGCTCGACCCTGTCATCCTCGGCGTCCTGATTTTCGACGGATTCTTGTGCGCGGTGTTGTCCGTCCTGTTCTTGCCGACTCATCTCGGTACGACGGCATTTCCCATCAGCATTCTCGTAGCCGCGACCGCGAACCTCGTATTGGTGATCGCCGCCCGCACGGTTACGACGCCGGGTAGGGCCGCATTGCCGCTCGCCGGTTGGATCGTCGGGTTCTTGGTGTGCATGGTGGGCGGCCCCGGCGGCGACGTACTCGTGCTTTCGTCCCCTCTGACCTTCCTGCTGCTGGTCGGTGCGATCGCTCCGGCCGCCGTTTTCCTCTTCAAAGTGGCGATCAACAGACTTGCCACCCTCAGCTCGCAATAGTTCTCGGCGCGCGCGTAGGAAACTGACCCGTGCATAAGGGACACTCAGCCTGTGGCTGAACATGATTTGGCGGGTGCGACTATCGCCTTGACCGCAGAACGGCGTGTCGAAGAATTTGCGACGCTCCTCGAACGTCGAGGCGCGGAGATCGTGCGGACACCGGTGATCCATGTGCTGCCCTTGGTGGACGATCGAGACCTGAGGACTCAGACGTCCGCGTTGATTGCCGATCCTCCGGAATTGGTCGTGATCAGTACCGGGATCGGCTTCAGGGGTTGGCTCGAGGCCGTCGCCTCGTGGGGTTTGACCGAGGAGTTCCTCGGGGCGCTCGCCCACACGCGCATCATCGCCCGCGGCCCCAAGGCGACGGGCGCCATCCGAGGCGCCGGACTGCGCGAGGAATGGTCGCCTTCGGGTGAGTCGTCCGAGGAAGTTCTGGCACATCTCGGAAGCGAGGGAGTGGCAGGCTTGCGCATCGCAGTCCAGTTGCACGGCACCATCACCGAATGGGAGCCGTTGACGGACCTGAGCGCCTCCCTCGCCGACATCGGCGCGGTTGTCACTCCGGTATCGGTCTATCGGTGGATCCGGCCGCCGGATCAGTCGCCGGTCCGCGCGTTGGTCGCTGCAGTTCGTTCCGGTGCGATCGACGCGCTGACCTTCACCAGTGCCCCCGCGGTCTCCTCGATGCTCAGCACGGCAAAAGAAATGGGCGAGCTGGAGCGGTTCGTCGCAGCGATGCGCGGACCGGTACCGACCTACTGCGTCGGACCGGTCACGGCCGCTCCGCTGGAACTCCTCGGTGTTCCGACCATCCAGCCCGAGCGATCGCGTCTCGGTTCGCTGGCGAGGCTCATCATCGACGACCTGCCCACACGTCGCCACCGCCCGGAGTGACGGCTTCGATCAATTCCCACGCGTTCTCGGCGGGGAGATCGATCACCTCGTAGCTTCCGGTGCCGGCGGGCGTCGCGGCGACGACGGTTGCCACTCCCGCGCGTCGTTGGAAGAACGTCTCGCGCACCGTCCATCCGATGACACCTTCGGATTCGAGACTGTGACGCTGGCGATCGAGCGAGCCGTTTCGGGTGATCAACCATCCGGGTAGTACTGCGTGGCCGAGGCCCTTGTATCGGTCGTAGGCGAGGGCGGTGCCACCGATGGCGAGTACGGCGACCCCGAACCACGCGTAGATCGGTACATCGAGTCCAGAAGCCGCGCACGCCACACAGACCAGGAACGCCACCGCGGCGAGGAACAGTGCTCGGGTGTACCGGCGACGCCGCGCGGCCGGGCCGTGCGGGATCAGCGGGGCGGACGCCTGGCGTGAGTCACCGATCACGGTGGCCATCACTCGCTCGGCTTCCCTGCGCGGTCCCTGCGGGAGCAGTAGCGAAGATTCCTTCTTCTCGGCGCTGACCCCGGTCATGATGGCGTCGAGCCGCGCGCCGCGGGCCAATCGCAGCAGGAGCGGTTCCTTGAGCGTCGTGCCACGGAGGCGGGCGCGGTCGAGTGTGGTTTGCCGAGTCTTCAACAGGCCGTGACTGACATGCAGGATGCGGCCGTTGTCGGTGAGTTTCATGTTGCCGAACGCGATCAGGTACTGGACGCAGGCGAGTGCACTCGACAGCACCAGCAGCACGACGAGTGCGATGACGACCATCAGTGCGATGCCGAGGCTCTCGAGTGAGTCGAAGCTGTCGCTCACTGCCGAGGATTTCGCGACGGCAGCGCCGATGCCGTATTGGAACGAGATGCCGATGATGGCTGCGATGATGGCGATTCCGGTGAACGAAAAGGGGGCGTAGCGAACCCAACTCGGTTCCCAGTGACCGATTTCGGTGTCGACCGGTTCGGTGATGCTTTCGACCGGCGTGCCCGGGGTTTCCAGTCGCCGTGCTTGCTGGGCGCCGGCCAACAGTGCGGCGCGTAGGTCCGGAACCAGGGCGGTCGACAGGGCGTTGAGCTCGAACTTGTTCGAATCGTGGCCGCTCCCGGCGCGCTGGCCGGTACCGATGCGCACGATCGACAGTCCGAGCAACCGGTGCATGACCCCGGCCTCGACGTCGACGGATCGGATGCGGCTACGCGGGACGGAGAGCAGCTTTTTCTGGAAGACCCCGGTGCGCAGTTGAACGTGGACGGGTCCGATTCGGTACGTGGTGGTGAAATACCGCAACAAACCGAAGATGACGAGCAGAGTGACGACGCCGAGTCCCCACCAGTGGTTTCCGGATTGGCGGCCGAGAACTACGGAGACGAGTAGGACCGGGAGCAGTTTGACGACTTCGTTGACGGGGTGGACCAGAAGCATGCGTCGGTCGAGGCGGAGCCAGGGCTGTTCCTCTTCCGCGGCCTCGGCAGCTGCCGTTTCCGCCTCTACCGGGATCTCGATCGCGGTCGGGTCGCCCAACTGTTTCTCGTTCACGTCGCGTCTCCCACGTTGGTACCCGCGATCT
Organism: Rhodococcus sp. MH15; assembly: GCF_019266045.1. Taxonomy (NCBI): domain Bacteria; kingdom Bacillati; phylum Actinomycetota; class Actinomycetes; order Mycobacteriales; family Nocardiaceae; genus Rhodococcus; species Rhodococcus sp. MH15. Next base: position 116,927 of record NZ_LPNP01000068.1, read on the forward strand.
CCGTCAGTTGAGCCACCGTGCGGTCGGCGACTTCCTGGTCGAGTGCGGAGATCTTCACGGCCCCGGCCGACGACGCTGTCGTGACCGTGACGGTTGCCAGACCCAACATGCGGTCGATCGGTCCGCGCTCGGTGTCCACGGTCTGCACGCGCGAGATCGGTGCGATGCGTCGCTCCTGGGTGAACCAGCCGGTGCGGGTGTATACCGCGGTGTCACTGATCTCCCATCGGTGGACCCGATACCGCCACGCCGGGACCATCAGAATGTAGGTGGCAGCGAAGAGTACGGTGACTGCGAATACGGTGCCGACCACCCAGGACGGGATTCCGGGTACCAAGACGGCACAGACGATTTCGGCGACGATGACGGGTACCCAGAACAGTGAGGCAGTGATTGCCCACAGCCTCGGGGCTTTGGTGCTGGGTCGCCATAAGGGGTCGGCCATGGTCAGCGGTTGCGGCGCAGTCATGGGCACTACTTTGGTCGAGTGAGGGGCGATCTGTCGACATCGGCCCTATCGTGGAGTGTGGCGACCGCGAAGGGAGCACGTGATGACCGAACAAGATGCGACATTCGACCCGGAGGCTCCGGAATCAGATGCGCTCGAACAATCGACACCCGTAGATCCGAACGCCCCTGAAGAACCCGATCTGACCGACATTCCGCTCGACGCGCCAGTGGCTGACGTGGTGGATCAACGAGTCGAGGTTGCGGTCGACGACGACTACCGGCCGTCGTGATCGAGGCGGTGTCGGGGCGGTGAGGCCTCCTACTTCTGGCACCGGGTGGCACTCGTCGTCCCACATGGCGCATGATCGCTAGGTGAACCGAACTGGTGATGACTCCGGCAAACCCACCATGCTTCCGATGCCAGGTATTTCCGCGTCCGCCTCGTCCAGTCCGTCGCCCGGCCCGTCAGCGTCGGCGATGCGGCGAGTTCTCCGTCGTGCACGCGACGGAGCGACCCTGAACGTCGACGAGGCGGCAACGCTGCTGCAGGCACGGGGAACCGATCTGACCGATCTGTGTTCTTCGGCGGCCAAGGTTCGCGATGCCGGTCTGCTGGCAGCGGGTCGGCCGAACACCGTGACGTATTCGCGAAAAGTTTTCATTCCGCTGACCCGTCTGTGCCAGGACAAGTGCCACTACTGCACATTCGTCACGGTGCCGGGGAAGCTGCGTGCCGCTGGGCACGGCATGTTCCTGGAACCGGACGAGGTTTTGGACATTGCCCGGGCAGGCGCCGAATTGGGCTGCAAGGAAGCGTTGTTCACGCTGGGGGATCGCCCCGAGGCTCGCTGGCCGGAAGCCAAGCAATGGCTGGACGAACGCGGCTACGACTCCACCCTCGACTACGTGCGAGCGATGTCGATCCGGGTACTCGAGGAGACAGGCCTGCTCCCACACCTCAATCCCGGTGTGATGAGCTGGCAGGAACTCTCGCGGCTCAAGCCCGTTGCGCCGTCGATGGGCATGATGCTCGAGACGACCGCTACCCGGCTGTTCACCGACAAGGGTGAATGCCACTACGGCAGCCCGGACAAGGACCCTGCGGTTCGGCTGCGCACCCTGACCGACGCAGGCCGACTGAACATCCCCTTCACCACGGGAATTCTTGTGGGCATCGGGGAGAACTTCCTCGAGCGTGCCGAGTCGATCATGGCGATACGCAAGTCGCAGAAGGCGTTCGGCCACATCCAGGAAGTGATCATTCAGAACTTCCTGGCCAAGCCTGATACCGCGATGCGCAATACCCCTGATGCTGGACTCGACGAGTTTCTCGCGGCCATCGCCGTCGCACGCCTGCTGCTCGGGCCGACGATGCGGATCCAGAGTCCGCCGAATCTCGTCTCGAACAGCGAGTGCCTCGCGCTGCTCGGCGCAGGCGTGGACGACTGGGGCGGGGTATCACCGTTGACCCCCGATCACGTCAACCCCGAGCGTCCCTGGCCGAATCTAGAGACCTTGGCCGAGATCAGCGCCGAGGGCGGCTTCACGCTGACCGAACGCACTGCGGCTCAGCCGGCATATGTCCTGGCCGGGGCTCCGTGGATCGATCCGCGCATTGCGGGTCACGTGCAGGCGCTGGCGGATCCCAAGACCGGCCTCGCCCTGCCCGACACCAAGCCGGTGGGCCGGCCGTGGCAGGAACCGGACGAGTCGTGGGAATCGAGCGGACGCGTCGATCTCAATACCGAGATCGACACGGACGGGCGCAACACCGAGACCCGCAGTGACCTGGGCAGTGCGTTCGGCGACTGGGAGACCGTGCGCGAACAGGTCCTCGAACTCAGTGCTCCGATTCGCGTCGACACCGATCTGCTGGCTGCGCTCCGCAGTGCCGAACGCGACCCGGCCGGATGTTCCGACGACGAGTACCTGGCCCTTGCCACGGCGGAGGGCCCGGGCCTGGAAGCCGTTGTGGCACTGGCGGATGCGCTGCGCAAGGATGCCGTCGGCGAGGACGTCACCTACGTGGTGAACCGGAACATCAACTTCACCAACATCTGCTACACGGGCTGCCGATTCTGTGCGTTCGCGCAGCGCAAGGGTGACGCCGACGCGTTCACGCTGTCGGCAGAGCAGGTCGCCGACCGTGCGTGGGAAGCGCACGTCGCCGGCGCAACCGAGGTGTGCATGCAGGGCGGTATCGATCCGGAACTTCCCGTCACCGGTTACGCCGACCTGGTCCGGGCCGTCAAGAAGCGCGTGCCGTCGATGCACGTCCACGCGTTCTCTCCGATGGAGATCGTGAACGGTGCATCGCGCAGTGGTGAGAGCATCAGGGATTGGCTGACGGCCCTTCGTGAGGCGGGCCTGGACACCATTCCCGGTACGGCAGCGGAGATCCTCGACGACGAGGTGCGCTGGATCCTCACCAAGGGCAAACTGCCGACGGCGGAATGGATCGAAGTGGTCACCACGGCGCACGAGGTGGGGCTGCGGTCGAGTTCGACGATGATGTACGGGCATGTCGATCAGCCGCACCATTGGGTCGGGCACCTGAACGTTCTTCGCGGAATCCAGGACCGTACAGGCGGATTCACGGAGTTCGTGCTGCTGCCGTTCGTTCACCAGAGCGCGCCCCTGTACCTGGCGGGCGCTTCCCGGCCAGGGCCGACCAATCGGGACAACCGCGCTGCGCACGCGTTGGCACGCATCATGCTGCACGGCCGCATACCCAATATCCAGACCAGCTGGGTCAAACTTGGCATCACCGGAACGCAGATGATGCTCAACGGCGGCGCCAACGACCTCGGCGGAACGCTGATGGAAGAGACGATCTCGCGGATGGCCGGCTCGGAACACGGTTCCGAGAAGACCGTGGCAGAACTGCGCGCCATCGCCGAGGGAATCGGACGCCCGGCACGCGAACGAACCACCACACATGCACGACGCGAAGGAGCGATTGCCTGATGGCTGACGTACTGGGGGACCGCAAGGTCGTCGAGGTTCTCGATCGAGCGGTGTGGGGGATCAACCCGGTTCTCGACCTCGCCTACAGCGATCCGCTCGGTATCAAGCGTCGGACGTTCGAGCCGACCGATCCCGAGCGAAACGCTGCTGCGATGGTGTTGGACGCGGCCGCTTGGGTCCTCGACGTCGTCAAGTTCCCCGGGACGGCGGCGTGGTCGGTGATGACCGACGAGCAGCGCTCGAAGTGGTGGACGACCCGGTTGGGTGCACTCAACACCGTCGCCGTCGCGTTTCCCGGCATCTTCGGCGTCCTCCTCAATCGGTTGCCGATCCAGGACCTGCTGGCCTTCGCGAATCAGGCCGTTGTGCTCGTTGCGGTTGCCCGTGAACACGGAGTGACCGAACGGGATCAGCAGGTGGACCTCCTGGCGTCGGTGCTGTGCCGGCGTGAGACGAAGTCTCGAGAGCTTCTCACCGGAGAAGACTTCGCCGAGAAATCAGCCGGCGGCGCCGACGAGACCTGGCGCCCGTTCGCGCTCATCGGAACGTTGTGGCGCACGTCCAAGACTTTTCGTGCCATCACGGACGAGTTGCACAAGCGGCCGTCTCGGACAAAACCGTACGAGATCATCGGCAAGATTCCGGTGGTCGGCGTCGTGGCGGATTACCTCGGTGAGCGGGGCGCACTGGTACGCGCGGCCGCTCTGGGGGAGAAGTGGATCGCGATTCGGTCGAGGAACTTCACCGCAGTAGGCTGAAATGTGTTACCCCCGCCTGCTCAGAGTCGGTCGGCAGGGGGATAATAGGCTGTTCCCGCGGTACGTGAGAGTCGTATCGGATTTTCGGCCCCTTGCAACTGCGTGTTGCGGCGGCGATGCACGACAGGAAGGCAGGGAGATCGGCAGTGACCTACACGATTGCTGAACCGTGTGTAGATGTGATGGACAAGGCGTGCATCGAAGAATGCCCTGTCGACTGCATCTACGAGGGTGGACGCATGCTTTACATCCACCCCGACGAGTGTGTCGACTGCGGCGCGTGTGAGCCTGTCTGTCCCGTCGAAGCCATCTTCTACGAAGACGACGTCCCGGACCAGTGGAACGCGTACATCAGCACCAACGTCGATTTCTTCGACGATCTCGGCTCGCCGGGTGGAGCGGCCAAGCTCGGCAAGGTCGACTACGACACGCCGTTTATCAAAGCGCTGCCTCCCATGGGTGAGGAATAGAGATCTTGTCTCGTACTCCGGTGGCCGCTGGGCTTCCTGATTTTCCGTGGGATTCGCTCGCCGATGTCACGGCGAAGGCGCACTCTCATCCCGACGGCATCGTGAACCTGTCCGTGGGGACGCCGGTGGATCCGGTGGACCCGGTGATTCAGGAGGCTCTGGCCTCTGTTGCCGAGGTGCCCGGATACCCGACGACTCATGGCACGCTCGCGCTTCGCGAGGCCGTGGCGGAGTCACTGGATCGCCGCTACAACATTCCCGACGTCGATCCGGCAGCGGTGCTGCCGGCCATCGGTACCAAGGAAATGATCGCGTGGCTGCCGAAATTGCTCGGTCTCGGAGCCGGCGATCTGGTGGTCATTCCGGAGTTGGCGTACCCGACGTACGAGGTCGCAGCGAAACTGGCAGGTGCTCGCGTCCTGCGCGCCGACGGCTTGAACAAGCTCGGTCCCGAGTCGGCGGCGATGATCTTCGTGAACTCGCCCTCGAATCCCACCGGCAAGGTGCTCGGCCTCGAGCACTTGCAGAAGGTCGTGGCCTGGGCGCGCGAGCGCGGCGCCATCGTCGTCTCCGACGAGTGCTACCTCGGATTGACGTGGGAAGCCGATGCGCTCTCCATTCTCGATCCTCGTGTCAACGACGGTGATCTGACCGGTTTGCTTGCGGTCCACTCACTTTCGAAGACGTCCAATCTCGCGAGCTATCGCGCCGGGTTCGTCACCGGTGATCCGGCTCTGGTGTCGGAACTGCTCGAGGTGCGCAAGCATGCGGGCATGATCCTGCCGCTACCGATCCAGGCGGCGATGACCGCAGCCTTGGGCGACGACCAACACGAGAACATCCAGCGCGAGCGGTACCGCGAGCGTCGTAGTGTGTTGATCGAAGCTGTTCGAGGCGCCGGATTCACCGTCGACAATTCCGAGGCAGGTCTGTACCTCTGGGCGACGCGCGGCGAGGAATGTCGAGCGACGGTCAGTTGGTTCGCCGATCGTGGGATCCTCGTTGCCCCCGGTGAGTTCTACGGACCGAGCGGGAGCAAGCACGTGCGGATCGCGCTCACTGCAACAGACGAACGAATCGCCGCGGCAGCAAAGCGCCTCTCCGCCTGAATCGTGTGCTTTCCCAGGTGTCAGGTTCCCTGATGTCGGTATCGGTCCGATGTAAGGTCGCGCTGTGACCACCTCAGGGACCGGCGGCTTGGACGCGGTACTGATTTTTGCTGTCGTTGCTGCCTCGGTTGCACTGATGCTCGTGTGGTTGAAAAGTCGTCGAGTTTTCGGAGAATTCCCACTCTCGGCAGCTCTCCTCTGGCTGATGGTTGCAGTGCCTTCCATCTTGCAGGCGGCGATGCCGGGACTGCTCGAGATGTTTCGTCGTGATCCCGCGTTGATTCGTGACGGGCAATGGTGGCGCATTCTGACCTCCGTGCTCGTTCAGGACGGAGGGGCCGCAGGAACTGTCACCAATCTCGCGACGCTGGCCGTGGTTGCACCGCTTGCGTTTCGGCTCTGGGGCGCCGCACGTGGCTGGGCTCTCTTCCTGCTCGGTCAACTGTTGTTCGGTTTGCTCACCACCGCAGTCTTCCCGTCGACCGGCGCAGGCAACTCCGGTGCCACGCTTGCTCTGGCAGCGGCGGCCGCGGGGATCGGCGTTCTGGTGCGCCCGCGAATGCCTGAGATTGTTCTGACGGTCGTGATTGTCGTCGGCGGCGCAACATTGGTGACGGTCGACGACGCACACGGATTCGCGGTGCTTTCCGGGGCGCTCTTGGGGGCTGCGCTGGTGACGCTGTTCCCTCCGCACTCGATGGACGCGCGTCGGGCAGGAGAAAGTTTGCGACCATCCGCGCTGTGAGATGCTGTCGTGGTGCTGCTGAGATCCTTGAACCCCCTTGCTGTTGCCCGCGGTGACGACCTCGATGACGCCGTGACGATCGGTGACACGGTTCTCTCGCGGAGTGCCATTCTCGGTGCCGCGACCTCGGTCGCGGAGCGAGTGGCGCAGGCCGATCGGGTTGCCGTATTGGCAACTCCCACAGCAAAAACGATTCTCGCCGTCGTCGGGGCGTTGATTGCCGGCGTCACCGTTGTGCCGGTCCCGCCGGACTCGGGGAAGGCTGAGCGAGAGCACATTCTGCGTGACTCCGGTGCCCAGGCGTGGCTCGGCGAAACGGACGACCACTGCGAAGGCCTGCCCGTGGTTCCCGTCCGATTGCACGCTCGCTCGTGGCACAGCTATCCCGAACCGGCACCGCAGTCCACAGCATTCGTCCTGTACACGTCCGGAACTACCGGCCCACCGAAGGGCGTTCTGCTCAGTCGCTCGGCTATCGCAGCCGGGCTCGACGCGCTCGCCGAGGCCTGGGACTGGACGTGGCGAGACACCCTCGTACACGGGCTTCCGCTCTTCCACGTGCACGGACTGATTCTCGGAATCCTCGGCCCCCTCCGGATCGGCAGCCGGGTGATCCACACCGTCAAGCCGACGCCGGAAAACTACGCAAGGGCCAAAGGCTCCCTCTACTTCGGTGTCCCCACCGTCTGGTCGCGTATCGCCGAAGACGAAGAAGCTGCCCGCGCGTTGTCCGGTGCCCGACTTCTGGTCTCCGGTAGTGCGCCGCTTCCCGTGCCGGTCTTCGAAAAGCTGCGGGAGCGAACAGGATTGATGCCCATCGAGCGTTACGGCATGAGTGAGACGATGCTGACCCTGAGCACGCGTTTCGACGGCGAGCGACGCCCGGGGTGGGTCGGCGTGCCGCTGCGCGGAGTCGAGACTCGTCTTCGTGACGAGAAGGGCAACAATGTGCCGCACGACGGCGAGAGTATCGGCGGCCTACAGGTACGTGGGCCGATGCTTTTCGACGGCTACTTGAACCGTCCGGACGCAACCGCCGAGTCCTGGACGGAGGACGGCTACTTCAAGACCGGTGACGTCGCCGTCATCGACGAGGGTGGGTTCCACCGAATCGTCGGCCGCGAATCCATCGACTTGATCAAATCCGGTGGATTCAGAGTCGGCGCCGGCGAGATCGAGACCGCCATCCTCGGGCACCCTTCGGTGTCCGAAGTTGCGGTGATCGGTGTCCCCGACGCCGATCTGGGGCAACGGATCATCGCCGTCGTAGTCCGTAAGCCCGGGACTCCCGAGGTCACCGAAGCCGAATTGGTCGAGTTGGTCGGGGCGGAGTTGTCGGCGCACAAGCGTCCCCGTGAGGTTCGATTTGCCGAGACTCTGCCACGTAACGCGATGGGCAAGGTTCAGAAGCGTGAGCTGCTCTAGGCAGGTCGGTTTGCTGAAAAGTCGCTGCGACGCTTGAAGGTTCGTGAATTCGGCCGGCCTGTCCCGAAATGTGGGCTCGCCGGTTCTCCGACGATTCAGCGCTAGTTGGAATTTCTGTGTTCTTGGCTACACTACCGCCCGGTAGGGACAGTTCCAGTCGCGCGCATACCGTCGGTATGCCTGAGTGCGAGTGGCCTCGGAAGGGCAGATTTCATGGCGGGCGGACGGCATTCGAGTCCTGACAGCGGGCGGTCGATCGGGTTCTACGCAGTGGGTGGGTTGGTTGCCGTCGCGGTAGTCGCCACCGGGGTGGTGGTCTTCAAGGCAACACAGTCCGATTCCTGCGAGAGCGTCGACGAGTACTCGCTGGCAGCGGATCCTGCGATCGCGCCGGCAGTCACGGAGATCCTCGCAGAATCGTCGCCGGAGCAGACAGGCTGTTCACGGATCACGGTCACTTCTGCGCTGCCCGGGGACGTTGCGGGAACCCTGGGTAAGGGCGTGGACGCGCCGGACATGTGGATACCGGATTCGACAGCGTGGGTGGGCAAAGCTGCATTGACGGCCAAAGGGCCGGTCGCTGCCGCCGGCGGTTCGATCGCCACCTCGCCTGTCGTACTTGCCTCCGGCGGTGGCGAACAGTTTGCCAGTTGGCTCACGGCGCTACAGGTTCCCGATCTGGCGTTGGGCAATCCGTTGTTCACAGGGGTTGCGTCGGCGCCCATTCTCGGAGCTCTCGCGGAGACCGGGGCCACCTCCGAATCCGTTCGAGCGGCACTCGTACCCCATGCGCAAGCGGAGAGTGTTCGTACCGAAGAGCAGCCGGTGGGACAGAAGATGCTCACCGAATTGGTCAGCTCCGGAAAGGTCGGTGTTTCGACCGAGCAACAGGTCGTCGAGTTCACGAAGGCCGAGTCGAAGATTTCCGCGACAGTACCGGCGACGGGAACCATGATCATGGATTACCCCCTGGTGGTCAGTGCTTCGGCACCGGACCGGCACTACGCCGCAGCCAAGAAGAGTGACGCCATCGCCGAGCTGTTGCACAGTGAATCTGCTCAGGAAGTGCTGACGCGCAGCGGGTTCCGTACTTCCGGCGGTGGAGCCGTCGAAGGTGGGGTCGGTGACGTCACGGCACTGACCGTGTCCGAACAGTCGGTGGCCGATCAAACGCTGGGCGCTTGGGCTCTGATGGCCAAGCCGATCCGGACACTCGTTGCGATCGACGTGTCTGCGTCGATGGACTACCCGGCGGCAGGCGGCAAGACGCGCATGCAGTTGACCACTGCTGCTGCTCTGGCCGGCAATCAGGTCTTCCCAGACAGCGTCGCTGCCGGTCTCTGGGCGTTTTCCCAAGGTATGAACGGAACCCAGGACTTCCAGGAATTGGTGCCGATCAGGCGCTACGACACGATCGTCGACGGTGTGACTCAACGAAAGTTGATGGCAGATCAGGCGAACCGGCTCACCGAACTCAAACGTGGCGCCACAGGTTTGTACGACACGACGCTGGCCGCATTCCGTAAGGTTCAGGAATCGTACGATCCGCGAGCAGTCAACAGTGTCATCATCTTGACCGACGGCGCAAACGAAGATCCTGACAGCATCAGCCGTGAACAGTTGCTCGATGTTCTTGCACGCGAGCAGGATCCGGCGCGTCCGGTCATCATCGTCACCATCGGCATCACCGATGACGCAGATGCGGCGGCGCTCGCCGATATCTCCCGCGTGACGGGCGGTTCGACGTACATCGCTCGTGACCCCTCGGAGATTTCCGAGGTGTTCGTGAACGCATTGGCTCACCGAGGAACTTAGGCCGCATCCGGACTGGTCCAGGGTGCCGGAAGTGGCGGAGCCTCAGACGAATACCGGTGCCCGGTAGGTGTCGTTGTGGTGAAGGTGTGCCGGTTACCTGGTACAGGTTCGGCAGTCCAGTCCGAGCCCTGTTTCGCGTAATTGCATGCCGCACACAACCCGGCACCGTTGGCTGCGCTGGTGAGGCCACCCCTCGAGTGATCGCGAATGTGGTCGCGGTGGCGAACCGGCGCGTCGCACCACGGAGTACGGCAGCTTCGATCACGGAGTTCGATCAATCGCGCCAACCCCTTCGGGAAGGTTCTCGCCGTGGATTCCATTGCGGTCAGCGCGCCCGTATCGGGGCGTGCGTAGAGCTTTCGGAGCGTTGCCACCGTTTCGGAGTCTTCGCTGGCCTTGGTGATCCATTCGCGTGCAATAGCGGCTGGTACAGGTCCGTACCCGTGGACGTACGCCGGGTCGGAATTTTCGCCCAACAATGACTGGTCGGAGACAACCAGATTCACGGTGACGGGTGTCGGTGTGGCGCGGCCGATTCCGGTAACTCGCTCGACCAGGAGATCAGCCATGATTTGCGCTCGGGTGCGCTTGTCCCCGCCGGCAAGTACGGAATCTGCGTCGCGCCTGAGCGTGGCGTGCACGGCGATACCTTCGGCCACGGGAAGGAACACATTGAGCCAGCACATCGTGTCGGGCGCAGGCCGTGACGTCACTCGTCTGTCTCCCACGGCTTTGCGTGCTCGTCTGGCAATACTATCGGAGTCTATTTCGGCAGTGCGTGCGCGGATTCTTTGTGTCAGTTGATGGTTGCCGCATCCGTCCAAGATTGCAGCGTCGCAGCAGAACTCGCGATCCAATGTAGCGCGATCCTGGGCGGTGAGACATGAAGTCTCGCGCATGAGGATCGTCGCTTGATGCTCACTGATGGAGCCGTCGACGAGTAGTCGAAGTGTGTGAGGCATCTCGTCGTTCAGTGCGCGGGCCAGGTTCAGATGCTGAGTTCCGAACCAAGCCGACTCTCGCCGTGCGAGGGCAATCTGCGCGTTGATTCCACGGCCTTGGTATGCGCGCGGCACTCCCCGTTCGCCGCGGTCGTTGCGGGTGAACGCGTCGAGATCGGCAGCCAGCAATGCCTGGGCACCAGCGCAACTGGCCTTCAACTCTTCCAATGCGCGCAGAAGATCCACGCGTGCTGCGTTGTCGATGGATCGATCCATGCTGGCGAGTGATGCCCGGAATTGTCCGATGGTCTCTTCGGATATCGCCTGTTTGGATATCGCCTGTCCAGATACTTGCGTCGTCACTTTTACCCCCCGGTAGTGTCGAACATACATTCGATACTAGCCTCGACAGCGAACGGACGCAACGCCTTTCTCCGTTGGCGTCTGAAAGTTCCGACAGTTCGGTTTTCGTGGTTGACTGGTCCTCATGATCGAGCTGAGGGGATTGACCAAGGTTTACGGACCGACGAAAGCGGTGGACGATTTGTCGTTCACGGTCAAGCCGGGCATCGTGACGGGCTTCCTGGGCCCGAACGGTGCCGGTAAGTCGACGACGATGCGGATGATCCTGGGTTTGGATCAGCCGACGTCGGGTGCGGCGTTGATCGAGGGCAAGCCGTACCGGGAGCTCAAGACGCCGTTGCGGACGGTGGGTGCGTTGCTGGATGCGAAGTGGGTGCACCCCAATCGCAGTGCGCGTGCGCATCTGCAGTGGATGGCTGCTTCGAACGGGATCCCGAAGTCCCGCGTCGACGAGGTGCTCGGGTTGGTCGGATTGTCCGAGGTGGCGGGCAAGAAGGCCGGCGGGTTCTCGTTGGGTATGTCGCAGCGTCTGGGGTTGGCGGGTGCGTTGTTGGGGGATCCGAAGGTGTTGTTGTTCGACGAGCCGGTCAACGGTCTCGATCCGGAGGGCATCGTCTGGATTCGTAAGTTCATGCAGCGGTTGGCGGCCGAGGGCCGCACGGTGCTGGTGTCGAGTCACCTTCTGTCGGAGATGGCGCTCACGGCGGAGCAGTTGGTGGTGATCGGTCGGGGTCGGTTGATTTCGGATTCGACGGTGGCGGAGTTCGTGGATCGTTCGTCGGAGTCGACGGTGCGGGTGCGTAGTCCTCAGCTCGATGCGTTGCGCAGTGTGTTGCTCTCGCAGGGGTTGACGGTGCGTGAGGACGGTTCCGGTGTTGCCCCGGCATTGGTGGTGGTGGATTCGACCACCGATGTGATCGGTGGGTTGGCTGGTTCGCAGGGGATCGTGTTGTACGAGTTGGCTTCTCAGCAGGGGTCGCTCGAGGATGCGTTCATGAAGTTGACCGGGGACGATGTCCAGTACCACGCATCCGGTATCGATCCGGGTGTCGGTGCACACCACGCAAATACACAGCAGGCAAACACGCAGCAGGCTATGGGAGGTGCACTGTAATGGCTGTTCTCAGTGCTGAACGTATCAAGATCACCACGACCAAGTCGCCGCTGTGGTGCTCGGTCATCATCATCGTGCTCGGGTTGGGACTCGCTACCGTTTTCGGACTGAGCGCCAAGTCGTCGCTCAGCAGCCCCAACGGTGCAATGATGCCGACAGTTTCGGGGGCACTCAGTGGAGTGACCGGCTTCGGTGTGTTGGTTCTGATGATCATGGCGGCTCTCGCGATCACCAGCGAATATCGTTTCGGGACAATCCGCACCACCTTCCAGGCGGTTCCGAACCGCGCCTCGGTGCTCATCGCCAAAGCGGGCCTCATCGGTGGGTTCGGAGCGGTGCTGACTCTCGTGTTGTCGTTCGGCGCCTTCGGCCTCACGAAGGCCACATCAGGTGACGCCGGAAGATTCCTGACTCTGTCCGGCGACGAGAACTGGCGGGTCGTCTACGGAATACCGATCTACGCGTTCTTCTGCGTAGTTCTAGCAGTCGGAGTCGGCGCGTTGCTCCGGCAGTCTGCAGGTGCGATCGCGCTTCTGCTGTTGTGGCCCTTGCTGATCGAGAATCTTTTCAACCTGTTCGGAAGTATCGGCGAGAAGATCATGCCGTTCCTGCCGTTCATGAACGCCAACAATTTTCTCGGTTCCGGCGGTAGCGTCGATTTCCACTGGGGACCCTGGGGCAGCCTGATCTACTTCGCCCTCTTCGTGCTCGTCGTATTCGGTCTCAGCATCGTCGTCGTGAACAGGCGGGATGCATAGGCACACGGATCAGACGGGCTGATTCTGCTTACGCCAACGGGCGTTCAGGAAACCCAATGCCGCGATCACGAGGAACAACACGGTGGTCGAGATCAACTGTGCACGGGCATCGGCGTCGAAGAGCATGAGGACGACGAAGACGCCAAGCATCGCGAGTGTCGCGTAGCTCAGATACGGGAACAGCCACATCCGAACCGTCAGCTTGCCCGACGCTTCGAGTTGTTTTCGCAGTCGCAGATGCGAGACGACGATGAAGATCCAGATGACCAGCAGCGCAGCGCCGACTGCGTTGAGCAGGATGCCGAGCAGGTCGTCGGGGAGCAGCCAGTTGAGCAGGACGCTGACGAAGCCGAAGAACACCGACAGCAGAACGGCATTGGTCGGAACTCCGGTGCACGACAGTTTCGCCATGAAGGCGGGTCCGTCGCCGCGGCGCGAAAGTGAGAACGCCATGCGAGAGGTGCCGTAGATGTTGGCGTTGAAGGCGGAAAGCAACGCCACCACTACGACGAGTTCCATGAACCCGGCAACGCCTGGAATGTTCGCCTTGTTCAGGACGGCCACAAACGGGCCGCTCTCGAGTTCGGGGTCGTTCCAGGGCAGCACCAGAACCATGATCGAGATGGCGCCGATGTAGAAGACGCTGATGCGCCACACGACGCTCCGGACAGCGACGGCGATGGAGCGTTCCGGATTCTCGGATTCGGCTGCGGCGATGGTGACGATCTCGATCCCACCGAAGGCGAATGCCACGACGAGAAGTCCTGCGGCTATGCCGGACAATCCATTGGGCATGAAGCCGCCCTGCCCGAACAGATTGCTCGTACCGACCGGGTCGGTATCGGGGAGGATGCCGAACACCAGCAGGACACCGATGATCAGGAAGCCGATGATGACGGTGACTTTGATTGCGGCGAACCAGAACTCGAACTCACCGAAGTTGCTGACTTTCGCCAGGTTCACCACGGCGAAGAACACCACGAAAACCAGGGCGACAACCCATTGCGGGATCGACGGCACCCAGTCGTTCACGATCGCCGAAGCCCCGGTGATCTCGGCGCCCAGCACCATGATCAGCATGAACCAGTAGAGCCAGCCCATCACGAAGCCGGCCCACTCGCCGATCCCCAGGCGCGCGTAGTGAGAGAAGGAACCGCTGGCCGGGATCGCGGCGCCCATCTCGCCGAGCATGCGCATCACGAACACCACGACGGCGCCCGCAAGGATGTAGGAGATCAGGACGGCCGGCCCGGCCTTGGCGATACCGACGCCGGTTCCGAGGAACAGGCCGGCGCCGATGGCCGAGCCCAAGCCCATCATCGTCAGATGGCGGACCTTGAGACCGTGGCCGAGAGCAGTGGTTGTTCCGTCGGAGACGTCGGTGCTACTCATCAGTCGTTGGCGTGCAAAGCAGCGTTCAGTTCGACGCCGGTGCCCTTCCACGGCACGACCTCGACGGCACCCGAGACCGAGTTACGACGGAAGAGAAGGTTCGACTTGCCGCTCAGTTCCTTGGCCTTGACGACGGTTCCGTCCGGGCCGGTGACCTTGGTGCCGGCGGTGACGTAGAGGCCCGCTTCGAGGACGCAGTCGTCGCCGAGCGAAATGCCGAGGCCGGCGTTTGCACCGAGGAGGCAGCGCTTGCCGAGGGAGATCGTTTCCTTGCCTCCACCGGAGAGGGTGCCCATGATCGAGGCGCCGCCGCCCACATCGGATCCGTCGTCGACGACGACGCCCGCGGAGATGCGGCCTTCGACCATCGAGTTGCCGAGGGTGCCGGCGTTGAAGTTGACGAAGCCCTCGTGCATGACGGTCGTTCCGCTGGCGAGGTGTGCACCGAGTCGGACACGGTCCGCGTCACCGATGCGAACTCCGGACGGCACGACGTAGTCGACCATGCGGGGGAACTTGTCGACGCTGAACACGGTCACGACGCCGCGGATGCGCAGACGCGAGCGAACCTGCTCGAAACCTTCGACGGCGCACGGGCCGAAGTTGGTCCACACGACGTTGCTGAGCAGGCCGAACTGGCCGTCGAGGTTGACACCGTGGGGTGCGACGAGACGGTGCGAGAGGAGATGGAGGCGCAGGTAGACGTCATGTGCGTCGACCGGCGCCTTGGAGAGATCGGCGATGGTGGTGCGCACGACGACCTGCGATACCTCGCGAGCGTCATCAGTGCCTGCCAGCAGTGCAAGATCGGAAGGAATATCTGTTCCCTCGACGTTCTCGGTACCGGTCTTGTCGAATGTTCCCAGCTCCGGTGCCGGGAACCAGGTGTCGAGGACGGTTCCGTCCGCGGTCACGTTGGCGATACCTACTGCTGTTGCTCCCTGTGCGCTCACGGGACTAGAGATTACTGGGTGGTGGGTGCACCGGCCTAGGCTGGTGCGTGTGAGCATCCTCGATCTTGCTTCGGACCCCATCGACTTGACGGCCGCCCTGGTCGACATCCCCAGCGTCTCGCACGACGAATCCGTCATCGCGCAGGCTGTCGAGGATGCGCTGCGTGAGCAGACTTCGGGCTTCGAGATCATCCGCAACGGCAATGCCGTGTTGGCGCGTACGTCGCGTGGTTTGCCCAGTCGGGTCATGCTCGCCGGACATCTGGATACGGTGCCGATCGCGGACAACGTTCCTTCGCGGCGTGACGGCGACATCCTGCACGGCTGCGGGACCGTGGACATGAAGTCGGGCGACGCGGTCTTCCTGCACCTTGCGGCCACCATCGAGAACCTGGCCCACGATCTGACCCTCGTCTTCTACGACTGCGAAGAGATCGCCGCAACGTACAACGGCCTGGGACGGATCGAACGCGAGATCCCGCAATGGCTCGCGGCGGACGTCGCAATTCTCGGTGAGCCGACGGCCGGTTTCATCGAGGCCGGGTGTCAGGGCACGATGCGGGTGCGGTTGACGGCTTCGGGAACTCGCGCCCATTCGGCCAGGTCCTGGCTGGGGGACAATGCCATTCACAAGTTCGGCGGTGCGTTGGAGCGGTTGTCGAGTTACCAGCCGCGCTCGGTCGACATCGACGGTTGCGGCTACCGCGAGGGCTTGTCGGCGGTGCGGATCTCCGGCGGTGTCGCCGGAAACGTCGTCCCGGACGAAGCCGAGATGGACGTCAACTTCCGATTCGCGCCCGATCGCAGTGAGGTACAAGCCGAGGCACACGTGCGCGAAGTGTTCGACGGTCTGGGCCTCGGATTCGAGGTCACCGACTCCTCGCCCGGCGCGCTGCCCGGCTTGGCGAACCCGTCCGCTGCCGCCCTGATCGAGGCGGCCGGTGGTCAGTTCCGTGCGAAGTACGGGTGGACCGACGTATCCAGGTTCTCGGCACTCGGCATTCCTGCCGTGAACTACGGACCGGGTGATCCGAACCTCGCGCACAAGCGCGACGAGCACGTTCCGGTGCAGCAGATCACCGACGTCGCGGCCGTGCTGAGGAAGTATCTGTCGGCCTGACCGTTAGCCTTGCCGCATGGCACCAGAGAAGAATTCGGCTTCGAAGAAGCAGAGCTCGTCGATCAAGCACCGCGGGCCGGTTCAGCTTCGACGCAAGCGCAAGGACGAGAAGACCACGACGGATCAGCGCTTGCTCGACAAGCGCGGACCCACGGATTGGGTACACACCGATCCGTGGCGTGTGCTGCGTATCCAGAGCGAATTCATCGAAGGTTTCGGCGCACTCGCCGAGGTCCCGCGTGCGGTGACGGTGTTCGGTTCGGCCCGCACCACGGTCGATCATCCCGAGTACCAATCCGGGCGCGAGCTGGGAACGGCGTTGGCCGAGGCCGGGTACGCCGTCATCACCGGTGGTGGGCCAGGAGTGATGGAAGCTGCCAACCGCGGTTGCAGTGAGGCCGGCGGGTACTCGATCGGCCTCGGCATCGAGTTGCCGTTCGAGCAGGGACTCAACGAGTGGGTGGATCTCGGAATCAACTTCCGGTACTTCTTCGCACGCAAGACGATGTTCGTGAAGTACTCCCAGGCATTCATCTGCCTGCCGGGTGGCTTCGGAACACTCGACGAGCTGTTCGAGGCACTGACCCTGGTGCAGACCCACAAGGTCACGCGCTTCCCGATCGTCCTGTTCGGTACCGAGTACTGGTCCGGACTCGTCGATTGGATCCGCGGCACCCTCGAGCGTGACGGCAAGATTTCCGAAGGTGACGTGAACTTGCTGCACGTCACCGACAGCGTGGAAGAAGCAGTACGAATCGTCCTCAACGCCGACAAGGGCGTCGACGAGGCCGCAGATCTGGGGAAAGAAGAAGAATGGTGACCGATTCCGACAAGAAGTACTCGATCTGCGTCTACTGCGCGTCGGGTCCGGTGGACGAATCGTTCCTGGCATTGGCTGCCGAGGTGGGAACCGCGATCGGTCGACGCGGATGGCAGTTGGTCTCGGGCGGTGGCAACGTGTCGATGATGGGCGCTGTCGCCGAGTCCGCTCGCGCGGCGGGTGCCTGGACCGTCGGCGTCATCCCGAAAGCCTTGGTGCACAAGGAAGTTGCCGACGTCGACGCCGACGAACTGATCGTCACGGACACCATGCGCGAACGCAAGAAGCTGATGGAAGACCACGCCGACGCGTTCATCACGCTGCCCGGCGGAATCGGGACGCTGGAAGAGTTGTTCGAGACGTGGACAGCCGGCTACCTGGGAATGCACGAGAAACCTGTCGTGATGCTCGATCCCGTCGGCCACTTCACCGGCCTGCTCGAGTGGTTGAACAAGCTCGACGGGACCGGCTTCGTCGGGCGTCAGGCGCTGGACACTCTGCTGGTGAGGACGGACGTCGAGGCCGCGCTCGACGCGTGCGTCAAATCCTGATCAGACGCGTGCGTGAAACCCTGACCTGGGGCATGGCGGGCTTTATTACCGTGCAGTAAGGTGGCCGCAGACTGGGCGGCCGAATGGGCGCCGGATACGTGTTAGGGGAGCCATGAGTTCGGAAGCCCGTTCGACCGTCGGCCTGCTCGATCTGGCGGCAAAACTGCCGTCGATGATCACCGAGGTGCCGATCCTGGCGCGGGGGGCCGCCGGGCTCACCCGTAAGCCTTCGGCCAAGGAATCGATCGGGTTGATCTTCCAGAAGGCCGCGCACGCGCACCCGTCGCGCCCGTTCATCCGGTTCGAGGGCCACGCGACCAGTTACGCGGAAGCCAACGAACTGGTGAACCGCTACGCGGACGTTCTCCGCGGCCGAGGAGTCGACCGCGGAGACGTCGTCGGAGTGCTGGCAAAGAACACTCCCGAAGCGCTGCTGATCGCCTTGGCCGCGGTAAAACTCGGCGCGGCAGCGGGCATGCTGAACTACAACCAGCGCGACGACGTTCTGGCACACAGCCTTACTCTCCTCGATGCGCGGGTCCTGGTGGTCGCCGACGAGTGCGAAGAAGCCCTCGAATCGTTGCCCGCCGGATTTAGCGGACCGAACCAACTTCTCGTCAGCGAACTCGCGGATCTGGCGAAGACGGCTGATCCGTCCAACCCCGCGGTCACCGCCGAGGTGCTGGCAAAGGAGAAGGCGTTCTACATCTTCACCTCGGGCACAACCGGAATGCCCAAGGCCAGCTTGATGACTCACTTCCGTTGGTTGAAGTCGATGTCGGGGCTCGGGTTGATGGGCGTGCGCTTGCGCGGCTCGGACACCCTGTACTGCTGCCTGCCGCTCTACCACAACAACGCGTTGACGGTCTCGCTGTCCTCGGTGCTCGCGTCCGGTGCGACAATCGCGATCGGACGTCAGTTCTCGGCCTCGCGGTTCTGGGACGACATCGCACTCAACAAGGCGACCGCGTTCACCTACATCGGCGAACTGTGCCGCTATCTGCTCAACCAGCCGGTCAAGCCGACCGACAGCGACAATGCTGTTCGGCTGATGGTGGGTAACGGTCTGCGCCCTGAGATCTGGGCCGAATTCACCCAGCGGTTCGGCATACCCCGCGTCGCCGAGTTCTACGGTGCGAGCGAATGCAACATCGCGTTCGTCAACGCACTCAACGTCGACAAGACAGCAGGCATCTGCCCGTTGCCGCACGCCGTCGTGGAGTTCGACGAGGACACCGGAAAAGCGTTGCGTGGAGCCGACGGTCGACTCCGCAAGGTTTCCACGGGTCAGGTCGGACTCCTGCTGTCGAAGGTCACCGACCGGGCGCCTTTCGACGGTTACACCGACGAAGCGGCGAGCAACAGCAAACTGGTACGCGGCGGATTCAAGGACGACGACACCTGGTTCGACACCGGAGACCTGGTGCGCAAGCAGGGATGGGGCCACGTCGCCTTCGTCGACCGTCTCGGCGACACCTTCCGTTGGAAGGGAGAGAACGTCGCCACCACGGAGGTCGAGGGCGCGCTGAGTTCGCACCCGGCCGTCGAGGAAGCAGTTGTCTACGGCGTAGAGATTCCGGGCACCGACGGTCGCGCGGGCATGGCGGCGGTCAAGCTGCGGGACGGTCAGAGCTTGGAGGGAAGTGAAGTCGCGGCACACCTCTACGGCAAGCTCCCCAACTACGCGGTCCCGCTGTTCATCCGCATCGTCGACTCACTCGAACACACCAGCACTTTCAAGTCGCGCAAGGTGGAATTGCGCAACGAGGGTTACGACGTCGGCGCCGACACTCTGCACGTTCTCGAAGGCCGCGAGGGTGGTTACGTGGACTCGTACGACGAATACGTCGGAAAGGTCGCGGCGGGCTCGGTACCCAAGGGCTAGACCGAGTTCCGTCATGCCAGTATGAGTGGCATGTCTTCACTCCCCGGTTCTACCGCGCAGCCAGGTCCGGCGCCCACCCTGTGTGGGCGTCCGGTCGCGGTCGACCGTGCACTGGTGATGGCCATCGTCAACCGCACTCCCGATTCCTTCTACGACCAGGGCGCGACGTTCTCGGATTCGGCAGCGATGGCTGCCGTCGACAGGGCCGTCGACGAGGGCGCCGATCTGGTGGACATCGGGGGAGTGAAAGCTGGGCCCGGTGACCTCGTCGACGCCGACGAAGAGGTCAGGCGAGTCGTTCCGTTCGTCGCCGCGATCAGAGCCAAGTACCCCGAGCTGATCATCAGCGTCGACACCTGGCGGAGCGGCGTCGCGCGGTTGGCACGCGCCGAAGGCGCCGACCTGATCAACGACACGTGGGCGGGTGCGGATCCCGACCTCGTCCTGGTTGCTGCCGAGACTGGTGCCGGGATCGTCTGCTCGCACACGGGTGGCGCGGTTCCGCGCACCCGCCCGCATCGTGTCCGCTACGACGACGTCGTCGCAGATGTGGTCACCGAGGTCGTGTCGGCGGCAGAGCGCGCCCTGGCACTCGGGGTTCCGCGTGACGCGATCCTGATCGATCCCACCCACGATTTCGGTAAGAACACCTTTCACGGGCTCGAGTTGTTGCGGAAAGTGGACGTTCTTGTAAACACCGGGTGGCCAGTGCTGATGGCGCTGAGTAATAAGGACTTCATCGGGGAGACTCTTGGTGTGGAGCTTTCTGAGAGGTTGGAGGGAACATTGGCAGCGACAGCAATGGCCGCGGCGGGCGGCGCCCGGGTGTTCCGTGTTCACGAGGTGGCGTCCACCCGTCGAGTCGTCGACATGGTGGCCGCGATCCAGGGACGCCGTGCCCCGGTACGTACGGTTCGAGGTCTGGCATGAGCATCACCGGTGCGGGCCCGACCCGCGTATGGGCAGAAGCCAACAGTTGGGACCATCCGAGTTGGACGGTCGCAGAACTTGAACGGGCGAAGGGCGGCCGAACCGTCTCGGTGGTGTTGCCCGCGCTCAACGAAGAGGACACCGTTGCTGCGGTGGTCGACACCATTCATCCGTTGCTCGGTGGTTTGGTCGACGAGTTGATCGTTCTCGATTCCGGTTCGACCGACCGTACCGCCGAGCGTGCTCGCGCGGCGGGGGCGACGGTGATCAGTCGTGAGAGCGCAGTCCCGTCCATCCCGCCGACCGCGGGCAAGGGTGAGGTGCTGTGGCGTTCGGTCGCCGCAACGACCGGCGATCTGATCGCATTCGTCGACTCCGATCTCATCAATCCCGATCCGGCGTTCGTGCCCAAACTGCTGGGGCCGCTGCTCACGGTTGACGGCATCCATCTGGTGAAGGGCTACTACCGCCGTCCGCTGCGCGTGAGCGGCACGGAGGATGCCAACGGCGGCGGGCGAGTCACGGAATTGGTTGCGCGGCCCATGTTGGCCGCGCTGCGGCCGGAACTCACGTCGGTACTGCAACCGCTTGGCGGTGAATACGCGGGCACCCGTGAGCTGCTGTCCGCTGTCCCGTTCGCGCCCGGCTACGGCGTCGAGA
Source organism: Rhodococcus sp. MH15 (assembly GCF_019266045.1). Classification (NCBI taxonomy): domain Bacteria; kingdom Bacillati; phylum Actinomycetota; class Actinomycetes; order Mycobacteriales; family Nocardiaceae; genus Rhodococcus; species Rhodococcus sp. MH15. The sequence goes on from NZ_LPNP01000068.1 coordinate 138,153, forward strand.
TCGGCCTTCTGCTCGACACGTACGACACGTTGGGGCTGGCGGCGATCGGTCAGGTCAATCTCGGTGTGCGCAAGCATCGCAACCGGCCGCTCGCCGACCTCGGTGTGATGAGCCGGCAGATCATCGGAACGATGCTCCGGCGGTGCGGGATCGAGGATTCGGGTGCCGGGTTGACCCAATTCCTGGTCGACGGCGATTCTTTCGTGCCCGAGACCACCGAGGTTTCGCTACTCGATCGACCCCCGATGAATTCGATAGTGCGCACCGCGGGGGTCTGACCGCTCACACTCGGGTATGGGAGTATCGGTCCATGATGACGATCCTCCTGTACCTGATTGTCATGGCACTGGTCGGCGCGATGATCTTCCTCGCCGCCAGCGCTGTGTTCGGGCGCTCGGAAGAGCTGCCGCCGCTGCCTCCTGGCACGACGGCGACCGTACTCCCGGCAGAGGACGTCACCGGGGCGGATGTCGACGCGCTGCGTTTTCAGCAGGTGCTGCGTGGCTACAAGGCGAGTGAAGTGGATTGGGCCCTGCATCGCCTCGGGTTGGAAATCGATTCTCTGCGTGCACAACTGGGCCGTGACGAGCGGTCTGAGGTCCTGGTGAAAGCGGATGCTCCGGCCAAGGCCGAAGCATCGCAGGAGGAGCCTGAGACCGTATCCGAATCGAAGGATTCCCAGGGCTGATGGCCGACGGACTCGTTCGGTGCGGCTGGGTGGTCGAGACGCCCGGCGACACGCTCTACCGCGACTATCACGACGAGGAGTGGGGGCGTCCGCTGCACGGGCGCGACGAACTGTTCGAACGACTCGCCCTCGAAGCATTCCAATCGGGACTTTCGTGGATCACGATTCTGCGCAAACGCGAGGCGTTCCGCGAAGCCTTCGACGGGTTCGATCCGGACAAGGTCGCAGCGTACGGAGTTGCGGATGTCGAGAGATTGCTCTCCGATGCCGCGATCGTCCGCAATCGCGCGAAGATCGAGGCGACGATTTCCAACGCCCGAGTGCTCGTGAATTCGCCCGATCTGGACCTCGATTCGTTACTCTGGTCGTTCTCGCCGCCTCGACGCACCAGAAGACTGACATCAATTGCAGAGGTTCCCGCGGTCACTCCCGAGTCGACTGCCATGGCTAAGGAACTCAAGCGGCGCGGGTTCAAGTTTGTGGGTCCTACCACGGCTTATGCGCTCATGCAGGCTACCGGAATGGTCGATGATCACGTGGCTGATTGCTGGGTTCCGGTGCAGGTGTGACGGTCGACTGAACACCCCTAAATGTGACTCAGATTCCCGGTTCCCGCATCCATAGGGAACAATGGAGGGTACGAGCCTCGCTGATTGTTGGCGGGGCGCACCGTTAGTCGAGGCGCAGAGCAATGCAGCGCAGATCTGGAGGGAGCAGAGGATGGCGGCCATGAAGCCCCGGACCGGGGACGGTCCCCTCGAAGCAACCAAAGAGGGACGAGGAATCGTCATGCGGGTTCCACTCGAGGGTGGCGGACGCCTCGTCGTCGAGCTGACCCCGGATGAAGCTGCAGCGCTCGGTGTGGAACTCACGAACGTCACCAGCTAGTCGGGTCCAGGTTGTAGCAGTACAAACAACAGCACGTGATTGCACGCAGGCTCCGTATCCGTTTCGGTACGGGGCCTGAAGTGTGTGCGCACCGCCGGTAGCCGAAAGGACGGATCAATGCTTGCCGCCGTGATCGATCTTCTGTCCTGCCCGCAGTGTGCTGCTGATCTGGAATTGGTGGACGGCGCCGCCGAGTGCGACCGCGGACATCGATTCGATATCGCTCGCCAGGGTTACGTGAGCCTGATCAGTGGCGGTGCCACGAAGTTCACCGGCGACAGTGCCGAGATGATTGCCGCGCGTGCACGATTGCTCGGCGCCGGCCACTTCGGCCCGCTGATGGATGCCGTCACCCGAGCCTGCGCGACGACGGCGAGGTCGGATCCCGCGCGGATCGTCGAAATCGGCGCAGGCACAGGACAATACCTCGCACACGTCGTGGATTCGCTGCCTGATTCTCGGGCGATAGCCTTGGACGTGTCCAAGTTCGCGGCCCGGCGTGCCGCGAAGGTCCACGAAAGAATCGGTTCGATCGTCGCAGACGTCTGGCAACCACTGCCCATTCGCGACGGAGCGCTCTCTCACGTGCTCTGTGTGTTCGCTCCTCGTAACGGTCCGCAGTCCCATCGAGTTCTCGCCGAAGACGGCGTTCTGGTGGTCCTGACGCCCACCGACAGGCATCTGCGCGAGCTGATCGACATTCTCGCGATGGTCCGGGTCGACGACCGCAAAGTGGAACGTCTCGAATCGTCGATGGCCGGATACTTCGAGCGTGTGAGTAGCGACGAGGTCGAGTTCACGATGTCACTCTCACACCAGGACGTCCTCGACTTGGTGGGGATGGGACCGTCGGCGAGACACCTGACGCCCGCCGATCTGGCTGCCGCCGTGGCGAAGCTGCCGCAGCCGAGCACCGTCACCGCGTCGGCGACGGTCTCGACCTATCGCAAGATCTGACGCGGATCAGCGTCTCGTGACGGCGTCCGCGTAGACCTCGAGCGTCTGCTTGGCGATTTCGGCCCAGGAGAACTCGTCGATCGCACGGATCCTGCCCGCACGACCCATCGCGTCGGCGCCTTCTCGGTCGGCGACAACGGCATTGACGGTGGCCGCGAGCGATTCCTCGAATGCGGTCGGCTCGTAGGCGTTGTAGTGCACGAGTCGACCGGTGACGCCGTCGGCGACCACCTCGGGGATGCCGCCGACGTCGGAAGCGACCACGGCGGTCTCACACGCCATGGCTTCGAGATTGACGATCCCGAGGGGTTCGTACACCGAAGGGCAGACGAATACCGTTGCTGCCGAAAGTATTTCCCTGATCTGCTCGGTCGGGAGCATCTCGCGCACCCAGTAGACATTGCCCCGGTGCCGGGCGAGTTCGGCCACCGCCTTCTCCGTCTCGGCGGCGATCTCCGGCGTATCGGGAGCGCCGGCGCACAGCACGAGCTGAATCTCCGGGTCGAAGTGGTGGGCTGCCGCGACGAGGTGCCCGACGCCCTTCTGCCTCGTGATGCGTCCGACAAAGGCCACGATGGGTTTTGCCGGGTCGACGCCGATCGACGCGAGTGCGGACTGTGCTCCCGGCGCAGATCCCCCGGGATGCCATACCTCGGTGTCGATTCCGTTGCGGACTACGTGAACGCGACTCGGATCGACAGCGGGGTACGCGTCGAGGACGTCGAGTCGCATACCGGAACTGACGGCGATGATCGCGTCTGCGTGCTCGACGGCGTTGCGTTCGGACCACGACGAGATCCGATAGCCGCCGCCTAGCTGTTCGGCCTTCCACGGGCGTCTGGGCTCGAGTGAGTGCGCGGTGAGGATGTGCGGCACGTCGTAGAGAGCCGACGCGAGATGCCCGGCCAGTCCGGTGTACCAGGTGTGGGAGTGGACGATGTCGACACCGGCCGCGGCGTCCGCCATGCGCAGTTCGGTGGAGAGCGTCGTCAGGGCCGGGTTGGATCCGGCGAGAGCGGGGTCGGGAGAGTGGACGATCGCGCCTTCGCGCGGGGCGCCCATGCAGTGCACGTCGACCTCGCACAGCCGTTTCATCTGAGCGACGAGCTCGGTTACGTGTACTCCTGCGCCGCCGTAGATCTCCGGCGGGTATTCCTTGGTCATCATCGCGACTCGCACGCGCTAAACCTAACCGCCCGTGGTCGATCCGGCTACCGATCACGTTATCCCCGACCGTTCGGAGGGGGACACGATCGGACCTCTCGGACTGCTTCGCTAGCGGGAGTTCACCAGTGCGGATAGGTTAGCGGTGTGAGAAGCCAGCCGCATGTGCTTGGAATCGTGCTCGCCGGGGGCGAGGGCAAACGCTTGTATCCGCTGACCGCGGACAGAGCGAAGCCCGCAGTGCCCTTCGGAGGTGCATATCGACTTATCGACTTCGTGTTGAGCAACCTTGTCAACGCGGGATATCTGCGTATTTGTGTGTTGACGCAATACAAGTCACATTCACTCGACCGCCACATTTCGCAGACGTGGCGATTGTCCGGGTTCGCGGGTGAGTACATCACCCCGGTCCCGGCCCAGCAGCGGCTCGGGCCGCGCTGGTACACCGGCAGTGCCGATGCAATCCTGCAGTCGCTCAATCTCGTTTACGACGAGGACCCCGAGTACATCGTGGTTTTCGGTGCCGACCACGTGTACCGGATGGATCCGGAACAGATGGTTCAGCACCACATCGAATCCGGGGCAGGCGTGACGGTCGCGGGTATTCGTGTACCGCGAAGTGAGGCTTTTGCTTTCGGCTGCATCGACAGTGACGAGTCCGGACGCATCACCCAGTTCCTGGAAAAGCCCGCCCATCCTCCCGGGACACCGGACGACCCCAATTCGACGTTCGCGTCCATGGGTAACTATGTGTTCACCACCAAGGTACTCGTGGACGCCATCCGCGCTGATTCAGAGAATTCCGATTCCGATCACGACATGGGCGGAGACATCATTCCCGCCTTGGTCGCCGCGGGTGAGGCGTCGGTCTACGACTTCAAGGACAACGTCGTTCCCGGTGCCACTGATCGAGACCGCGGCTACTGGCGTGACGTCGGTACCCTCGACGCCTTCTACGACGCTCACATGGACCTGGTGTCGGTGCACCCGATCTTCAATCTCTACAACCGTCGCTGGCCCATCCGCGGCGCCACCGAGAATCTCGCGCCCGCAAAGTTCGTGAAGGGCGGACTCGCGCAGGAATCGGTGGTCGGTGCTGGGTCGATCCTGTCCGCGGCGACCGTGCGCAATTCGGTACTCAGTTCCAACGTGATGATCGAGGACGGTGCGACCGTCGAGGGCAGCGTGCTGATGCCGGGTGTGCGCATCGGCAAGGGTGCCGTCGTACGGCGAGCGATCCTCGACAAGAACATCGTCGTCGGTGACGGCGAAATCATCGGCGTCGATCTCGAACGTGACCGCGAACGATTTGCCGTCAGTCAGGGTGGCGTCGTCGCCATCGGTAAGGGCGTCTGGATCTAGAGCTTGCTCGCGCAGAGGAGGCCGTCACCGAGGGGGAGGAGGACTCGAATGAGTCGCTCGTCCTCGGTCACGGCCTTTGCCGCTTCTCGGACCGCAACCGTTGTCGCGTCGCGTGCGGAGCTGTCGGCAACGCGGCCGTCGGCCAGGGCGTTGTGCAGAACGATGACACCGCCGGAGCGCAGCAGGCGGACACCTTCGCGGACGTAGTGCGGGTGGTCGATCGCGGCGCAGTCGACGAACACCAGGTCGTAGCCGCCGTCCGCGAGCCGGGGAAGCACGTCGAGAGCCCGTCCGTTGATCAGGCGAGTGCGTGCCGGAGCGATTCCGCTTTCGCGGAAGGTCAGCTTGGCGGCCCGCTGATGTTCGGGTTCGCTGTCGATCGTGGTCAGGACGCCGTCGTCGCGCATTCCGTGCAGAAGCCACAGGCTGCTCACGCCGGCTCCGGTACCCACCTCGACGGCCGTCTTCGCGTCGAGCATCCTCGCGAACATCGCGAGCGTCGCACCGACGGCGGGCGTCACCGGATGGGCTCCGAGATCCAGCGCTCGATCTCGCGCCGCGGTCAAAATCTCGTCCTCGGAAACTACGTCCTCGACGTGGCGGAGTATCTGTTCGGCGTGGGTCACGCTCATGAGGTTATCGGGCGGTTCGGATTGTCGCTGCAAGGCGCGCAGTCACCAGGATTCTCAGGAATCCCTCAGGCTCCTCATATGGCGTGCACACCGCGATGAGAAAAGGTGTATACATCGCCGGATCGAAGATCGCACGGCGGTATCGATTTCTACCAAGTTGATCTTTCGCAGCTCGGTGATCGGGAACAAATCACAGCAACGGCTGGTTCTCCCGAATATCGCGCATCACGTGATTCGGACAACGCGGTGATCGAACTACGCGATCCCGAGCAGGAGGATCAACTTATTTACCAGGTCAACGACGAGCCTCGCCCTCGAGAGTCGGAAGTTTTGACGACGGAATCGGCTGTGGATTCCGAATTGATCGGCACTGCTGTGTTCGATGCAACTGGTGAGAAGTCCTCCATGCCGTCTTGGGACGAACTCGTGCGTCAGCACGGTGACCGGGTGTACCGCCTGGCCTACCGGTTGTCAGGCGATGCCCAGGACGCCGAGGACTTGACGCAGGACACCTTCATCCGGGTGTTCCGCTCGCTCTCCGATTATCAGCCCGGAACTTTTGAGGGCTGGTTGCACCGCATCACCACAAACCTGTTCCTCGACATGGTTCGCCGACGCAATCGCATCCGTATGGAAGCGCTGCCCGAGGACTACGACCGCGTTCCCTCGCCCGGTCCCGACCCCGAGCAGATCTACCACGACGCGCGCCTCGACGCAGGTCTGCAGGCCGCACTGGACTCACTCGCACCTGAATTTCGTGCCGCTGTCGTGCTCTGTGACATCGAAGGTCTGTCGTACGAGGAAATCGGTGCCACACTGGGAGTGAAGCTCGGAACGGTTCGTAGCCGTATCCATCGTGGGCGACAGGCGATTCGTGATCATCTGGCAGCGCAGCGCGCAGCCGAATCCGAACTCGTCGGTTTCTGACGGTCGGGTTCGAGCTACAGAGCGGGACGTGGTCAATCACCTGGAGGGACGAATGACGGAGGCGCGGGCACATCGCCAGTTCGGTTCGACCGAACATCTGGCCAGCGAGGCAATCGCTGCCTACGTCGACGGAGAACTCCGAATGCAGGCCTACTTGCGGGCCTCGCATCACATCTCGATCTGCGCCGAGTGCGCTGCGGCCGTCGATGCTCAGCAGCAGGCACGTGGTGCGCTGCGTCGAAGCGGCGAGATGACGATGCCGTTGTCCCTGGTGGGACTTCTCAGCCAGATTCCTTCGTGCAACAGTCCGACTACCGGGCCGAATTCGGAAAACGCCGACAGTTCCGTCGGTAATCAACCCGCCGGCTTCTCCACCATCAGCAAGAGGTTGTCCCGTCGCTGGCGCAAATGACGCCGCGCGCCAGCTTCCCGGCGCGGATCAGTGATACTGGACCATGTGACTGACGGAAAAAGGGGGCACTCCGGAGTGAGTTCGGATTCTTCGGCAAACGGTTCGGTGGACAGACCGGCAGATGCGCCGGTTCTCGACCCCCGTCCGGTCTATCGACCCCAGATCGATCCGGCCTCGCGCCAGGTGTTCGGTCGGCCGAGTGGAGTCGAGGGCTCGTTCACTCCGATTGCCACGCGATCGACCCCGTCTTCCGACGTCGTGATCGGGAATCCGGACCCGGTTCTGGCCGAAGCGTTCGGTCGACCGGCAGACGCCACCGAGTCGATCGGTCGCGATCCCGAGGCGACGGCGAACAACACACCCGACGAAGAAACGCCGAGTGATCCGTGGCGTGATCCTGAATCCGCCGTCTCGCTGGGCAAGCCCGCAGAGTCCGAGGCGCCGGTGCAGTTGCCTCCCGCCCAGAAACTCGACGTGCGTGAGCTGTTGTTCGGTCGCAAGGTCGCCCCCTCGGCACTGGCCGCGCTTGCGGGCATTGCGCTTGTCATCGCTCTCGTCGGTGGATTGCTTGCCACTGTCATCACTGCCGATCGCAGTTCACTCACCAGCTCACGTGTCACGCTCGTTCAATCCGGCGGTGGGGAACAGCCGGAGTCTCAGGTGGCGAAAGTCGCCGACGCCGTACTGCCATCCGTGGTGTCGATTCAGGTCGCCGTCGGCGACCAGGGCAGCACGGGTTCCGGTGTGGTCATCGACGGCGCCGGATACATCGTCACCAACAACCACGTGATCTCCTCGGCTGTTCCGCCCGCTCAGGACGCGAAGATCCAGGTGATCTTCTCCGACGGAACCAAGACCGACGCCCAGATCGTCGGACGTGATGTCAAGACAGACCTCGCAGTGCTCAAGGTGTCGGCGAACAATCTGACGGTCGCTCAGCTCGGAAAATCCGAGGATGTTCAGGTGGGCGACGACGTCGTCGCCGTCGGCTCACCGCTCGGATTGAGCAAGACCGTCACCCGCGGGATCGTCAGTGCACTGAACCGGCCTCTGCGGTTGTCGGGTGAAGGCACTGACACCAACGCCGTCATCGACGCCGTCCAGACCGACGCGGCGATCAATCACGGCAACTCCGGTGGTGCGCTCGTCGACGATGAAGCCCGCGTCATCGGCATCAACACCGCAATGCTCAGTGAGTCCGGTGGTTCGGTCGGGCTCGGCTTCGCGATTCCGATCGACACGGTCACCGAGGTGGCTCAGACCATCATCCGTGACGGCAAGGTTCATCACCCCGACATCGGCGTGAATGCCCGCACCGCGGTCAATGACGCGACCAGTGGTGCTGCGGTGGCCAACGTGCGCGACGGCAGCCCCGCTCAACGTGCGGGGATCGTCGAAGGTGACGTCATCGTCAAGGTCGGTGACCGACCGGTGACAAGCGCCGACGAATTGGTGGTTGCGGTCAACGCGACGACCGTCGATCAGCCTGTCAACGTTCAGTTGATCCGCGACGGACGGCAGGTCGACATTTCGGTCACGCCGGTGTCGGACTGATCGGACCCTGCGATCTTCCTGTGAGGTTGATCCGGACATGCGCGCACCGAGCGAGCACACAGTAGGCTGACCCTGTGTTTGGCAACATCGGTTGGGGCGAGTTCATGATCCTCCTCGTAGCGGCTCTGGTCATCTTGGGACCTGAGCGGCTTCCTGGTGCGGTCTCCTGGGTCACGAAATCCCTGAGGCAGGTGCGCGAATATGCTTCGGGCGCTTCCAATCAGCTCAAGGAAGAACTGGGCACCGATTTCGAGGATCTGCGTAAACCGCTCGCAGATCTGAACAAGCTGCGCGGAATGACGCCGCGCGCTGTGATCACCCAGCACCTCCTCGACGGCGACGACTCCATCTTCACGGGCAACTTCGACAAGAAGCCGCAGAGCGGAGTGCAGGAGCCGAAGACGCTGTCGAAGGACAAGCCACTCACCGCCGGCGAACGTCCTCCTGTGGACTTCGACGCCACCTAGAGTCGACATACGCAAGGGCGCCTGTCACCGATCGGTGACAGGCGCCCTTCCGTATGAGGGGGTTCTACAGGTTGCGAACCGTGTTGATACCAAGCGACATTCCGGCCAGCCCGCGCTGACGGACGGCCAACTTGTCGGCGATGTCCTTGAGTGCGATGGCTGCGGGTGAATCGGGAGCGCTGAGGACGATCGGCGTCCCGGCGTCGCCTGCCTCGCGGACGGACGGATCCAGCGGGATCTGTCCGAGAAGCGGAACCTTGGCGCCGACGGCCTTCGTGAGGCGATCGGAGACGGTCTGCCCGCCGCCTTCGCCGAAGACGTCCATACGGGTGCCGTCGGGAAGTTCGAGCCAGGACATGTTCTCGACGACGCCGGCGACGCGCTGGCGGGTCTGCAGGGCGATCGCGCCCGCGCGCTCGGCGACCTCTGCAGCAGCCTGCTGCGGTGTGGTGACGACCAGGATCTCGGCGCTCGGGATGAGCTGAGCCACCGAGATGGCGATGTCACCGGTGCCGGGCGGCAGATCGAGCAGCAGCACGTCCAGATCGCCCCAGAAGACGTCGGCGAGGAACTGCTGGAGCGCGCGGTGCAGCATCGGTCCGCGCCAGACGACAGGTGTGTTGCCCTGGGTGAACTGCGCGATGGAGATCATCTTCACGTCGTGGGCGACGGGCGGCATGATCATGCGCTCGACCTGAGTGGGCTTGGCGTCGGTGCCGAGCATGCGGGGGATCGAGTGGCCGTAGATATCCGCGTCGAGTACACCCACGGACAGTCCGCGCGCGGCCATTGCTGCCGCGAGATTGACTGTCACGCTGGACTTTCCGACGCCACCCTTGCCGGAGGCCACGGCGTAGACGCGGGTGAGTGAACCTGGCTGGGCGAACGGGATGACGGGCTCGGCGGAATCGCCGCGAAGCGACTTGCGGAGCTCGGTTCGCTGAGCGTCGTCCATGACGTCGAGTTCGACGCGAATCGCACCGACCCCGGCGACGTCGGCGACGGCCTTGGTGACGCGTTCGGTGATCTCGGTGCGCATCGGGCAGCCGGCGGTCGTGAGATAGATGCCGATGTCGACGCTGTTGTCACTGGAGAGGGAGATCCCCTTGACCATCCCCAGTTCGGTGATGGGTTTGCGGATCTCTGGGTCCAGAACTCGCGCGAGCGCGGAGCGAACGTCGGACTCGGTCAGTACAGACATGACTCCATGGTAAGTCCAGGTAGGTCAGTGGATGCGCGGCAGGTCCGATGCGGCGGGCACGATGCCGGTGGAGTACCCGAGCGACCAGGCCAGAACGTTGGCGACGTAGGCGGCCGAGTTGTTGTAGCGGTGGATCGCGGAGGCAACCTGGGTGACGTCCTGCATGTTGAGTCCGCCGTCGCACAGGTACTTGCCGGTGGTCAGTGCGGAGTCGAAAAGGTTCTGGGGGTCGGCGATTCCGTCACCGTTGCCGTCACCGGCGTATTGGTTCCACGTGGACGGGATGAACTGCATCGGGCCGACGGCGCGGTCGTAGACGGTGTCGCCGTCGAGGGCGCCGCCGTCGGTGTCCATGATGACGGCCTGGCCGGGGAGGCTGCCGTTGAGTGGCAGGCCGATCACGGGCTTGTAGAGGTTGCCGTTCGCGTCGGCGTCCTTGCCGTCGTTGGCGTGGCCGGATTCGACGCGGCCGATACCGGCGAGGAGCGTCCAGTGCATGTTGCAGTTGGGCTTCTCGACAGCGAGGATTCGCTCGGCGTTCTGGTAGGCGGCGACGCTCACGCTCGGGATTCCGAGTGCGCCCTCGGCCATCGAGGCGGGGAGCGGGGGAGTTGCCTGCACGGGAGCCAGCGGCGCGGGTTCCGGCGCGGGGGCGGGAGCCGGCTCGGCGATTGCTTCGACGGCGGGCAGAATCTGCGCCTGCGGTTCCTGCGTGGCTTGTGCGGCGGTGTCCACCGTTTCGGCGGAGCTGGTGTTGAAGAACGGGACCTTGGGAGCGGCGCCGGCCGTGTTGGCTGCGGTGACGAGTCCGATAGGGATGAGTCCGGTGAGCGCGATGACCGAATTTCGACGGATGTGCGAATCTGTCTTCTTGCTGTGCCGACCCACTGTTTATGCCTCCTGAACCTCCGCGAGGAGGTTTTCCGTTCAACTGACGGAGTCGAGGCTACCTGATTTGTTGCGTTTCCGTTATTCAACCGTGATCTAGGAGGGCAGTTTGGGGCATATGCACTGTTCTTTCGTGATTTTTCGGTTACAGAGCGGGCATGCCGGGCAGGCCCGGGAAGAACGGCACGAATGCCGGAGCCGGGACCGGTGCGGGTGCGGGTGCCGGTGCCGGTGCGGGCTCCGGAGAGGGGGCGGCGGGTGGAGAGGATTCCGCGGGAGCCGCGTCGGTGGTGGCGGGTGCCGTGGCGACCACTGCCATGCCCGGGATCGTGCACGGCAGAAGGATGCCGTCCTGCAAGGCGTCGAGGGCTGCGGGGTCCGGAAGGATCACACACATGTCGTCGGGCCAGCGCCATCCCTCGGCCGTCAGAATCGGCCACACGAGACCCCGTGAGGTGAGGACGGGGAGCGGGATGATCGGACCGGGAGCTGCGTTCCGGGCGGCGTTGGGTCCCGGAGCGGGGCTGGTCGGCATGACGCCCGGCGGGATCAGTGCCTGGATCTCGGGTGAGAGTGCAGGCATGTCCGGCAGACCCGGGAAGAGGGGAGTGGTGGTCGGGGTCGGCGTCGTCGACGCTGATTCCTTGTCGCCGGCCGCCGGATCGGTAGCCGCAGCCGCGGCGAGTACGGCCGAAGCGGCGGAGTCTGCCGAGGCGGCGGCGTTGATCGCGGAGCTGCCGGTGTTGATGCCCGAGGTGTACGGCAGCTGACCGGAAGGAATGACACCGTTCTTGTATGCCGTCGACCACATGATCACGTTTGCTGCGTAAGTGGCCGAGTTGTTGTATCGCAGAACAGCTTTGGTCTCCTGGGCGACATCGCGCAGGTTGAGTCCGCCGCTGCAGAGGTACTTCGCTGCCGAGAGTGCCGCATCGAAGACGTTGTTGGGGTCCTTGATTCCGTCCCCGTTGCCGTCGCTGGCATATCCGGCCCAGGTGGCCGGAATGAACTGCATCGGCCCGACGGCGCGGTCGTGAGTGGGGTCGCCGTCGATTGCGCCCTTGTCGGTGTCCCGAATGACTTCGTTGCCTGCCAGCCGTCCGTCGAGGACGGGGCCGAGGATCGGGGTGACCGTCGTACCCACCGAGGTCGTCTTGCCGCCGTTGGCGTGACCGGATTCGATGCGTCCGATGCCGGCCAGAAGATGCCAGGGGATTCCGCATCCCGGTGCCTCGGTCATCATCACCAGCTCCGCGGAGCGGTACGCGTTCAGGACGATCTCGGGGATGCCCAGAGAGGTGAGGACGACGGCCGCGGCGTTGGGCGCTGCCGGGGCGCCGGCGACCGTATCGCTGGGCGGGGCCGATCTTTGCGTTCGGACCGTGCGGGGCGTCGGGAGGAAGTCGACAGAGTCCGGCTGCGCAATCGAGGCGGAGCCCGCCAGTGCGATCGGAACCTGTGACCCTCCGGTCGGTGCGCTTCCGGCAGTGAGGGCCGCTGGACCTGTGACGACGAGCAGTCCCCCCACCAGTGTGGATGCTGCAATCATTCCGCGTACTCGCACGATTCCCCTTTGCTGGCGCTCCCGCTCCGGAGTACCCACCGTGATATCCATATTGCTGTGACTTACGTTACATATCGGTCACGGTGCGTGCAGCAAAACTCAGCGAACGCTCAGCTAGTTGTGACTTTGTTTCGCAGTATTCGAGTCACGGTGCTTCTTCTTCGGGGTCGGTTCGCCGTCGGCAGCAAGGATCGACTTGATCTCCTCGAGCTCCCGTCGCAGGTAGTCGCGGGTGGCAACCTCGCCGACGGCGATACGCAGAGCTGCGAGTTCTCGGGCGAGGAATTCGGTATCCGCCTTGGTTTGCTCGGCGCGTGAGCGGTCCTCCTCGAGCGAGACCCGGTCGCGGTTCTCCTGACGGTTCTGGGCCAGCAGGATCAGCGGCGCCGCGTAGGCGGCCTGGGTGGAGAAGGCCAGGTTGAGCAGGATGAACGGGTACGGGTCCCACTGCAGGGCCACCGCGAACACGTTGATCAGGATCCAGACGATCACGATGATCGTCTGGATTGCGAGATAACGCCCGGTGCCGAGGAAGCGGGCGATGCGTTCACTGACGCGCCCGACAGCTTCGACGTCGAAATCGAGATTGAACCGGCGGCTTCCGCGAGGCGTTTCCAGTCGTTGCCGTGCGGTCGTGCTCGACGCCCGTTCGCTCATCGGAGTAATTCCTCGTCGTCGGAGTAATCCTCACGCCAGTCTTCCGGCAGGAGGTGATCGAGCACGTCGTCGACCGTCACGGCCCCGATCAGGTGGTTCTCGTCGTCCACGACCGGCCCGCATACCAAGTTGTACGTCGCGAAATATCGGGTGACCGACGCCAACGAGTCGTCCGGGGCCAACCGGGGCATGTCGGTGTCGAGTAGTCCGCCTACCAGGCTGGCGGGAGGCTCGCGGAGAAGCTTCTGCAAGTGGACGCAGCCGAGATACCGCCCGGTCGGAGTCGCCGTCGGCGGACGTACGACGAAGACCATGCTCGACAGCGCCGGGGTCACGTCGTAGTTGCGGGCGCGGGCAAGGGCCTCCGCGACCGTCGTCGAGGCCGTCAGTACCACCGGTTCGGGCGTCATCAGACCACCGGCAGTGTCCGGGGAATGCTCGAGCAGGCGTCGAACAGGTTCGGAATCCTGCGGGTCCATCAACTGAAGCAGTGACTCGGCCTCGGTTTCGGGCAGCTCGCCCAACAGGTCGGCGGCGTCGTCGGGATCCATCGCTTCGAGTAGATCGGCGGCACGTTCGACTTCCAGATGCATCAGCAGATCGGTCTGGTCGTCCGCCGGCAGTTCCTGCACGACGTCGGCGAGGCGTTCGTCGTCGAGCGCCACGGCCAGTTCGTGGCGGCGCTTCTCCGGCAGTTCGCGCATGGCGTTGGCCACATCGGCGGGTCGCATGCCTTCGTACTGGAGAAGCAGGTGAGCTACGCCCTGGCCGGGGAGTGAGAGATCGCTCTGGGTGAGGCCGGCGACGTGCTGCCAGTCGACGATGTGAATCGCCGCGCGTCGACCGAGGCGTCCGCGATGGCCGCGAACCGCGACCTTGGAGACCACCCAGTCTCGCGTCCGCGTCGATTCGATTCCGAGATCGACGACTATCGTGTCGACGCCGTGAAGCTCCTCGAGTTCCGGGTCGTCCACGCGCACATGCGAATCGAGTACCTGCGCCAGAGCGAGCACTTCGCCCGGGCGCTGGTTGAAGCGCCGCAGACTGACGTTACCGGTGGTGAGGGTGACTGCACTCGGTTCGATTGCTGTCACACGCAACATCGGAACGAAAATGCGTTTGCGCGTGAACATTTCGATCACCAGACCGAGAACGCGGGGTTGCTGGCGTCCGATGCGGACCGTGATGACGACGTCGCGCACACGACCGATCGATTCGCCGTCCGGGCCGAGTACAACCAGGCCGGCAAGCCTGGCTGCAAATACCTTGCCTGCTGCTGCCATGATTGCAAGGCTAATTCGTCCAGCGTCAAAATCTGCAACGGCGCCACCGAAAATCGAGAAGGGCAGTCCGCAATGACTTCACGCAACCGTTCCCGTCGATCGGTATTGGCAGTTCCCGGCAGCAGTCGGAAGATGATCGACAAGGCGAAGGGATTGCCCGCCGACGAGATCTTTCTCGACCTCGAAGATGCGGTGGCGCCGCTGGCGAAGCAGGCGGCCAGGGAGTCGATCGGCGACGCGTTGGCCGAGGACGGGTGGGGCAAACAGGTCAAGGTCGTCCGGGTCAACGACTGGACCACCGAATGGACGTATGCCGACGTCGTGGAGGTGGTGGGCCGCGCCGGAGCGCATCTGGACGCCATTCTGCTGCCCAAGGTTCCCGATGCGAGTCACGTCCAGGCGCTCGATTTGTTGTTGACGCAGGTCGAGAAGGCCAACGGTCTCGAGGTCGGCAAGATCGGGATCGAACCGCAGATCGAGAACGCGATCGGCTTGACCAACATCGACGCGATCGCCACCGCGAGTCCCCGCGTCGAGGCGCTCGTGTTCGGCCCGGCCGACTTCATGGCGAGCTTGAACATGCGAACTCTGGTCGTCGGTGAGCAACCGGACGGCTACGACCGCGGTGACGCGTATCACCACATCCTGATGACCATCTTGATGGCCGCGCGGGCGCACGGCGTCCAGGCCATCGACGGGCCGTACCTGCAGATCCGCGACGTCGAGGCTTTCACTCGGTCGGCTGCGCGAACGGCAGCGCTCGGTTTCGACGGCAAGTGGGTTCTGCACCCCACGCAGATCGAGGCGGCCAACGAGGTGTTCAGTCCGCGCCAATCCGACTACGACCGTGCGGAACTCATCTTGGACGCGTACGCGTTCCACACCTCGGCTGCCGGGGGAGGGCGGGGCGCCGTCATGCTCGGCGACGAGATGATCGACGAGGCGAGTCGCAAGATGGCACTGGTGATTTCGGCCAAGGGCCGCGCCGCGGGGATGACGCGCACCTCGGAATTCACGCCGCCCGAACACGCCTGACGCTCGCATAGCCGAACGAATCAGGTCTGTAAAGGGCACAATAGGGGGTAGATGTACTTGCGTCATCCGCGTGGATGACGTGCCCGAAAAGAGGAGCGCAGCCAGCCATGTCCAATCCGCTCGGTCAATCGTCGAATGGGTCGCGCCGTGGAGCGTTGCCGACACCGCCTTCGGGATGGCCCATCGGGTCGTACCCCACCTACGCCGAGGCGCAGCGCGCAGTCGATTACCTCTCCGATCAGGAATTCCCGGTTCAGGACGTCACGATCGTCGGCGTGAACCTGATGCAGGTCGAGCGAGTTCTCGGTCGGTTGACGTGGGCCAAGGTGATCGGTGGCGGCATCGTCTCCGGTGCTTGGCTCGGTGTCTTCTTCGGCCTGGTGCTCGGAATCGTCACCGGTGGTTTCCTCGCTCCGCTGATCGCGGGCATCGTGGGCGGCATCATCTTCGGTGTCATCTCCACGACGATTCCGTACGCCGCGACGCGTGGGCAGCGGGACTTCGCCTCGACGATGCAGTTGGTCGCCGGACGTTACGACGTACTGTGTGAGCCCAAGACGGCGGAGTCGGCGCGCGACCTGCTCGCCAAGCTCGCCATCTGACATTCTCGCTCGGGCTGCCAACTTGTGTGATCTCGGTTACTTTATGTACACGCGGGCGAGGTAGTACTGGCTTCCCGTGACCGTTTGCCGGACAAGGAAATAGGTCCCTTCTCCGGCAAAAGTGCCGATGTGTGGTGCGTCGGCCAGCCGTAACGACTGCGCCGTCTCGCCGCCCGAGGAGGACGGCTGTGCAGAACAAGAGATCGCGGGCGGGGCAGAACGAGAGATCGCGGGCGGGACAGAAGAAGAAATTGCGGGCGGGGCTGCTCGGCGCGGCAACATTGTTGTTGGCGCCCTTGCTCAGTGCGTGCGGATCGGACAATGACGACGGCGTGGTGCTGTCCTTCTACACCGCTGCCGACGGCGCCGAGCAGTATGCGGAGGCCGCCGCCAATTGTTCGGCGGCGTCGAACGGCGCGTACCGGGTCGAGCAGAAAACTCTGCCCAAGGGTGCCGACGACCAGCGACTTCAGTTGGCCCGGCGTCTGACCGGCAATGACAAGTCACTCGATCTGATGACGCTCGACGTGGTGTGGACTGCCGAATTCGCCGAAGCGGGATGGGCATTGCCGCTTCCTGACGACGTGGCGGCCGAGGTCAGCAACGGGACGCTCGAGGGTCCGCTGGAGTCGGCGAAGTGGCAGGACCAGCTCTATGCGGCGCCATTGAACACCAACACCCAATTGCTCTGGTATCGACAGGATTTGATGCCGGACGGGCAACCACCCCAGACCTGGGATCAGATGATCGACATCTCCGAAGGCCTGGCCGCGGAGGGGCGCCCCAGCTGGATCGGTGTGCAGGGCAAGCAGTACGAAGGATTGATGGTCTGGTTCAACACTCTTCTCGCCAGTGCCGGCGGATCGGTGGTGGGGCCGGACGGAACAACCGTGACGGTGGCCGACGGTGATGCTGCCCAGCAGGCGCTGACCGTCATGAAGCGCGTCGCTACCGCCAAGGGTGCGGATCCCTCGATCTCGCAGGGGGATGAAGCGTCGTCGCGACTGGGCATGGAGAGCGGCAAATCTGCCTTCCAGGTCAACTGGCCGTTCGTGCTGCCCGGCATCATGGAGAACGCCGAGAAGGGCGATCTGCCGTACATCGACGACAAGGGCAATGTCACCAGTGAGAACACCGGAAACACGGTGCTCACGGTGAACGGAGAACGGAATTTCCTTGCCGCTCCGTATCCCTCGGTGATCGAGGGTAAGCCGGCCGAGGTCACGATCGGCGGCTTCAACGTGGCGGTGGCCAAGACCAGCCAGCATCCGGACCTCGCGTTCGAGGCGCTCACCTGTCTGCGTAACGAGGAGAATCAGCGCAACAACGCGGTAGCCGGTGGCGTTCCGCCGACTCTCGAGAGCCTGTACGACGACCCGGCGTTCCAGGAGGCGTACCCGGCGTGGCGTGAGGTTCGCGACAGCCTGGACACCGCTTCGGTTCGTCCGGTTTCTCCTGCCTATCAGAGTATTTCGACGCTCATCACTGCCACGCTGAACCCTGTGGGAAACATCGATCCGGAATCGACCGTGAACGATCTTGCCGAGCAGGTACGCAAGGCAGTCAATTCCGAGGGGCTGATTCCGTGACGATCGACAGCGAAAATTCGGGAGCTGCACCAACAGTCGCGACGGCGTCGCCGGAGCCGAAGCACTCCGCGAAAACGAAGATGTCCGACGGAAAGGCGGCCGAGCGTCGCCTCGGTCTCTGGCTGGTGGCCCCGGCCGCGATTCTCATGATCGCGGTGACCGCATATCCGGTGGTCTACGCCGTGTGGCTGAGTTTGCAGCGCTACGACCTGCGCTTCCCGGATCAACGAAAGTTCGTGTGGTTCGACAACTACGTGTCGGTGCTGACCGACGGTTACTGGTGGCAAGCGTTCGCGGTGACGACGTCGATCACGGTTGTCTCGGTCGTCATCGAGTTCGTTCTCGGACTGACCATCGCACTGGTGATGCACCGAACGATCGTGGGTAAGGGGCTCGTTCGCACCGTTGTGCTCATCCCGTACGGCATCGTCACCGTCGCGGCGGCATACAGCTGGTACTACGCGTGGACGCCGGGGACCGGCTACCTCGCCAATCTCCTGCCCGACGGCAGTGCGCCGCTCACCGACCAGATCCCGTCGCTCGCGATCATCGTCCTTGCCGAGGTCTGGAAGACGACGCCGTTCATGGCGCTGCTCCTGCTCGCCGGCTTGGCGCTCGTGCCCGATGACCTTCTCAAGGCGGCTCAGGTGGACGGCGCCGGCGCGTGGACCCGGTTGGTACGCATCATCCTTCCGCTGATGAAGCCCGCCATCCTCGTCGCTCTGCTGTTCCGCACACTCGACGCATTCCGCATCTTCGACAACATCTACGTGCTCACGAAGGGAGCGAACGACACCGGGTCGGTGTCGATTCTGGGTTACGACAATCTGTTCAAGGCATTCAACTTGGGTATCGGATCCGCGATCAGCGTGCTGATCTTCGTGTGTGTGGCAGTGATCGCGTTCATCTTCATCAAACTTTTCGGTGCTTCGGCTCCCGGATCCGATACGGAAGGACGCTGACATGACCGTGACTCCCAGACTCAAGATCAGCTGGTCCGTCGTCAACCTTCTGGTCTTGCTGTACGCGTTGGTTCCCGTCCTGTGGATTGCGAGCCTGTCCTTCAAGCCCGCCGGAACCATCAAGGACGGCAAGTTCATTCCGGAGAAGTGGACCCTGGACAACTACCGAGGAATCTTCGACACCAGCGCCTTCACCAGTGCTCTGATCAACTCCATCGGCATCGGACTCATCTCGACGGTCATCGCCGTGGTGATCGGAACCATGGCTGCTTACGCGATTGCGCGCCTGGATTTTCCGGGCAAGAAGCTGCTGGTGGCTGTTGCCCTGCTGATCGCGATGTTCCCGCAGATTTCATTGGTGAGCCCGCTGTTCGACATCGAACGACGGCTCGGGCTCTTCGACACCTGGGCCGGACTCATCCTGCCGTACATCACCTTTGCGTTGCCGTTGGCGATCTACACGCTCTCGGCGTTCTTCAAAGAGATTCCTTGGGAACTCGAAAAGGCGGCGCAGATGGACGGCGCGACGCCGGGGCAGGCGTTCCGGAAGGTGGTGGCTCCACTGGCCGCGCCCGGCATCGTCACTGCGGGAATCCTGGTGTTCATCTTCTGCTGGAACGACCTGTTGTTCGCGATTTCGCTGACGTCGACCGAACGCTCCATCACCGCCCCTGCGGCCATCGCAAACTTCACCGGCGCTTCACAATTCGAGGAGCCCACCGGGTCGATCGCCGCGGCCGCCATGGTCATCACCATTCCGATCATCATCTTTGTTCTGTTCTTCCAACGTCGTATCGTGGCCGGGCTTACTTCCGGCGCAGTGAAGGGATAAGCCTGTGGCCGAGATCGTGCTGGACAAGGTGACCAAGCTGTACCCGGACGGAGCCAAGGCGGTCAGTGATGTCGACATCACCATCGCCGACGGAGAATTCATCATTCTCGTGGGCCCGTCCGGTTGTGGAAAATCCACGACTCTCAACATGATTGCCGGGCTGGAAGACATTTCGACCGGTGAGTTGCGGATCGCGGGTGAACGCGTCAACGAACGCGCCCCCAAGGACCGCGACATCGCGATGGTCTTCCAGTCGTATGCGCTGTATCCGCACATGACGGTGCGCCAGAACATCGCGTTCCCGTTGACCTTGGCGAAGATGTCCAAGGACGAGATCAACGCCAAGGTCGACGACGCGGCGCGGGTCCTGGACCTCACCCAGCATCTCGATCGCAAACCGGCGAACCTGTCGGGCGGTCAGCGTCAGCGTGTCGCGATGGGACGCGCAATCGTGCGCAGCCCGAAGGCGTTTCTCATGGACGAGCCGCTATCGAACCTGGACGCCAAACTGCGCGTGCAGATGAGGACGGAGATCGCCCGTCTGCAGCAGCGACTCGGTACGACAACGATTTACGTGACCCACGACCAGACCGAGGCGATGACGCTCGGCGATCGGGTAGTCGTGCTGCGCGGCGGAATCGTGCAACAGATCGGTGCGCCGCAGGAACTCTACGATCGTCCGAACAATCTGTTCGTGGCGGGATTCATCGGGTCCCCGTCCATGAACTTCTTCCCCGGACAGTTGACGGCCGACGGTGTGAGCACGCCGATCGGCGATGTTCGCCTGCCAGCGGCGGCGCAGTCGAAGATCTCGGGCAGCGGTTCGGGCAAGGACGTGGTGGTCGGTATCAGACCGGAGCATTTCGAGGACGTGGCGCTGGTCGATGCAGCGCAGAAGCCGCACGGCGGGACGTTCACCGTCGACGTCGACGTGCTGGAATCGATGGGTTCGGACAAGTACGCGTATTTCCTCGCTGGTGGCCCCGCCGTCAACTCTCGTGAACTCGAGGAACTCGCCGCCGATTCGGGAACGGCCGTCGCTGGTGGCGGTCAACTGGTTGCCAGGCTCTCGTCCGAGTCCACGGTGGCCCAGGGCAGGTCTGTCGATCTCTGGTTCGATCCCGCCAAGATCGCAGTGTTCGACGGCGGTACGGGAGCCAATCTGCTGCTGTGACCTTTACCCGGGCAAGGTGACCGAATACGTCGCGCCCCAGGGGAGCGGTACCTGTTCGGGGCCGGGCGCTGCGTCGGCCGGTTCGGGTAGGGGGACCAGGCGGCCGAATTGTTCGTGATGGGTGGAGGCCGGGGCGGCTTGCGCTGTCCCGGCGACCACGGCGATCGGCGCCGCTGCCAGGGCGCCGGCGACGGCAAATCGAGTGGCGATGCGGCGCTTGCTTGCTCGGGTCGAGATCATGAGCACTCCTGCGTGGTTTCGAGGTTCGGTGAATGCTGTGCCATTCACGGTATTGCGGGTTGATTGTGAAATCTCGTGTGCGAAGCTCATTCACAGGGAACTGGGATGGGCGGCACAGGAGGACAGATGAACGAATCCTCGGTACGAACCGAGCACCTGCCCGGTGGCCCGGACCTCGAGCGGATCATGCGCGAACACGCCTACCGCGGTGCGTACCTCCAACTGACGGTGCGCGGCGCTCTGGTGCTGTTCATCGCCCTGACACTGATTTTCGTCCCGCCGATGAACGACGCGGGATGGTGTTTCGCGATTCTGGGCGCCTATGCACTCTGGTCGGCAGCCGTGGCGCTGTGGATCCGCAAGGGCGGCACCGGCCCGGTGACGATGATCTGGCTCGGCTTGTTCGTCGACCTTGCCGTGCTCGCAACTCTGACATTGCTGACCGGTCTCGCGGCCGAGCAGAGTTGGACCGCCGACATCTTGAGCAACGGGCTCTTCGTCATTCCGGTTCTGGCGTGTACGCAACTGCGGACGGACGTGTGTGTCGGCGTCGTTGCCTGCACGATCGGTGTGTTCTTCGTTTCCAGTTGGGCAACGATGACTTCGAACTCCGAGCCGTGGCCGTCGATCCTGCTGAGCACCATGGCCTTGGCCGGAGTGGGCGCAGGCGCAATCGGACTGACTCGGATTCAAAGATCACGCGTGTTGACCATCGGACAACTCGTCGGGCATCGAACCAGCCTTCTGGCCGAACTCATGGGGCTCGAGCAGCGAGAGCGCACGGAACTGTCCGAGCAGTTGCACGACGGGGCGCTCCAGTACGTTCTCGCCGCGCGGATGGATCTCGACGAATTGGCAGACAGTGCGGAGCCTGTCGCTTTGGCGCGAGCCGGAAAAGCGCTCGGTGAAGCGACCACGCTGTTGAGATCGTCCGTCTCGGAACTGCATCCCACAGTTCTCGTCCACGTGGGCCTTGCCCGCGCGATCGGGGACCTCGCGCGATCGGCGCAGGGACGCGGCGGAGTAGTGGTCGACGTCGACACTTCGGGCTGGAACGACGATCTACGCACGTCTGCCGACGAGGTCTTGTTCGGCGCCACCCGAGAGCTTCTGGGCAACGTCGTCAAACATGCCGGCGCGCAGAACGTCCGGATCGAGCTTGCACGACTGGACCACCGTGCGGTGCTCGTGGTCTCGGACGACGGTCGGGGGATCAGCGCCGATCGGATTGCCGAACGACGGGCTGCCGGGCACATCGGACTGCTCTCGCACGAACTGCGAGTGGTTGCCGCGGGTGGCTCGTTCTCGGTCGGACCGGGTGAAGAGTCCGGAACCCTCGCGCGAGTCGAGATACCGTTCGAGATCGTCACCGCCACTGACCACGATCGTTGAGGAGTTGTCGATGGCTGCACTGATCACCGATCGCGAGCTCAACCTGGCGACTCTGGCGCGGCAGTTCCTGCTGCGGAGGGCCGAGGTCAGTGCGTTGGATGCGATCGAGCACCTGGCAGGTCTGCAGGCCCAGGCGCCGAACCCGCCCTACCTGGCGCTGTGGGCGCGGCTGAAGAACTTTGCGGCAGAAGACCTCTCCACCCTTGTCGAGAAGCGCCAGGTGGTGCGGCTTGTTGCCATGCGGGGCACGGTCTTTGCTCTTTCGGCCGCGGATGCGGGCCCAT
This sequence comes from Rhodococcus sp. MH15, assembly GCF_019266045.1. Taxonomy (NCBI): domain Bacteria; kingdom Bacillati; phylum Actinomycetota; class Actinomycetes; order Mycobacteriales; family Nocardiaceae; genus Rhodococcus; species Rhodococcus sp. MH15. The sequence goes on from NZ_LPNP01000068.1 coordinate 160,907, forward strand.
TCCGGGCCACGGTTCAGACGATCATGGAACGCGATCTCCACACCAACAGCACACAGCGTGCGGCGCTCACCGGGTTGGATCTCGACGCTCTGGCGCGGGCGGGACGGGACCTCGTAGCGGACGGGCCGCTCACCCAAATGCAGATGAGACCGATACTGGCAGAGCGCTTTCCCGGCCACGCGGCCGAGGGGCTGGCGCACGGCGTTCGAGGACTTCTGCCGATGGTGCAGGTCCCACCGCGAGGCCTGTGGGGACGATCCGGAGTACCGGCACTGACGACCTTGGAGAATTGGCTTGGCACGGAAGTGAGTTCATCGCCGGATCCGGATGCGATGGTGCTTCGTTATCTGGCGGCCTTCGGGCCCGCGAGCGTGAAGGACGCTCAGGCGTGGTCGGGTCTGACCAGACTCGCCGAAGTATTCGAGCGGCTACGACCCGGCCTGGTCACCTTTGTCAACGAGAATGGGGCCGAGGTGTTCGACCTGCCGGACGCGCCACGACCGACCTCCGGAACACCCCCGGTTCGCATACTTGCACCGTTCGACAACATCTTGCTCTCGCACGCCGACCGATCTCGAATCATGGACGAGCAGTACCGAACTCGCGTCTTCACCGTGAACGGCATCATCAAGCCCGCCATCCTGGTGCGCGGGAAGGTGGTGGGATATGCGACGGTAACGCCGGCAAAGGAGACGGTCGAGTTGGGTGCGACTCTGTTTGCGCAGCAACCGAAGACCGCCCTCGCGTCCATCGAGAAAGAAGCGCGTTCGTTGCTGAAGTTCATGCACCCGAAGATCCCGAACCGCGAGGTTCGCTTCACTGCATCTACGTAGCGGGCTTGTGCTTTCGCGGTGCTCGATCGCGTAGTTCGGCCACGATCTCGTCGTTCCACATGTGCCGCCGCACCAGTCGGTACCGCTCCCGGGCGATCCACAAGTAGGCCTCGGCGTCGGTGTGCTCGGGCAACATGTCGGCACCCCGCAGCATTCGCACGACGGGCAGAAACTCCTCGCCGAACCAGCGGCGGGCGACGGTGTCTCGGCCGAGGAACTCACCCTTCTCCTGCATGAGCCGAAAACCCCACGCCTCCACACACTCACTGAGTTCGGCGTACTCCCACGGGTCGGTGACCTGGACGGCTTCGCGTTGTGAACCCTGCAGCGGAACGCGGGCGAGGAAGAGTCGACGATGATCCTTGATGAGCAGATCGGCGCGCTGAGTGATGCCTTCCGGCGAGATACGCGTGATGATCTCGGTGACGTACGCGTCGATTGTCTTCTGGTGCATCGCACACGCAATGGACACTCGGTGGTGCCCGTCGATCACGAAATGCATGGAGCCGACGCGATACAACTGAACAGGTGGTACCGATTCGCCGCGTCGTTGCGCCACCGCAAGTCGCTCCCAACGAGCGCGCGAGTGAGTGGACGTCGGACGGAAGTACCTGTCGAAATCACCTGTGCGGTCGACACTTCCGACTATTGATTCGATGGTGACGACCTGCAGCCCCAGAGACTTCTCGCCGACCTTGCCCAGAGCTGCGACAACCTCGTCGAACGGCAGGATCGCGTTGACGTCGTCCGGTTCGCGTCGTAGCCAACTGACCAGACGTGCCACGTCGGCGCGTCGACGCTGACGAGCGAAGTCGTTTTCCGCGTCGGCTGTGGGAAATCCGGTGTCACGAGCCATGTCGGCGCCTCACGATCGTCGGCGGAGTACCTGGGGAAATCTCCATCAGCGTGAAGCCGACGGTATTGAGCACGATAGTCCGGCCTACCGCCAGATCGAGAGGGGTTCGCCCGTGCGGGTGGATGTGTCCGTGGACCATCACCGTCGGATCGAGGTTGTGAATCAAAGGCGTGAAGCATTCGAACCCTCGATGTGGCCGATCCTCGGCGTCGCCGACACCGCGGGCGGGGCTGTGGGTGAGCAGCACATCCACGCCCGCCCGGCCGCCGGGAAGTCGCGATTGCCAGGCGTTTCGCCAAGCGAGCGAGCGAGCGCGTCGGCTCTGCTGGCGCTCGGACCATTGATTGGGACCCGTGTTGTATCGGATGGAACCACCGAGGCCCGCGATCCGCAGACCGGCGACGGTCACGATGCGTCCGTCGGCGTTGACTGCGCCGGTAGGCCCCGGCCACTGCGCAGGAATCCCGGCCCGCGTCCAACCCGATCTCTTGTTCGAATATCCGGACAGATCGGCGTCGTGGTTTCCGGGAACGAACACGCAAGGCGCATTCAGTTGGTCAGACAGGTACTCCAGATACGCAAACGGCAGATCGCCCGCGCCCAGGATCACGTCGACTCCGAGTGAACGAACTTGACTGCTCCACAGGAATTCGACGGTCTCGTCGCTGACAGCGAGAACGGAGACCATTTCGACGACGCTACCGCCACCGCGAGGTATCTGCGCTGCGAACCTCGCGGGCACGGTGTTTAGATGGACGAGTGTCAGACAGCGTCGTATCTTCCGTCCGGGCCCATCTCGTCAGCAGCATCGAGGGGCCGGACCCCACCGCGGCCTCGGTGACGTTCCTCGGTGTCGAACCGCTGGACGTGCTGCGTTTCGAATCACCCGACGGCCTGGTCCGCTACGTCACACTGGGGTGCTCGCGTCATCCGATGGGCGACCCCAACGAACTGGTCGCAGACCCCACACGCGGACCCCGCGCCGAGTTGGTACTCACGCTGCGCGGTGGCACCGGTGTGGCGTCAGGTGTGGCCAGGACGCTCGCGGTGCTGGCCGCGGCGCCGTCCGTCGAAGGCGTCGTGCTGCTCGAGGACGCACTGTTGGACCTGGGCGAGCCGCTGTGGAAGGACACTGCGTTCACGGCGGTGCTTCTCGGTGACAGCGGGATCGAAGACCTGACGCTGCCGGAGCCGTTCGACCCGGTGCGCTTCCTTGGTGTGGTCCCCCTGACCGGTACCGAAGCCGCCTGGGTGCGTCTGCGCGGCGCGGAGGCACTGAGGGAAGCGTGGACCGAGGCGGGGATCGACATCCGCGATCCGCACCGTTCCGCTGCCTCGCTCTAGCTGCGCTGGCGCTTTGTCCGTCAGATCATTCGGCGTGCACGAGGATGTCCGCCAAGTTCTCGAGACTTACCCGAACCGTCCGTGAAAATGCTTTCGTGACGATCGGGTCGGCCATCTTGCCGAATACTCCTCCCAGGCCGCTTTCGCTGTCGAGTCGGTAGGTGACCCGAGTGCCGTCACCGACTTCTTCGCAGGTCGTGGTCTGCGAGAAGCTGACCGGACTTTCGACGGACGTCGATTTCGACGATCTCGGTGGGTCGTACTCGGTGAATTCGGATGTCCACTCGAGACGCTTGCCCAGGATTCGCGAGACACCGTGCCAGCGGCTTCCCACGCCCATCGGGCCGTCGGTGATCTGTTTGCACTCGACCATCGAATTCTCCCAGTTGGGCCAGTTCTCGGCGACGGCGATGTACTCCCAGACGTCCTTGGGTGGCAACGCGATCTCCACGGATTGCTCGACTGTAGGCATGGTTGCTCCTCCACTTCTCCTTGGATCTGAATTTGCTTGTCGCAAAATGGATTTCGGGAACGGAATGAAAATGCGTACCCATATCCATTGTCCGCCTGCGACGGTGGCAAGTACAGGGAGTCAGCGTGCGAGGTTCACAGCCAGTTGTTGCGACGGAAGAGAAAGAACAAGCCGACACACACCGACGCGATGAGGAACAGGATGGACTGATAGCCGTACTTGTAACCGAGTTCCGGCATGTTCTCGAAGTTCATCCCGTAGATACCGGCAACGCCGGTCGGCACGGCGGCGATAGCGACCCACGCGGAGATCTTGCGCATGTCGGTGTTTTGCTGCACCGCGATCTTCGCGAGTGCGGCGTCGACCAGCGAACTCAACACCTCGTCGTATTCCGAGATACGTTCGGCCACGATCGTGTGGTGATCTCGTACGTCACGGAAGTATCGCCGGATCTCCTTCGGGACGAGGCCGCCCGCGGGCTGGGTCAGCTGGAGCAGTGGCAATCCGAGTGGAGTGACCGAGCGTCGTAGTTCGACGATTTCACGTTTGAGCAGGTAGATGTGCTCGACGGCAACGGTGTTCCGCGGGTTGAACACCAACTCTTCCATGCTGTCGACGTCCTGTTCGACGAGTTGGATGACGGAGAGATAGCTGTCGACGACGTGGTCGGTGATCGCGTGCAACACCGCGAACGGGCCCATGGTGAGGCGCTCGGGGTTCTGCTCGAGTGACTTGCGCACGCTTGCCAGTTCGGAGTGATCCCCGTGCCGGACGGTCACCACGAAGTCGGGGCCGACGAACACCATGATCTCGCCGGTTTCGACGATCTCGCTCGCCGTCGCGACGGACTCGTGCGGTACGTAGACGACCGTGCGCAGCACCAGGAACATGACGTCGTCGTAGCGTTCGAGTTTCGGGCGCTCGTGTGCATGGACAGCATCCTCGACCATCAGCTCGTGGAGTCCGAAAGTTGCTGCGACATCTTGCATCTGACCTTCGTCGGGAGCGTGCATGCCCACCCAGACGAACGCGTTGTCGCGACTACGAACCTCGGCCAACGCAGCGCGGTGCGTGTACTTGCCCGGCAACCGCACGCCGTCCACGTAGACCGCGCAGTCGACGATCGCGCGGGCTGCCGGAACGGGGATCTTGGGCGCATCGGCTTGCGTCGATTTGCCGTTCGACCAATTCGGCAGTGACGGCATGGTTGGCACGCTCGCTCCTTCTCGGTCTGTAATGCAGTGGAACGGCAGGGGAACGGCACTACAGCGACACCTGATCGAATTGCGCTGCCGCTGCGGCGTAATCGTACGTCAGCTTCCGGCTCGCCCACCGGAGCGCGATGAAGTTGCCGATTGCTGACACACTGGAACAGTGCGAATAGATCTTCACACCCACTCCAACGCATCGGACGGCACCGACACCCCGGCTGCCCTCATGCGCGCCGCAGCCGACGCCGGACTCGACGTCGTCGCCATCACCGATCACGACACGACTTCGGGCTGGGCCGAGGCGGCGCAGGCCTTGCCGGCCGGCGTCAGCCTGGTTCGTGGGATGGAGATGTCGTGCGAAGGTCGAGGTGAGCGTGGTTGGCCGGTCGCTGTACATCTTCTGGCGTACCTGTTCGATCCGACGCACCCCGAATTCGCAAAAGAACGTGAGCGACTGCGCGCCGAACGCGTCGAACGTATCCGGGTGATGACGACCATGATGGCGCGTGACGGTCTGCCCGTCGATCCCGATCAGATCTTGGCTGACGCCGGTCCGTCCGTCGGACGCCCGCACGTCGCAGCGGCCCTGATGCGAGCGGGAGTGGTGTCGAGCATCAGTGAGGCTTTCTCCGACCTGTTGTCCAGTCGAGGACGATACGACGTTCCCAAGTACGACACTCCGCTCGAGTACGCCGTCGAACTGGTGGCAGCCGCCGGGGGAGTGACCGTCCTGGCGCATGGACGGGCCCGTTCGCGCGGCGGATTGCTTGCGCTCGACCACATCCGCGATCTGGCCAATCTGGGTCTCGGGGGTCTCGAAGTCGATCACCCGGACCATCGCAGCGACGATCGTGACGTCCTGCGCCGCCTGGCTGTCGACCTCGGTTTGGCAGTCACCGGATCCTCTGACTACCACGGCGAGAACAAGACGATCGGACTCGGCGACGAGCTCACGGACGAAGCCGAGTTCGACAAACTCGTCTCGGCTGCCACCGGCGTGGAGGTACTGGGGCGCTGATGCTCGACACCACGCTCTACCTCACCGTGTTCATCACGCTGTTCGTGATCATGGACCCGCCCGGAGTCATCCCGGTGTTCTTGTCACTCGTCGGACGTAAAAGTCGTGAAGATCGCAATCGAGCGGCATGGCAGGCCCCCGCCGTCTCCCTGGCGGTCATCTCGGTCTTTGCCATCGGCGGTCAGGCGATCCTCAACTACCTCCACATCGGCATTCCGGCGTTGCAGGGCGCCGGCGGATTGCTGCTGCTTCTCATCGCACTCGAACTGCTGACCGGCAAGGCCTCCAACCGTCCGCAGGGAGCCGACGACGTCAACGTCGCACTCGTTCCTCTGGGAACGCCGATGATGGCCGGTCCCGGTGCGATAGCGGCCGTCATCGTCTTTGTCGCCCAGGCCGACGGTGAAGCGGCGTCGTATCTGGCCATCGCGTTGGCGATTCTGTCCATCCACCTCGTGCTGTTCGTGGTCCTGCGCTTCTCGACCGCACTGATCCGGATACTGGGCGAGGGTGGCATCAGTCTGCTGGCACGCATCGCCGGTCTTCTGCTCGCCGCCATCGCGGTTCAACTCATTGCGGAATCAGTCCGCGGATTCGTCGCGGGAGCGTAAGAGATGACATACGACGACAGGTACGACCGGAACGACAGGTACGAGGACGACTACCAGTACCAGGAATATCAGGACTATCAGTACGAAGACGATTACGACTATCCCGCCGACAAACGACAATGGCTGCTGGTCCGCGCTCTACGCGCCCTGAGTGGCACCGTGGCGGCCGGAATCGTGGTCTTGACACTCGTGATCATCGGTTCGGCATATCTGGGCGGCAACCGCGGATTCCCGGGTCCGGGAACAACGTCGATCACCGCGCACATTGCGGCCTCGGTGGTTGCTCTCGCCGCGCAGATCTGGTGCGACCGCAGGCGGGGTATCGCGGCGGTTGCCGGATCGGTGGTCGTGCTCGTGGTGGCGGGGCTGTTGTTGGTGACGCAGTGGTGGGGATGACACGGTGGGGATGACTGGGTGGGGATGACACGGTGGGGATGACACGGTGGGGATGACACGGTGGGGATGACGGCTCGGGTTCGAGTGTGGTGAGGAATCCGACCGCTTGGAGGATTTGATTGTGATCCGACTCTGGTGGCAAACTGGAGTTACTTCGAGGCGGCGCCACAGCCCGGCCCCGAAGTGCAGGTTTCGTCAGAATTTCTCCCGAAACCTAGATTGCATGGATACGCCAGGGCTCACCCGCCCCACACCATGACGCTTCGGATGTATTGCGGCCCACTTTCTCGCGCACGCCGAATGCTCTTCTTCTCAGTAGTCGTTCGCGGAAGAAATGATCTCTGACCGTTGTGAACGTAGTTTCGCAGCGGTCCGAAGGATTACTTCCCAGTAACCCAGCCCCGCTTGAGGCTGGACTAATCAGGAGTGTCATCGTGTCCCTCGTGACTGAAGCCATCAACGTACCCAAGGTCGAGTTGACCGACGAAGAAATCTTTGCCGCTCACGTCGGTGGCAAGCTCTCGGTCGAGACCACAGCACCGCTCGATACGCAGCGGGCCCTCTCGATCGCCTACACGCCGGGTGTTGCTCAGGTGAGCCGCGCCATCGCTGCAGACGAAACCCTCGCCGATCGATACACGTGGACCAACCGACTCGTCGTCGTGGTCAGCGACGGCACCGCGGTTCTCGGACTCGGCGACATCGGCCCCCGCGCGTCGCTGCCCGTCATGGAGGGCAAGTCGGCGCTGTTCAAGAACTTTGCCGGACTGAACTCCATTCCGCTGGTTCTCGACACCAAGGATCCCGACGAGATCGTCGAGACACTCATCCGACTGCGTCCGAGCTTCGGCGCGGTCAACCTCGAGGACATCTCGGCGCCGCGTTGCTTCGAGATCGAGAAGCGCGTCATCGAAGCTCTCGACTGCCCCGTCATGCACGACGATCAGCACGGAACCGCCATCGTGGTCCTCGCGGCACTCAAGGGCGCCGTGAAGGTCCAGAGCCGCGACATCACCACACTCAAGGTCGTCATCTCCGGCGCCGGCGCTGCGGGTGTTGCCTGCGCGAACATCCTGCTCGCCGCCGGAATCAGCGACGTCATCGTGCTGGACTCGAAGGGCATCATCTCGGGTGAGCGCAGCGACCTCAACGACGTGAAGGCAGAACTCGCGGCCCGCACAAATCCCCGTGACCTGCATGGTGGTGCCATCGAGGCTCTCGAAGGTGCTGACGTGTTCCTCGGTGTCTCGGCGGGCAAGATCCCCGAGGAGCTCATCGCTTCGATGGCTCCCGAGTCGATCGTGTTCGCACTTTCCAACCCGGACCCGGAGATTCACCCCGAAACCGCGTCGAAGTACGCGGCGATCGTGGCGACGGGCCGTAGTGATTTCCCGAACCAGATCAACAACGTTCTTGCCTTCCCCGGTGTCTTCAAGGGCGCGCTCGACGCCGGCGCCCGTCGCATCACCGAAGGTATGAAGCTCGCTGCCGCCGAGGCAATCCTGTCGGTGGTCGGCGACGAGTTGGCGGCGGACAAAATCGTCCCCAGCCCACTCGACCCTCGCGTGGCACCCGCAGTAGCGGAAGCCGTCGCGGCCGCAGCGCATGCTGAGGGCGTGACCAGCTAAGAGGGACTACGAAAGCCCCGATCGGAACCCGCACACAAGGTTCCGATCGGGGCTTTTTCGTGTGTACCGAGAGCTACAGACGAGTGAGGTCGGGTGTTCGGCGCAGCCTGCCGGTCCCGGGAACCGATGCCCAGACCACCAGCGCCAGTAAGCCGTCCACGACGAGAGCCACAACCGCGACCAGGATTGCGCCGACGACGACTCGGTCGTACTTGTAGAGTGCGAGACCGTCGAAGATGTACCGGCCGAGGCCGCCGAGGTTGACGTAGGCGGCGACCGTTGCCGTGGCAATCACCTGCAGTGTTGCGTTACGCAGTCCGCCGAGAATCAATGGCAGCGCATTGGGTATCTCGACGCGGAAGAGCACTTGGAGTTCGGTCATACCCATCGCCCGTGCGGCCTCGACGACGCCGCGGTCGACGCTGGCGATTCCGGCGTACGTGCCGGCGAGTAGTGGGGGAATACCAAGAATGACGAGGGCGAGAATCGGCGGCATCACTCCCAGACCCATGAGAAGAACGAGGAAGGTCAGCAGGCCGAGAGTGGGCAGTGACCGCAGTGCGTTGACCAGACTGACGACCACGATCTCACCGCGACGCAGATGGCCGATGAGTAATCCGATGGGCACCGCGATCACAGCCGAAAGTGCCACGGCCAGAACGCTGTACCAGAGGTGCTGGAGGATGCGGGTGCCGATTCCGGTGTCGCCGCTCCAATTTCCGGGATCGACGATGAAGTCCCAGGCCCCGGTGAAGATGCTCATACGGGTTCCCCCTCGGCTGACAGGACGGCGGGAACCTTCGACGAGGTCGACGTTCTGGTCCACGGGGTCAGGAATCGGCCGATCAGATACAGGATCAGATCGAGCGCCAGTGCCAGCACGACGATCGCGATGATGCCCGCAACGATCTGGTCGGGATAGTCGCGGTCGTAGCCTTGTTTGAACAGGACTCCAAGCCCGCCGATTCCGATCAGAGATCCGACTGACACCAGCGAAATATTGGTAACGGCAATAACTCTGATGTTCGCGATCATCACCGGCAGCGCCAATGGCAACTCGACCGTCAGAGCGCGTCGTAGCGGTGTGAAACCGACGGCGGTGGAGGCGTCGATGACGTTGTCCGGCACCGAGTCGAGTGCTTCGGGTACAGCCCGGATGAGCAGTGCCGTCGCATACACGCTGAGTGCGATCACGACGTTGAGAGGATCAAGGGTCTTGAGTCCGAACAACTGGGGGATGGTGACGAACAGCGCGAGCGACGGAATCGTGAACGCAATGCTCGCCAGGGTCAACGTGATTCGGCGCAGCCATCTGACGTTGCGGATCGCTGTTCCGACCGGAACGGCAATCAGGAGACCGATCAGCAAAGGAAGCAGTGCCAGATACAGATGGGTCTTCGAGTAATCCACGACCGTCGAGAAATTGTCGATGAGCCAGCGCATGCCGCTACGACCCGAATCCCTCGGTGAAGGCGACGCGGTTGCGTTCCTCGTCCTCGCGTCGACGCTGATCTGCCAATTTCGCCACGACTTCGGAACCGAGGATCCCGCCGATGACCGCTCCCTCGCCGTCGACGGCAACGCCGATACCGGAAGGCGACGAGATTGCCGCATCGAGTGCTTGGCGGAGATCGCCGCCGGGGGAGAACAGCGAACCACCGGCAGACGTCGACTGAGCAAGGGTTCGTCCCGAGCGCAGGCCTTCGACGCCGGTCACGTCGATCCATCCCTGCGGAGTTCCGTTGTCCGTGACCACGAGAACCCATTCGCCCAATTCGAGACGCAGAGCCTTCAATTCGTTCTCGACGGCCGTGCGTACAGGGTGCAACGGAACCTCGTCGGCAGCGCGGAACGACAATCCCCGATAGCCGCGATCGCGTCCGACGAATCCGGCGACAAAATCCGTTGCCGGTGCGGCCAACACGTCGCGAGGTGCCGCAACCTGCTGAAGCCGCCCGCCGGGACCGAAGACGGCAATGTGATCACCGAGTTTGACTGCCTCGTCGATGTCGTGGGTGACAAAGACGATCGTCTTCTTCAGTTCGCTTTGAAGACGGAGCATTTCGGTCTGCAGATCCTCACGCACCACCGGGTCGACGGCGCTGAAGGGCTCGTCCATCAACAGGATCGGCGGATCGGCAGCCAATGCTCGCGCAACTCCCACACGTTGTTGCTGCCCACCCGAGAGTTGTCCGGGATAGCGGGTGGCAAGGGAGATGTCCAGACCGACTCGTTCGAGTACCCCCAACGCGGCTTTGCGCGCTGCGCGGCGGGACTCACCGCGCAGTACCGGAACTGTTGCGACGTTGTCGATCACGGTGCGATGCGGAAGCAAGCCGGCGTTCTGGATGACGTACCCGATGCCGAGACGCAGCTTCACCGCGTCGGTCTGGGCGATGTCACGACCGTCGACGAAGATCTTGCCCGACGTCGGTGTGATCATCCGGTTGATCATGCGCATTGACGTCGTCTTGCCGCACCCGGACGGCCCCACGAACACCGTGAACGACTCGGCCTCGATGGTGAGATCGAGACGGTCGACGGCGGTGGTGCCGTCCGGATACTGCTTGGTGACGCCCTCGAAGGTGATCACGTGACTACGAGACCGGCTTGTCGAGGCCCTGGGCCGTCACCCACGCCTTGGCCGCCGCTGCCGGCTCCGTCTTGGTGTCGCCGGACACCTGGACGTTGAGTGCCAACAACTCTTCGGTGGTGAGCTTGGCGGACACCGCATCGAGGACCGTCTTCAACTTGTCGGAAGACTTCGAGGCACGCAGCACCGGCACCACGTTCTGAGCCGGGAAATTGTTCTTCGGGTCTTCGAGAACCACGAAGTTGTTCTCCGGGATGGAGGCCGACGTCGTGAAGATGTTTGCCGCGGTGATGTCACCGGAGGAGAGAGCCTTCACGGTTGCCGGTCCACCGCCGTCGGCGATCGGAACGAAGTTGGCTGCCGAGATGTCGAGGCCGTAATTGGACTTCAAACCGGGCAATCCGGCTGGACGTTCCTGGAACTCGGCCGGAGCACCGAACTTGACCTCGGCGGAATGCGGAGCCAGATCGGCGATCGTCTTCAGGTTCCACTTGTCAGCCGTTTCCTTCGTGACGACGACGGCGTCCTTGTCCTCGGCGGATGCAGGCGTCGCAATTGCCAATTCCGACCCGAGAGCTGCGGGAAGAGCAGCGAGGACGTCAGCGGAGCTGGTGGCCGTGCTGTCGGGATCCAAGTACTGCAGGAGATTTCCCGTGTAATCCGGAATGACACTGATGGACCCGTCCTTGAGTGCCGGAATGTACGCCTCGCGGCTGCCGACGTTGAACGACGTGGACACATCGAACCCGTTGACACGCAGTGCTTCGGCGTAGATGTTGGCGATCGTCTCGGATTCGGTGAAGTTGGCGGAGCCGACGACGATCGCGTTGGGATCGCTGTTGGAGTCGCCGTCGCTGCTACCGCACGCTGTCAGTGCAGTCAGAGAGACAACGGTTGCCGCGGCTACGAGCCAACGGTTGGAACGAAATCGTGAGGTGCGCATGAGCGTCCTTCCGGTTTTTCGGGCGTCCCGTGTTTCGGGCGTCGGAAACCATTCCCTTGTGGCGAAGCCACCCGAGTGACTTCGACGGCGCCGCCACCGAGTGGCTGCGTCAGGACTGGTTACCGCGCATCGCCCGACAAGTGTAACGATAGGTACCGACATGGCACGGTTTTCGATCCATGGGATTGGATGTGAGGATTTCAGTGAAGAGCACACGCACGAAGTATTCGACTGTTGTTGCAGCACTGATGGTCCTGCCGATTCTCAGCGGATGCGCAAACGGTGATTCGGTGGTAGAGGGTGTCGAAGCGGAGTCTCGTGACCAGATCGTGGTGGCTGCTGACGCATCGGTGGAGAGTTCGGTGTTGGCCGAGGTGTATTCGACGGTGCTCTCCTCCTCCGGCCTGTCGGCTCGCGTCGAATCGGTGGGTGGTGGCCGAAACCAATCACTCGAGGCTCTGGACGCAGCGCGAGTCACTTTGGTGCCCGAGTTCACCGGCGCGCTGCTCGATCACTACGACCCGTCATCCCCGGCCCGCAAGGCCGACGACGTCTTCGAAGCCTTGAGTCGCTCTCTGCCGGAGGGTCTTTCGGTCTCCGACTATGCGATGGCCGAAGATCGTGCGGTCCTCGCACTCGACACCGGATACGCACAGTCGTTGGGAGCGAAGACGATAGAAGCCTTTGCTCCTTCGTGTGCCGCGGCGACGCCGCTCGTCTCCGCGAGATTCGTCGAGGACGGGGCAGTGGAACAGTTGGCCGAGGGCGCCGAGTGTGTCTTCGCCGGTGTCGATCAGGCAACGCCGGCAGACGTACCCGGTGCACAAGTATTCGGAACCACGACGCTGTCGGCGTTGGCACAATCCGATGCCGTCACAGTGCTCGCTGATTCGAATCACGCTCTGGCTGCGCAGAATGTCGTTCCGCTCTTTCGAGCGGGCGCACTGGGAGATTCGGCTGTCAAGGCGCTCAGCGTCGTTGCCGGTGAACTGTCCACCACCGATCTCGCCGCAATGATCGAGCAGGTGCGGACCGGCAAGGCGTCAGCCTCGGAAGTCGCCCGCACCTGGTGGGACACCCGTCAGTGACATGGACGGGTGTCCCAGCCGTCAGTGACTGTTCGAGCCTACTGCTGAACTCGAATCATCCTTGGCACGAATCAGTTTCGATGCGATGAACTGGCCGAGGTCGGAAACGGCGTCTGCTGCTTCCTTCACCAGTGACGCCTGTGCGTGAGCCACGTGCCAGAGTCTTGCGTACTCGACCAGGGACACATCGACGCCGGCAGCGGCGAGCTTGTCGGTGAACGTCATGATCTGCGGGTAGAGGACTTCCTCGGAACCGACGTGAATCCTGGTGGGTGGCAACCCGTCGAGCTTGCCGTGCATCGGTGCGTAGCCGGGATCAGTACGGTCGCCTCCGGCAAGGTAGGCGTCGGCGGCGTCGAAGGACCACGCTGTGTTGACCACCAGGTCGGCCTTTTTGTTAGCACCCCGATCGCCGGGATCGACCCACGGTGAGATCAGGGCAAGCGCGCCGGGGGTCACGCCGTGACGCTCGATCAGACGAATAGCGGTCGCCGCGGCCAGGCCGCCACCGGCTGAATCGCCGGCGATGGCAACGCGGTCTTCCGAATAGTCGAACTCGGTGACCAACTGCATGAAGGCTGAGACCGCGTCGTCGAGAGCGGCGGGATACGGATTCTCCGGCGCGAGACGGTAGTCCAAGGTGAAGACCGCACTGGACGACTCACGGGCGAGATGAGCTGCGAGAGAACGGTGTGTGGACAGCGAACCCAGCGTGTACGCCCCGCCATGCAGGTAGAGAACTGCGGTGGGGCGCTCGGTTGCGCCGACGGTGATCTTCTCTGCCGGTCGGCAAGCCAGCTCCAGCGGGCGCACTACGGCGCCCGCTGGAACCTGCTGTAGCGGTGCCCCGGCCTCGAGCAACAGACGTTGAATCCGATACGGCAGCCGCGAGTTGAAAGCCAGACGGAAGTACGGCTTCAACAAGAATGCGACCACGGGCAGCGGAAGGGTGAACGTGCTCACCGGCAGGGCTCCTGACTCTTTGTGCGAACTGCGCTGTGAAACGAACTGCGCTGTGAAACGAACTCAGCTGGACTTGGGCATCATTCGGCCGGCGACGATCGCGACGATGCGCTGGTAGCCCGATCCTACGAGGCGAACCCAGGCGTCGAGTGCGATTGCGTCCATCCCGATGAGAACTCGCGGCTTGCTCTTCCGAACACCGTTGACGATCGTCTTGGCGGCGTCCTCCGGTGTGGTGCGCGCGAGCTTGCGGTCGAAGAACTCGGAGAAGACCGCAAGATCTTCACCCGGGCCTGCGGTGGCGTTGCGTGCGATGGCGGTCTTGATTCCGCCCGGGTGCACACAGGTCACCTTCACCGGGTGCTTGGCTATCAGCATTTCCTGGCGAAGCGACTCGGTGAAACCGCGAACGGCGAACTTGGCCGAGTTGTATGCGCTCTGACCCGGCATCGACAGCAGACCGAAGAGGCTCGACACGTTCACGATGTGCCCGTCGCCGGATGCGATGACGTGGGGGAGGAATGCCTTGGTGCCGTTGACAACTCCCCAGAAGTCGACGTCCATGACACGTTCGAAGTCCTTGAATTCGGACTTCTCGAAAGTGCCGTGGTAGGCGATTCCGGCGTTGTTGTAGATCTGGTTGACCTTGCCGAAATGGGCGACAACCGCGTCGGCGTACTCGAGAACCGCTTCGCGCTGGGTGACGTCGAGATGGTCCGACTTCACCTCGGCGCCGATGGCTTCCACCAGACGCGTTGTCTCGGCGAGCCCGATGGTGTCCACGTCGGAGATTGCCAACTTGGCGCCCTGGCCGGCCAGGTTCAGTGCTAGTGCGCGACCGATGCCCGATCCCGCTCCGGTGATGACTACGACCTTGCCTGCAAAATCACTCATTGTGCTACTGCCTTCTCGTCGTCGAGGTCGATCTGTGAAGTGGTCGCGGTGCCGACGGCGCCGAGATCCGAGGTGGCGACGCTGCGGTATGCCGCGAGGTCGAAATGCTTGGTGGCGTTGCGGAACTGGAAGGTGAAGCCAGGCCACAGGGTGGTGTTGTTTCCGTGCTTGTCCATGTACCAGCTGGCGCAACCGCCGTTGTTCCACACGCTCTTGGACATAGCTGCCTGCAGGTCCTTGTTGTACTTGTCCTGCTTGTCCTTGCGCACCTCGATGGTGCCGATGTCGTACTTGTCGATGGTGGCGATCGCGTCGACCAGGTAGTTGATCTGCGACTCGATCATGAAGACCATCGACGAATGTCCGAGGCCGGTGTTGGGTCCGACGAGGAAGAACATGTTGGGGAAGTTGGCAACTGCCGCGCCCTTGTATCCCTGCATGCCGGTCTCTTCGAAGACCTCGGCGAGCGAGCGTCCGTCCTTGCCGAAGATTCCCGCGAAGGTGGGGGAGTCGGTGACGTGGAATCCGGTCGCCACGACGAGGGCATCGATCTCACGGGTGGTGCCGGTCTTCGAGACGATCCCGTTGGCGGTGACCTCCTCGATGCCTTCGGTCACCAGGTCGACATTGTCCTGGGCGAGGGTGGGGAAGTAGTTGTTCGAGATCAGCATGCGCTTGCAGCCGATCTGGAAGTTGGGCATGACCTTCTTGCGAAGATCCTTGTCCTTGATCTGGGCCTTCAGGTGACGCTCGGCGGCGAACTGCAGCGGCTTCATGAAGACCGGCGCCTTGGCCAGGCCGACGACCTGCGTCTCTCGCATCCAGTAGATACCGGTGCGGCACAACTTCTGGAAGCCGGGGAGGTACTTGAACGCGAGGTGCTCGATCTTGGTGTACTCGCGGTCTGCGCGGGGCAGGATCCACGGCGCCGTGCGCTGGTACACGTCGAGATGCGAGACCTTCTTGCCGATGGCCGGCACGATCTGGATGGCCGAGGCGCCGGTTCCGATGACGGCCACACGCTTGCCGGTCAGATCGGCGTCGTGGTTCCAACGCGAGGAGTGGAAGATCTCGCCCTTGAAGCCGTCGATGCCCTTGATGTCCGGAAGTGAAGGCTCACACAATGCGCCGACGGCCGAGACGACGATCTTTGCGACGAATTCGCCCTTGTTGGTGCTGACGTGCCACCGAGCAGACGCCTCGTCCCAGCGTGCGGAGAGAACGTCGCAGTCGAAGATGTGCTTGTCGAGCACCTTGTGGCGGTTGGCCACCGACTGGATGTACTTGTAGATCTCGGGCTGAGTGGAGAAGGAGCGCGTCCACTCCGGATTGAGTGCAAAAGAGTACGAGTACAAATGCGACGGCACGTCACACGCGGCGCCCGGGTAGCTGTTGTCACGCCAGGTCCCGCCGACGTCGTTGCCGCGCTCGAGAACGACGTAGTCGGTGATGCCGGCCTGTGCCAGTTTGATCGCCGCACCGAGACCGGCGAAACCACTGCCGATGATCAGTGTGCCGACGTGGCGAGTATCCGCGGCAGGTGCTGAGGTATCTGTAACTGGAAGACTCATGTAGGGAACGATATGCCTTTATTGAGTCACGGTCAATAGCTTATTGACGAATATTCAGTAGTCTATTGGGCATGGACGCAGTAAAGCGAACGCGGCTCGACCCTGCGCAACGCCGAGCGCAACTCATCGACCTCGGGGCGCGGATGCTGGCCGAACGGCCGCTCGAACAGATTTCCGTCGAGGACATCGCCGATCAGGCTGGTGTCTCGCGGGGGCTTCTGTTCCACTACTTCGCGTCGAAAAGCGAGTTCCATCTGGCGATCGTCCGACACAGCAGTGAACAGATGCTCCAGCGCACCGAGCCGAGCGAGTCGGACGATCCGATGCTCACCCTCCGCTCGGTGCTGGCGTCGTACGTCGACTACGTGACCGAGAACCGCAATACCTACGTCTCGCTGCTCCGGGGGACCGCCAGCGGGGATCCGCAGATGCGTGAGGTGTTCGAGCAGACTCGCGACATCATGGCCAAGAGAACCCTCGATCAGCTCCCGAAGATCGGCCTGACTCGAACACCTCAGGTGGAGTTGGCCGTTCGCGGTTGGATCGCGTTTGTCGAGGAAGCCACCATCAGTTGGCTCCGAGCGCCCGCCATCACCCGCGAGGAACTGATCGACCTGACGGTTCAGTCGTTGCCCGCGTTGGCACTGGCCGCCGTCGGCTTCGATGCGGGGCCGGATCTGGGTCTGCTGCAATCGAATTGACGTGAACGCAGAAAGGCCGGGCCCCACACTCCTTGCGGAATGTGGGGCCCGGCCCTTGTCAAATTACTGAGATCAGTTGGTCGGCAGGAACGCCTCGTCCAAGATCTCCTGCTGCTCCACCGCGTGGACCTTGCTCGATCCCGAAGAGGGAGCGGACATCGGACGACGCGAGATGCGCTTGATACCGGTCAAGGTCTCCGGCAGAAGGTCCGGCAGAGCCAGCCCGAGGAACGGCCACGCACCCTGGTTTGCGGGCTCTTCCTGGACCCAACGGAACTGATCCGCATTCGGGTAACGGTCCAGGGTCTCCTTGAGGCGACGCTTCGGCACGGGGTAGAGCTGCTCCATGCGCACGATGGCGATGTCGTCACGCTCGTCCTTGTGCTTCTTCGCCAGGAGTTCCCAGTACAGCTTGCCGCTGACCAGCAGAACCCGCTTGACCGATTCGCGTGCGCTTTCGCCGCTCTCGTATGCCGGCTCCTCGAAGACCGAACGGAACTTGCCCGTCGTGAAGTCCTCGACGTTGCTGACGGCAGCCTTGTTACGCAGCATCGACTTGGGCGTGAAAACCACCAGCGGACGGCGGATGCCGTCGAGGTGATGGCGACGCAGCAGGTGGAAGTAGCTGGCCGGAGTCGACGGAACCGCAACGGTCATCGAGCCTTCTGCACACAGCTGAAGGAAACGCTCGATGCGACCGGAGGTGTGGTCCGGACCCTGACCCTCGTGACCGTGCGGCAGGAGCAGCACGACGTCGGAGAGCTGACCCCACTTGGCCTCACCCGAAGAGATGAACTCGTCGATGATGGTCTGCGCGCCGTTGACGAAGTCACCGAACTGCGCTTCCCACAGGACCAGAGCGTCGGGGTTACCGACCGAGTAGCCGTACTCGAAGCCCAGACCTGCGTACTCGGTGAGTGCGGAGTCGTAGACCATGAACTTGCCGCCGTTTTCGGCGTCGGCAGCGATCTTGGCGATCGGGCTGTACTCGTTGCCGGTCTTGCGGTCGATGAGGACCGAGTGACGCTGCGTGAACGTTCCTCGCTTGGAGTCCTGACCCGCGAGGCGGATCAAGGCACCCTGCTCGGCCAACGAGCCGAACGCGAGCAATTCTGCGAACGCCCAGTCGACATGTCCCTCACGGGCCATCTCGCGGCGCTTCTCGGCAACCGGCTTGACGCGCGGGTGAACGGTGAAGCCGTCGGGGACGTTGACGAACGCATCACCGATGCGCTCGAGGACCTCGGGAGCGACAGCCGTGGTCAGGCGAGCCGGGGGAGTCTGGTCGAGTTCGACGGACTCGGACGGTTCGGGCTGGAACTTCTCGAGTTCACGGACCTCGTTGAAGACCCGTTCGAGCTGGCCCTGGTAGTCGCGAAGTGCGTCTTCGGCTTCCTTGAGCGAGATGTCACCGCGGCCGATGAGGGACTCGGTGTAGCTCTTACGAACGCTGCGCTTGGTGTCGATGACGTCGTACATGGCCGGCTGGGTCATCGACGGGTCGTCGCCTTCGTTGTGACCGCGACGGCGGTAGCAGATGAGGTCGATGACAACGTCCTTGCCGAACTTCTCACGGAAGTCGACGGCCAGCTGAGCAACCCAGACGCAAGCCTCGGGGTCGTCGCCGTTGACGTGGAAGACCGGTGCGGCGATCATCTTCGCGACGTCGGTGCAGTACTCGGACGAGCGTGAATGTTCCGGAGCGGTGGTGAAGCCGACCTGGTTGTTCACGACGATGTGCACGGTGCCACCGGTGCGGTAACCGCGAAGCAGCGAGAGGTTGAGCGTCTCGGCGACAACGCCCTGACCGGCGAATGCAGCGTCACCGTGCAGCATGAGCGGCAGGACGGTGAAGCCTTCTTCACCCTTGTCGAGGATGTCCTGCTTGGCGCGGACCAGGCCTTCGAGAACCGGGTCGACGGCCTCGAGGTGCGATGGGTTTGCGGTCAAGGAGACAGCGATGTCGTTGTCACCGAACATCTGGATGTACGTTCCGCTGGCACCCAAGTGGTACTTCACGTCGCCGGAGCCGTGAGCGGCTGCCGGGTTCATGTTGCCCTCGAACTCCGTGAAGATCTTGGAGTACGGCTTGCCGACGATGTTGGCAAGCACGTTGAGACGGCCACGGTGCGGCATGCCGATGACGACCTCGTCGAGCTGGTGCTCGGCGGCCTGGTCGATCACGGCGTCCATCATCGGGATGACGGCTTCGGCGCCTTCGAGCGAGAAGCGCTTCTGGCCGACGTACTTGGTCTGCAGGAACGTCTCGAAGGCCTCGGCGGCGTTGAGCTTGCTCAGGATGTACTTCTGCTGAGCGACCGAAGGCTTGGCGTGATGGCCCTCGACGCGGTCCTGGATCCACTGACGCTGATCCGTCTCGAGGATGTGCGTGTACTCGACGCCGACGTGGCGGCAGTACGCGTCGCGCAGCACGCTCAACACGTCGCGCAGCTTCATCTTCTCTTGACCGTGGAAGCCGCCGACCTTGAACTCACGGTCCAGATCCCACAGCGTCAGGCCGTGGCTGATGACGTCGAGGTCGGGGTGGCTGTGGAACTTGTCCTTGACGAACTGCAACGGGTCCGTGTCGGCCATGAGGTGGCCGCGGTCACGGTATGCAGCGATCAGTTCGAGAACGCGGGTGTTCTTGTCGACAGCGCCTTCCGGCACGTCCTTGCGCCACCGCACCGGCTCGTACGGGTTGCCGAGCGCGTGGAAGATCTCGTCGTAGAACTCGTCGCTGATCAGCAGGTTGTGGATCGTGCGCAGGAAATCGCCCGACTCGGCACCCTGGATGATGCGGTGATCGTAGGTCGAGGTGAGAGTCATCAACTTGCCGACGCCCATCTCGGCCAGCTTCTCGTCGCTGGCGCCCTGGAACTCGGCGGGGTATTCCATCGCGCCGGCACCGATGATGGCGCCCTGGCCCTTCATCAGGCGAGGAACGGAGTGAACCGTGCCGATACCGCCCGGGTTGGTCAGCGAAATGGTGACGCCGGTGAAGTCTTCGCCGGTGAGCTTGCCTTCACGGGCGCGTCGGACGATGTCCTCGTATGCCGCGTGGAACTGGACGAAGTTCATCGACTCGGTGTTCCGGATGGCGGCAACTACCAGTGAGCGGTTGCCGTCCTTTCCGGGAAGGTCGATCGCGAGTCCGAGATTGGTGTGCTCGGGCGTGACCGCGTTCGGCTTGCCGTCGATTTCGGCGAAGTGCCGGTTCATGTTGGGGAACGCGTTGACTGCCTGGACGATCGCGTAACCCAAGAGGTGGGTGAACGAGATCTTGCCGCCGCGGGTACGCGCGAGGTGGTTGTTGATGACGATGCGGTTGTCGAACATCAGCTTCGCGGGGATGGCACGCACGCTGGTTGCAGTCGGGATCTCGAGCGAGAGCGACATGTTCTTGACGACTGCGGCTGCGGCGCCGCGGAGAACCTTGGTTTCCTCGGCTCCGCCGGCAGGGGCGGGCTTGGCAGTAGCGGCCGCGGGCTTGGCTGCTGCGGGCTGGGCCGGGGCGGCCTTGGCGGCGGGCGCTGCCGTCTTCGCGGGGGCCGGAGCGCCAGCCTTGGCAGCCGGCGCAGGAGGTGCGGTCTTGGGGGCGGGAGGCGTGGCCTTGGGAGCAGCAGGCGGAGCTACAACAGCGGCGGGTGCAGCCGCGTTGCCGTTCGAGGCAGTCCCGTTTCCACCTCCCGTGTTCGCCGAGTCCGGCGAGTAATCGGTCAAGAATTCGTGCCAACTGGGATCCACGGACGACGGATCGTCCTGGAAGCGTTGGTACATCTCGTCAACCAGCCACTGGTTCTGTCCGAATTGGGATGTAGAACTGCTGCTCACGGCAGGTGTTCGCCTCGTTTCTATTTCGGTACCCGATCAGAGCGCCTATATACATGAGATTAGCCCGAGCGTGTGACGAGCAATTGTGCGGCACACAATTTGTGAGCTGTCTCACGGAAGTCCGTGATCTTGCGATCGCGCACTACCTCTCGGCGGTACAAATCCGTGCCGACTGTCACGCGACGGGGTTGCCTTCGATGACAGTTCTCGACGTCAGATTATTCCCCTCACGCGCCTGCGATGCATCCCAGAGTCCCGAGTAGTGACCACCGGCATACCGCAGAACATCGTGCGGGCCGTATTCAACGATACGTCCCCGGTCAACTACGACAACGAGGTCCGCTCGGGCAGCTGTCGCGAGGCGGTGAGCTACGACGACGGAAGTCCGTTTCCGGGTGACCGACCGACTTGCTTCGAGCACCATTCGTTCGGTCGCGGGATCGAGCGTCGCGGTCGCCTCGTCGAGGAGCAGAAGGTCCGGGTCGACGAGTTCGGCACGGGCCAATGCGATCAGTTGGCGTTGGCCCGCCGAGAGCCCCTGGCCGCGCTCGCCGACGGGATGATTCATGCCTCCACGCATGTCGGCTATCGAATTCAGTGCGCCGACGGAACGTGCCGCTTCCTCGATCTCCGCGTGCGACGCCGACGGCCTGCCGTACGCGATGTTGTCGGCGACCGTGCCGGTGAACAGATGGGCTTCTTGTGGGACCACGCCGAGGCGACGTCGGTACTGCGAGAGGTGGAAGTTCCGGATGTCGGTTCCGTCCACGTCGACCGATCCGGACGTCGGGTCGTAGAAGCGGGCGAGCAACTTCACGACCGTCGACTTCCCGGCACCGGTTCGGCCGACCAGAGCGACGGTCGTGCCCGGCGGGATTTGCAGATCGAAATCGGAGAGGGCGTCGACGTCCGCACCCGAGTACCGGAACCCGACCCCGTCGAGATGGACGGCGCCGTCGAGTCGTCCGGAGATCGCGATCAAATCCTCGCTGTCGGCAGTCTCGATCGAACTGCGAGTGCGCAGCAGGTCGCCGATTCGTTGCAATCCGACGTTTGCCTGTTGGTAACCATCGAACACTTGTGAGAGTTGCTGAATCGGTCCGAACAGCAGACCGAGGTAGAGCACGAAAGCGATCAGTACGCCGGGCGAAGTCGATCCGTTGGCGATCTGGTGCGCACCGACGAACACGACCGCGGCCAACGCGAGGTCGGACAGGAACGAAATGAAAGGGAAGTAGATCGAAATGGCTCGCTGCGAGCGCATCCGCGATCGGCGGTAGCTCTCGGAGCGTTCTGCGAACCTACGCGCAGCACCTTCTTCGCGGCGGTAGGCCTGAGCCGCTCGCAGACCGGCGATGTTCTCCTGGAAGTCGGCATTGACGAGCGAGATCCGTTCGCGGGACTGGCTGTAGGCAACCGAGGAGATCTTGCGGAAGACCACGGTCGCGACCACGAGCGGTGGGATGACGGCCAGCGCCACCAGGCCGAGCGTCACGTCGGTCGCCAGGAGGGCGATCGAAATTCCGCCGACGGTCAGGACGCTCACGATCGCCGTCGACATACCGGTTTGGATGAACGACGAGAGCGCGTCGACGTCGGTGGTCATACGCGTCATGATGCGGCCGGACAATTCCCGTTCGTAGTAGTCCAGACCCAGGCGCTGCAAGTGTGCATAGCTGCGGACGCGGAGCCCGAACAGCACGCGTTCACCGGCTCGGGCCGTGAGCACCGTCATGACCGCCACGATGACCCAGTCTGCGGCGACCAGGAGCGCGCCGAACGCCGTCGCGATCCAGAGTGTGGTGCTGTCTGCGGTCACGACTCCGTGGTCGATCGCATATCTGACGAGGGAGGGAAATGCGATCGCCGCGGCGGAGTCCAGGGCAAGGCACACGGCAACCGCCAGTAGAACCCAGCGGACCGGCCTCAAGATCTGTCGGAGTGAGAACTGTGGATTCGATTCGCGCAGGCTCTCAGGAGCAATTCCGGGGTCTTCGCGTGCGGGTGGGAGAGCGTCGACTGCTGCCCGCAGAGACGGAGTCACCGCGATTCCGCTGAGCGCTCCGGCCATCGGTCCGCCGGCACTCTGCGCCGAAGCGGTAGTGCTGTCGGCTTCGGATTCCGGAGCCTGCGGCCACAGCTGCTCGGCTGTGGGCTCGCGGCGTTGATGTCCGAAAGCATCAGGGCCGGCCTCGTCGATTTCGGCGGATAGTTCCGGCGGCGAGGAGAACAGGGCGCGAAAGAGCGGACATCGCGCTTCCAGCTCGTCCACGGTTCCGGAGTCGATGATCCGTCCGCCGTCGAGAACCGCGACGCGATCTGCCAGCGTCAAGGTGGATCGCCGGTGCGCGAGGATCAGCGTGGTTTGCCGTCGTCTGGCCCGGAACGCGTCGAAGATCGCAGCCTCGGTTGCCGCATCGACCGCGGAGGTGGCGTCGTCGAGGACCAAAATCCGCGGGTCGACGAGGAGGGCTCGGGCAAGCGCGATGCGCTGACGCTGGCCGCCCGACAGCGTCAGACCTCGTTCACCGACAACGGTGTCGTATCCGTCCGGGAGTGCCTCGATGAAGGTGTCTGCCTGTGCCAATGCAGCTGCGGCGCGGATGTCCTCGTCGGAGGCGTCCTCGCGCCCCAGTGCGATGTTGGCGGCGATGGTGTCCGAGAACAGGAAAGGTTCGTCGAAGACCAGGCTGACGGCGGCACGAAGCTGTTCTGTGCGCAGTTCGCCGATGGGGAACGTCTCGCCCGCGGTATCGACGGTCACTACACCCGAAGTCGGGGCGTAGAACCGGGGGAGAAGCAAGGACAACGCGGTCTTGCCCGACGCGGCCGGCCCCACGACGGCGACGGTCTCGCCCGGTTCTATGCGGAGGTTCAGCCCGGTCAGGACGTCGCGTTCGGTGTCGAATCCGAATGCGACGTCTTCGAAAGTGACGCCGAGCGGACCGTCGGGCAGGTCCACCGGATGGTCAGGATCGGCGATGTCCGGCTGAGCGTTGATGACGTCGTAGACACGCTCGACAGCGGCGCGCGCAAGCTGCGCCATGACGATGACCGACGACAGAGTTCGGGTGACGCCGGTCATCGTCACGATGTAGGTGGCGAACGCGAGAAACGTTCCCACGGTGATCTTGTCGTGCAGTGCGAGATACCCGCCGAGGGCGATCACTCCCACCTGCCCCAGCTGGGGCAAGGCGGCCATGGTCGGCGCGAATTTCGCGTTCAACCACGCGGCGCGAAGACGCTCCGAATACAGCGTGCGGCTGTGCTTTTCGAGTTGGTCGACGGCTCGTTGTTCCTGCCCGAATCCCTTGACGACGCGCACGCCCGTGACGGTTTCCTCGACATGTTGGGCGAGGTCGGCGGCCCGCTGCTGCGCGGACCATGTTGCGGCGAAGAGCATCGGTCGCATCAGGAACACCACCAGCCCTACTGCGGGGATGACGGCGACAGCGACGAGAGTCAACAGCGGCGAGAGCCACGCCATGATGCCGATCGCGAGCACGAATTGCAGGAGCGCACCCGCGGACATCGGCACCATCGCGAGCAAACCCTGGACGAGTTGTAAATCGGTGATGGACCGGGATACCACCTGGCCTGTGCGGATCTGATCCTGCCCGCGTCCGTCGAGGCGTTGCAGCGAGCCGAGCAAGGCGAGCCGCAAGTCGTGTTGAACATCGAGCGAGAGTCGGCCGGCAAGCATCCGTCGGCCGTACTGGCACGCGAAGCGGACGACCGCGAGCAGCGCGATCGCCAGCGCGACGAACCCGATCACCTTGCCTGGGTTCTCCTGGCTTGCGGCGTCGAGCGCATAGCGGGTCAGAAGAGGAAACGAGATGTCGATCGCCGAAGCGATGACGGTCACCAGAAGCGCGCCGATGGCAACTCTTCGGTGCAACCAGCATGCGTGCGCCAAGCGGCGGATCCAGCCCGGAGCTCGATCGACCTCTCCAGCTACCGGACTGTCCGTGTTGATCGTGTTCATCGAGATCCACGGTAGACCCGGCCCCAGACAGCCTTTTCAGGTGATGTCGCGGGTCCTGGTCCGCAGCCAACCGAGCCCGCAGAACAGAACCACCCAAGCTGCCAGCATCATCGGGCCGCTCGGCCAGGACGCAAACGCGTCGACGTCGATCGACGGGGCCGCATTGACTATCGTGCCGATCGTGGCCGACACCGGAAGCGCGGCCCCGATCCCACCGAGATCCATCGCGAGCAGCACTGCGCGGACGATCCATTCACCGAAGACGAACCACAGGATGATCGAGAGGGCACCGGCCATCGACGAACCGGTGAGCAGTGCCACCCCGGCGCCGAGCAGTGCCCACAGAGCGCACGCCAGAATGCCTGCGGCGCAGATGGCGAAGAGATCGGTGGTGAAGCTGAAGTCCCGGCCGAAGAGCAACATCGCGCCGATGCTGACTACTTCGACCGCCAACGCGTAGCCGACGGCGAATACCGCGACGACGGCAAGTTTTGCGCCGAGAACTCCGTCACGGCCGCGAGCTGTGAGGAACGTCGTGGTGAGAGTTTTGTAGCCGAATTCGGATCCGGCGGTGAGTGCTCCGAAGACAGCCGCGAACACCAGGACAAGCGTGTTGGAGACACCGAGGCTGACGCCGGTGGACACGACATCGACGTCGAAGGTGGTGTCAGCCGAATCGGCCACGACTTCGACGAACGTCCGAGTCGAGGCAGCAATCAGCACGGCCACGACGACCGGTGCGATGGCCAGTGCCCACCAGTAGCGCAGGGTGAGAACTTTGAGTGTCTCCGCGCGCACGAGCGTGGTCATCGGTGTCCTCCGGAAGGTCCGTATGCGGCAGGGCCGTAATAGCCCGGTCCGGAACCGGGACCGGGTGGGCGGTGGTATCCGACCTGGGGAACCGCGTACTGCGGTGTTGTCATCGCGAGGAACAGTTGCTCGAGATCTGCGCCTTCGGTTGCGACGCCGAAGATCGTGACACCGGCGGCGGATGCCACCGGTGGGAGCACCGACGTGTCGGTGCCGCCCACGGCGAGCCGTCCGTCCTGCGTGATCTGGGCGTCGATGATTCCGCGAGCGGCCAATGCCGTGGCGAGGAGCGCTGGGTTGGAACACGAGACGAGCAGTCGACTGCCCTGCGAGCGGCGAAGTTCGTCCATGGTCCCTTGGTAGACGAGTGAGCCGGCGCTGACGATGACCACGCTGTGGACGGTCGCTGCCACTTCACGAAGCGCGTGACTCGAGATCAGAACCGTTCGGCCGGAACCGGCGAAGGTCTGCAGGAACTGACGAAGCCACGCCATGCCCTCGGGGTCGAGACCGTTCGCGGGTTCGTCGAGCACGAGGATCTCGGGATCACCGAGCATCGCGGTGGCAAGGATCAGGCGTTGGCGCATCCCGAGCGAGAAGGTGCCGGTCTTGTGGACTCCGACCGATCTCAGACCGACCATGTCCAGCACCTGCGCCGCGCGCTGAGTCGGCATGCCGATAGCGGCCGCGTAGATCTCGAGGTGTCCGAGCGCCGTTCGTTTCGGATGGAGACTGCCGACGTCGAGTACTGCGCCGACGGTCCGGGCCGGGTTGGGCAGCAAACGCATCGGGGTGCCGTTGATCGTGGCCGATCCCGACGTCGGTGACACCAGTCCGAGGAGCATCCGCAACGTGGTCGTCTTGCCCGAACCGTTCGGGCCGAGAAACCCGGTGATCGAGCCCGCCTGAACGTCGAAGCTCAGGTCGTTGACCGCGCGCGCCGCCTTGAACGTCTTCGTCAACCCACGAATCTCGATGGGGGCAGAGAAGGATCCCATTGCGGTGTTCGTCAATGCTGCTCCCGGGTCGGCGGCGAATACGTGATGCGAGCCTACGGCCCGGACGGCTATCTGCGGATGGCCCGGCGTGTCTCCGTCTGGGGAAGCACTGCGGCATCGTCGGCAGGCATCACGATCAGGTGGTCGGTCCACCTGGCCGGTGCCGGTCCGAAGGCTTCGCGCGCATTCTTGACGACGCCCTTGCCGATTGCACGGTTGCCCGCACCGCCGATGACCGCACCGATTCCGGCGGGAACGAGCTTGCCGAGGATCAGTGCGCTGCGCTTGGCGGCGTACTTGGTCACGAATTTCCGCACGAGGGTGCTGTTCATTCCCCTCATCGTGGGTCCGGGAATCTTGCTCGTGATTGCCGTTCCCCAGTTCTTGGCTGTGATTCCGGTGGCCTTCTGCACGATCTCCATACCGGATTCGCCGAGGGCGACTGCCAGGACCAGGGCACGTCGTTGCTGGTGATCCTGTACGGAGATTCCATGCACTGACGCAATTGCCAACGTCAGCAGCGCTGACGCCTCGAGGAAGAAAGCCGATTCCGCACCGACGGCAGCGATCGACGCGACCGTTCCGACGCCCGGCACCGCGGCGGTGGCGCCGACGGCACTGCCGCTTCCGGTCACGGCGAGAATGAACATCTTCTCCATCCGCTCGACGATCTGAGCAGGTGACTCGTCGGGGTGGGCCTTACGGACATGGTTGACGTATTTGGCCACTGCGGGCGCTTGCAGGCGGCTTCCGTTGTCGAGAACGGAAACGAGGACCTTCTCGATACGCCCGCTGTCGTTGTTCGTCGACTTGCTCATTGCTGCCCCTCCACAGTTGTCCTCCTCTGAAGCGAGGTGGACCGTATCTCGAGAATAGGTGAAGTTTTCGCTGGCGGCGGTGATCACCGGGGCCATAGGCTCGTACGAGACTCGGTTTTCTTCGTGAGTTTTCCCAGGCAGGAGTTCGAGTGTTATGACCGCCACTTCGGAATCTCGTTCGACGACCATCTGGCCGACGCTGCGCTACCTCGACGCCCGTGCGGCAATCCACTTTCTGGTGAGCACCTTCGGTTTCGTGGAGAAGGCCGTCTACGGAGAGGGAGACGTGGTGGACCACGCCCAACTCGACTGGCCGGGCGGTGGCGGCATCATGTTGGGTTCGCCGCGCACCGATTCGGCGATCGCCGGCCTGCCGCCTGGAATCGGATCGGTGTACATCGTCGTGGACGACGCGGACGCCGCCGATGCACTCCACGAACGCGCTGTCGCCGCGGGCGCCACGATCACGCAGGGATTGCGCGACGAGGACTACGGTTCGCGGGGGTTCACCTGCCGTGATCCCGAAGGTGTGTACTGGAGTTTCGGCACGTACGCAGGGGAGTAGCCCCCCGCGACCTACCTGGTGGCCCAGTGCTCTGCCGGAACCACTTCCGACGGGATGGGCGGATGAGGTGGTGTGCCGTCCCCGAACGGTCGGCCACCCAACTGTTCGCGTCCGTGCGGTTCGAGCCAGTGTGTCAATTCCGGTCCCTTGGGCACGATTCCGGAGGGATTGATCTCGGAATGCACGATGTAGTAGTGCGCTTTGATCTGTGTGAAGTCGATGGTGTCACCGAATCCGGGGGTTTGGAACAGATCGCGCGCGTAGTCCCACAGCACCGGCATCTCGCTGAGTTTGCTTCTGTTGCACTTGAAGTGGCCGTGATAGACGGGATCGAACCGCGCCAGCGTGGTGAACAGGCGCACATCGGCTTCGGTGATGGTGTCGCCCACCAGGAAACGTTGCCGGGCAAGACGTTCGGTGAGCCAGTCGAGGCGAGCGAACAGCGTGTCGTATGCCTCGTCGTACGCCTGCTGTGAACCGGCGAAACCGCAGCGGTAGACGCCGTTGTTGACGTCGCGAAAAACGTACTCGGCCACTTCGTCGATTTCGTTTCGCAAGGGCTCCGGGTACAGATCCGGTGCGCCTTCGCGGTGGTACTTCTTCCATTGCGTCGAGAAGTCGAGGGTGATCTGTGGGTAGTCGTTCGTGATCACCTTGCCCGTGGCGATCTCCACCATGGCGGGCACCGTGATTCCCCTGGGGTAGTGGGGATCTCGGGCGAAGTATGCGTCCTGCAGTCGCGGGATCTTCAGTACGGGATCGACGCCGCCCGGGTCGAGATCGAAAGTCCAGCTTCGCTTGTCGTGAACCGGACCGCAGATGCCCATCGACAGTACGTCTTCGAGGCCGAGTAGGCGGCGGACGATGATGGCGCGGTTTGCCCACGGGCAGGCACGTGCCACGATCAACCGGTATCGCCCGGGTTCGACGGGGTACCCGTCGCGGCCGTCCTCGGTGATCCGGGTCGGGATGTAGTTGGTGTCGCGTTTGAATTCACGACCCTCTTCGACGAATGTCGGTTCGCTCGCGCCGTCTTCCGTACTCATCTGCGGTCCCTCTCGTTCGAGTGTCAACTGGGCAGGTGCACGTGTACCCGAGCGTATGCCCCCAGAACGTCGAATTTGGCTTTACGTGGAAGCGTCGCTCCGATCGCACTGCCGCGACTTGTGCGTAGCTGCGGGATCAATCCGGAATCGAGAGCGTCCTCCGCAGCGAGAAGCGTTACTGCGCAGCCGATTCCGTGACGGCGATGCGCTGGAGCAGTCAGGGTCGTGAGATCTGCCACGAATCCCTGAAATTCGGAGTACGCCGCGCATCCGAGCACCTCGGTGGAATCGGTGAGGGCGGTGAACCACCGCGTCCGGTTCCGGAGGTCGGCTGTGGTGCTGTCGTCGGGTGGGCACAGCGCAGCGACGGCGAGGGCGTCGTCGATGTCGTGGGAAATCAGTAGTTGCTCGTCGGGTGGCGCGTCCGTGTAGTCGCCGAGGAAAGCGAGATCGACGGGGCCGGTGATTCGGCCGCCGTGATCGCCGGCGATCTCGAGCAGACGCGCCGGTTGCAGCAGGGCGTCGACGGAGATGTCCTCGGTGCGCTCGATGAACCACTGCGGCCCGACGATTGCACCTGAGCCTGCCAGATCGAGAACGTGGATGTCGTCGCCGACGACGCGGGCCGTGTGTGCCGGCCGAAGTGCCGAGTCGCCGAGGCCCAGTTCACGTGCCCAAGCGAGTCGGATGATGTCGAGGTGATGTTCGTCCACTCGCTACAGGCTAGTCCGATTCGAACGGGTTGATCGAGATGGACAGAGGTCGTATATTCCATGTGGACTATTTCAGGTGGAATAGTCAAGAAATAGTCAATTGCGGCTTGTCAGGGAGGGGGACTCATGGGTGACGTGTCTCTGACGCCTCTGGGAATCACCGTTCTGGGCCTGCTGTCCGAGCGTTCGATGCATCCGTACGAGATGTATCAACTGGCCTCGGTTCGCCGGGGCGATCAGTTGGTGAAGATCAAGCCGGGATCGCTCTATCACACGGTTTCCCGGTTGGAGAAGCAGGAACTTCTGGCTTCGATCGGGACCGATCGTGAGGGCAACCGGCCCGAACGGACGACGTACGAGATCACCGCCCGGGGCCGTGAGGCCCTCGAGCATCAACTACGTGAGATGTTGGCGGTTCCGGTGCGGGAGTATCCGCGGTTGCCGCTCGCGCTCGCTGAAATGCACAACCTCTCCGCGTCCACCGCGTGTCAGATGCTTCGAATTCGTCTCGCGCACCTCGACAAGACGATCGCGAAATTCGAGGCCGACTACGAAGCGCTGAAGGCGGCGGAAAAACCACGAATCTTCACGGTGGGCGCGGACTACGCCCACGCACTGACCGTCGCCGAAAGAGAGTGGATCGGCGCGTTGGTGACAGACATCGAGAGCGGCGAAATGCCCTGGCTCTCACAAGAACTTCTCGACCGGCTGGCCGGCTCCGCAGGCTCGTCCGCACTACCTAAGGACTGAAGATGGAAAAGCAGGTCAATCCCTGGCACGCGCTGTGGGCGCTGTGTATCGGGTTCTTCATGATTCTGGTGGACAGCACCATCGTCGCTGTCGCCAACCCTGCGATCATGGAGGACCTCGGCACCGACATCAACAAGGTCGTCTGGGTCACCAGCGCGTACCTGCTGGCGTACGCGGTGCCGCTGCTCGTCACCGGCCGGCTCGGTGACAGGTTCGGACCGAAGAACCTGTACATGATCGGCCTCGTACTGTTCACCGGCGCTTCACTGTGGTGTGGTCTGTCCGGCAGCGTCGAGATGCTCATCGTGGCAAGGGCTTTCCAGGGTCTGGGCGCCGCAATGATGACGCCTCAGACGATGGCCGTCATCACACGCACGTTCGCGCCGAACAAGCGTGGCGCCGCAATGGGCCTGTGGGGCGCGGTTGCCGGTGTTGCGACGCTGGTCGGTCCGCTTGCCGGTGGTGTGTTGGTCGACAATCTCGGCTGGGAATGGATCTTCATCGTCAACGTCCCGGTCGGTGTCATCGCCTTCCTCCTCGCGTGGAAGCTTGTTCCGTCGTTGCCGACCAGCGAGCACAAGTTCGACATCCCCGGCGTGATTCTCAGCGCCGCAGGCATGTTCCTGCTCGTGTTCGGAATCCAGGAAGGCAGTTCGTACGACTGGAACGGATTCGTCTGGAGCCTGATCGGCGCCGGTGTGGTGTTGCTCGCGGTGTTCGTGTTCTACCAGTCGCGCAACAAGAACGAGCCCTTGCTCCCACTCGAACTCTTCAAGGACCGCAACTTCTCGCTCGCCAACGTCGCGATCACCGCGATGGGCTTCGCGATCACGTCGATGGTCCTTCCGCTGATGTTCTACACCCAGGCAGTTCGCGGACTCTCCCCGACGCAGTCGGCGCTCCTCCTCGTTCCGATGGCCGTGCTGACCGGCATTTTTGCGCCGATCATCGGCAAGCTCGTCGACAAGACGCATCCGCGCTACATCGCGGGCACCGGCTTCCTGCTGTTCGCGATCGCCCTGGGCTGGCTGGCATTGGTTATGTCTCCCGACGTCGCGATCTGGGAACTGCTCCTGCCGATCGGCCTGATCGGCTTCGCCAACGCATGCATCTGGTCGCCGCTCGCGGCCACCGCCACACACAACCTGCCTCCGATGCAGGCCGGCGCCGGGGCGGGCGTCTACAACACCACCCGGCAGGTGGGTGCGGTTCTCGGCAGTGCCGCGATCGGAGCACTGATCACCGCACGATTGGCGGCACAGGGTCTGACCGGCGGCAGTTCCGAAGCCGGAGTGGGTCACCTACCCGAGTTCGTCCGTGAACCGTTCAGCACGGCGATGTCGGAGTCGATCTGGCTGCCCGCAGGCGTGCTGCTCATCGGCTTCGTCGCTTCGGTGTGCTTCGCTCGGCCTCTGCGCGGCGACGCACACGACGACGCGATGGCCGTCAGTGCCGAAGCGCGTCGGGAAACATCACTGCACGATTGAGATAGTCGCTCGGGTCCAGGGCTCGCTTGATCGCCCACATCGTGGCTATGTCCTCCGCAGAGAGGGCCAGGTTCAGATAGTTGCGTTTGAGCGAGCCCACCCCGTGCTCGGAACTGACGTTTCCGCCGTGATCGCGAACCAGTTCGAGGACGCTGCGGTACACGGTGTCGGCGTTCGGGCAGTTCAGGACGTTGAGGTGGATGTTTCCCTCGGCGACATGTCCGAAGAGGATCGGAATTGCCTCGGGGGCACGACTCGCGATCACCGCCGCGGCGTCCTCGGCGAAGGTGGCAAGCGAGTCCAGCGGCAGCGCCGCGTCGAATTTCAGTGGGGGACCGAACAGTCCGACCACTTCGGCGAAACACTCCCGCGCCGCCCACAAACGCGTCGAGCCGGGATCGTCGACCGCCACTGCCGGGGTCTGCGGTGGGTCGATGCGTTCGAGCAGCTCGGCCAGGTCTTCCAGCGGATCGTGGGCCGCGGACACCTCGGCGAGCAGGTACCACGGTCGCCCCGTCGGCACCGCGGCGTTCAAATGGCGTGCGGCCAATTCGAGTCCACGGCCGTCCACCAACTCCAATGCGTCGACGCCGTCGAGAGTGCGCAACGTGCGCCCCGCGTCCACGACGTCTTGCAGTCGGTCGAAACCGGTCAGCGTCGTGACCCGGTGAGTCGGTACCCGTCGTAGTTTCAGATCGACTGCCGTGACCACCCCAAGAGTTCCCTCGCTGCCCACCCACAGTGCGGGCAGGTTGTATCCGGAATTGTCGGACAACACTTTCGGTGACCGGCGCACAGGAGTTCCGTCGGGGAGTACCACCTCGAGTCCGAGCACCTGTTCGGCCATGTTCCCGTATCGAACCGTGTGCAGGCCACCGGCATTGGTGGAGACCATGCCGCCGATCGTCGCAGTGTCCCGCGAGGCTATGTCGACACCGAACTTCAAACCGGCGGCGGCGGCCGCCGAATGTACCTGCGCGAGTGTCGCTCCCGCACCGACGGCGATCCGACCGGCGGCAACATCGACTTCGCCGATCGCCTCGAGGCGTTCGGTGGAGAGCAGGACGTCGTCGTGCTCGGGCACCGTCCCGGCGACCAGACCGGTTCGCCCGCCCTGAACGGTGACCGGTACGCCGCGCGAGCGGCACACGTTCAGCACTGCCGAGACTTCGGCGGTATTTCCGGGTCGGACCAGAGCGCTGGCGCGCCCGCTGTAGCGCCCTGTCTGGTCGGTGGAACGGGTCGCCAACACGTCGGCGTCGTCGACGACGAACCGGTGTCCCACAACGTCCGCGAGTGCATTTCTCAGACCGTCCACCCGACGATCGTAGGCCGGTTCGATGTGGCAGTGTGGCGGCATGACTGCTCCCGAATCGCATCCCACCCGTCTCGAGCGCTTCACCACCGATGGTGGTGCCGAGGTGGCTGTCCTGACGTTCGCGCACGGACCACTCAATCTGTTCGATCAGGCCATGTTCGACGCCGTCATCGCCGATGTTGCAGCGCTGACCGAAAACCCACCGCGCGCTGTGCTTCTGCGCGCCGAGGGCAAGGTCAACTCGGCCGGCGTCGACGTCCATGTGTTCGACGGACTGAACCCGGAGCAGGGAGCGGAATTGTGGCGCGAACTGTTCGCCCAGATCTGCCATCCGCTCGAGGCGTTGCCGTGCCCGGTCATCTACGCGGCGCACGGGCTGACGCTGACTGCTGCCTTCGAGATCTCCTTGGCCTGCGACATCATCCTCGCGGCGCCGAAGGCGAAGTTCGGACTGGTCGAGACAGTGGTCGGTCTGACGCCGTCCATGGGTGGACCGCAGCGTTTGGCCGAGCGCGCCGGTTCCGGACGGGCTCGGGAGTTGGTCATGACCGGCGATCTCTACGACGCCGCAACCCTGCACTCGTGGGGCGTCGTCAATGCAGTTCACGACGATGTCGATGCTGCGGCGCGTGCCCTGGCGGCCCGGTTGGCGGACGGGCCCACGCGAGCCCACGACGCCACCAAGCAGATCGTGGCGGCCTGGCGTTCCGGCGGGATCGCCCACGCGGATTCGGTGACTCCCGGGGTGTCCGGTGCGCTGTTCGCCACCGATGACCTACGCGGCGCTGTCCGCAGTTTCCTCGAGGTCGGACCGGGCAAAGCGGTCTACTCCGGAAAGTAAGTTTGCGACGATTATCGCCAGAGACCTCCACGAACTGTGATCCACGTCATATAGTCGAATGGCCGGTGGGTTGTCAGTGACGTGGAGGTATCGATGCGGTCGACGCTTGTGGAATACCCGTGTTCGACTCAGCTCCTCGCCGACGCCCGTGTCACCCGTGCGGGTGACGGGGTGCTTCGGTACAGCCAACTCGACCCGTCGCTGTCCGAACTCCTCGATATCGCCGTTCATCGATTCTCCTCACGCATCGCGGTGGAGGAGGTCGACGGCGAGCAGGTCACCTTCGCGGAGTTGTGGGCCGAGGCGTCGCGGGTCGCAGGCGGGCTGAAGTCGCGAGGCGTCGAGATCGGTGACCGTGTGGCCATTCGCGTCGCCGCCGGGGTGAGGTGGATGGAGGCGTGCCTCGGCGTCATTCTCGCCGGCGGTGTTCCGGTCTCCGTGGGTGTTCATCTGAGCGACGACGCGGCGGACTTCGTCATCGCGGACAGTGGCTCGGTGTTGGTGCTCGACGGGGAACTCCCACACGGTGTTCCGTTCATCGACGACGGTGCCGCCCCGGAGGAGATGGCGATCCTCGCGTACACCGCCGATTCTTCGGGTGAAATGCTGGGCGTCGAGTTGAGCAACGAGAACGTGCTCTCCGCCATCGTCGGCATTCTGCACTCGCGCGATTACGGCGTCGAAGGTGTGCGCAATCTGTTGGTGGACAATGACTTCAAGTCGGTACGGCAATTCGTGCACGTGCTCGCGACGTTGGTGGTCGGTGGAACGGTGGTCCTCGCCGGCGACTTCTGGCGTGAGAGTGTGCATACCGTCGACATCGTGACCGGGCGGCCCGAGGACCTGCTCGAGCCACGGTTGCTCACCCTTGGGCCGGCGGCGCGTGCCGGTTCGAGGTCGGTTCAGTGGATCGATTGCAGCGGGTCGCCGATCACGGCCGAACAGGAATCCAAGCTGCTGACTCTGTTCCCGGCCGCTCGGCATGTGATCGGGTGGGGCAAAACCGAGACCTGTGGGGCTGGTCTCATTCTGCCAACCGAGTCGGCACCCACCCACCTCGGAAGCGTCGGAATCGCTTTCGGTGGAATGGAAGTGGCGTTGTACGGCCCGGATGCTCCAGGTGGTTTCGGTGAGTTGCTGTGCCGTGGACCGAGTGTCACGCGTCGGTATTGGAACTCGCCGCAAGCGACCTCGACGAGGTTCACCCAGGGGTGGTTCTGCACTCACGACACCGCGCAGATCGACCCCGATGGCTTCGTCCGTATTGTCGAACGCAACGTCGCGTAGTCACGCGAGCGTGGTCGACAAACGAGAGGGACATCATGGCGGACGAGGTTCTCACCGAGCGGCGCGGGCGGACACTGATCATCACCATCAACCGGCCCGAGGCGCGTAACGCCATCAACTCGGCGGTCAGTCACGCATTGGCCGCTGCGGTCGAAGAGCTCGATGCGGACGACGATCTGTCCTTGGCGGTGCTGACAGGAGCCGGCGGAAACTTCTGTGCCGGTATGGATCTGAAGGCATTCGTGGCCGGCGAGAACGTACTCGTGCCGGGACGCGGTCTCGGATTCACGGAAGGGCCGCCGCGTAAGCCGATCATTTCGGCGGTCGAGGGCTTCGCGTTGGCAGGCGGCACGGAACTCGTGCTTGCCACCGACCTGGTGGTCGCGTCGTCCGAAGCGAAGTTCGGTATCCCGGAGGTCAAGCGAGGGCTGGTCGCAGGTGGAGGCGGATTGTTGCGCCTGCCCAAGCGGATTCCGTACCAGAAGGCATTGGAACTGGCCCTGACCGGTGACAGTTTCACAGCCGAGGAGGCCTACCGCTACGGCTTCGTGAACACGTTGACCGAGCCGGGTAAGGCGCTCGAAGGCGCGCTGGAGCTGGCTGATCGCATCACCCGCAACGGACCGCTCGCGGTTGCGGTCACCAAGGAGATCATCGTCAAGGCCGGCGGTTGGTCCGACGACGAAGCTTTCGCGAAGCAGTTGCAGGTCATGGCGCCGGTGTTCGCGTCCGAAGATGCACGCGAGGGCGCGACGGCGTTCGCCGAGAAGCGCGCCCCGGTCTGGAAGGGGCGGTAACACCGACATGGCTACACCTGTCGCAGAGCTGCACATGCACATCGAGGGTTCTCTGGAACCCGAACAGATTTACCGACTTGCCGAGCGCAATCGAATGGACTTGCCGTACAAGGACATCGACGATCTGAAGTCGAGGTACGAGTTCACCGATCTGCAGTCGTTCCTCGATCTCTACTTCGCCAACATGGCCGTCCTGCGCACCGCGGAGGATTTTGCCGACCTGACGCGAGCGTACTTCCGCCGCGCGGCTGCCGCCGGCGTCGCGCATGCCGAGTTCTTCTTCAATCCACAGGCGCACGTGGTCCGTGGTGTTCCGCTGACCGAGGTCCTGGACGGGATCATGGATGCGGTGGCATCGAGTGAGCGCGAGTTCGGGCTCAGCAGCGCGGCAATCGCCGCCATCCTCCGAGATCAGCCCGTCAAGGACGCCGAGGAGATCTTCTCCGAGATAATTCGCCTGCAGGCTCCGATCGTCGGGCTCGGACTCGACTCCGCGGAGGTCGGCAACCCGCCGTCACTGTTCGAGGACGTGTTCGCCCGCGCGCGTGCCGAGGGTTTGCACGTTGTGGCTCACGCCGGTGAAGAGGGACCGCCCGAGTACATCTGGCAGGCGCTCGACATTCTCGGCGCCGAGCGGATCGACCACGGAGTCCGGGCACTCGAGGATCCTGCCCTGATCGAGCGTCTGGTCGACGAGGAGATTCCACTGACGGTCTGCCCGTTGTCGAACGTTCGTCTGCGGGTGTTCGATTCGCTGTCGGATCATCCGCTTCGATCGATGCTCGAGATGGGTTTGATCGTCACGGTCAACTCCGACGACCCGGCCTACTTCGGGGGATACGTCGACGACAATTTCACCGAACTGGGCCGAGCCCTGGGTCTGACCGAGGCCGAGCGAGACACCCTCGCCCGGAACTCGATCAAAGCCTCGTTTGCGAGCGATGCGCGAAAAGCGGAACTGCTGCGGCGCTGACCGTCAGTCGCCCAGCACCTGACGCAAGTATTCGTTGTCGAACACACGATTCGCGTCGTACTTGTCTCGAACGGCGACAAAGTCGTCGAGTCGGTCGTACGTCGGACGCAGGTCGTCGACGGTCCGGTTGTGCATTTTTCCCCAATGCGGCCGGCCGTCGACGGCGCGCGCGATGGCTTCCACCGCGGCGAAGTATTCGGTTTCGGGTCGGCGGTGGTACTGGTGTACCGCGATGTATGCGGTGTCGCGTCCGTGAGCAGTGGAGAGCCAGAGGTCGTCGGCGGCAGCAAAACGTACTTCGACGGGGAATGCGACGTTGGTTCCGGACTTCTTCATCCAGCGGTCGATTTCGTGGAGTGTCTCGGTGACGTGTTCGCGGGGGATCGCGTATTCCATCTCCTTGAACTTCACCCGGCGCGAAGACGCGAATACTCGGTAGCTGCGATCGGTGAACTCCCGGGCGCCGAGCAATCGAGACGACACGTTGTTGATTCTCGGGATCGCGGCCGGCGCCAGGGTGGCAACGCGGTTGACGCCTTCGAAGAGTGTGTTCGAGAGGAGTTCGTCGTCGACGAACGCGCGGACCTTGCCCACCGGATCGGGTTCGGTATCTCCGGGGAGTCGCGTATTGCTCTTCGTCAGGACACGATCGGTGTGCGGGAACCAGTAGAACTCGAAGTGATCCAGGCCCAGGCGATCGCCCTCGAGGGTGTCCAGTATGTGAGACAGCGTGTCGGGTTCCTCGATTGCGCGAAGTGTGAATCGCGGAACGCAGGCGAGAGTGATCTTCGAAATGATGCCGATTGCGCCCAATCCGAGGCGGCCCGCTTCGAACAGCTCGACGTTTTCGTCGGCGCTTGCGGTAACGACGGATCCGTCGGCGAGAACGATCTCGATTCCGCGAATCTGTGTGGCGATACCGCCGAATCGTGCGCCGGTGCCGTGCGTGCCGGTGGACGTCGCGCCGGCCAGTGACTGGACGTCTATGTCACCGAGATTTGCCATCGCATATCCGCGTTGCCACAAGGCGTCGTTGAGAGCATGAAGGCGAGTGCCTGCAAAAACAGTGACCAGCGCACCGTCGTCGGTCGGTGTGATCGAGTCGATTCCGCTCAAGTTGTCCAGGCTGACGAGGACACCGTCAGTGACCGCGACACCGGTGAACGAGTGGCCGGCGCCGACGGCCTTCACACGTTGGCCACGCGAGGCGGCCTCGGCGACCAACGACGAAAGTTCACGGGTATTTGTCGGCGTCGCAAAGCGACGCGGCGCGGCGCTTTGAGTGCCCGCCCAGTTCTGCCAAGTGTCCGAAGCCATTACGCAATAATGTACTTGGACGGTCGTCCAGGCAAGTATTGCGCGAAGATTTTGTCATTTGCGTTCTACGATCATTGGATGCTGAACAGGCTCCCGGCGGACGAACGCCGCACACAATTGGTCGAGTCCGCCTTGTCTATTGCGGAACAGCGCGGTGTCAGTTCTGTGACGGTAAGGGCGGTGGCAGAGGAGGCCGGGGTATCGCTCGGCGTCGTTCATTACTGCTTCGAGAGCAAGGAAGCGCTGATCGCGGCAATGGGTGAAACGCTCATTCTGCAGCTCAGTGCGTCGATGCAGTATGCGTTCGCGCAGGTCCGCCATGCGCCGGATCTCAGTGGCGTGCAGGGGCTCAGGGAATTGCTGCACATCGGCCTGACCGGAATGTGGCCGACCATCGAGGCAACCCCGGATCGCCAGTTGTTGACCTACGAAATTACTGCGCAGGCACTGCGTAGTCGCAATCTCGGAGCCGAACGTGCTGGGGCGGTTGCATTTGAGCAGTACCGAATCATGGATGAGCTCGCGGTGTCGTTTCTCGAAGAGTGCGCCAAGATATCGGGCACGGTGTGGACGGAGCCGTTGAGTTCGATTGCGCGACTGAGTCTTGCGATGATCGACGGCCTTGTTCTGCGATGGCTGGTCGATCGTGACTCCGACGCGACTATTGCCGAGTTCGGAGAAATGGTTCAGGTAATCGCCAACAAAGCCGTGGTCGCGCCTCAGTAGAACCGCCATCCTGGACATACGTCCAGGATTGGTGATTGACTGGTCGCACGCCGCGACGATTGGATCATCTGTGACCAGGACCCTTGATCGACTCACTGCTGCCACGCGAGAACTCGACCCGCCTCTGGCTGCTCTGGATCTGACCACACTGCGCAGTAATGCAGCCGACCTGGTGCGCCGCGCCGGTGGAACCCCGGTGCGAGTGGCGAGCAAATCGGTTCGTTGTCGGACGGTTCTGGCTGAAACTCTCGGCGACACACTGACCGCGTCCGGCGGATTCCGCGGAATCATGGCGTACTCACTGCGCGAGGCTCTGTGGCTGGTCGGGCTCGGCGCACGGGACATCCTGATGGGGTACCCGACCGCCGATCGTGGCGCCATCGCGGATCTCGCTGCCGACGACACCGCTCTCGCATCGATCACCTTGATGGTCGACGACGATGCGCAGTTGGACCTCATTCGTTCGGCGTCGACGGGGGATGCGCCTGTCCGCGTGTGTCTCGACGTCGACGCGTCACTGCGGATCGGCCCGATCCATCTGGGCGTACGACGCTCGCCGCTGCGCGAACCTGCCGCGGTCGCCGCACTCGCGGCGCGTGCTCGTCAGCGCGGATTCTCCGTCGTCGGAGTGATGTTCTACGAAGCCCAGATCGCCGGCCTCCCGGACACCAGCGCTCCGATCGGTTGGGTCAAGAAGGCCTCTGCCCGCGAATTGGCGTCCAGAAGGGGCGCTGTGGTCGCGGCCGTCACCGATGCCGTGGGTGCACTCGAGATCGTCAACAGCGGCGGTACGGGGTCGCTGGAGGTCAGTTCGGCCGATCCTGTGGTGACCGAGGTAACAGCAGGCTCCGGACTGTACGTACCGACCCTGTTCGACCGCTACCGCGCCTTCCGTCCCGATCCGGCGCTGTTCTTCGCACTGTCGGCCGTGCGCAAGCCGACGCCGTCCGTCACGACCCTGTTCGGCGGCGGATACATCGCGTCGGGACCTGCCGGAGCCACCCGCGTTCCGTCACCGGTCTGGCCCGCTGGTCTCAAACTGCTCCGCAACGAAGGTGCCGGCGAAGTCCAGACGCCGGTCACCGGGAAGGAAGCCGGAAACATCGCGATCGGCGACCGCGTATGGTTCCGTCACGCCAAGGCCGGCGAGCTGTGCGAG
This sequence comes from Rhodococcus sp. MH15, assembly GCF_019266045.1. Taxonomy (NCBI): domain Bacteria; kingdom Bacillati; phylum Actinomycetota; class Actinomycetes; order Mycobacteriales; family Nocardiaceae; genus Rhodococcus; species Rhodococcus sp. MH15. Next base: position 201,453 of record NZ_LPNP01000068.1, read on the forward strand.
CGCTTCGACCGCGTGTATGTGGTCGAAGCCGACGGCACCCGAACCTCGGTTCCCACCTACCGCGGCGAAGGGCAGTGTTTCGGGTAGGACAGGCTTTGGGTGTGAAAATATTTGGCTAGCTCGTCAACCTCATGAACGCGCCCAGCTCCACCAATCCTGCGGGCGTGCTCGGCATGTACTGCGTCAACGCGTGTGATCGGACGATGATCGCGCACCACTTGCCGCGGGAGACAGCAACATTGAGGCGGTTCCGCGACAGGAGGAACGACATTCCTCGCGGGACGTCCTCGACGGCAGATGCGGCCATCGACACGATTGCCACCGCGGCCTCGCGGCCCTGGAACTTGTCGACGGTCCCGACCTCGACCTCCGTGAGACCGGCTTCGGTGAGATCGCGCTCGACGGTACCGACCTGGGCGTTGTATGCCGCGACCACGAGGATGTCCGACTGCTCCAGGGGCCGGGTTCCCTCGAACTCGCTCGGATCGGTCCATGGCGTACCGAGAAGGCCCTGGATCTGGCGAACGATTTCCTGGGACTCTTCCGGGGAGTACGTGGAATTGCCGCGGTGATCGACGAACACTGTGTGCACTCCGGCAGCGAGTCCGTCGAGTTTCCTTGCCGCACTCACGGTTTCCTGAGAATGGAGCTTGCCCTCGTACGACAGTGCGGACACGGGCGCACACAGATCCGGGTGCATCCGCCACGTTTTCTCGAGGAAGTAGCCGAGTTCGGGTGGCAGTGCGCCGTGTCCCTCGGCGAGCCAACCGAGCGCCGATTCGTCGACAGGTTCGGGGTGAGTACCTTGGCTCACCTGCGGCAACTGCTGCGGATCGCCCAGCAGCAACAGGTTTCGCGCGGAAATCGCGACGGCAATGGTGTTCGCCAGCGCGAATTGGCCTGCTTCGTCCACGACGAGCAAGTCCAAGCTGCCCGCTGGAACACGATCGGTGTTCGAGAAGTCCCACGCAGTGCCGCCGATGACACAGCCGACGCCTTCGGCCTCGGCGATGAATCCCGCATATTCTTCGGATGCGATGTCCTGCCATTCTGCGGTCTTGCTCCGGCTGCCCTTCTTCGCGACCAGTGCAGGGTCCACGCCGGCTTTCAGAATGCCGCCGAGCATGTTCTCGACCACCGAATGTGATTGTGCCACCACGCCGATTCGCCACTGATGTTGTTCGATCAGTGTCTTGACGACACGAGCGCCCGTGTAGGTCTTGCCCGTACCAGGGGGACCCTGTACTGCCACGTAGGAATCATCGAGGTCGAGAAGTGCGGCAGTGATGGCGTCGGCGTAGTTGTTGTCGGTGCCGACAGGTGGCAGCGGTGAACCCGAGAGGGTTCTCGGGGTGCTGCGCCTGAGAATGTCGACTGCCGCGATGTGTGGCAGTTCGGGCAGGCTCTCGCTGGCGTCGGATGCGGCAGCGGCGATCGACTTCTCCATACGTCCCGTGGGAATCGGACGACCAGGTGCCAATGCGACTGGGGTATCGAGGTATTCGTCACCGTCGAGCAGTTCTTCCACGGTGACCACGTCGAGCCCTTCGGACTTGACCACGGCGGTGACCTTGACGCTGCTGGTGCCGCGTTGGGTGGGGTTCTCGCTTGCAACGGCATCGGGGGAGGGGGTTGCGTAGAGCGCGAAAAGATCACTGCCCGGGCTCAAAGACGTTCCGGTGCCGAAACTTCCGGTCAACTGGATGTGGCGACGAAACTTCTTCTGCCGCGCGGTGCTCTTGTGCCAGTCCGTTTCGATTTCGGACTGCTCGACCACCATGACGTCGCGGATGTCCACGAGGTCTTCGATCGGTGTGACCAATCGGTCGAAGTGGGCCCACCAGTACGGCTTCCGCTCGCGATTGTGGTAACCGACTGCTGCGGCCAATAGAGCAGCAGCCTGCTGATCGGGGGTGCGTGTCGAACCGGCCTTGTGGCCGGCGAAGTCGCGGAGTGCGATTTCCGATTCGGTGAGTTCTTCGAGTGGAATCTTGATCTGTCCGGTCGGCTCTCGAAGTTCGACACCATGTTCTGCGGCGCGCTCGGCGAGCCAATCGCGCAGGCGGAGAGTGGATTCGCAGTCGTACTCGTTGTAGTCGGAGATGCCCTGAAGAAGTTCCCGGGCCTGGTCGGCTTGTCCGCCGTCGCGCAATTCGCAGTAGTCGGCATAGGCGACGACCGAGGCGGCGGCGTTGGTCACGTCACCGTCACGGCCGTGCTCACCCATGTAGAGCGGCTCGAGTTTCTTGATGCTGTACGAGCGTTGTCCGATCCGCAGGCACGCGCGGACGATCGGGTACAGGTCGACGAGCACGTTCTCGCTGAGCAGGGTGTCCACGGTCTGCTCGCCGACACCGTGACGTGCGGCCAAGCGCAACAGCGCCGATTTCTCGTACGCGGCGTAGTGGTAGATGTGCATGCCTGGATGAGCTTCTCGACGCGCGGTGACGTAATCGAGGAAGTCGAGGAGCGCCTGGCGCTCACCCTCGCGATCGTGTGCCCAGAACGGCTTGAACACGTAGTCGTCCGCAGGCCCTTCGACCACACCGAACAGATACTCCAACCCCCAATCGGTGGACCCGTCCTCGGCCCAGAGCGGATCGCCCTCGAAGTCGAAGAAGATGTCGCCGTCGTCGGGGATGGGGAGTCCGCCGAGCGCCGAGGGTTCGTAGACCTCGAATTCGGCGTCGCCGGACAGTTCCTGGCGTAGTTGAACCGCTGCCTGTGCACGGAGCTTGTCGAGTGTTTCCCGGCGGATTCCCTCGACTGGGCCGGTGCTCGCGGCGAGTTCGTCAATTGTCGTGATCCCCGAGACGATCAGCTGTTCACGCTGATTGCCGCGGACACCCGCAACCAGCAGCAGGTCTCGATGGCTTTCGACCTCGACGCTGCAGGTGTCGCATCGACCACAACGCAGGTACCGATCGTCGAGCCACTGTGTCGGTTTCCCCTCGGCGCGGTGCTCGTCGAGGACTCGTTCGAGTTCAGCTCTACGTGCCGCGAATACCGGCGCGATGTCTCCGATGTCGTGCGACGACGTGCTGCCGTCGCCTAGCAGTAGATGAACTTGATCGGATGCGGCAATTGCATTGCGCTCCAACGCATCCGCGTATGCGGCGAGTTGTAGAAGTGCCGACACCTTGGCGTGCCGGGAGAGCTTGCTGTCGTAGACCGCGTAGGTGTCGCCTTCGCGGACGAGGAAATCGCAGAACCCGAGGAATCGGCCGTCGAAAAAGGTTCCCTGATAAATGACCGGCGCGCCCGATCGTGCTGCCTCGACGGTGGCCAACGTGGCAGCGGTCAGGCCTGCGCGTGAGTGTTCCGGTCGCGGCATGACGACGACGCCGTCTCCGTGCTGATCGATGAACTTCTGAAGCTGTTCGCGCTCGTGCGAGTCGCCGAGGCTCGACGTCCGTTCGAGCATCGGATCCGCCTCGGCGGCCTCGGCCGCGATCAGACCGGTTCGGGCGTCGAGTTGCCGCAGCAGTGCGAACTCGCACGAGGCCGCAGCCGAGAGGTCGCTGGCGCTGTAGACGATCTGATCATCGAGTAGGAACACAGGGCGATTGTGCCATCGCTCACCGACAAGGCAACCCACCAGTAATCGCTCACGAGCCGCGGATATCGGTAGCGGCGTGCAGAATGACGATCATGCCTTTCTTCGACGGACGAACCGGTCAGGTGCACTTTCGGCATTGGCCGGCGGCAGGGGGTGCGGTGCCCACGGTGTCACTGGTCTTTCTGCACGGTCTCGGCCAGCACAGCGGCCAGTATCACCGCTTTGCGGGCGCAATGACGGCGTCGGGGATCGACGTGTGGGCGATCGATCACACCGGGCACGGTTTGTCAGAGGGTGATCCGGGAGTCGGGGCTCCGCTCTCCGATCTTGCTGCCGATGCAGCCGCGCTCGCTGACATCGCTTTGGCGGAACTGCCCGAAGTCCCGCAGGCGGTGATGGGCCATTCCTTGGGTGCGGTGACGGCGCTGACGATGCTGGCTCATCGCGATCACGATTTTGCCTCCGCAGTGCTGTGCGGCATTCCGCGCAGTGCGGTCGAGCAACACGGGTGGGCGGAACTCTCCGACGCGGGCATCCCAGTCCTGGTCGTTCACGGTACCGACGACCGGATCGCCCCGGTCGATCCCGTCCGGGACTGGGCGCGGACGCTGCGCAACGTCGAGATGCGCGAGTTCGAGGACGCCGGTCACGACCTGCTGCACGAGAAGGTTCACGCCAGTGTCACCAACGTCAGCCGTGAATTCCTTCTCGCGCATTCCAGGTAGTCCTCTCAGGAGAGCGCGCCGAGCACCTCTTTCGACGTGACGGGGTGCGAGAACATCGGGTAGTCGTAGGTGATCGCGTTCTCGTGTTCGGCGACCGAAGTTCCGGCTACACAATCGGTGAGTGTGATGACCCGGTAGCCGTTCTCGTATCCGGTGCGCATGGTCGATTCGACGCAGCAGTTGGTCAGGAAACCGCCGAGAAGTATCGTGCGAATTCCTTTGCTACGCAGAATGAAATCGAGGTTGGTGCTGGCAAAAGTGTCGAGTCCACGCTTGCCCTCGATGACGATGTCGCCGTCTTTCGGAGTGAGGTCGTCGACGATCGCAGCTCCCCAGGAACCCTTCACGAAGGCCTTTCCGTCGACGACGCCCTTGAGGATTCCGTACGGATGCGAGGTGATTTCGTTGTACCCCTCGGCGAAGGTGATCGGTGCGTGCATCACGGTGACACCCGCCGCACGGGCCGCATCGACCAGCGCGGCGGTGTTCGCGAGGAGTCCGTTCGATTCCATGACTGGTGCGACGGCCTCGTGAAGAACACCGCCCTCGGTGGTGAAGTCGTTCTGGTACTCGATGAGCACGACGGCGGTGGTCGCGGGATCCAATTCGAGCTTGTCGGTCATGGTCGGCACCTTCTCTGTTGTGGTCCGGGTCACGAATCTCCTCAATTAAACAGTTTGTCAGACAAGCAGGCAAGGGGTGGTAGCGTCGCGGCATGGATACGACTCCGTTGTCGCGCATGCCGCTCAGCCTTGCCGTGTCGGGACGAATCCGCGCTGCCATTCTCGACGGTTCACTCCCGGTCGGTGAGGCATTGCCCACCGAACAGGAACTTGCACAGACGTTCTCGGTGGGTCGATCGACGGTCCGTGAGGCCCTTCGGGTCCTGCAAGCGCAGGGATTGTTGACCGGCGCGGACACCACTTCTACTGCCAGGCCTCGGGTGACGCACGAGCATACGGCCGATTCCGCGGCCACAGCTCTCAGCACGGCGTTGCAGGTGGGTGCAGTTCCATTGGGCGATCTTGTCGAATTGCGAGTGCTGCTCGAAGCTGCTGCGCTGCGCACTGTCGTCGCGGTGCCGAACGGCGCCCGGGATGCGATCGAGCGGATGCGCGTCGCAACCCTTGCCGACGACTCGGTCGCATTCCACGACGCCGATGTCGACTTTCACGTTGCGCTGGCCGGAGCCGGCGGGAACAAGGCGTTCGGGTTGGTCATGACGGTTCTCCGCGACAGCATCGCCGGCTACCTGCTGAGTGAACTCGACTCGCGCGAGAACTCGGCGGCCACGCTCGGCGCACTGCTGGCAGAGCACGAGGGTATCGCCGACGCGATCGAGCGCGGCGCAGCTGACGAGGCCGCCGTTTTGGTCGAGCGCCATGTGCGCGGATTCTACGAAGGACGAACAAAATGACCACGAGTATCGATCTGTTGGGCGAGCGTCTGCAGAAAGCGGTGGGGGACAGGGCGACAACCGATCCCGACCGAATGGGTGCGTACGTCCGGGATCAATCACTGCTCACCGCAGCCGGAAGGCCCGCCGCGCTGGTCAAGGCGAAGACGGTCGACGACGTCGTTGCGGTCATGGCGGTGGCCCACGAACTCGCCGTTCCGGTGGTGACACGAGGGGCAGGTACCGGGTTGGCCGGCGCCGCCAACGCACTTGACGGATGCATCGTCTTGAGCGTCGCGGGCATGGATCGAATTCTCGAGATCGATCCTGCCGCGCGCACCGCCACGGTGGAGCCCGGAGTGATCAACGGTGACCTGGCGGAAGCTGCTGCACAGCAGGGTCTTTGGTACGTACCGGATCCGGGAAGCCGGTCCATCTCGAGTATCGGCGGCAACCTGGCGACAAATGCAGGCGGCATCTGTTGCGCCAAGTACGGCGTCACCGGTGATCACGTCGCGGCCCTGACAGCGGTACTGGCGGATGGGCGTGTGATCCGTACCGGTGCACGAACGCGCAAAAACGTTGCGGGGCTGGACCTGACACATCTGCTCGTCGGGTCGGAGGGCACTCTCGCGGTCATCGTCGAAGCCACGATGCGGTTGCGTACGGCGCCCACTGCCGCGACCACCGTCGTTGCGTTCTTCGATTCCGCGGAGTCCGCGATCGACGCCGTCCTCGCCGTGTCGGCGGTGGCCGAACCGTGTCAGATGGAGTTGATGGACGACGTCACCATCGGCGCCGTCAATCGGCTGACCAAGATGGGGCTGGACGAATCGGCCGGGGCGATGCTGCTCATCCAGTGCGACGGTAGGTCGGCGGCCGCCGAGGCAGCGGACTGCGCCGCGGCGTGCGAAAGCGCCGGGGCCCGAGAGGTTTTCCACACCGACGATCCGGTGGAAGGTGAAGAGTTCACCGCCGCGCGCCGCATGGCCTTGCCGGCTCTCGAGGCGTTGGGCACGGTACTTCTCGACGACGTCGCGGTGCCGGTGCCGGCGTTGCCGTCCATGTTGGAATGCATTCGTGAAGCGGCCGATCGCCACGGCGTCACGATCGGAACCTTCGGTCACGCCGCCGACGGCAATCTCCACCCGACCATCGTGTTCGACGCTGCCGAATCGGGTGCGCAGGATCGTGCGCGCGGAGCTTTCGACGACATCGTTGCCGGCGCACTGGCGTTGGGCGGAACGATCAGCGGTGAACACGGTATCGGGGTTCTCAAAGCGCCGTACATGGCGGACATGGTCGGCCAGACCGAACGCGAAATGATGCTTGCAGTCAAGGCCGCATTCGATCCGAAGAAGGTTCTCAATCCCGGACGAGGTATCTGAGCGGTTCGTCCGTGCCCCAGTCGCCGGAAATTGCGCTACCAGACGAACGTGTTGCCGCACGACGCTTTTCAAGTGACGATGGCCCTCATGAAGCTGTTGATGCTCGGAGGAACACGGTTCCTCGGCCACGCTCTCGTCGATGCCGCTTTGGCTCGGGGCTGGGAGGTGACAGTGCTCCATCGTGGGCTCACCGGAGCGCCACCACCTACAGCGGAGGTCCTGTTCGCGGATCGCACCGATCAGCGTGCGATGGTTGATGCGCTCGGTGATCGTCGATGGGATCTTGTCGTCGACACCTGGTCGGGTAGCCCCCGAGTGATCGGGGAAAATGCGCGCGTCTTACTCGGTCACGTCGACCGGTACGCATACATCTCCAGTGGATCCGTCTACCAATGGGGCTTGCACGTAGACGAGACCTCACCAGTGGTGGCCGCATCTGCGACCTCCGATGACTACAGCGATTACGCGTCCGCCAAACGCGGGGCCGAACTCGCTGTCCTGGAATCCTTCCCGGACGCGTTACTCGCGAGGGCAGGGTTGATCCTCGGCCCGCGCGAGGACATCGGGCGGTTGCCGTGGTGGCTGCAGCGTATCGCGGCGGGCGGACGTGTCGTTGCTCCCGGAGTGCCGACCAGACCGTTGCAGTACGTCGATGCCCGCGACATCGCAACCTTTGTCCTGTCCGGACTGGCCGCCGGGATCAGCGGGGCATACGACGTCATCAGCCCGTCCGGCCACACCACTACCTCCGGACTCCTCCAGGCGTGCGTGGTTGCCACCGGTTCGGACGCTGAACTCGTGTGGATCGACGAGGACAGGCTGGCGGCCGCTGGAGCGCAGCCGTGGACACAACTTCCGTGTTGGGTGCCGCAGGAGGGTGAGTTCGCGGGCTTCCTCGAAGCCGACACCGCCAAGGCGGGGCAAGCAGGGCTGCGGTGCCGGCCCGTCGAAGACACCGTGCGCGATACCTGGGAGTGGATGCAGCGGGAAACTCTGCCGACTCAGCGGGAGGATCGTGCGGTGCACGGCCTTCCATCCGAGATCGAAAAGGAACTACTCTCCGCCGGACAGTGAAACGAGTCTGGCCCGGTTCGCATTCGAACCGGGCCAGACTCGTGAAAGACGATCGATCAGGCGTACAGGTCGCTGATCTTGGTCTTGTGAGCTTCGTGAATGATGTTGCGCTTGAGCTTGAGCGTCGGCGTCAATTCACCGGTCTCCTGGGTGAAGTCGACCTCGAGGATCGTGTACTTCTTGATCTGCTCGGGGTTGGAGACCTTCTTGTTCGCGTCGGCAACGGCCGAGTCGATCTCGGCGATCAGGTCGGCGTTCTTCACCAGATCGGCAATCGGGGTGCCGGCGGGCAGGCCGTTGCGTTCGACCCAACCGGGCAGAGTCTCCGGATCGAGGGTGATCAGTGCACCGATGAACGGCTGACCGTCGCCGACGACGAGGCACTGGCTGATCAGAGCGTGCGCGCGCAGGGAATCTTCGAGGCCTGCCGGTGCGACGTTCTTGCCGCCCGCGGTGACGATGATTTCCTTCTTGCGTCCGGTGATGGAGACGTAGCCCTCGTTGTCGATCGAGCCGAGGTCGCCGGTGTGGAACCAGCCGTCGACGATGGATTCGGCAGTGGCCTTCTCGTTGTGCCAGTAGCCGGCGAACACGACCGGGCCCTGCAGGAGGAGTTCGCCGTCCTCGGCGATCCGTGCTGCATGGCCGTTGATCGGCTTGCCGACGGTGCCGACGCGCTGCGCGCTCGAGGTGTTGACGGTGATTGCGGCGCTGGTCTCCGTGAGTCCGTAGCCCTCGTAGATCGGGATGCCGACGCCGCGGAAGTAGTGGCCGAGGCGCGCGCCGAGGGCTGCGCCACCGGAGACTGCACGCTCGCACTCGCCACCCAGAGCTGCGCGCAACTTCGAGTAGACGAGCTTGTCGAATACCGCGTGCTTGAGCTTGAGTGCCAGTCCGGGGCCACCCTTTTCGAGGGATTCGCTGTATTCGATGGCGGTGGCAGCAGCCTTGTCGAAGATGCTGCCCTTACCGCCGTCGACTGCCTTCTGGCGAGCCGAGTTGTACACCTTCTCGAACACGCGGGGCACCGAGAGGATGAAGTTGGGCTTGAAGCCGGCGAACTGCTCGAGCAGCGTCGTCAGGTCCGACGTGTGGGCGACGGTGACCTTGGCGTCGAAAGCGCCGAAGGAGATCGCCCGCGCGAATACGTGGGCAAGCGGCAGGAACATCAGAGTCTTCTTGCCGGGGACCATGGACTCCGGCATCGCCAGGCGGCAGGCGTTGGACTCGGCGTAGAAGTTGGAGTGCGTCAGCTGGACACCCTTGGGGCGTCCGGTGGTTCCGGAGGTGTAGATCAGGGTCGCGGGCGAGGCGGCGGTGACCTGGTGACGACGAGTGTGCAGTTCTTCGTCGGTGATTGCCGAACCGCGACTGGACAGCTCGTCGATCGCACCCGACTCGATGACAAGAACCTCGCGGAGGGCTTCTGCGCCGTCGGTGACTTCCTTGTGAGTCTCCGCGTGCTTGGCCGTTTCGACGACCAGAAGTGTCGTCGCTGAATCCTCGAGGATCCACTGCGCCTGATCAGGGGAGGAGGTCTCGTAGATCGCGACGGTGCATCCGCCGGCAGTCCAGATGGCGTAGTCGAGAACGACCCACTCGTAGCGAGTCGCGGACAGGATAGCGACGCGGTCGCCGAGCTCGACACCTGACGCGATCAGGCCCTTGGCAACTGCGGAGACCTGCTTCGCGAATTCAGCTGCAGTGACGTCGACCCATCCACCGTTCGACGGCCTCTTGAACGGCACGAATGTGGGGTCTTCTTCGGCGTGACGGAACACGGAGTCGGCCATGGATACGTTCTCCGGAATTGAGAACGACTGTGGAACTGAGAACTCGCGCACTATTGACCCCTCCAGTGACTACTGACATTTCTGATGTGCATTGCATCACATTAGTCGTCATTTTGCACTGTCGTTACTATTCGGTAGAACTGGTCGGGCGCTGACCTGCAGTTTAGTGTGACCGTCTGTTTACAGGTACTCAGGCGACGTGTTGGAGCGTGCGACCGTGCACGGACAGCCACCGCCGAATTGCGTAGTCCAATCGGTCCGGATCCACTCCGAGTTGCTCTGCAGTAGCTGCAAGGATCTCCGAGGTGTCTCCCGGCAACTCGGTGGTGCCGAGTGTCGCGCTGATGAAGGTGTCGGCAGCGGTCCCCAGATCGGTGTGCGGAATTCCGGCCAACATCAACAGGTGGGCCCAGGTCACTTCGGAACCGTCTCCGCACGCGTCCACCCAGGCATGGTGAACGGCTTCGAGAGCGTTGTCGGAATCGGCGGCCGACAGCAGGTCCTCGACGCTGTTGATCCGCAAGTGATGGAGTTTCTCGGCGACCTGTTGGATGTGCCGTGCCTCGATCGGGACACCCGTCGCCGTGTAGCGACGCTTGTACGAGCCGATCTTGCCTGCCCACTGGTCCGAACTGCCGGCTTCCTCGAAGGTGCGGAGTAGTTCACGTGCGCCATCCGTGACGGGTTTGTCCTCGCGGGCTTTCCGGTACGCCAGGTAGCGATCGACGACGGTCACTTCGCTGTGACCCGACGTGGACTGAACGGATTCGATGATGCACAGGGCGAGGCTCTGTCGATAAGCGTCTGACGCAACCCAGGCGGAAGGGTCGCCCAGGCGGTCACGGCACGCAGCTGCGACGGCGTCGACGGTATCGGTCGAGATGGTCACGGTTCCTCCAGAAAGCCGAATTCTTTTTGTTCCATTTGGGCTATCGGCACCGAGGAGCGAAATGTTGCACACATCACAAAATCTCAGAGATCTCTTGGACTGTGCTCAGGCTGGAGAGGTGTGCACTCAGGCGAGGAAGGACAGCACTTCGTCGTCGCTGAGTTGATGAAAGTCCTCGAATGCAGCACCGACGCCGCCTAACAGGGCAGGAACGAAGGGGCAGACGACCCGATCGGCGGAGCACGCGATCACTCTCATGGCTTCGGGGGAGGCTACTGGGACCGCGACGATCACGGAGGCGGCACCCGCGGTGCGCGCGCATCGGCAGGCAACGGCGGCACTCGCGCCCGTAGCCATTCCGTCGTCGACGATCACCGCAGTGCGTCCGTGGAGGGAAACCGGGGTCCGCCCCTCGCGCAGGAGATGCGCCCGCCGTTCCAATTCGGTTCGCTCGTCGCGTTCGACGGCGACGAGTTCTCTTTTCGAGACGCGAACCGCTGCGATGACGTCGTGGTTGAGGACCCGCACGCCGCCCTCACCGATGGCGCCCATCGCCAGTTCCGGGTTGTACGGACTGCCGAGCTTGCGCACCACCACGATGTCGAGCGGAGCGTTCAGTGCCGCAGCCACCTCGGCTGCGACCGGAACTCCGCCGCGCGGGAGTCCGAGAACGACGGGCTTGTCGATACGCAAGGTCTCGAGCCGCCCGGCCAGAAATTTGCCGGCGGAAGATCGATCCCGATACTGGGTCACTGCGTTGTCCTCGAGAAGCTCGAACCCCGACCAGTTCGACGCTACTCGCTGCAGGTCACCGCGACGAGACTGTGAACCTCCGCAGCGCGAGAGCGGGATTCTTCTCGCGTACCTCGGCGATGCGAGCAGCCGAAACGAGTGCGGTGGCGACCCCGACCTGCTCGCCAAGTGAACACATCACGACGCCCATCGGGTCGACGATCATGCTGGCACCCGCGCCGCCGCGCGCGCTCTGATCTGCCGCTGCGATGTACATCGTGTTCTCGATGGCTCGGGCGCGCACGAGAGTGGTCCAGTGGTCTTCCTTGAGCGGCCCCGGCACCCACTGGGCGGGCAGGAGCAGGATGTCTGCGCCGACGTCGACGATGCGCCGGGTGACTTCCGGGAAGCGCAGGTCGTAGCAGGTCTGGAGGCCGAAGGTCAGGCCGTCGCACCCGAAAGTCTGCGGTTCGGTGATCTCGCCCGCGCGGATCACGGCTGACTCCTGGTAACCGAAAGCGTCGTAAAGATGCAGTTTCCGGTAGGTCGCCACCAGTTCGCCGTTCGGGTCCATCGCGACGAGGGTGTTGGAGATTCTGCTCACGTCGTCGATCCGCTCGTTCATTCCTGCCACGAGGAAGATTCCGAACTCCGCGGCGACCGACGCCAGCGCCGAACCGAATTCGCCGTCCAGGTCCTCCGCGGACTCGATCAAACGCTCATCCGTCTTCGGTGCGGTGAACATCGAGTATTCCGGCGCCACGACAACTTTCGCGCCGCGTGCTGCTGCATCGGAAGCCAGTGATCGCAGTGATTCGAGGTTGGCTTTCTTGTCCGTCCCCGGGGCGAATTGGGCAATCGCGACAACGGTCTGGGAGGGGGTGGCTGCGGTGGCTTCGGTCATGCTTCCTACGCTAGGCGAAACCCGCTGGGAGGGTGGATCTGTCGTAAATGCACCCCCGGTATGTCGTCGTGTCTATACTCTATCCGCTAAACTGCTGGTCAAATGAGTGATATTGAGCGTGACCCCGAACCCCCAACATTTGCCGACCTCGACATCGATGATCGGGTACTGAAGGCACTGTCAGACGTGGGCTACGAGTCGCCCTCGCCCATTCAGGCTGCCACCATTCCGCCACTGCTCGAAGGCAAGGACGTCGTCGGTCTCGCACAGACCGGTACCGGCAAGACCGCAGCCTTCGCAGTTCCCGTTCTGTCGCGGATCGACACGTCGATCAAGCAGACCCAGGCGCTGGTGCTTGCTCCCACGCGTGAGCTGGCGCTTCAGGTTGCCGAGGCCTTCGGCAAGTACTCCGCGCACATCCCCGGACTCAACGTCCTGCCGATCTACGGTGGCCAGAGCTACGGCGTCCAGCTGTCCGGACTGCGCCGCGGTGCGCACGTCGTCGTCGGTACGCCTGGTCGTGTCATCGACCATCTCGAAAAGGGCACCCTGGATCTGACCAATCTCAAGTACCTCGTTCTGGACGAGGCCGACGAGATGCTCAAGATGGGCTTCCAGGAGGACGTCGAGCGCATCCTCCGCGACACCCCCGGCGACAAGCAGGTCGCTCTGTTCTCGGCAACGATGCCCGGCTCGATTCGCCGGATCTCGAAGCAGTACCTGAACAATCCGGTCGAGATCACCGTCAAGTCCAAGACGTCGACCGCCTCGAACATCACGCAGCGCTACATTCAGGTTGCTCATCAGCGCAAGCTCGATGCACTGACCCGAGTCCTCGAGGTCGAGGCATTCGAGGCGATGATCATCTTCGTGCGTACCAAGCAGGCCACCGAAGACCTGGCGGAGAAGCTGCGGGCCCGCGGGCACTCGGCTGCCGCGATCAACGGCGACATCGTCCAGGCACAGCGTGAGCGGACCATCGGTCAGCTCAAGAACGGCGCCCTCGACATCCTCGTCGCGACCGACGTTGCCGCTCGAGGCCTCGACGTGGATCGAATCTCCCACGTCGTCAACTACGACATCCCGCATGACACGGAGTCGTACGTCCACCGCATCGGTCGTACCGGCCGCGCCGGTCGTCAGGGTGACGCGTTGCTGTTCGTCGCCCCGCGTGAGCGTCATCTGCTCAAGTCCATCGAGAAGGCGACCCGTCAGCCGCTTGCGGAGATGCAGCTTCCCAGTGTCGACGACGTCAACGCCCAGCGCGTGGCCAAGTTCGGTGACTCCATCACCGAGAGCCTGGCCTCGGAGAATCTCGCGATGTTCCGCAAGATGATCGAGGACTACGACCAGGAACACGACGTTCCGCTCATCGACATCGCTGCCGCTCTGGCGTTGCAGTCGCGCGACGGCGAAGCATTCTTGCTTTCTCCCGAGCCGCCGGCACCGCCGCGTCGTGAGCGCGAGCCTCGTGAACCACGTCCTCCCCGTCGTTTCGACGATGGCCCGGCCCCGCGCTCGCGTGGGCCCGAGGGCCAGGAGCTGGCCGCGTACCGCATTGCAGTCGGCAAGCGTCACCGCGTCGTTCCGGGTGCCATCGTCGGTGCCATCGCCAACGAGGGTGGGCTTCGTCGAAGCGACTTCGGGCACATCAGTATTCGTCCGGATCACAGCATCGTCGAGCTGCCGGCAGACCTCTCCAACGAGACTCTCGAAGCTTTGCGTCGCACACGCATCTCCGGCGTCCTGATCCAGTTGCAGCCTGATTTCGGCCCGCCGCAGGGACGTCCGAGTGGCCGTGGCGACCGTGGTGGACGTGACGACCGCCGCGGTGGCGGACGCGATCGCTACAACGACTGACCTACAGCTTCAACGACTGTCATGAAGACTGAAACAGGCGCTGCCCTCCGCGAGGGAGGACAGCGCCTGTTTTCTGTGTGGGGGGCAAGGCGCTGCGCGGTATCAGATCGGCGTCGGTGCGAGGGCGCCGTTCTTCCGGGCGTTGGTGTCGAACTGCGTGCGGTACAGCTCGGCGTAGCGGCCACCGCGCGCGAGCAGTTCCTCATGGTTGCCGCGCTCGACGATCTGGCCTGCTTCGACGACAAGGATCAGGTCCGCGGAACGGATCGTCGACAACCGGTGAGCGATCACCACCGCAGTCCGCCCGGCGAGTGCTTCGCCGAGTGCTTCCTGAACCGCAGCTTCCGACGTCGAGTCGAGATGCGCGGTGGCCTCGTCCAAGATGACGACGCGAGGCTGGGCCAGGAGCAGGCGTGCGATGGTCAGGCGTTGACGCTCGCCGCCCGAGAGGCGGTATCCGCGTTCACCCACCACCGTCTCCAATCCGTCGGGTAGCGACGCAACCAGGTCGGTGAGCCGTGCGCGCTCCAGAACCTCACGCAGATCTTCTTCGGTGGCATCCGGTCGCGCGAGGAGCAGGTTGGATCGAAGGCTCTCGTGGAACAGGTGCCCGTCCTGCGTGACCATGCCGACGGTCTCCCGGATGGAATCGGCACTGAGGTCGCGGACGTCGACGCCGCCCAACTCGACCGAACCGGAGTCGATGTCGTAGAGGCGCGGAATCATCTGCGCCACGGTCGACTTTCCGGCACCGGACGTGCCGACCAAGGCGACCATCTGTCCTGCTTCGGTGCGGAACGACAGGTCGTGCAACACGTCCTCGCCGCCGCGGGTGTCGAGGATCGCGACTTCCTCCAGGGACGCGAGAGACACCTTGTCCGCGGATGGGTAAGCAAAAGTGACGTTCTTGAACTCGACGGACACCGGGCCCTGCGGCACCGTGCGTGCATCGGGCTTCTCGGTGATGAGCGGCGCCAGATCGAGAATCTCGAATACCCGCTCGAAGCTGACCAGGGCGCTCATGACGTCCACCCGGGCGCTGGCCAGTGCGGTCAACGGTGAGTACAGCCGCGTCAACAACAGTGCCATCGCCACGACGGCGCCGGCGTCCAACTGTCCGCGCAGCGCGTAGAAGCCGCCGAGTCCGTAGACGAGGGCAAGAGCAAGGGCCGAGACCAGCGTCAGTGCTGTGACGAAGACGGACTGCAGCATTGCGGTCCGGACTCCGATGTTGCGCACACGCCTGGCGCGAACCGCGAACTCCGCAGATTCTTGCGGCGGGCGGCCGAACAGCTTGACCAGAGTCGCGCCGGGAGCGGAGAACCGCTCCGTCATCTGGGTGCTCATGAGCGAATTATGGTTGGCTGCTTCACGATTGAGTGCTGCAAGTTTTGCGCCCATGCGCCGTGCGGGGATGACGAAGATCGGGAGAAGTAGCAGCGCGAGGACGGTGATCTGCCAGGAGATCCCGAGCATGACGATCAGCGTGATCACCAGGGTGACCAGATTGCTGACCACTCCGGACAAGGTGTCGCTGAAGGCGCGCTGAGCGCCGATGACGTCGTTGTTGAGACGGCTGACCAGTGCTCCGGTTCGAGTTCTGGTGAAGAACGCGATGGGCATCTTCTGGACGTGATCGAAGACGGTGGTGCGCAGATGCAGGATCAGGTCTTCGCCGATGCTGGCCGAGAGCCACCGGGTCAACAGTCCCAGAGCGGCTTCGAGAAGTGCAACCAGTGCGATCAGGGCGGCAAGTTTGACGACCACGTCGACGGCGTCGCCGCCGACTATCGCGTTGACCACGCGCCCGGCCAGGACAGGTGTTGCCACGGCAAGCGCAGCAGTGACGACACTCAGTACGAGGTACCAGCTGAGGTTGCGTTTCTGTGGAACTGCGAACGTCGCGATCCGCTTCAGTGTCGCCTTCGAGAACGGGCGCCGATCTTCTTGCGCGTGCATCGCGTTGTACATCGCGTTCCACGCGGTGACTTCCATACTCATGACTTCGCCCCTCCGGTCGCCGGCCACGAAGATTACGTGGCCGGTACGACACGAAGGTAGAACCTCAACCAAACTTCAGGTCAAGTGCGGCCTCAGCGGGCCACGTCGACCACCACGCGAGGAGGGTCGCTGAGCGTCGTGACCGTGAACGGCTGCTTCTCGGTCACGCCGATGAACGACTGCGTGACTCCCTCGAAGACGTTGGACCCGTTGACCTCGGTCACGACTCCGCCGACGCCGGGGACCGGGTTGGGGCCGGAGTACTGCTCGACTCCGCTGTCGAAGGGATATGCGGAACCGTCGATCAGGACCTGGATCACTGCGGCACCCTTGATGTCCACGGGCTTACCGCTGCCTTCCTGCGTCGCCGCGTCGACGTACTTGACGCGCCAACCGGGTGTGCCGGTTCCGCCCATTTCGTAGACGACACGATCAAATCCGTCGTGCTCGCCCACTCGGATGTCGACGACGGTGAGCTTGGATTCGGTGCCCGCAGCCGACGTCTTGTCGGAGCTGTCCGTCGGGACTGGTTCTGTGGTCGACGCTGCTGCACTCGAGGTCGAGGTGACGGCCGAGGTGGCTGCCGTGGGAGTGGTCTCCGCGTCCTGCGAACAGGCAGTCAGGCTCACGCCCACTGCGATGGCAGCGACAGCGGCAAATGATCTCGTCCGGTTCGTTGTCATGACTCGATCGTAGGGCTCGCGTTATCGGGATCCGCGACGGCGGTGCCCGGAGTTACCTAACCGATATCGCCGTCGACATAGAGCCACTTACCCTCTGTTCGCGCAAATCGACTGCGTTCGTGGAGCATTCCCCGCTCGCGTCCGAATGTGTAGTGAGCGCGAAATTCCACGACGCCGTCGGAATCGAACAGCCCGCCCCGTTCGGTGTCCAGGATCTCCAACCGGAGCCATTTCTGGTCGGGGTCGAGATCGAGTTGGGCTGGGCGATGGTCGGGATGCCAAGTCTGCGTGAGATATTCGTCGTCCATCACAGCGAAAGCCGTGTAACGCGAACGCATCAGGGTTTCGGCGGTCGGTGCGTGCGCTACTCCGCTGATGTACTTGCCGCAGCATTCGGCCAACGCGTTGCCGCTGCCGCACGGGCACGGATCGGTCGGATTGGGTGTGGTGGGGCGGCGCGAAGTCACCGCCCCATTACAGCACGCGAACTCAGACCAGTTTGTGTTCGCGGTTCTCCCAGTACGGTTTGCGGAGGTCGCGTTTGAGGATCTTTCCGGTGGGATTGCGGGGAAGAATCTCGACGACGTCGATACTGGTCGGGCACTTGAACTTTGCGAGGCGTTCCTGTGTATAGGTGATCAGTTCGGCTTCGTCGATCTGCGCTTCGGCAGTGAGAACCACGACAGCCTTGACGGTTTCACCCCAACGGTCGTCGGGAACGCCGATGACCGCGACCTCGGCGATTGCCGGATGCTCCACCAGTACTCGTTCGATCTCGGGGGAGTAGACGTTCTCGCCGCCGGTGATGATCATGTCCTTGAGGCGGTCCTCGATGAAGACGAAGCCGTCGGAGTCGGCGCGGCCCATGTCGCCGCTACGTAGCCACCCGTCTGCGGTAATCGTTTCGGCCGTCGCCTCAGGCTTGCCCAGGTATCCGGGTGTGCACTGTTCGGATCGCCACCACAGCTCACCGGTCGTTCCGGTGGGCACGTCCTCGAGCGTGACGGGGTCCACCACGCGCATCTCGACGCCGGGGATCGCCGTACCTGCTGATGCCATGCGCTCGACCTGCGACTCGTCGCGGTGAACGTCCGGCATCAACGCGGTAATAACGCCTGCCATTTCGGTCATGCCGTAGACCTGCACGAATTCGGTGTCCGGCCACGCTGCGAGTGCCGCGCGCAACAGTGGGAGCGGCATGGGGGCGGCGCCGTAGGTGATGCGTTTGAATGCTTTGAAGGCGGCGACCGCCTGCTCGCCTGCGGCCAGGACTCCGGCAATGACCGGTGGGACGAGAAAGGCGATGTTGGCTCCGGCGGCGAGACCGGCGAAGATCGACGGTCCGTCGGCTTCTCTCGTGAAGTAACAGCGGCCACCGGTGTGAATTGCCATGATGGCGTAGCACGTTCCGCCGACGTGGAACATCGGCATCGCGATCAAGAATCGGTGATCCTCGTGGGCCGGCAGGATTTCGAGGACATTGTTGCTGTGCGCGAACAGGTTTCGATGCGTGAGCTGGACACCCTTGGGGCGACCGGTCGTCCCGGAACTGTAGAGAACCAGAGCGGTGGCATCGGGGCTCACCTCGGGGCGGGAGTGCAGCGGTGTGACCTCGTCGATCCACGGCTCGAATTCGTCGTGTTCACCGCCGACGGCGAAGATCGATTCGACGGCCGTCAAGCGGTCTCGCATCGCGACGACCTGGGGGAGTAGTTCGCTGCCGACGAACAGAATGCGAGCGCCACAGTCCGCGAGGACGTAATCCAGCTCTTCGCTCGAAAGTCGCCAGTTGGGAACGACATTCGCGGCGCCGAGTAGTGAGGCGGCGTAGGTGACTTCGAGACAGGACAGATGATTCTTGTCGACGAACGCGACAGTGTCGCCGGCACCGATGCCTGATTCGGCGAGGGCGGCGGCGATACGCAAGATGCGGTCCCGCCACTGAGCCCACGTGAATTCGGTCCCTTGGAAGGTCATCGCTGCTTGATCAGGCTTGACCGTCGCCCAGTGCTCTAGCCGATCGAAAATGATTCCAGCGGTGGCGTCGGACATTCGGCCGCCTCTCTCGTGTGATTGGTGTCACAAGGTTAATGTGCGCCCGGTCTTCGTATCGCTGTTTCCAGTCAATGCGCACAAGCAGGAGGGGTCGCATTCCCCCGACCCTGACCGGCTCGACCGCAGATATCAGGGTGGTCCCCGATGGCGGGCGCGCCCGCCACCCGACAGGATGGAACCAACCATTGCGGGCGTCCGTGTTTTCACGGGCGCCCGTCACGCCCGCAAAGTAGCACCGAAGTGAACAGGAAAGGCGATCATGAGTTCGCACGCCCAGGATGTCGCGGCCCGCGCAGTCGGCCTGTCCAAGACCTACGGCACCGGAGATACCCAGGTGCACGCCCTCAGCTCGGTGTCCGCAGATTTCGCCCGCGGTGAGTTCACGGCGATCATGGGGCCGTCCGGTTCCGGTAAGTCGACGCTGATGCATTGCCTCGCCGGTCTGGATTCCGCCAGTTCGGGTTCTGTTCTCATCGGTGACACGGAACTCACGACGCTTTCCGACAAACAGATGACCCAATTGCGACGCGATCGCATCGGTTTCGTTTTCCAGGCGTTCAACCTGGTGCCGACCCTGACGGCGCTCGAGAACATCACGTTGCCGCTCGACATCGCGGGACGCAAAGCGGACCCGACCTGGCTGAACAGCGTCCTGACCAAGCTGGGTCTCGGGGATCGCCTCGATCACCGGCCGGGAGAGCTCTCGGGTGGTCAGCAGCAGCGTGTGGCGTGTGCGCGTGCGCTGGCGGGTCAGCCGGAGATCATCTTCGGCGACGAGCCGACCGGAAACCTCGATTCGAAGTCCTCCGGGGAGGTGCTCTCGATCCTGCGGGCGGCCGTGGACGAGTTCAACCAGACCGTGGTGATCGTGACGCACGATCCGCGGGCAGCGGCGTACGCCGATCGTGTCGTGTTCCTCGCGGACGGCAAGATCGTCGACGAATTGCGTGAGCCGACGGCGGATTCGGTCCTTGATCGTATGAAGCGGCTCGACGCTCCGCAGGCGGTCGTGAACGTGGAAGCCGGGGCTTGAGCACATGGCTTCGGTAAGTAACTCGCCGATGCGCAAGGTTTCCCTGCGCAACCTGGCGGCACACAAGGTGCGACTTGCGCTGACGGTTCTCTCCGTGGTGCTCGGCACGGCTTTTGTCGCGGGGTCGTTCGTTTTCACCGACACCCTCCAGAAGACTTTCGATTCGATCTTCGAGAACACCGCCCAGGGCGTCGACGTCCGGGTATCGATGGAAGAGCGCAACACCAGTGGCGTTCCGGTCGAGGATGTCGACAAACTTGCCGCAGTCGACGGTGTCCGAGCGGTAGCCCCGGCCGTCAGTGGACAGATCGTCCTGATCAACGCAGACGGCGGCGCTGTTCAGACCGGCGGCGCGCCGAGTATCGGTCAGTCCTACCTACCGCCGGGCCAGGCGATTGCCGAACCCGACACCTTCGTCGAGGGCGCGCCTCCGACGCAGACCGGTCAGGTCGCGCTGAACACCAGCGCCGCCGAGCGAGCCGGACTGAAGGTGGGGGACTCCGCCAAGGTTCTGGCACCGGCCCGCGGAATCGTGGACGTGACGTTGTCCGGCATATACGAGGGGGCGGGCAGTGACACCGGCGGGTTCATCGGCGCGCTCTTCACCGACGAGCAGGCCCGTGGACTCTTCACCGACGGCCAACACGTCGAGTACATCGACGTCGCGGGCGACGGGGTGTCGCAGACGGAACTGCAGCAACGCGTCGAGCAGGTTTTCCCCGATCTCAAGGTGCAGACCGGCGACCAGGTTCGTGAGGAGACCAAGGCCGAGGTCGACTCGGCGCTGAGCTTCATCAACTACTTCCTGTTGGCGTTCGGCGCGATTGCTCTACTCGTCGGAACGTTCATCATCTACAACACCTTCTCGATGATCGTGGCGCAGCGTCTTCGTGAACTGGCGCTGCTGCGCGCGATCGGTGCGAGCCGAGCGCAGGTCGGCCGTTCGGTGGTCACCGAGGCGCTCGTGGTCGGACTCATCGGCAGCATCATCGGTCTGCTCGGCGGTATCGGTCTCGCCTACGGATTGCGCAGTCTGCTCAACACATTCGACGTCGGTCTGCCGGAAGGCCCGCTCCAGGTGGGTGCCCGCACGATCATCGTCGCGTTGGTGGTCGGCGTCGTCGTCACGACGCTCAGCGCTTACGCCCCGGCTCGTCGTGCGTCGAAGATCCCGCCGGTGGCGGCCATGCGTGAGGAGTTCGCCTCCACCGGCGACTCACTGCGAGTGCGGACGTTGATCGGTGCGATTCTCGGCGTGATCGGTGTGGCACTGCTCGTGTTCGGCTCTCGCGGTACCGGTGGTGGCGCGGCGCTGATCGTCGGGCTCGGTGCGTTCTCGTTGATCATCGCGGTGCTTCTCGGGGCTCCCGCGCTGTCGCGGCCGATCGTCGGCGCGCTCGGTGCCGTGTTCGCCAAGCCGTTCGGTGCCATCGGGCGATTGGCCCGTACCAATGCGGTGCGCAATCCCCGTCGCACGGCCGCAACGGCATTCGCGTTGACTCTCGGTCTGATGCTGGTGACGGTCATCGGAGTGTTCGGTTCCTCGGCCAAGGCGAGCATCAATGCTCTTGTCGACGTGGGTGTTTCGGCCGACTACATCCTGACCGGTCCCAACGCGATCGGCGTGCCGCGAGGTGCGGCCGACGCGGTCCGACAAGTGCCCGACGTGCAGAGCGCAACGTCGTTGCACGGAGTGCGTGCGAAGGTCGACGGTGATGACGAGCAGGGCGCTTCGTTCGACGGCCCGATCGAAGGCGTGCTCGAATACAAGATCCTCGAGGGCACGGTCGATCTGACCGGCAACAACATGCTCGTCTCGAAGTCGACTGCGGACGACAAGGGCTGGACTGTGGGCTCGACCCAGACGTTGACCGGTCCCGGCGGCGTCGAGTACCAGACGGTCGTCGCGGGAGTGTTCGAGGACAACCAGCTGATCGGCTCGTGGATCGTCTCGGACGAGGCGTATCGGAAGCTGATGCCGGCCGAGAGTCTGCCGGACTTCGTGGTTCTGGTGAAGGCGAAGCCTGGCGCGGATCTGACAACGCTGCGATCCGAGCTCGAAACGGCCACGGAGAAGTACGTCGTCGTCCAGGTGCAGGATCGTGAGGAGTTCAAGGGAACTCAGGGCCAGCAGATCAACACGTTGTTGGCGATCCTCTACGGACTGCTTGCACTCGCGGTCGTGATCGCAATCCTGGGCATCATCAACACCCTGGCACTGTCGGTGGTCGAGCGGCGACGAGAAATCGGAATGCTGCGTGCTGTCGGCATGCAGCGCGGACAGATGCGACGCACGATCTACCTCGAGTCGGTGCTCATCGCGGTGTACGGCGCGGCGGTCGGAGTTGTTCTCGGCATCGCGTTCGGTTGGGCCTTCGTGAGCACTCTCGCGGATCAGGGCCTCGACAAGATCACGATCCCGTGGGGTCAGGTGGTCGGAATGCTGATCGGCTCGGGTGTGGTGGGTGTCTTGGCGGCGCTGTGGCCGGCCAACCGAGCGGCCAAGACAAAGCCGCTGGAGGCGATTGCAGACATGTAGGGCCTTCGGCCCCCGTGCGCACTTTTGGTAGCGGTAACAGCCGAAAGTGCGCACGGTACCGTTGCCACATGAGCACCCTTCAAGAAGTCGGCGAACGTGAATCCTGGCGCTGCTGGCTGTGTGATGAACCGGTCGATCCCGACATGTCCGTCAATGATCCGCGCGGCCCGAGTATCGACAGCATCAACACCGCAAAAAAGGGTGGCAAGACCAAAGGTGGCGTCGAACGCTTGGCGCACCGCGCATGCAACACCAAGAAGGGTGCGGTCAAACCTGTTGTGGAATGGCCGGATCGGCTGTTCGTCGTGGATCCCGCCCCGATCATCGGGGTCGTGGAGCAGCTCGAGCGCAAGGGTGGCCGCGTCGCCGTCGCTCGCTGCCCCGGCAAGGACGACGCCCAGGAAGCGTCGGATTGGCTGATCGATCGGTTGTCGCGTCTGGCTCCCGCGTTGAATGTCGAAACAAGCATCGACGCCGCGGGCGGGGGTTACCTGTTGGTCCTGAAAACCGTGTAGGAGGTCGGCCCCGAGTGCCGTCTTTTGCGGTACCTGTTCCGCCTCCATAGCTGTCGGGGTACGGTCGAACCGAACATGAATCCGGTTTCGAGTGCGAAGGAATCCCGATGAACCTGGCATTGACCGACGAGGAACTAGCGTTCCGCGACGAGATGCGGACGTTCTTCCGTACGCAAATCCCCGCGGACATCAGGGAGGCGTACGCCCACGGCGAGGAGTTGGGGCGCGACCGTATGGTCGAGGCGCAGCAGATCCTCAACGCTCACGGTCTGGCGGTACCGCACTGGCCGGTCGAGTGGGGCGGCAAGGACTGGACCCCGGTCCAGCACAACATCTGGCTCGACGAACTGCAGCTTGCGTCGGTTCCCGAACCGTTGGCGTTCAACGCCAACATGGTCGGTCCGGTCATCGCGGCCTTCGGCTCGCAGGAGCAGAAGGAGAAGTTCCTTCCGGCGACTGCGAACCTCGACATCTGGTGGTGCCAGGGATTCTCCGAACCCGAGGCCGGTTCCGATCTCGCTTCGCTCAAGACTCGCGCGGTCCGCGACGGAGACGACTGGGTCATCAACGGCCAGAAGACGTGGACGACGCTGGGACAGTACGCCGACTGGATTTTCTGCCTCGTGCGCACCAATCCCGATGCGCCCAAGCGTCAGGCCGGCATCTCGTTCATCCTTGTCGATCTGAAGACGCCTGGCGTCACGGTCCGCCCGATCAAGCTGATCGACGGCGGCTACGAGGTCAACGAAGTGTTCTTCGAGGACGTCCGCGTTCCGGGAGAGAACCTGGTCGGTGAAGAGAACCAGGGCTGGGGCTACGCCAAGTTCCTGCTCGGCAACGAGCGCACCGGTGTCACCCGCGTCGGGTTCTCGAAGGTTCGTCTGGCCCAGGCCAAGGCCCGCGCTGCCGAGGTCAAGGTCGGCAACGGAACACTGCTCGAAGATCCGCTCTTCGCTGCGCGCCTCGCCGAACTCGAAAACGAATTGCTTGCCCTCGAGCTCACTCAGCTCCGGGTGGTCGCCAGTTCCGCTGACGGCCAGCCGAACCCGGCGTCGTCGCTGCTCAAGCTTCGTGGCTCCGAATTGCAGCAGGCGAGCGTCGAACTGCTGATGGACGTGGCCGGCCCTGATTCACTGCCGTACGACGCGGGCAGCGACATCGCCTCCGCGAGCTGGGCGCAGCACACTGCCCCGACGTACCTGAACTACCGCAAGGTATCCATCTACAGCGGATCGAGCGAAGTGCAGCGCAGCATCATCGCCTCCTCGATCCTCGGATTGTGAGGCGTGGCATGGACTTCGAACTCAACGACGAACAAAAACTTCTCCGCGACACCACCAAGGATCTCCTCGCGCGTAGCTACGACGCCGAGAAGCGCAACGCGATCATCGACTCCGATCCCGGGTGGAGCCCGCAGGTCTGGAAGCAGTTGGCCGAGGTCGGCTTGCTCGGCCTGACATTCTCCGAGGACGACGGCGGCATGGACGCCGGCCCAGTGGAAATCGGCGCGGTCATGACCGAGATCGGTCGACGCTTGGCACCCGAGCCGCTACTCGACGCGGTCGTGACGCCGGGCGGCCTCATCTCCGAAGGTGGCAGTGCAGAGCAGCGTTCGTCGATTCTTCCCGGAGTGGCCGAGGGCACCACGTTCCTCGCGTTCGCCGACCAGGAACCCGGAATCCGTTGGCCGGCAACCGAACGGGCCACCGCGGCGGCCCAGGTCGACGGCGGCTGGACCATCACCGGTATCAAGAATCCCGTCGGCCACGGCGCGACGGCGGACATCTTGGTCGTGAGCGCTGCGCTCCCCGGCGGTGGCGTCGGACTGTTCCTCGTCAAGAGCGATGCCTCCGGTTTGGTACGCAAGTCCTACGCCACTCACGACGGGTTGCGCGGGGCGCAGATCGAGTTCACCGATACGCCGGCCGAAGCACTCGGTGAGGGCGGTGACGCTACTGCTCTGATCCAGGCCGCGCAGATCCGTGAGCAGGCCGCGCTGTGCGCCGAGGCTGTCGGAGCGATGGAAGAGGCGCTACGCCTGACCACCGAATACCTCAAGACGCGTAAGCAATTCGGGGTTCCCCTCGCAAAGTTCCAGACGCTGACACACCGCGCCGCCGACCTGTACGTCTCGCTCGAGTTGGCACGCAGCATGAGTCTGTACGCAACGATGTCCCTTGCCGACGGCGTCGTCGATCCAGTGATCGCTTCGCGGGTGAAGTTGCAGATCGGGCGTTCGGCTCGGCTCATCGGCCAGGAGGCGATCCAGATGCATGGTGGTATCGGTATGACCGCCGAGTACCCGGTGGGGCACTACGTGAGCCGACTCGTCGCCATCGAGCACACCCTCGGCAGCACCGAAGATCACCTTCGGGTGTTGGCCGCCGGTGTGGCTGATCACGAGATGGTCAGCGTGGTCTGATCTTTCACGAACGACGAAGGGGCCGCATTCCGTTCCAAGGATGCGGCCCCTTCGTCGTTCAGCGGTGATTGCGCAGGACGTCCAAGCGGAGTCGGCGCTGCTCGATGTTGACGGCGCTGTCGGTGAATGCTTGTTGCCACCCGGGGTCACTCGTTCGGGCCGCCGCGTCCTGCAGAAGCGGTACGGCGTCGAAAGGGAAGCGCGCCTGCACGCTTCGCAGGGTGGAAAAGTGACTGTGACGCGAGTGGATGCCCAAGTCCTCACCCGTCGCAGCATGATCCAGAGCTTCGTTCTCCAAGGCATTCAACAACTTTTCGGCGACGGCCAGGGGCCATGGGCGGTCGATGCCGTCGAGCAGTGCGCTGCCGTCGACGCCCAGAAGGTACTCGTCCGCGTGTCCGGCAACGATGTACTCGACGCGCTCGCGTGGGTCCGCGATGGCGACGATTCTCCGGTCCGTCGTGCGCCCGTCCCGCTCCAGAAATGCCGACGCCCACGCGGTGTTCTTCTGGAGAACGGTTGCGGCAATCCATGATTCGATCATCACCGCGCGCCATTGCTTCTCGATGGGGATGGTGAGGGCCTCGCGTGGCGAACCGGCCATAGATTCCCACAGAGTCAGCGGAGTGGCGGTCACGACTTGCCGTAACCACCAGCGCCGGATGCCCTTGTTCTTGTAGTGGACGTCTTCGATGCCGTCACGAAATGCGAGGTCGTCGAGCGAGCCGGGCAATCGGACGGCAAGGCGCGGCCGCAAGGGCTTCGTCTCGAGCCGCACCCAGGACCGAGCCCGAGTGACCATTCGAGAGGCAAACGGAGATCGGGGGAGTTGCCGTAGTAGTTGAATTGCACGCTCACGGACCCGCACGGCTGGATCGTCGAGTGCACGCTCGAGGAGCGCGTAGTCGTGTTCACCCAGCCCGACGTCGAGATGGTCGAGGAAGTGCAGCCGGCTTGCCGTGGCCTCGTCGTCCCAAGCGATCTCGAGCTCTTCGCTCGCCAGTTCCGGGTCGACCGTACGTATGTAATCGAACCAGGCCGTACGGTCGTCCGGATCGGGCGAAAGCCACAGCTCGTCCCGGCGTGATCCGATTCGTCGTAGCTGGGCCCAATCCGGGTTCTGCTCCGCCAGGTACTGCCCGCGTCGACCGGCGAGGCGAAGTAGCGCCTCGCGGTGCTCGGGATACTTCAGCGCGGCTTCCATGAAGAGCGGGACACTGGCCGCGGGCGCGAGGAATCCGCGTTGGTCGGCCATCGCGAACCATTCCGCGAGAGTCCAGGAACGAACCTGCAACAAGGAGTGAAGTTGTTCGATCGCGAGGTCGGGAAGCAGCGGTTGAACTGCTGGATCAGTCTTCGATGCGCGCGAGTGACCTGCGTGCGCGTCTGATCGCAGGGAGGTCACCCGCCTACGGTATGGCAGGGGTGCGTCGAGCTGGGTCGCAGGGGTCGGGCGCGTGTCGGCAGATTCTGGAACAGTGGTAGCCGGCGACCACAAGGAGGCGTGAGATGACAGACGGAACTGACGACGTCTTTGTCGTGGCGTCGGTGACCGAACGGCGAACGCTCATCTCCACCCGAGTGAGGGAGTGGTGTGCGGCGGGAACCGTCGAGTCGAACCGGCCGGAGTTGTCCGATGATGTCGCGCTGCTGATTGCCGGGGGGTATGGGGACGAGTCGACGCGATCGATCCTGGCGAACCGGCGCAGTGTCGGACGTTCGTTCCCGGAGATCGGCGGCTTCTCGGAGTTGCGGTATCTCACCGACGAGCTGGCCCGCACCAGGCGTCGACTGCTCGCAACTCGCATCGGCCCTGTTCAGGTTGTCCTCGAACGACGGGTGCAGGCGCTCGAGAAGCGCGTTCAGTCGATGCGATCGGCGATCGTGCATTCCAATCGTCACTTCGCGAGCAGTGTCCGTGCCATCCGCAAGGACCGGCGCGACGGCCTGCATCTCGACGTCGAGCAACGCGAGGCTCTCTTTGCCGGGCTCACCCGTACACCGGTTCCAGCCAAGCTGCCGGTGGGGCTCGGTGTCGTGGCCAGCAGTGGAAACGCAGCACTCGACAAACTCGCCGCCCAGTTCGGGAAGGTCCAGGGAACCGGTGTCATCGCCGATGCCGGAAGGCGCATCGCGGAAGTCCTCGACGGACTGGTCGATTCAGAACCCGAGGGACGCGCCGGTGAGTACGACGCCTTGCTTTACCTCGCCGGGAATCTGTTCGACCGGATCGAAAGCTCCAGCGCGTGGCATTCCGACCACTTCGTCATTCAACGCAACCAACTCGACCTGGCCGACGAGATCACCCAGATCGCGGTCGACACCGTCGCGCTGCGTTCGATTCTTGCGGAGTTGGACGACGCGGCTGCACTGGCACGCGACGAGGGAACCCGAGCCGGAATCGCTTCGCGCAGGGAAGCGCTCGGCGCGGTCTGGGACCAGCTGGTCGAGCGCGTGGCGGCCCTCGCGCGGATCGGTGACCTGGTCGCACGGGCCGAGGATCAGTTGAGTTCGCAGCGCGCGGTTGCGCATGCAGCGAGCCTCGACAGCCGGATCGACGACCTACTTGCGCGCTCCGGCTCACGTGAACTTTCGGCTGCAAACACGCACTACGTCGGGGATCAATTCGACGGTGTGGAAGAGCTGATGTTCGCTCACCGGGCGGCGCTTTACGGGGACATTGCACTGCTGACCTCTGGGAACGAGCGTCGGGCGCCGTAGTCAGGCCGTCGCCGGAGCTGTAAGGTCGGGGGTACTGACCGGCCACACGATCGAAGTAAAGGCCGGGATTTCGCTCAATGCTCGACCCCGATGCCGATCCGGTGATGCGGGCGTACCCGCTCGAGACAGGTCGATCATGGAAGACACCGCAAGCCGCGGCATCAATGCGTTCATTTCCGAAGCTACGCAGCGTGGGGGCAAGGCTGTCCGTCTCACGCACTCACGTCGTAATCCCGTCGAGGTGACGGGCGCTGACGGTGTCAGCCGAATCGTCCGCGTGCGTTCCAAGCTCGACGGTGACTGGCAGGCCAGGCGTCAGGACGAGTCGCTCGAGAGTGACGACACCCGCTCCGAGTTCTGGGTGTTCGTCGATCTGGCAGCAGATCCGCACGAGTTCTACATGTTGCCCTCCAACGAGGTCGCCGACGACATCCGCGCCGAGGTCGACCTGTGGATCATGGACAGCCCCGGACGTAATCGCACCGGCCATCACGCGATTCCGCGTGGGCGCGTCGTGCACGGTCACGATCGTTGGGATGCGCTGGGCTTGGCCGCGGTCAAGGATCCGAGCATTTACGTCGAGACCCCGGTTGCGACCAAGCGTAAGACGTCGCCGGTCGCCGCGAAGAAGCGTCGCGCCAGCGGTGTCGAGGAGATCGAAGTCGTCGACAATCGCCTCGAGATGACAGCCGATTGCCACGGATATCGCTGGGTCGGGCGCTTCGACGAAACCACCGAGGTCGTCGAGATCATGCGCGGACCGATGGAAGGCCGCCGATTCCCTGATCCGACCGCGGCCGCAAATGCCGTCACCGGTCACATCTCAGGCGACACCGAGAGCCATGACGGTTGGTCGTTCTGGACGATCAACAACACGGCCCTCGGCGCTCATCTCAAAACTGCTTGATCTCAGGCTCCGACTGCCGCCGACACCCGTTCGAGAGTGTCCAGTTCATTCGACGAGAGCACCAGATTCGGGGCATCCAGTAGCGCCGGGAGCTGCTCGGGCCGGCTGACGCTCGCGATCGGTGCGGTGATGCCCGGTCGAGTCAGCAACCAGGCCAGCGCGACGGTCGAGATCTCGCTGTCGTGTGCCTGCGCGATTGTCGCCAGTTCCGCGACGACGTCGAGTCCGGCGTCGCTGAAGTATCCGGCGGTCAGTCGTTCGCGGGAGCTGCCTTCGATGTCCGCGCGGGTCTTGTATTTTCCGGTCAGGAAGCCGGAAGCGAGAGCGAAGTACGGGAAGACGCTGATGTTGTTGTCGGTGGCGATCTGGGCAAGTTCGGGTTCGTACGACTTGCGGTGAACCAGGTTGTAGTGCGGTTGCAGCGCGATGGGCGCGGCGTAACCGTTCTCCTCGGTGATCCGCAGCCACTCCCGGACGCGGTCGGGGCTGTAGTTGGAGATTCCGAGATAGCGAACCTTGCCCGCGACGACCAACGCATTGAAGGCTTCGAGTGTTTCCTCGAGCGGAGTCTGTGGGTCGTCGAAATGCGCGTAGTACAGATCGATGCAGTCCGTCTGCAGGCGCTGCAGCGACGCCTCAGCTGCGGCCGCGATGTTGTCGGCCTTCAGGCCCTTGAAATCGGGATGGCTACCCACCTTGGTGGCGACGACGATGTCGTTCTGCAGTCCCCGATCGGTGATCCATTTCCCGATGATCGTTTCGGATTCCCCGCCGGAATTGCCGGGAGCCGACGCCGTGTACGAGTCGGAGGTGTCGATGAAGTTTGCACCGGCTTCGGCGAACGAGTCGAGGATCTCGAAGGACGTCTTCTCGTCTGCTGTCCATCCGAAAGGGTTGCCGCCCAAGCTAAGTCGGAAGATGTCGAGGTCCGAATTTCCGATGATCGCCACTGTGTGGAACTCCCGTCGATGAAGGTGGTCGCTGCATCCCGCACCGTACCCTCTCACGGCGCTGGCGATGGCGCGCCCTCGCCAGGTTCGCCGAAAAATGTATCGGATCGTGATTGCCGCCGTCGGTGTTGGGTATGGCCTCAAATACTGAATTCTTCGATGGACTGCTGATAGGAGCGTCCGATGATGATTGTGGACGAAGCCACCCGCGTCGTTCGTGGTGTGGCAGACGCAACGACGACGGTGGCCGGAGCCGTCGGTGGTGGAGTGATCGGTGGAGTGACGGGCGGGATACGCGGATCGGCGGAGGGTGTCCGAGACGGAATTCGTGCGGGTAGTTCCTCGACGCCGACGGCGGTTCTCACGATGGCGGCCGTGGGTGCGGCGGGATTGGTGGAATGGCCGGTGCTCTTGGCAGTCGGCGGCACGGCCCTGGTACTCCACGAATGGGATCGCAAGAGCGGTCGGCCGGATCGCGAGGTCAAGGCGGTTGGCCGCACGAGCAAGCCGGAACAGGTAAAGAAGGAATCGAGCGGAAACTCCCACAAGGCGGCCGGCCGGTCACAGGATCGAACTCACAGTTCTTCGCACACTCGATCCACTCACTGATGTTCTCAGCGATGGCCCGGCGTGCGGTGTCGGTGGCAACTTTGCCGCCGCGTCTGGCGTTGTCGGGACTCGCGTTGGTGGGTGGTTCGACGATTCCGCGAACCGCTGTCAGTGACGTGGCGTTGCGGACCGGCACCCTCGCGTTGGCGGGTGTGGGGATGATTCCTGCAGCAGCGGGATCGATATTCGGTGCCCCGCGAATCCCAGGTTCCGCCTATGTCTCGGCGGCGGTGTCGGCGATCAATTATCAACCCCGGGTGCGTCGGCGAATCGAACAGCGCCTTGGCCGTTCGCTCACCGACTTCGCATTGGAGTCGGCGACGTCGTTCGCGGATGTTCTGACCTATGCGCCTGCGTCATTGGGCGTGGATTTCGGGCTGCGGACGATGCTGCTGCGCGAAACTCTGGCGGCGCGAAACTCTCGGCGGGTGTGGTCATTCGAACTTGGCGGTCGCGGTGCTTCCACGAGGCGTGACCCGAGTGGTCCGGGGGAGCGTTATGCCGACAGGATCGCTGGGGTTCAGCTGGCGGCCGGGGCTGCACTGGCTACCGTGTCTGCCGGCGGTGACACCGTCGCGACGAGTATCAAGGTTTCGGCGCCGCGGCCGCTTCGGATGTCGCGCGAATCATTCGCTGCTGGTGTGTCATACGGTCTGTGTCGGACGCACCACACCGCCGTTTCGGACTCTGCGGCTCTACGCATGCTCGATCGTATTGACACCGTCCTCGTCGATCCGAGCGTCCTCTTCGACGACTCGCTCCGGGTTTCCGACATACGAGAGGTGGCCGAGTCGGATCGCGTCGCAGTGTGGGAACAAGCCAGGAAAGCTCTGAACGACGGAACTGTCGGAGTGGGAAGGCACCGCATCGGCGGCGCCGAAGTGGTCGTGCGACCCGTGCGAAAAGGTCTGGCGGAAACACTGATAGGCGAAATACGTGCGGCCGGGGTCGCAGCCGTCACGATCGACGACGACGGGCTCGGATCACTGCGAAGTGGATTCGACGAGCTCTATCCGGCGCAATCGACTGCCGAAGCCGGCCTGCGCGAGGCTCTCTCGGCGTTGGTGGCCGAGGGTCGGACAGTTGCGATCGTGTCGAGTAGGGCGATATCGGGACAGGCAGTGCTACGCATCGGGATTTCACCACCGAGTGGCGAGCACGTGAGTGCCGACATCCACACCGACTTGGCCGGGGCGTGGCGGGTTGTCCATGCGCTCCCGGCTGCTCGAACAGCGACGAGGCGCGGTGTCGAACTCTCCTCAGGTTCTTCGGCATTGGGTGCCTTGATCATGCTTCCGGGAGTTCGAGGGGCAGGGCCGGGGCCGGTCACGGCTGGTTCGGCCGCGGGACTGTGGACCGGATACACCTTGTCCCGATCTGTGATTAAAGCGCCCGTCCCTGTCGGTACTCCGAGCGATACCTGGCATGAGATGGACGGTGATGCTGTCGTTCGCGAACTATCCGAATCCATCCGACATACACCGCACCGTGCGGAAGCTCGTGTGCGAGCGCCCGCACGGTTCAGGTTGATCCGTGACGGATTGTCGGCGTTGCGAACAGAATTGGCGGATCCACTGACGCCTGTGTTGGCGACCGGCTCCGCTGCCAGTGCAGTCCTCGGTTCACCGGTAGACGCCGTCCTGGTCGGCTCGGTCTTGGTCGGCAATGCCGCGATGTCCGCTGTTCAACGGCTTCATTCGGAGCGGGCGGTGCAGCGGCTCTTGCGGACTCAGGAACCGGTAGCTCGGCGAGTAACCAACGACGGCACGGTCGAGACAGCGGCCGACGCTCTCGAACTCGGTGACGTCGTGGCAATCGAGTCCGGGGACATCGTGCCCGCAGATTGTCGCCTGTTGAGCGTCGAATCGCTGGAAGTCGACGAGTCGTCGTTGACGGGAGAGTCCCTGCCCGTCGACAAGCAGACCGACCCGACCCCTGGGATGCCACTGGCCGAGCGACGGTGCATGGCCTACGCAGGGACAACAGTGCTTGCCGGATCCGGTCGTGGCGTGGTCACGGCCATCGGAGCCCGAACGGTGACCAGGCGTGCCGATGTCGGTGTGTCCCGATCCGGACCTGCTGTGGGCCTGACCAACAGACTTCGCGAACTCACGAGGGCGACTCTGCCGGCCAGTATCGGCGGTGGGGCGTTGGTGACAGTCGCGGGTCTGCTTCGTGGTACCGGTCTGCGCCGCGCCGTCACCGGAGGTGTGGCCGTGGCTGTGGCTGCCGTGCCGGAGGGGCTGCCTCTGGTTGCCACTCTGGCTCAGCAGGCCGCAGCGCGAAGGCTCACTGCAGCAGGAGTGTTGGTTCGTGCGCCACGATCGATAGAAGCGCTCGGTCGTGTCGACGTGGTCTGCTTCGACAAGACCGGAACCCTCAGCGAGAACAAGCTACGGGTGGCCGCGGTCGAACGCGTCGACGGCTGGGACGAAAGCGAGATTCTGGAAGTTGCGGCGCGCAGTGCCTTGGGAAGTCGCGACGATCGCGTGTTTCATTCGACGGATGCCGCCGTCGTCGATGCAGCCCAGCAAGCTCTGGACGATGCTTCGGTTTTCGGTGACGTCGAGGCGAACAACCTCGTTCCGTTCAGGTCGGGGCGGCCGTACTCGGCAGCTTTGCTCGGCAGGCGGATCGCACTCAAAGGTTCGCCGGAATTCGTGACCGAAGCAGGACGAGATCCGAATGCTGTGTCGGCGAAGCACGTTCAAAGCATGGCCGGACGCGGACTGCGGGTGGTTGCCGTCGCCCAGCGCGAGTTGTCGGAACACGACGCGCGACGCGCAGGCGAAGACTCGCAATTTCTCGAACAGTGTTGCTCCGAGGGGCTGGAAGCGGTCGGCCTTCTCGGACTCTCGGACACGCTGAGACCCGAAGCAACGCAACTTGTTCGAGAACTTCGAGGCGACGGACGGCAAGTGCGCGTGCTGACCGGGGATCATCCGACAACAGCGGCCGCGGTCGCCACCGAACTGGGGTTGGACGTCGCACGCGAGTATGTTGTCACCGGTCCTGACTGGGAGAACTTCTCTCGCGCCGAAAGACGGGATGCGGTCCGCGGCAGCAGCGTCTTTGCGCGCGTGACACCCGAGCAGAAGGTCGAGATCGTGCAAGCGTTGGAGACCGACGGGCGGGTGTGCGCCATGGTCGGTGACGGCGCGAACGATGCTGCGGCGATCCGAGTTTCCAGCGTGGGAATCGGGGTGGCGTCGACCGACAGTGATCCGGCGCGCGGCGCCGCAGACATCGTGCTCCTCGACGGCCGTGTCGGCGGACTGACCGACGCATTGGACGAGGGCAGTCAATTGTGGCGGCGGGTCAGATCAGCGGTAGGGGTTTTGCTCGGAGGCAACGCGGGTGAAGTCGCATTCGCGCTGATCGGTTCTGCGTTGTCCGGCGAATCACCGCTCAACGCAAGGCAGTTGCTACTGGTCAATCTGATGACGGACGCCTTGCCCGCTGCCGCGCTTGCGGTGAGCACCCCGTCCGAGAACGGATCCGAGAAGTCCGAACAGGTGGACGCTCATGCCTTGTGGCAGACGATCGCTGTCCGCGGCGGTGCCACGGCAATCGGTGCGCTGGCAGCGTGGCTTCTGGCCCGGGCGAGCGGTAGGAGGCGGCGAGCGTCGACGGTGGCGTTGGTTGCCCTGGTGGGCACCCAACTGGGGCAGACGCTGCTCGAATCACGCAGTCCGCTGGTGGTCGCAACCGTTGCCGGATCCGCTGCGGCGCTGGCGACGCTCGTCAGCACACCCGTGGTGAGCCAATTTCTCGGTTGCACGCCGCTCGGTCCCATCGCCTGGGGCCAAGCGGTGGGCTGCGCGTCGGCGGCGACGCTGCTCGCGGCGCTGGCTCCGCGGGTGTTGGAGCGGATTGCCGCAACTGAGGAGAACGCGAACGGTCAGTCGACGATTCGCAAGATCCCGACGCGAACGAGCACTGAGTACACCTCCCGAACCGGGGGAGTCAGCGCTCGCGACAGCGTGGAAATCAGCGACGTGGAAATCAAAGAAGCGGAAACCGGTGAATCAGACACGCTTGTGAGCGTCGCTGCTGGAAGTGACACGTCGCCGAACTCCCGGGCGACCCGAGATGAGTCCTGAGGAATCGTGACATGTCCCAGAACACCGTCGACCACACGAACCCCGTCGATCACCGCGCGGTAGTCGAATCCGTCCGTTCGGCACGGAGCTTCGAGTTGGAGCTACCGATCGTCGGTGCCATCCCTGTTCCGAGACCCGAGCAGATCGCCTACTTTGCGGTGATGGGACTGATGGTCGCCTTCGAGATCATCGAGTGGCCCGTGGCAGTCACCATTGCAGCGGGGCATCTGCTCGCAACAGAGCAGCACAATCACGTCCTCGAAGAGATCGGAGAGGCGCTCGAGGGCGTCTGACGCAGGCGCGCCTGGACACAAATCGAGGCCTGGACACAAATCGAGCGGCCCCGCATTTCGCGGGACCGCTCGACGTGCGGAGAAACTTACTGCGCGAGTGCGCGCTTCATGCCGCGTTCGACTGCTGCGATGATCTGCGGACGCAGTTCTGCGGCAGGGACGATCTCATCCACCGAGCCGACCTCTCGGGCCCGCTGGATGTTGTGGATCGCTTCGAATTCGGATGCCACTTCGCCGAGCTTGTCGGAGCGGACGGCGATGCGCTGAGCGTTCAGTTCTACGCGCAGATGTGCTTTCTCCGTGTCATCCTTGGCTGCTGCCAAGTCTGCCTCCAGTTGCTGCACCTTCGGGTCGTTGTTGGTGCGTGTGTTCACCTCACGGGTGAAGACCACTGCGGCGGCGGGGGCGCCGCCGAGTACCGACGCGAACGAGCCTTCGACAGCAAGAACTTCCATGTTGTCGTTGAGCGCACCGGAGAACACGACGAACGCGCCGCCGTGGTAGCGGGAGACGACGCAGAACACGATCGGTCCGTCGAAGTTGACGATGGCGCGGCCGATCTCGGCGCCGTACTCGAGCTGGATGTTGCGCAGCGACTCCGGGGAACCGTCGAAGCCGGACAGGTTGGCCAGCACCACGATCGGACGGTTGCCGCTCGCAGCATTGATCGCGCGAGCAGTCTTCTTCGACGAGTTCGGGAACAGCGTTCCCGACGTCCAAGTGTCGGGACCGTCGGCGGGGAAGTGCCCCTTACGTGGGATCGCGCGGGATTCGATGCCCACCACTGTGACCGGATGTCCGGCGAGGTGCGCGTCCAGGACGACCGAGGTGTCGGCGCCGGCCATGTCGGCCCAACGCTCGAGAACAGAGTGGTCCTGGTCGACCACCGAACGCATCACGGTGCGAATGTCGAAGGGCTTCTTGCGATCCGGGTTCTTCGCCGAGGAGAAGATGTCGCCGACCGTCTCGAAGTCGCTCGACGGGTGGGTGTGCGGGAAGCTACGCACGTCGCGATCGACGGGGTCCGTCGTCGCTGCGCGGCGCGGGAACCGTTCGCCGGGAGCGAGGTACGAGTGTGCGTAG
This sequence comes from Rhodococcus sp. MH15, assembly GCF_019266045.1. Taxonomy (NCBI): domain Bacteria; kingdom Bacillati; phylum Actinomycetota; class Actinomycetes; order Mycobacteriales; family Nocardiaceae; genus Rhodococcus; species Rhodococcus sp. MH15. The sequence goes on from NZ_LPNP01000068.1 coordinate 237,687, forward strand.
TGACGGAACAGGATCTCGCACGCCGCAGTGAGGTCGGGGGCCCAGTACTGCGCCTGGCCGTTGGGGCCCATGACGCGGTCGTAACCACCGATACCGAAGTTGTCCTCGGCCGACACACCACCGGAGTAGTCGAGAGACTGCTTGCCGGTCAGCACCATCGCGCTGTCCGGGGTCATCACCAGAATGCCCTTGGTGTGCATCAACATGGTGGCTTCGGCGTTCCAGTAGGGCTGAGCGCCGACGTTGATGCCCGTGACGACGATGTTGATCTCGCCGCCGTTCTGGGTGAAGGTGATGATCCGGCGCAGGCCGCGGGAGACCCAGTCCATGTTCTCGGTGCCGCTCTCCATCGAGATGGTGGCACCGGAGGACAGTGCGAACCACTCGACCGGAGCGTTCAACTTCTCGGCCAGGTCGATGGCAGCGACGACGCGTGAGCATTCGGCCTCGGCGACGGTACCGAGCGCCTTGGTGGGGTCACCGAATAGCGCGACACGGGTCATTCCCTCGGGATAGCGCGGCGTCGGCGTGTTCACGAGGCCGACGACGATGCCGGCCTTGTTGAGACCGTACGGACGCTCGACAGGTGACAGGACGCCCGCTTCGTCGAAGTCGTGCTCGACAAAGGTGCCCTTGGTGCCGGTCAGGAGTGGAATCAGCTCGTACGGGTACACAGTTCCGCGTGCCCGCGAACTCTGGACCTTCTGGGCGTACGCGTCGAGGGGGAGCAGCGGTTCGGTGGGAGGTGTGGTCTTGTTGATGACCACACCGGCACCCGCGCGGTAGGAGAATCGCAGCGCAACTTCCTTGGGCGCGCCGCCCTTTCGGTCCTTCAGCCGAGTGATGAGCGTGATCTCTTCGAGCCCGGCGCCGACGGTCAGTCGGGCTGCGTTCTGAGCGATCACTGAGAAGCGCTCGCTGGGAACGTCGGCGACCGGCCACACGTAGAGCACGACGCGGTTGGCTGCGAGTCGACGCTTGTCGCCGCGCTGGGACTGCGCACGACGGATACCGTCGAGGCAGGCAGCGAGCGTGCGCTCGATGGCCGGGAGTGCAACCATCTGACCTTCGTCGTCGAGTTGCGGTGTCACGTCGCGGATTTCGGCCAGAGCGATCAGGCGCTCGTCCTTCGGATTCTCCTTGGCCGAGAGGTGGAACAGGTAGGTGTTCTCCGGAGCCGGGAGGCGCTTTCCGTTGAAGTTCTTCAGGCGCCACATGTCCAGACGCTGACCCGTGAGCGGATGCATGTCGCGGATGATGTGGTCCTCGACCAGTTCGCCGTCGACGGGGCGGAAGGTGACCCACCGGACCGGATCCCCGTTCGGGTTGCAGATGATCACCGTCGCGCGGCGAGACCGGGTGATCGTCTCGTTGCGCGAGAGTTCGGTGCGCAGCGTCTCGACGAGCGCGTCGCCGTCGGCGGGCTGATCAGGCCAGTCGAGGTAGATGTCGACTACCAGCCCGCGACCGGATGGAGCATCCTGCGCGATCGTGGCGACATCGTCGAGAGCCGTACCGAGAGCGTCGAATTCGGCCACCGTCGAGACCAGATGTAGCCCGTCGCCCTTGAGGTCGAAGTTACCGGTCACGAAACGGCGGTCGACGTGCTCGAAAACGCGGACGTCTTCGAAGGAGTGAATCTTGTAGTAGCGACGCGTGATGACCTCGAGCAGAGGGCCGCCATCGCGGTTGCCAAGGCCGATCTTTCGACCCAACAGGTCCAGGAGCGGTTCGGGAGTGGCGACGAGATTGGCGATTCGCTCGTCGAAATCTGCAGCGTCCGGCTGCTCTTCGAGGTAGGCGAGGTTGCCGCGTACTCCGTCGTAGACGTCTTCGCGAACCTTGCGGATGCGCGGCTCGTCGAAGAACCGGAAGCGAAGGTTGCGGGCGACGTCGCCGATGACGGGGTAGCGGACCTGCGTCGCGACGATGAGTCGATCGAGAACCTCGTTGAGCTCCTGCGCCGAGCAACCGGGAGCCTTGTCGCCGACGAGCCAGCCTTCGAGAAGTGCTGCAATGACCGGGATCTGGGCTTCCATGCGCTGCAGAGCCAGGAAGAGTCGGTACACCGCTTCCTCGACGGCCTGGCGATCTTCCAGATCGGTGACGTCGTAGTGGCGAAGTGCCCGTTCGAGTCTCGTGCGGAACGACGCCGGCAAACCTTCGCGCTCGGAGTCGAGTGAGTGCAGGAAGGTGTGGAAGTGCTCGCGGGGGCTGTGGACGGACTCGTCCTTCGCGGACTCGCCCGAGGTGGGCTTGTTGCGCGAGAGTTCGCAGATGTCGGCGAAGGTGGTCAGCACAGCCAGTTCTGCCTGGACCAGTTCGCGGTCCTCGGATTCGAGTGCGCTGCGAAGTGCGTCGTATTCGGCCAGAACAGCGTTTGCGTGCTTGCCGCTGACGTCGTAGCCACTGATCATCGCGGTCAGTGCTTCCAGCTGTGCCAATGCATCTGCGCGGGTATCGGATCCGGAAGTTGCTGCGGGAAGATCGAATTGGACTCGCGGAGCCTTCTCCGTGACAGCTTCCTCACTGACCTGATCGACGCGCAGGAGCGGTGCGCCGGCATCGACCTGGGAGTTGACGGTAGCGAGAACCTCACGCACTTTGCCCGCGTACGGAGCGCGAACCGCGGTCTCCATCTTCATGGATTCGAGCACGACCAGAGTGGATCCGGCTTCGACGTCGTCGCCGACCGCGACCGGTACTGCTACCACTACGGCGGGAGCCGGCGCGCGGACCACTCCGGCGTCGTCCTGGCTGATCTGGTGGCTGATGCCGTCGACCTCGACGAGATAGCGAGCCGGGCTCACGACGGAAACGACGTGGAAGCGCCGATCACCGATCACCAGCCGTGACTCGAAGTCGCCGAGACGATCGACGTCGACCTCGATGTCGCCGGCGTCTCCGTCGACGCGGTAGCGGTGCGGGCCGATACGCCCGACGGTCAGTTTGTATGCCTGACCTTGGTAGTTGAGCTCGACGGTACGGCCGATCGCGTGATTGGCGCGTGGGCGGCCGCCACGTGCCGAGGCGAGGAAGGCCGCACGCTCGAGGGACTCCTCGGCGTCGTAAGCATCGATGGCGGTGGCGATCAGCGCGACGTCCGCGCGGCGAGTGGTGCCGGTGAGGGCGCCCGTGCGGTCGAGCCAGCCGGTATCCGCGGATGCCGAGATGACCTCGTCGCGATCGAGTAGATCGAGGAGGAACGACTTGGTGGTAGTGCCGCCGTCGAGTACGACAGTGGTTTCACGAAGGGCAGTGCGCAGACGCGCAAGTGCCTCGGAGCGGTTGCGGCCCCACGCGATGACCTTCGCGACCATCGAGTCGTAGTCGGGCGGAATGACGTCCCCGGCAGCGATGCCGGTGTCGACCCGGATGCCGGAGCCGAGCGGGAACTTGAGGAGCTGAACGGTGCCGGGTGCCGGCGCGAAATCGTTGTCGGCGTCTTCGGCGTTGAGGCGGGCTTCGACGGCGTGGCCGAATGCGGGCGGGCAGTCACCGACCAATTCGTCACCACTGGCGACCAGGATCTGCAGTTTGACGAGGTCGATTCCGGTGGTGACCTCGGTGATCGGGTGCTCGACCTGCAGGCGGGTGTTGACCTCGAGGAACGTGAAGAGCTTGTTCTCGGGCTGGTAGAGGTATTCGACCGTGCCTGCGCCCTGGTACCCGGCTGCCTTGACCAGTTCGGCGGAAACCTTCTTGAGGTGGTCCGACTGTTCTTCGGTCAGGACGGGGGAGGCGGATTCTTCGATGACCTTCTGGTTGCGACGCTGAATCGAGCAGTCGCGAACGCCCGGAGCCCAGACATTGCCGTGGTTGTCGGCGATGACCTGTACCTCGACGTGGCGTGCATCGGTGACAAGGCGTTCGAGGAAGACGACGGGGTCGCCGAAGGACCGCTCTGCTTCGCCCTGCGTGCGCTCGAGTGCAACTTCGAGTTCGTCTTCGGCCCAGACCTTGCGGATACCGCGTCCGCCGCCGCCGCTTCGGGCCTTGATGATCAGGGGATATCCGATGGACTGAGCATGACGACGAGCGTCGGCGCGCGTTTCGACCGGTCCGCCGCTCCACGGGGCGACCGGTACGCCGACCTTCTCGGCCAGGATCTTGGCGGCAACCTTGTCGCCGAGCAGGCGCATCGCGTCGGCGCTCGGGCCGATGAACGTGATGCCCAGTTTTGCGACGATCTCCGCGAAGGCGGGATCCTCGGCCACGAAGCCCCAGCCGACCCAGACTGCGTCGGCCTTGGCTGCGAGCAGTGCTCGCTCGAGTTCGGCGTAGTCGAGGTACGGGCTACCGGTGCCGGTGCTGCGCAGGGTCACGCCCTCATCGGCCTGGCGGACGAACATGGCGCGGCGCTCGGCCTCGGTGTGCAGTGCAATGACGCGAATGCCGTAGTCGTGTTCGGCGTTCAGTTCGCGTACAGCCCTGATCAGCCGGACCGCGGCCTCACCTCGATTGACCACTGCGATTCGTTTGAACATTGTCACTGCCACCGTCCTTGATGAGATTCTTCGTCACGTACGTTGCGATATGAGCCGACCGTGTCCCACATACCCGGATTCCCCGGTTCGTGAACTACGCCGCGATGCGCTGTGTTTCCCCCGGTTGCGCGTCGGCAAGTGATTGCCCTTCCGGTTCGTCGAGTCCCCTGCGCTGAAGCACTGTGTGCACCGAAGCGCTGTGTGCGCTGAGACACTGTGTGCCTTGTGCGCCACCCTGCAGGCGTGGACTCAGAACCGCTCCAATCACGAATCAGCAACATATTGTGTCTGCTTCCAGGGAATCCCTGGTTTATCTAAGAATGCAGTATGTCGACGCTCATGTCACCTGGGCGAATTGAAGAATATTAGTCAACGTGAACCACGGTTACACATATGGCGTTAAATCATTGCGGTGCAATGGAATTCGGACTTGTGACACGGATCACGATGGTAATGTAATCGGCAAGAAAGTGAATACTCACTGGTAACAAAATCGCATATTCGGAGAATTCTCTGGGTTGCTCGATTATTACTGATCGGTACTACTGGCGAGTATTTTTTATGTCCGGTCGGACCGTATTCGAGAAATCGCGTTCGATGGTTGCGATGTGCTTTGCAATCGCGTCGAGTCCTGAGGGAGGGAGGTGCAATCCGTTGCCGAGAGCAAGTGAAGTCCGCTTGAAGTGCTCCACGAGTGGTTCGTATTTCGTGACCAGCCTCAGCCTGTCGGTCTCGCTCAGGTACTTCACGCTTCCCGCGTTGTCGACGAAGTCGCTGAACTTCACGAGGAATACTGCGGGATCCGCTATCGCGCGGATGACGTGATCCTGATATCCGGCGGTGGTGTTGTCGCATGGGTAGTCGATTGGATTGGTCACTGCCTCAACAAGTTCGGAGATTCTGTGGCCGAAGCGCGAGGCGATGAGTGTTGACGCACGTTCCTGCGCTTCGGATGCGGACATGTCGTCTGCAGTCTGGCCACCGAGGAGCGCGATGACGGCGTGTGGTCGGTCTTCGACCGTGTCGTGAAGCGCGGTTGCGCTCAGGATCTCGACATCGGAGCACCCGTACCGAAGCAGCCGCAATACATTTCGTAGGGGATGAACGATGTAGGGATCCTCGTCGGACTTGATCCCGTTCTTTCTGAACTGATCGAGGTGCGCAAGGGTCGCGACCTCCATGGCGAGCCGTAGGGTTTCACCCGAGATCGCCAGCTCGTCGACGGCGCTCTCGATGGCGAAGACCAGCGTTGCAGCGTCCATCTCCTTCAGGGGCAACTGGTCGAATGCAGACCTGATCGGGTCGGAGTTGCTCATGCCAAATAGCCTTCCGGTTGGTGAGGCGTCGCGACGAATGTCCTGGTGCAGATCTGCAATCGAGCCCTGATTGACGCCGGAAATACAGGTCGAGGTCAGAATCATCTTGATTCTATCCGGCGACTACGACAGCAAGTGTTCCTAGCGTTGTCATAGAGGTGGGCGGGGAGGTTCGTTCGCCTCCATCACAGGCAAATAGGGCAGGAAGAGGTTCGATGACCACGGAGGCGACCCTGGCGTCGTTTGTCGAGACAGTTGACACGGATGTCGACACCCATCCGCTGGACGATCCTGTGCGACAAGGACTTCGCGGACATCATGCGCAATTCGCTCGCTGGGCAGGGAGAGTTGCGCGATACGACCCGACGGTCGCGCCGTTTGTCGGTCATCCGCCCGAGTTGGACGCCGAGGACTGGGAGAACCTACTCACACTCGTAGGTCCTGGCGGCACAGTAGGTTTGCGAGGATTTGATCACCGCCCGCCGGAAGGGTGGCGCATTGTGGATCAGTTCGGCTCGGTGCAGATGGACGGATCCGCACTCGAAGTCTCCGTTGATCCGTCGGTCGAACTTCTCGGAACGGGCGACGTTCCCGAAATTCTGGCATTGATCGAGCGCACCAAGCCAGGACCGTTTCTTCCTCGTACCGTCGAGATGGGCAGTTACTACGGCATTCGCGTCGACGGAAGACTTGTTGCCATGGCGGGGGAGCGGTTGCACCCTCCGGGATGGACGGAAATCAGTGCGGTGTGCACTGACAGCGACTTTCGGGGTCGAGGCCTGGGTACGACGCTGATCCGTGCCGTCGCTGCCGGGATTCGCGAGCGCGGCGAGCTGCCATTTCTCCATGCAGTGCAATCGAATACGAATGCGATCAGAATCTACGAATCGCTGGGGTTCGTTCTCCGGAAGAGATCCAGGTTGACTGCGGTGCAGGCGCCTGCCTGATCGAATTCTCGCCGACGCCTGTGTTTCGGGCGCTCGGCCACTAGTCTGAACAAATGACAGTCGATCAGGCGTTGGACAGTGATTTCCTCACTCTTGCCGATCCGTACCGCCGCGAGTTGCTGGCGCACTGCTATCGCATGATGGGGTCGATTCACGACGCCGAAGACCAGGTCCAGGAGACGTTCATCCGGGCTTGGCGCGGGTTCGACGGTTACAAGGGCCAGTCATCTCTCAGGACCTGGCTCTACCGCATCGCGACGAATACCTGCCTGACCGCGCTGGAGGGGAGATCGAGGCGTCCCCTCCCGACCGGCCTCGGCGCACCTAGTTCGGACCCGGCCGACGATTTGATCGAGCGCAACGAGATTGCCTGGTTGGAACCGATTGCCGATTCTGCGTTGGGCGACGTCAATGATCCGGCCGTCATGGTCGTCAATCGCGATTCGGTCAGGCTCGCCCTTGTTGCCGCTTTGCAGCACTTGTCCGCGCGCCAACGTGCGGTTCTGGTTCTACGTGACGTTCTCCAGTGGAAGGCGTCGGAAGTTGCGGAGGCGCTGGACACCACAACCACTGCGGTAAACAGCCTGCTGCAGCGGGCTCGCGCGCAGATCAATCACATCGGACCCACCGAGGACGATCTCGTGGAACCGACTACCGAGGCTGCCCGGAAGTTGCTTCGCGACTACGTGCACAGCTTCGAGAGCTACGACGTCGAGGCCATCGTCGAACTGTTCACGCGCGAAGCCATCTGGGAGATGCCTCCGTTCGAGGGTTGGTACCAGGGCCCCGAGGCAATCGGGCAACTCATCGGAACCAAATGCCCGGCCGACGGACCAGGAGCGATGCGCCTACTTCCGACCGCTGCGAACGGACAGCCGGCGTTCGGCCTCTACATGCGCGAGCCCGATGGTGTTCACCGCGCTTTCCAGTTGCACGTTCTCGATGTCACCGAGTCCGGGATCTCGCACGTGACGTGTTTCTTCGATCTGAGTCTGTTCGCACGGTTCGGATTGCCTGCCGAGCTGTAGGGGCCCTGCCGAGTTCTAGGGGCAAGGAGTTGCGCGAGCCCCCCCAGTATGGAGGGACCCGCGCGACTGCTCGTTACTGCTGTTGCTGTGCGTTACTGCTGGGGAACAGTCGCAGCCGGGTCCATCCACATGACCTCCCAGACGTGATTGTCGAGGTCGCGGAATGCGCGTCCGTACATGAAGCCGTGATCCTGGGGCTCCATCCACTTGCTGCCGCCGGCAGCAATCGCCGCGTCGACGAAGGTGTCGACTTCCTCCCTGCTGTCGGCCGACACACACATCAGTGCTTCACGAGCTTTCGACGTGTCGCAGATGTCGTCGGCGATGAAGTCCCCGAAACGCGGTTCGTTCAGGAACATGACGGTGGCGGAATCGCTGACGATCATCGAGACAGTGTTCTCGTCACTGAACATGTCGTTGAACTCGAAACCGAGGCCACTGAAGAATGCACGGGTAGCGACGACGTCCTTGACCGGCATGTTGACGAAGAGAAGACGAGACATTGGGTGCTCCTTGAACTCGGTTGATTGATTACTGAACGCTTCGGTTCCTGTTGGTTCCTGCTCATACAGACCGCAGTGGGCGCAGAAAGTCATCGCGAGAAGCAAAAATTCGAGAAAAGTATCGCCTGTTAACCGACTGCAGTGCTCTGACCTGGCGATTTGGTGTTGTGTTGATCTTCGCGTAACTTTGTCCAGGTCAGAGCGACACGGACACCGACTCCCACCTGCAAGGGTGAGTGACACGAGGTTGTACGAAGTGCCTGGCGAACACAATCCAGTTTTTCTTCACGGGGTTCCGGTTTGCGCCGGTGACCAGGTTGGGATAGGCTGGAAAAGTTGCCCCGGAGCGGCGGCCATAGGGTTGTGGTGATGGTGTGTGCGTGTTCTTTGAGAACTCAACAGTGTGTCGATGAATGTCAGTGCCAAATTTTTTTGGTACTTCACATCCGCGAATGATCAACCGCCTCTTGGGGTTTGGTTGGTTTGTGTGTGGTGTGAGTATTTTTCGTCGGTGATTGTTCATTCTTCCGTCTGAATGGTTGCCGACAC
>NZ_LPNP01000069.1:0-256 GCF_019266045.1 Rhodococcus sp. MH15
CAGGACGAAGGCATCCGCGCCGACACCACCACCGAATCCCTCGGCAAACTGCGTCCCGCGTTCAGCAAGGACGGCACCATCACCGCCGGCTCCGCCTCCCCGATCTCCGACGGCGCCGCCGCCGTCGTGGTGATGAGCAAAACCAAAGCCGAAGAACTCGGCCTGACCTGGATCGCGGAAATCGGCGCCCACGGCGTCGTCGCCGGACCCGACTCCACCCTCCAGTCCCAACCCGCCCGGGCCATCGCCAAGGCCT
>NZ_LPNP01000069.1:345-190937 GCF_019266045.1 Rhodococcus sp. MH15
TGAGTGTCTAAATACACCTGAACGAGCGCTCTCGCTCTGCGACGCCCCGTGGTTTTGCTCACACAACTACGGGGCGTCGTAGTTGTTCGGGCACAATGGCCTCATGGCGAACATCTTTGACGTATCCACTCCCGCGAAACGCTTCCGTCTGGTGGCGTGGTGGGAAGCTGTGACCTGGGCGGCCTTGCTGGTTGCCATGTTCTTCAAGTGGGTCCTCGGACACGAAGAAGCGATTCGCATCCCCGGAATGGTCCACGGAACCGCCGGCTTCCTGGTGTTCATCGTTGTTGCACTCCTGACCGCGTGGTCGCTCAAGTGGGACGTCAAGACCACGATCCTTGCGCTGATCTCGAGCGTTCCGCCCTTCGGCACCGTCATCTTCGAACGCTGGGCAGTGCGAAACGGCAAGCTCGGTGAGCTGTCCACGGAGTTCGAGGCGTCCAAGGGCAACGCGGCGCTCGTCTGAGTGCTGCATCCCTCTACGTAGCTTCTCGCAACTCGTGACAAACTGGGAGCCGTGACTCGACCAGGTTCCAGGCCCCCCGCGCGTTCGTCCGCAGTTGCTGCCGCCATGAGCGGCGCAGTCGACTTGTCCGCCTTCAAAGAGCGGGCCACGGCCCCACCACCGCCGCGTAACACCAGCGGCGACGGGGCCGTTTCTGCTGTCTCCGGGGCAGTGATCGAGGTGACCGAGGAGAACTTCGAAAGCGAAGTCCTGCTGAAGTCGAGCCAGGTGCCGGTGATCGTCAACATCGGTGGCCGCGCATACGAGCCCTCGGTCGTATTCACCGAAGTTCTCGAATCATTTGCAGCGCGAGCCGGCGGCAAGTGGATTCTTGCCAACGTCGACGTCGACGTGAGCCCTCGTATCGCGCAGGCATTCGGTGTCCAGTCGGTTCCGACGGTTGTTGCTGTCGCGGCTGGTCAGCCGTTGGCCGATTTTCAGGGCGCTCAGCCAGAGGCGCAGCTCAGCCAGTGGTTCGACGCAGTCCTCCAAGCTGTCGAGGGCAAGTTGAGTGGGCCGGTCTCCGACGCGGACGAACCGGTGGAGGAGGTCGAGGATCCTCGCTTCGTGGCCGCTGAAACCGCGCTGGACGAGGGCGATCTCGACGCCGCCATCGCTGCGTACCAGGAAATTCTCGACGCCGAACCCAACAATGCGGAGGCCAAGAGCGCTGTCCGCCAGGTGAAGTTCATGGCTCGGGTTCAGGGTGTCGATCCCGAGTCGATTGCGGCCGCGGATGCTGATCCGTCCGATCTCGAACTGCAGTTCGCTGCGGCCGACCTGGAAATGTTCGCCCAGCAACCCGAGGCGTCGTTCGCCCGCTTGATCTCGGTGGTCTCGCGAACTGCCGGCGACGACAAGGCTGCTGCTCGGACGCGCCTGCTCGAACTGTTCGAACTGTTCGACCCGGCGGAACCGATCGTCATCGCGGCCCGTCGTAAGTTGGCTTCCGCTCTCTACTGACGTGTGGACCGGCAGTCGCTACTCCGTGTAGCGGCTGTCGCACACTTCCCGGCCACCGAGAACGCCGGTCCGGAACGCGTCGACACGTGCGAACCCGCTCGGAACCGTCTCACCGTTGACGTCACTGGCAGCCAGGCCGTCGGTCAGCAGCCCCGATACGGCTTCGTCGAGGTCGCCGGGGGAGAGTGTGACCTGTGCTCCGGACGCCGCGGCGTTGGTGGGACTGAGCGCTGCGGTGATGACGCCGGACAGGCAGGCGGCGCGCAGGGCAGTCTGCGGAGTGTCGAGCGATTGGCCGTTCTCCTTCTGCATCGCGAGGGTGTACCTCGACGCGAGCAGGACATAGGCGTTGTAGTCACCGGTGATGTTGGTCTGGATCAACTCGCGTCGCCCGACGCGACCCGGCGTGCCGCGCTCGGCAAGGTCGTCGACGCTGATTCCGATGGTGTTCGTCGACGGGCAGTACGAGACGGGTTCGGTCGCAACGGCATCGCTGCACCCGGTGTCTGCGCCGGTGAACACGACCTTCGGCGGCTCGGGTAGATCGAAGATCGCTTGGAAGGTCTTCACGAACTCGTCGAGAGTTGCCTCGGTGACGGGCAGTTCTCCGGAATCGTTGCCCTCGGCGAACTGCTGCGGGAGGTCTGCACGTCGTGACTCGATTTCGTCGGCGTCCATCTTCGCGCACGCACCGGCGCCGTCGGTGAAGCCGATCTGAGTGGCGGTGACGCGCTCGAACGCCGAACCATGGTGGCTCTCAGGATCATTAGGGTCTTCGTCGCGGATGGCGACCGCCGACGCCAACACCTTGTTGAGTCCGTCGGAGGTGTTCATCGTGAAGTGCGCGGCCTTGTCCTCGGCGACGTGCCGCAAGAAGGCGCCACCGAAACAGTCGGCTTGCTGTTCGCGCACCAGGGCTGCGTCTCGTTTACCGCCGACGATCCCGGCCTTGCGTTGAACGGCATGGCCGTACTCGTGCGCAAAGATGAACGCGACGGCCACGTCACCGAACTTCTCCCGCACCTCGGGCAGCAGCAATTCACGATCCCAACCGATGGTGTGATCGATGCTGCAGTACCCGGCGTTGATGAGTTCTTCGGTGGTCTCCTCACAGAAGTCCGGGCCGTTCGATTCGGTGGGGTCCCACGAGAAAAGCTCGTCGACCGGTTCGAAGGGCTTGTCGAACAGAGCCGGGTACTCGGCGGCCCAGTAGGTTTCGATGTCTGTGATGGCGTTGGCTGCCAGCGCGTCGATGTCCCCGCCGTCGGTGCCGGTGATTGCTCGGTCGGCGTTGGGGGCTCCCGGACGCAATCCACTTGGTCCTGCCGTTGCGTCGAGTCCGGCGACGCGGAAGGGATCGTGATAAATCGAGACGGCGTGGCCACTCGTTCCCTGGGCACAACCGGCGAGCAGTGCGGCCACTGCCAACAATGACGACGTGACAATGACTACTCGCCGGCCGACCATCAACGCTCCAGACTTATCCAAATCGCTCCAGCAGCTGGCAGCGCCACCTGTGCGGAGGCTGGCCGACCGTGCCACGAATGCGACGTTGCTGTGACCGCTCCGAGGTTCCCGACTCCGGAGCCGCCGTACACCTCGGCATCGGTGTTGAGAATTTCCACCCATCGGCCGGGCTCTGGTAGCCCGACGCGGTAGCTCGAGTGCTCACTGCCCGAGAAGTTGAACAGGCAGGCGACAATCGAACCGTCAGTACCGTAACGCAGAAAACTGAGGACGTTGTTCTCGGTGTCGTTGGCGTCGATCCAGGAGTATCCACCGGGCGAGGTGTCGAGGGTCCACATGGCCGGATGACGTCGATACGCGGAGTTGAGATCGCCGACCAGTCGCTGGACGCCGCGATGGAGAGTGCCGGTGTACTGATCGTCGAGCTGCCACCAGTCGAGGCCGCGTTCTTCGGACCATTCCGCACTCTGACCGAACTCCTGTCCCATGAACAGCAGTTGCTTGCCAGGATGCGCCCACATGTATGCAAGCAGTGAGCGCAGGCCGGACGCCTTGGCGAAGTCGTTCCCGGGCATCCGGGTCCACAGAGTTCCTTTGCCGTGCACCACTTCGTCATGGCTGATCGGTAGCAGGTAGTTCTCACTCCACGCGTACATCAGTGAGAACGTGATCTCGTGATGGTGGTAGGTCCGGTGTACCGGGTCGTGACCGAGGAACCCGAGGGTGTCGTGCATCCACCCCATGTTCCACTTCATGTTGAATCCGAGGCCGCCGACATTGGTCGCCCGAGTGACTCCGGGCCACGCCGTCGACTCCTCGGCGACGGTGACGACTCCTCGATGGTTCTTGTGGACGGTGGCGTTCATCTCCTGCAGGAACGCAACGGCTTCGAGATTCTCGCGGCCGCCGTGAATGTTGGGAGTCCATCCACCTTCCGGGCGTGAGTAGTCCAGGTACAGCATCGATGCGACAGCGTCGACGCGAAGTCCGTCGATGTGGAACTCCTCGAGCCAGAAGAGTGCATTGGCGACGAGGAAGTTCCGCACCTCGCGGCGACCGAAGTCGAATACGTATGTGCCCCAGTCCAACTGCTCGCCGCGACGCGGATCGGCGTGCTCGTACAGGGGAGTTCCGTCGAAACGAGCCAGGGCCCACTCGTCTTTGGGGAAGTGTGCAGGCACCCAATCGACGATGACACCTATCCCTGCGGCGTGCAGGTGGTCGACGAACCAGCGGAAGTCGTCCGGGGTGCCGAAGCGGGAGGTCGGTGCGTAGTACGAGGTGACCTGGTATCCCCACGATCCACCGAACGGATGCTCGGAGACGGGCAGCAGTTCGACGTGGGTGAATCCGGTTTCGGTGACGTAGACGGCGAGTTGCTCGGCCATCTGCCGGTAGTCGAGTCCCGGACGCCACGATCCGAGGTGCACCTCGTACACGCTCATCGGGGACTGCGAAGGATCGACACCGGCGCGGGTTTCGAGCCAGGCCGCGTCGTTCCACTCATGCGAACTGGTGGTCACTCGCGATGCAGTCGCCGGCGGGACCTCGGTACCGAATGCCATGGGATCGGCCTTGTCGCGAACGGAGCCGTCGTGGCCGTGGACCCGGAACTTGTACAGCGAACCGACTGCGATGTCGGGCAGGAAGAGTTCCCAGACCCCAGTGGATCCGAGGACTCGCATGGGGGCGAATTGCCCACTCCACCCGTCGAAGTCGCCGACGACGGTCACGCCGCGGGCGGCCGGAGCCCAGACGGCGAACGAGGTGCCGTCGACGGGTCCATCCGGTGTCTCGTAAGAACGCGGATGTGCACCGAGGATGTCCCACAGTCGTTCGTGCCGACCTTCGCCGAACAGGTGAAGGTCGAGTTCACCGAGAGTCGGCAGGAACCGGTAAGGGTCGGCTGCGAGAACCGTGTGTCCACCCGGGTACGTCACGGAATAGCGATAGTCGATCAGGTCGGGGTAGGGGACCAGAGCCACGAAGATTCCGTTCGAAACATGTTCGAGAGGAAAGTCTTTGCCGCCGATGACGGCACTGACGGACTCGGCGTTGGGACGCAACGCACGCAGAACGGTGCCGTCGGCGTGGGGATGGGCGCCGAGGACACTGTGCGGATCGTGATGTTCACCGCGCGCCAACAGCTCCAGATCGTGATTGTCCGGTGCGATACCCGAACGGAACTTCTCGGTTGACATCACTTGCCTCCACCTGCGCGGTGCGCATTGCGTGCTTGATAGGCCAGAGAGATCCGGGCCGGATACGGAACGGGTGGGAGCGCGAGGATGTGCGCCACCGAACGCCAGGGCTCGAGGCGGACGAAATTGGCTTGGCCCCAATTGAACTGCTCACCGGTTACCTCGTCGAGCACGGTCATGTGGTCGTGCCATTCGCGTCCGAGCGCCGGCATGTCCAACCAGACGGTGCCCTCTTCTGCAGCGAACGGGTTGAGGTTGATCACCGTCAGGACGGCGTCACCGGTCGAGGCGTCGAACTTCGAGTAGGCGATCAACGCGTCGTTGTCGATGTGGTGAAAGTGCAGGTTCCGCAACTGCTGCAGGGCCGGGTGTGCACGCCGGATGCGATTGAGTGCGGTGATCCACGGCTCGAGAGATTCGCCTCGCGCTGCTGCTTCGGCGAAACGGCGCGGCCGAAGTTCGTACTTCTCGGAGTCGAGGTATTCCTCGCTGCCGGGGCGAACGGCTTGGTGTTCGTAGAGTTCGTAACCGGAGTAGACGCCCCACGTCGGCGCCAGGGTGGCGGCGAGAGCTGCTCGTAGAGCGAACATTCCGGGCCCACCGTGCTGGAGGGACTCGTGCAGGATGTCCGGCGTGTTCACGAAGAGGTTCGGTCGGGCTTCGTCGGCCTTCGCCGCCAGCTCGTTACCGAATTCGGTGAGTTCCCACTTCGCAACTCGCCAGGTGAAGTACGTGTACGACTGCGTGAACCCGCGCCGGGCAAGGCCGTACATGCGCGCCGGACGAGTGAATGCCTCGGCGAGGAACAGGACGTCGGGGTCGGTTTTCTTGACCTCCGAGATGAGTGTCTCCCAGAAGTTCGGCGGCTTGGTGTGCGGGTTGTCTACCCGGAAGATCTTGACGCCGGCACTGATCCAGTGTCGGACGACTCGCAGGATTTCCTTGTCCAGACCGCGAGGATCGGTGTCGAAGTTGATCGGGTAGATGTCCTGATACTTCTTGGGCGGGTTCTCGGCGTAGGCGATGGTGCCGTCGGGAAGGACGTTGAACCACTCCGGATGCTTCTTGGCCCATGGATGATCCGGGGCGCACTGCAGCGCGAGATCGAGTGCCACTTCGAGATCGAGCTTGCGGGCCGCAGCGACGAAGGCCTTGAAGTCCTTGAGCGTGCCGAGTTGCGGGTGAACAGCGTCGTGCCCGCCGTCGACCGAGCCGATGGCCCACGGCGAGCCGACGTCACCGGGTTCGGGAGTGAGAGTGTTGTTGCGTCCCTTGCGGTTGATCTCGCCGATGGGATGGATCGGCGGAAGGTAGACGACGTCGAAACCCATTGCGGCGATGCGGGGTAGGTCTTCGGCCGAGGTTCGGAAAGTACCGTGTTGCGGCACCCCGTTCTCGTCCCAACCGCCCGTCGAGCGGGGGAAGAACTCGTACCACGATCCGAACAGTGCACGGTTGCGATCGACGACGACGGGGTGGGACTCGCCCTTGGTGACCAGTTCACGGAGCGGAGTGGCGCGGAGCAGTTCGGCGACGTCGGAGGCGAAGGCCGGCGCGACGCGAGCCGTCAGCGCCTGATCGCTGCGCAGCGACGCCGTGACGGCCTCGAGCCTGGACCTGTTGCCCCGCGGTACCTCGTGCGCGGCCTGTTCGAACAGGCGCGCACCGATTTCCAGGTCGTTGGCCAACTCGGCCGCCCCTTGCCCGACGGCGAGCTTTGCTTCCACGGCGTGCTTCCAGGTGGCGATGGGATCGCTCCACGCCTCGATCCGGAACGACCACATGCCTTCGGCGGACGGCGTGAACACCGCGTCGACGGTGTCCGGTTCGGTCCCGGGATCCATCGGAATGCGCAGCGGCTTGGTACCGCGCGGACCACGCACGACAAGAGTGGCGGAAATGGCGTCGTGGCCTTCTCGCCACACGGTGGCGTGCACTGGGAAGACTTCACCGACCACGGCCTTTGCCGGATAGTTACCCGAGATCTCGGGTACCACGTCGTCGATACCGAGGCGTCCTGACACGGGAAGCTCCATTTCTGGTGATGGATCGCGGTAAAACTTTCTTTCGCCGGGTTCAACCGTAGTGGGTGCGGCGCTGGAGTGCTGATAACGACGAATTCGGGTCTGTCGGTGGTCAGGTCGGCTCGGGCGTTCGGTTCCACCGGACAGAGTGCAAGGAACTCGACTAGGGTTCGCGGGGTGAAAGCCTTGCGTCGGTTCACTGTCCGAGCCCACCTTCCGGAGCGCCTCGCCGCGCTCGGCCCCCTGTCCACCAACCTTCGGTGGTCGTGGCATCCCGAGACACAGGATCTGTTCTCGCGACTCGACCCCGAACTCTGGCAAGCAGTCCAGTTCGATCCGGTCCGCATGCTCGGGGAAGTCGACCCCACCCGTCTCGACGAACTCAGCAGTGACGAGGCATTTCTCGGTGACCTCGACACTGCAGCAGCCGATCTCGATGCTTATCTGAGCACCCCGCGCTGGTACCAATCCCAGCAGGCCAAGGGCACATCGTTAGCCAGCGGAATTGCGTACTTCTCCATGGAGTTCGGAGTCAGCGAAGTTCTGCCCAACTACTCCGGTGGATTGGGCATCCTGGCGGGCGATCACCTCAAGGCCGCGTCCGACCTCGGGCTGCCGCTCATCGGCGTCGGACTGCTCTACCGATCCGGCTACTTCCGCCAGTCGCTGACCGCCGACGGTTGGCAGGCCGAGCACTACCCGCCGCACGACCCTCAAGGGTTGCCTCTTCGTTTGCTGACGGACGCAGGCCCGGCTTCCGAAGACGGATCGCCGGTCGTCATTCACGTCGCCATGCCCGGTGGCCGGGTGCTGCGTGCGCGAGTGTGGATCGCTCAGGTCGGACGAGTGCCGTTGCTGCTGCTCGATTCCGACATCGCCGAGAACGACGCGGATCTGCGCGGCGTCACTGACCGTCTCTACGGCGGGGACCAGGATCACCGCATCAAGCAGGAGATCCTCGCGGGTATCGGCGGCGTCCGCGCGGTGCGCGCCTACACCGCGGCGTACGGATTGCCCGATCCCGAGGTGTTCCACATGAACGAGGGGCATGCCGGATTCCTCGGCATCGAACGGATTCGGGAACTTGTCACCACCAGCGGTCTGGACTTCGATTCGGCTCTGGCCGCGGTCCGCGCCGGAACGGTCTTCACGACGCACACTCCGGTTCCCGCCGGAATCGACCGCTTCCCGGCGGATCTGGTCCGTCACTACTTCGGCGGAGCGAACGGCGAGAACGAATCGAGTTTGCTTCCCGGCCTGACCGTCGACCGCATCGTCGGGATGGGGCGCGAAGCCGATCCGTCGATCTTCAACATGGCGCACATGGGACTTCGCCTGGGCCAGCGAGCCAACGGCGTCTCGAAGTTGCACGGCATCGTCAGCCGCGACATGTTCAACGGTCTCTGGCCGGGCTTCGACGCCGACGAGGTGCCGATCGGTTCGGTCACCAACGGTGTTCACGCGCCGACGTGGGCGGCGCCGGAGTGGATGGACGTGGCCAGGCGGATCGTCGGTCAGGAGCAACTCGAAGAAGCACGCGGGTGGGAGCGCCTGCACGAGTTGTCGGCAACCGAACTGTGGGAAACACGTAATGCGTTGCGCGGCAAGTTGGTCGACGAAGTTCGTCGTCGCGTCCGAGCGTCCTGGCTCGAACGCGGCGCGACCGAGGCCGAACTCGGCTGGACCACTGGAGTATTCGATCCCAACGTCTTGACAGTCGGATTCGCGAGGCGCGTTCCGACGTACAAGCGGTTGACGCTGATGCTGCGTGATCCCGAGCGTCTGCGTGCGATGTTGCTCGACGAGAAACGTCCGGTGCAGTTGGTGGTGGCCGGCAAGTCGCACCCCGCCGACGACGGCGGTAAGGCACTCATCCAGCAGGTCGTGCGGTTCGCCGACGAAGCGGATGTGCGTCACCGCATCGTCTTCCTGCCTGATTACGACATGTCGATGGCCCGCTACCTGTACTGGGGCTGCGACGTGTGGCTCAACAACCCGCTTCGCCCCCTCGAGGCGTGCGGTACTTCCGGCATGAAATCCGCGCTCAACGGCGGCCTCAACCTCTCCATTCGCGACGGATGGTGGGACGAGATGTACGACGGCGAGAACGGGTGGGCCATTCCGACGGCCGACGGTGTTCTCGACGACGTGCGGCGTGACGATCTGGAAGCCAGCGCCCTCTACGAACTTCTCGAGCACGCGGTACTGCCGACGTTCTACGACCGTGATGCAGCCGATCTGCCGACGCGCTGGGTCGAGAGGGTTCGCCACACCCTCGAGAATCTGGGCCCGAAGGTGTTGGCATCACGCATGGTTCGTGACTACGCCGTCGACTACTACGCCCCTTCGGCGGAATCAGCTCGAGCGGTAGTGGCGGACGATTTTGCCGGCGCGCGTGAGGTGGCCGAGTTCCGTCGCCGTATCGAGTCGCAGTGGCCGTCGGTCGCCGTCGAGCAGGTGGACGGTTCCGGCCTGCCGGACACCCCGGAGATCGGTGCGACCATCTCTTTGAAAGCCAAGGTCCGCCTCGGCGGCTTGTCGGTCTCGGATGTGGAGGTTCAGGCAGTCCTGGGACGCGTCAGCCCAGGCGAGGAACTCACCGACGTGGTGACGTTCCCGATGACACATTTCGGAACCGAGGACGGAGCCGAGATCTTCGAAGCCGAGGTTGCGCTTCCGGTCTCCGGCTCCGTGGGTTACACCGTGCGGGTGTTGCCGCATCACCGGTTGTTGGTCGATGCGTCCGAACTCGGGTTGGTGACCACTCCGAGCGTCTGACGTATTGCATTCTGCCCCGGTCCGTTCGGTCGGCACCGGGGCAGAATTGTGCCCGCGTGAGAACCGGCTCAGGGACGTGAGTCGCGGATGCGGGTGAGCGCCTTGCGGACGACTTCGGGGTTGGTCGTCTCCCAGAACGGAGGCAGCGATGCGCGAAGGTAACCCGCGTATCTCGCTGTGGCCAGACGCGGATCGAGCACGGCCACCACGCCCTTGTCGTCGGTGCTACGAAGCAGACGGCCGACGCCCTGTGCCAGGAGCAGCGCCGCGTGATTGGCCGAGACGCTGAGAAAGCCGTTACCGCCATGGGATTCGATAGCCTGCTGGCGAGCCATCAACAGTGGGTCGTCCGGGCGCGGGAACGGAATCCGGTCCAAGATGACGAGGCTCAGTGACGGACCCGGAACATCGACGCCCTGCCACAGGGACAACGTGCCGAACAGTGACGTGGGTTCGTCCTTGGCGAAGGCCTTGACGAGGGTGCCGGTGGCGTCGTCGCCCTGGCACAGGATGGGGGTGTCGAGGCGTTCACGCATCGCCTCCGAGGCGGCTTTGGCGGCGCGCATCGACGAGAACAGGCCGAGGGCGCGTCCGCCCGCAGCCTCGACGAGTTCGGCGATCTCGTCGAGATAGACCGGGGAGAGGCCGTCGCGGCCGGGCGTAGGGAGGTGGCGGGCAATGTAGATGATGCCGGCCTTTGCATGGTCGAAGGGCGACCCGACGTCGAGTGAGTTCCAGCGGAAAGCCGAAGCGTCAGAAGGTGCTTCGGTGCCGATGGCGGTACCCGAGTCGGGGCGCGCGGACGATTCCGCAGGAAGACCCCAGTTGACGGCGAGACCGTCGAACGATCCGCCGACGGTCAGTGTCGCGGAAGTGAGAACGACGGTGGATTCGGCGAACAGTCGCGAGCGCAGCAATCCGCCGACCGAGAGCGGAGCCATCCGGACGGAGCGCCGCACCGATCCGCGGAACTCGTCCGAGGACAGCCAGACGACGTCCTTGCGCTTTGCCGGGTCTGGTTCGTCGAAAGCGGTGAGAATACGCACGGCGCTGTCATGGACGTCGTCGACGGACGAGAGTGCGGCGTTGCGGGCCGCAGCGGCTTCGGGGTCTGCGGCTGCCATGCCCGGTTTGGCCGGACCGATAGCGGTGCGCAGCGACCAGGCCGCGTCGCGGATCGCAGCCAGTGCGGGTGCCGCCCCGTCCGGGAGGCCTTCCCAGCGACCTGGGCGCAATTCCTCGAGGAGTCCAGCCCACCCCTCGCCGGCAGCTTCGAGGCGATCGGCATCCTGCTCTTCGGCGATCTTGCCGCAACGCCGGGCCGCGGCACTGATCGAGGCGGCAGTGAGATCGGCCGTGGCGACGCCGGTGACGCGGTCGACCAACTCGTGGGCCTCGTCGATCACCACGACGTCGTGGTCAGGCAGGATCTGGATGCCGGTGATGGCGTCGATCGCGAGCAGTGCGTGGTTGGTGACCACTACGTCGGCCTTCGACGCCTCGACTCGGGCGCGCTCGGCGAAGCAGTCCTCACCGACCGGGCACTGGTTCTTACCGATGCATTCGCGGGAGGTGACACTGACCTGCCGCCACGCCTGATCGGATACGCCCGGCACCAATTCGTCCCGATCACCGGTTTCGGTGTCTGAGGACCATTCGGTGAGGCGGACGACCTCCCGGCCGAGACGCGAGACCGTGAACGGATCGAACAACTCGTCCTCGGGTGGCTGCTCGGACGCGCCGGTATGGATCTTGTTCATGCACAGGTAGTTGTTGCGGCCCTTGAGGATTGCGAACTCTGCGCGTCGGCCGAGTGGCTTCTTCAGGGCATCGGCGAGCCGAGGCAGATCTCGGTCGACGAGCTGACGCTGCAGCGCGATGGTGGCGGTGGACACGACCACGGTGCGTCCCGATTCGACCGCGTGGCGCAGGCTCGGAACGAGGTAGGCGAGCGACTTACCGGTACCGGTGCCGGCCTGGACGGCCAGATGCTCGCCGGTGTCGATCGAGTGCGCCACGGCGGACGCCATCGTCAGCTGACTGGTTCGTTCGGCACCGCCGAGCGACCGCACCGCTGTCTGGAGCAGTTCGGGAACGTTCGGGAGTTGATCGGCCACCCACGAAGGTTAATGGATCCCTACGTCAGAAACGTCCACGGATGATTCCCGGGGTAGTTCACCGGCATTCGAGTCTTCTTCCGGCGAGGCCTCGTCTCGCCCGATCAGCTGCACTCCCGCCTCCCGCATCTGCACCAATGCCGACTCGATCGTGGCGGTCGACACACCAGCGGTGAAGGGGAGAAGGACAGTCGTGGCGAACCCCGCGCGCGCGGCATCGACGGCCGTGGCCTTGACACAGTGATCCGTGGCAATGCCGATCACGTCGACGTCGGTGATCTCGTGGGCGCGGAGCCAGTCCTCGAGCGTCGTTCCGTCCTCGGCTGCTCCTTCGAAACCGGAGTAGGCCGCGCTGTAGGCGCCCTTGGAGAAGATCGCCGACCCGGCGACGGAAGCGTCGAACGCCGGATGGAACTCGGCGCCGGCTGTCCCGACGACGCAGTGAACCGGCCAGCTGTCGATGAAGTCGGGATTCTCGGAGAAGTGCGCCCCAGGGTCGATGTGGAAATCGCGAGTCGCGACTACGGCGTCGTACTCGTGGGAGTTGACGAAATCGTTGACGGCTCCCGCAACCGCAGCACCGCCGTCGACTGCAAGAGCGCCACCTTCACAGAAATCGTTCTGAACGTCGACAATTATCAGTGCTTTTGCGCTCACTGGTGCTCACCTCCGGTGAATCGAACGGGCACAGCCGAGTCTCCGCGCGAGAGCTTGAGGCCTTCCCACGGCAGGCTCACGAGCCCTGCCTTCAGAACCGCTCTGCTCTCTTCGAGCGTCGGCGCGCTGTCGACGACCTTGCCTTCGCGAACCAGCGGGATCAGCAGTTCGGTCGCTCCGTCCGCCTCGGAGACAGGTGACGGTGATCCGGCGGGGTAGATGACCTCTTCGACGATCGTGCCGGTCGGACGCACTACGCGCAGTGCCTTCTTGGCGCCGCCGCGAGATGCCTTGTTGGTGCTTCTCTTCTCGACCGCGATTCCGTCGACCTCGACCAGCTTGTAAACCATGCCTGCGGTGGGGGCGCCTGATCCGGTGACCAGGGAAGTACCGACGCCGTACGAGTCGACGGGTTCGGCGCGCAGAGCCGCGATCGCGTACTCGTCCAGGTCGCCGGAGACGACGATGCGTGTTTTGGTAGCACCGAGATCGTCGAGTTGTTGGCGTACCTGACGAGCAAGAACGCCGAGATCGCCGGAGTCGATGCGAACCCCGCCCAGCTCGGGACCGGCAACGGCGACAGCCGTTTTCACACCCTCGGTGATGTCGTAGGTATCGACGAGCAACGTGGTGGATACGCCGAGTGCCGCGACCTGACCGCGGAATGCCGCTGCCTCGTCCGGACCGTCTTCGGTGGTGTGCAGGAGAGTGAAGGCGTGCGCGCTGGTACCTGCACTGGGTACGTCGTGACGCCGCGCGGCTTCGAGGTTGGAGGTGGCGTCGAAGCCGGCGAGATACGCGGCACGTGAAGCGGCGACGGCGGCCTGTTCGTGTGTACGACGCGAGCCCATCTCGATCATCCGTCGACCGCCCGCTGCGCTCACCATGCGGGCTGCGGCCGAAGCGATCGCGCTGTCGTGGTTGAGGATCGAGAGAATCAAGGTTTCGAGGATGACGCACTCGGCGAACGTTCCGCGGACCGAGAGGATCGGTGATCCGGGGAAGTAGAAATCTCCCTCGCGGTAGCCGTCGATGTCACCGGAGAATCGATAGTTGCGCAGCCACTCGACGGTCGTGTCGTCGAGAAATTTTGCAACGATCGCCAGTTCAGGTTCACCGAACCGGAACTGCTCGAGTGCGTCGAGAAGGCGCTCGGTACCGGCGACGACGCCGTAGCGACGGCCGTCTGGCAGCCGCCGTGCAAATACCTCGAAACTGCAGTTGCGGAAGGCAGATCCGTCGGCGAGAGCCGCCGAGAGCATGGTCAGTTCGTACTGATCGGTGAGCAGTGCGGTGCTGGCACCGGCGTCGCGGATGTCGGAAATTTGCGTAGGCACGCACACAACTCTATGCGCGAGACGACGTGGGTGGGTGTTGTCGCCTCTCGTCGCGCCGTACCCTGGATACATGGTTTTCGGCGGCGCGACCGTGTCCGGCACTTACTCGGCGAACGTAACGATGAGAGGCGCTACGGCTTCCTCTCCTCAAGCCACGCCCGAGCAGTCGGAGGCTGTTTCGACCATCGAAGCCGCAGATCGGCCCTGGGTGACCATCGTCTGGGACGACCCGGTCAATCTCATGCATTACGTGACTTACGTGTTCCAGAAGTTGTTCGGCTACAGCAAAGCCAAGGCCACCGACCTGATGATGCAAGTCCATTCGGAGGGCAAGGCCGTGGTCTCGAGCGGTTCGCGCGACAAGATGGAGGCCGATGTTCGTCGCCTCCACGCTGCCGGTCTCTGGGCCACGATGCAACGCGACGACATCTGAGAAAAGCACTTTTTCGACCGATTTGTTCGCCTAACTCGTAGACGGGAGTCCGACGCGTGCGGACGTGGAGTAGGAAGAGTTCACTCGGCGGAGTGAAGTTCAAGTCCGAGATGGACGGCCACGAGGCGGCGGTTCTGCGCTCGCTCGTGGAGTCGGTGACCGGGCTTCTCGACGAGCGCGCGTCTTCGGCGCCGCAAGACGAGCTCGCCGCGCTGACGGGTCTTCGTACCGGAAATTCGGAGACGCCCGACAATCCGGTGTTGGCGCGATTGCTTCCCGACTTCCAGCGCACCGATCCGGACAAGGTCGCTCCGGACAGTGACGATCTCGACGACGCCGGCGCCAATGTCAACGGCGCGCTGCGCAGTTTGCACGAACCCGAGATCATCGACGCCAAGCGTGAGTCCGCTCGCATGTTGTTGGCTTCGCTTCCGGAGGCCGGCGGCAAGGTCGTTCTCACGCAGGAACAGGCCGACGCCTGGCTGTCCTCGCTCAACGACGTCCGTCTCGCGCTCGGAACCAATCTCGGCATCGACGCCGACACACCGGAGAGCCTCGAACCCGACGACCCGCGAGCCCCGCATCTCGACGTCTATCACTGGTTGACGTGGATGCAGGACTCCCTCGTCCAGGCGCTCATGCCATGACCACGACGCGGACCGGGCCCACTGATTCACTGACAGATGTCGCCGGCCTCGCCGTCGGTCATCACCACAAGCTCGACGAGGGAGCCACTCTCGGAAGCGGCGCAGCCACCGGCTGCACGGTCGTGCTCGCTTCGGCCGGTGTGGTCGCCGGAGTCGACGTCCGGGGCGGCGGTCCGGGTACCCGCGAGACCGATCTGCTCGACCCGAGCCATTCGGTCCAGCAGGTCAATGCCGTGCTGTTGACCGGCGGTAGTGCCTACGGACTTGCCGCGGCCGACGGAGTGATGCGCTGGCTCGAGGAACACGATCACGGGATCGCGATGGGCGCTCCCGGCCAGGTGGTACCGATCGTGCCCGGCGCCGTGATCTTCGATCTGCCGGTGGGGGACTGGACCGTTCGTCCGACCGGCGATTTCGGATTCCTCGCTGCCGACACTGCTTCGCGCGAATTCGCCACGGGCACGGTCGGCGCGGGGGTAGGTGCCAGAGCCGGAGCGCTCAAGGGTGGGGTGGGAACGGCCAGCGTCGTGATCGCCGACGGCCCCGCCGAGGGGACTACGGTCTCCGCCTTGATCGTGGCGAATCCGGTGGGTTCGGTCTTCGACCCCAGAACAGGCCTGCCGTGGGGCGTCGGCTCGGACGGCGCGGAGTCGTTCGGCCTCAGGCTCCCCGACGCGTCCGAACTCGCGGCGGCCAACGCCGTTGCAGCCAAGGGAACTGTCCTCAACACCACGATCGGTGTGGTCGCCACTGACGCCGCCTTGACGAAAGCCGGGTGCCGACGCGTCGCCGTCGCAGGTCATGACGGCCTGGCCCGAGCGATTCGGCCCGCACATTCGCCGCTCGACGGCGACACGATCTTTGCGCTCGCCACCGGTGATCACACTCCGAATTCGGAGATCACGGTTCCGGACGCTTTCCCGAACGATCTGCCGATACTCGACGCGGTGTGCGCGGCTTCGGCCCAGGTGGTCGAACGTGCGATCGTCACAGCGATTCTCGACGCCACGTCGGTAGCCGGAATCCCGAGTTACCGCGAACTCTTCCCGTCCGCATTTCTCTAGGCAGCACTCCTGGAATCGGCGGTAATCTCGAATTGAGCCTGGTCGCGAGTGACCGGATCAGAAAACCGGATCGACGGTGGAGGACGCACACGATGACGATGGATTTCAACAGTCCGGACTTCGGCACCCGGACGCCGGCACCGAAATCCGGTCCGCCCTCGGTGTGGAAGCAGTCGGCCGTGTTGGTGGGCGGCTTCGCGATCCTGCTCTACGTGATCGAGATTGTGGATGTCATCTCCGGTCAGAATGTCCAGAACGCCGGCGTCACCCCGCGCACGCTCGACGGCCTGTGGGGAATCCTGTTCGCCCCGGTGCTGCACGACGACTGGGGTCATCTGATCGCCAACACCATTCCGGTGCTGATCCTCGGATACCTCGTGCTGGTGTCGGGAATTGCGCGGGGACTCGCGGCGACCGGCATCATCTGGGTGATCGGCGGCGTCGGGACCTGGTTGTTCGCCGGCTCGAACTCGAATCACGTCGGTGCGTCCGTGCTGATCTTCGGCTGGGTCACCTACCTGCTGGTGCGCGGGTTCTTCACGCGGAGCTTCACACAGATCCTGATCGGCGTTGCCGTCTTCGTCGTGTACGGCGGAGTGCTGTGGGGCGTTCTGCCGAGCGATCCACGGGTTTCCTGGCAAGGGCATCTGTTCGGAGCGATCGGCGGCGTGGTTGCCGCCTGGGCGCTCACGTCGGGGGAGAGGGCCAAGCGCGCCGGGTCGGCGCCGGCCGTTCGACCACCGAGTTTCTGAACGGACGTGGGTCACACCCTCACTGCGGTGTGACTTCGACGCGCCAAAACCACCAAGAGCTTTTTCCCAGACGGGTAGACGTGGCAGCATGACCGGTATGCGCATGACCGTCCTGGGGTGTTCCGGCAGCGTCACGGGTCCGGATTCACCGGCTTCGGGATACCTGCTCACAGCACCGGGAACTCCGCCGCTCGTGATCGACTTCGGCCCGGGAGTTCTTGGGGCGTTGCAGCGATACGCCGATCCGGGCGAGGTGACGATCCTGCTTTCGCACCTTCATGCGGACCACTGTCTCGACATGCCCGGCCTGCTCGTCTGGCGTCGCTATCACCCCAACCCGCCGGTCGGCCGTGCTCTGGTTTACGGCCCCACCGACACCGCGTGCCGCATCGGAGTGTCCTCCGCCGAGTGCGCCGGCGAGATGGACGACATCTCCGACACCATCGACGTCCGGCTCTGGGCCGAGAACGAGCCGGTGACGTTCGGTGAACTGAGCGTCGTCGCCCGCCGGATGAATCATCCACCCGAGGCTTACGGTTTCCGGATCACCGGCGTCGACGGCCGCGTCCTCGTCTATACAGGCGACACCGGTATGTGCGACAACGTCGTCGAACTCGCGCGTGGTGCAGACGTGTTGCTCTCTGAAGCGTCGTGGACCGACAGTCCGGATCGCCCCGAGGGAGTTCACCTCTCCGGTAAGGAAGCCGGCCGTGTGGCTGCGCTCGCCGGCGTCAAGGAACTTCTCCTAACGCACATCCCGCCGTGGACATCGCGTGAAGACGTGATCGCCGAAGCGAAATCCGAATTCTCCGGACCGGTCCATGCCGTCTCCGCCGGAAGTGTCTACGACATCTGATTCCCCTCACATTCGGTGCAGCGCTCACCGGGCGACCGCTAGGCTCACGAAGGTGACTACACGAGAAGACGGTAGGGCGGACGACGAGCTCCGCACGGTCAAGATCACCCGCGGGTTCACCAGTCACCCGGCCGGATCCGTTCTGGTCGAGTTCGGGAACACTCGCGTCATGTGCACGGCCAGCGTCGAAGAGGGTGTACCCCGCTGGCGCAAGGGCTCCGGCTTGGGTTGGCTGACAGCCGAATACGCGATGCTTCCCGCCGCCACGCACACACGCAGTGGACGCGAATCGGTCAAGGGCAAGGTCGGCGGCCGCACGCAGGAGATCAGTCGACTCATCGGCCGATCACTTCGAGCGTGCATCGATCTCGCGGCAATCGGTGAGAACACCATCGCCCTCGACTGTGATGTCCTCCAAGCCGACGGTGGCACTCGCACCGCGGCAGTGACGGGGGCATACGTGGCCCTGGTCGACGCCGTGACGTACCTGCGCGCAGCCGACCTGCTCTCCGACCCACAGCCCATCTCGTGTGGCATAGCGGCCGTCAGCGTCGGCGTCGTGGACGGACGAGTGCGTCTCGACCTTCCGTACGAAGAGGATTCGCGTGCTGAGGTCGACATGAATGTCGTGGCCACCGATACCGGCACGCTGGTGGAAATTCAGGGAACCGGTGAGGGCGCCACCTTCCCACGCTCGACGCTGGACAAGCTGCTCGACTCCGCTCTGGCTGGTTGTGAGCAACTTTTCGAGATCCAGCGTCAAGCGTTGGCCGAGCCGTATCCCGGGGTGCTACCCGAACCGAAAAATCCGGAACCCAAGAAGAAGTTCGGTGCCTGAGCTGTGAGCGTACGAGTACTGGTTGCCAGCCGAAATGCCAAGAAACTGAAGGAACTTCACCGGGTGCTCGACGCCGCCGGAGTGAGCGGAATCGAACTGGTCGGGCTCGACGAGGTCCCGCCGTTCCCCGAAGCCCCCGAGACCGGAGCGACGTTCGAGGAGAATGCGTTCGCCAAAGCGCGTGACGGAGCAGCTGCAACCGGAATGCCCTGCATCGCAGACGATTCCGGTGTCGAGATCGACGCACTCAACGGTATGCCCGGCGTGCTATCCGCGCGATGGTCGGGCACTCACGGAAACGACGGCGCCAACACGGCTCTGGTCCTGGCTCAGCTGGGAGACGTGCCAGACGAGCGTCGAGGCGCGGCGTTCGTCTCCGCCTGTGCACTGGTGATCCCCGGCGGCGACGAGACCGTCGTGCGCGGCGAATGGCGCGGGGTGATCGGCCGCGAACCAGCCGGCGACGGCGGCTTCGGATACGACCCCATCTTCCGTCCGGACGGCGACACCCGCTCGGCCGCAGAACTCACCCCGGCCGAGAAGGATGCGGCGTCACATCGAGGGCGCGCGCTCGTACAGCTCGTTCCCGCGCTGGCGGCACTGGCCGGCTGAACCGAATCCGAAAAGTAGAGCCCTGAACGCGTCTGCGTTCAGGGCTCCACTTTTTGAAACTCTCAGAGCTGGTAAGTCTGCTTCACCTGGGCAGTTCGCTTGTGCTCGAACACGAACGACAGGAACGGGATCGTGCCGGCGAGCGCGGTGGCAACCGTCGTACCGGGCTTCCACCGAGCCTTGATCGCCAAGTCGATCGTGAACACGAGATAGAGCATGTAGAACAGGCCGTGGATCTGGCCGATGTAGAACAACCACGACGGCGCGTCCGCCGAATTGTCGAGAATCAGGTACTTGTAGACCATCTCACCGGTCAGGAACAGCAGCCAGAGGCCGGTGATCCAGGCGAGAACGCGGTATCGGACCAGCGCCGACGCAACCTTCTTCTGCTTTTCTGCGTTGACTGCGGGGGTAGCGATGCTCGCTTCCGAACCGGTACTCACGTCGTGCTCCTATCGGACTCGCGAGCGGCGAGCTGCGCAAGGTAGTCGTTGTATTCCAGCATTTGGCGGGCTTCAGGGTCGTCGACGTCGAGGTTCACATCGTCGAACTCGGCCCGCGGGCGTTGCGGCAAGAGGTCGGCGGGAATCTCACGCGGCTCCGCGGCGGCTTCCTCGGCTTCGGCCTCTTCGGGGTCCACGTCTTCGAGCTGAACGAACTTGCGATACGCGTACACGACAAACGCCGCGAACAGCGGCCACTGGAACGCGTACCCGAGATTCTGTCCCGAGCCTCCGACGGCTTCGAAGCGCTCCCACTGCCACCAGCCGAGCGCGAGGCAGCCGGCAGCTGACACGATGACCAGCAGAATCAGCGCAGGTCGGCGTTTAGTAGCGTTCTTGGACACACTAAGACGGTACCTGAGAGCTATAGTGCCTCGCCCTGCGATCTCCGACACGGTGTCGTAGGAGCCGTGCCACGGCGTGTCGTAGGAGCCGTGCCACGGCGTGTCGTAGAGGCCGTGCCACGGCGTGTCGTAGAAGCCGTGCCACGGCGTGTCGTAGAAGCCGCTCCACAGCACCTGTGCGCTACGCCCATCCTCACCCGCAACGCCAGGGCACTGAACACATTCTCCCGGCTGTGCTGCATCGATAACCTCGGCGCGTATCCGAAAGCAGGGGAGTGTTTCATGCACATCAGAGTGATTCGCCCGGTCATCGACACCACACTGACTCCGGCGGTGACAGCCGAGGTGGAGCACTGGGCGGCGCCCGGCACGACGGTCGACGTCGTTTCGCTGCCTACCGGTACGGTGAGCATCGAGTCCGAGTACGACGAGGCACTTGCCGGCCCCGGGATCGTGCAGCGGGTCGAGGAAGCGGCAGCCGACGGCGTCGACGGTGTGTTCATCACGTGTTTCGCCGATCCCGGAGTGCATGCCGCCCGAGAGGTCATCGACGCTCCGGTGGTCGGCGGCTTCGAGCCGTCATTTCTGACAGCGATGAGTCTGGGCGATCGCGTCGGTGTCGTGACCATCCTGCCGAATGTCGTGCCGATGCTCCGATCGCTCACTCGGCGGTATGGGCTGGACAATCGGCTGGGCAGTATTCGAGTCGTGGACATGCCGGTGCTGGGCCTTACCGATCGGGAGAAACTGATCGATCGACTGGCCGCTCAGGCGTCTGCGGCAGTGGAGAACGGCGAGGCCGACACCGTCGTTCTCGGTTGCACCGGGATGCTCGGTGTGACCAGTGCGGTCCGAGACAGGCTGCATGGCAAAGGGATTCACGTTCCGGTTGTGGATCCGACGGCCTCGGCGATCACCTGGTTGGAGAGCTCGGTCCGTCTGGGGCTGACACCGAGTCGGACGACGTACATGACTCCACCGGTCAAGGATCGAAAGCGCTGACCTTGCTCACGAGAACCGAAAAAGCCCCGCCGGATCAGATCCGGCGGGGCTCTTCGTTGTGCGCGAGGGGGGACTTGAACCCCCACGTCCTGAGACACTGGAACCTAAATCCAGCGCGTCTGCCAATTCCGCCACTCGCGCGCGGAATTCAAAGGATACGCGAGTGGAATCGCTCGCGGGCACACCACCCTGGTCGGGATGCGCCCGCCCGCTCTCAGGCCGTTTCGGCGAGTGGATCCGCTGCGGGCGGCATGGTGGATTTCTTCGACCGGCGAGGTTGCTCGGCCGTGCGTTGATACCGCCACGCAGCGTGGGTGAGCGTTTGAACATCGACATCGAGATGTTCGGCAACCGCAACGAGCAACTCGGCTGCGTCGGTGCTCGACAACAATTCCTCACCACTGCTTGCTTCGGTGGCGAACCGTGCAAGTAGATCTATCGAAGTTACCGTCAACTTCCCGGACAGGAACACCAGCGTCTCGAAGGTCCTGGGGCCGAGCCCCGGAACGGAGACAACTGCCGAACGGAGGCTTTCGGTGTCCTCGACGTCGGCACTGGACCGGCAACCGGCGTCGGCGAGCGCTTTGGCCGCACGAGCCGCGCCTTCGGCTTTGGTGAAGTAGTTGCCCGGCACGCGCTGGCGATTGCCGAGAATCGTTGCGAGCTCGTCGCCACGGTCGGTGAAGGCGGCGAGAGCGGGCAAGCTGTCGAGGCGATCGTCGGCGGCTACCGAGCGGTGTGTGCGCCAACGGTCGACGACGGCGCGGACTCCGGTCTTCGGTGTTCCATAGGCGGCGCGCGACGAGAAGATCGCATCGAGAAGGGCGGCTTCGGACTCGCGCGGCCATCCCTGATTCCAATGCGGCCACGCCTCGCGCGGAAGCTCGGCGCCGATAAATTCGGCCGCTCTGACTACGTCTGTGTCTTTCATGATTTCTCCCCCCCCGAGAAGTTGTCCGGTGTGGACGCGCTGAACGTAGCGAGGGGGTCCGACAGATTGTGGCCCGGAACGCACGGGATCGACCGTCCGTCAAGGAGGTCACGAATTGGTAACAATAAATATGAGGGGTTCCTCAGGTTTCTGAAAATCCCGGTAACAGTCCCAGGCAGGGCGTTCGCGACCTACTCGCGAGTCACTTTCTCGAGGTCTCGTGAGGAAGATCACGGCCCCGAAAGTCCAGATTTCCAGGGTGCCGACAAACGTGAGGAAATCCTCATGATTCTGTGTAAACCTTGTCTTGCACGAACGCCCTGACTCCGTCGATTCTCTCGACGAATTCGCGAGCACTTCAGCCGGGCAGCACACCGCAAATCCCACCTCGCCGCAGAGGTGACCAGGAGAGGACGTACGCGTGACGATCGATGACACGACACCTACAGGAAACGGACGCGACTCGAAGGGTGGACGCCGTTTCGGCGTCGATGGGGGACAGTCCCGCACGACCAGCAAAGGTGCCCTCGTCGATTCGCTGAACAACGGCGTTTCCTACGCAATCGCTTTCGGTGGACAGGGCGCTCCCTGGCTCACCTCGCTCGAGGAGCTCAGCCGTGACAACGGACTGGAGCCCGTTCTGACCGATCTGGTCAATGACGCAGCAGCACGCCTCGCGCCCGTCGCGCAGGATCTCCTCGTGGTTCGCCCGGTCGGATTCGATCCGATCGCGTGGATGCTCGAAGCCGAGATCGTCGACGAAGAAGAAGGTGAGAAGTCGGCCGGGCCTTCCGCTGCCGCGCTCACCGCAGCTCCGGTGTCACTCCCGGGCGTCTTCCTCACGCAGCTTGCGGCGTTGCGTGCACTCTCCGCTCAGGGTCTGGATGTAGCCGGTAACCCGCCGGCTGCCGTCATCGGCCACTCGCAGGGCCTTCTGGCCACGGCTGCCGTAGCCGCGCAGGGCAATGACGACGGTGAACTCCTCGCCGTCGCACAGCTCGTCGGTGCTGCTGCCAGCTTGGTCGGCCGTCGCCGCGGCGTCATCGCCGGCGCCTCCGCGAAGCCGATGGTTGCGGTCTCGGGCGTCGATCCCGAGCGTCTCGCCGCCATCGTCGCCGAGCTTGCCGAGGGTGTGGCGCCTGAGCGCGCGGCTGTCCTCGCCATCCGCAACGGCCGTCGCCGCGTCGTTCTCGCCGGGCCGCCCGCTCAGCTGGCACGCGTGCAAGAGCGTTGTGAACAGATCGAAGCCGAGGAAGCCCGCGAGCGTGAGGGTAAGAAGCGTGGCGGTTCCGTCTTCGCGCCGTCCTTCGATCCGCTCGACACCGAAATCGGCTTCCATCACCCCGCATTGACCGAGGCCGTCGAACTCGTCGGCAGCTGGGCGACCCGTTGCGGTCTCGACGCGGACCGTGCGCGCGAACTTGCGCAGGGTGTCCTCGTCGATCCGGTTGACTGGGTCGAGGCTGTCGACGGCGCAATCTCCGCCGGCGCCAAGTGGATTCTCGATCTCGGACCCAGCGATCAGCTGACCCGTATGACGTCCTCTTCGCTGCGTGGGCAGGGCATCGGCATCATCGCGGCCGCCACCCGCGGCGGACACCGCAATCTGCTCACCCCCGGTGCAGCACCTGAGGTCTCACGTTCGTGGTCCGAGTTCGCTCCGAAGCCCGTTGCGCTTCCCGGCGGCCGTATCGGCGTCGAGACCGCGTTCACGAAGCTGACCGGTCGTTCACCCATCCTGCTCGCAGGTATGACGCCGACGACGGTCGACGCCAAGATCGTTGCCGCGGCAGCCAATGCCGGTCACTGGGCCGAGCTTGCCGGTGGCGGGCAGGTCACCGAAGAAATCTTCGAAGACCGTGTCGCAGAGCTGAAGATGCTGCTCGAGCCGGGCCGCGCGGTCCAGTTCAACTCCCTGTTCCTCGACCCGTACCTGTGGAAGCTGCAGCTCGGTGGCAAGCGCCTCGTGCAGCGTGCCCGTACCGCCGGTGCTCCCATCGACGGCGTCATCGTCACCGCCGGTATCCCGGAACTCGAAGAGGCTGTTGCTCTCATCGACGAGTTGTCCGAGATCGGCATCACCAACATTGCATTCAAGCCCGGCACCGTGGCGCAGATCCGCTCCGTGATCCGCATCGCCAACGAGGTTCCGAACTTCCCGGTCATCGTCCACATCGAAGGCGGCCGCGCCGGCGGACACCACTCGTGGGAAGACCTCGACGACCTGCTCCTCGACACGTACGCCGAGCTGCGTACACGCCCGAACCTGGTCATCTGCGTCGGTGGCGGCATCGGAACACCCGAGCGCGCAGCCGATTACCTGACCGGTCGCTGGTCTGCCGCAGCCGGTTTCCCGGCCATGCCCGTCGACGGCATCCTGGTCGGCACCGCAGCCATGGCGACTCTCGAGGCCACCACCTCTCCCGAGGTCAAGCAGCTCCTCGTCGACACTCCCGGTACGCCGGACTGGGTCGGTGCAGGTACCGCTGAAGGCGGAATGGCCTCCGGCCGTAGCCAGCTCGGTGCCGACATCCACGAGATCGACAACGCGGCTTCGCGTACCGGTCGCCTCCTCGACGAGGTTGCCGGCGATTCCGAGGCAGTGGCCGAGCGCCGCGACGAGATCATCGCCGCCCTCGACGTCACCGCAAAGCCGTACTTCGGCGACGTCGAGACCATGACGTACGCACAGTGGCTGCGCCGCTACCTCGAGCTGACCGTCGGCATCGACGCGGCGAAGGAATTCGACTGCGGCGCCGATCTTCAGGACGCCATCGTCGAGGCGACGTCGAGCCCGTGGCTCGACATCACCTGGCGTGCTCGCTTCGGCGAGATGCTCCAGCGCACCGAGGCGCGTCTGCACCCGGTCGACCGCGGCCCGATCCCCACGCTGTTCGCTGACGCCGAGACCCTCGAGCGCCCCGAGGCTGCAATCTGCGCACTGCAGGCGTCGTACCCGGACTACTCGACCACCGTTCTGCATCCCGCAGACGTCTCGTTCTTCATCTCGTTGTGCAAGACGCCGGGCAAGCCGGTCAACTTCGTTCCCGTCGTCGACGGTGACGTGCGTCGTTGGTGGCGCAGCGACTCCCTGTGGCAGGCACACGACCCCCGCTACACCGCCGATCAGGTTTGCGTCATCCCCGGCACCGTTGCCGTCGCTGGCATCACCCGTGTCGACGAGCCGGTCGGTGACCTGCTCGATCGCTTCGAGAAGGCGACCTACGACGAATTGGTTGCTGCCGGAACCACTCCGGTTGCACTCGCGAGCCGTCGCCACCAGGATTCCGCACCCGGACTTCTCGACGCCGTTCTCTCGGCTCCTGACCTCCAGTGGGCCGGCCGCCTGACCCAGAACCCCGTCCGTCGTCTCGGCGACCTCGACGAGTGGAGTGCAGAGTCTGCCGACAAGGCAGTTCACGGCACCACCGGTTCCAGTCTGACCGTCGTCGATTCCTCGCACGTGCTGCTTTCGGTTCCGTTGGTGGCAGGCAAGTCGGTCGACATCACGATCACGATCCCCGAGTCCGTCGTCGACGGCGGCGCTCCGGTTGTCACCGAAGCCGATGCCGAAGGTGCGATGTCCGCGCTCCTGGCAGTTGCTGCCGGACAGGAACTTCCGACAGTCAAGAACGGCAAGGCTCGCCTCAACGTCGCGTGGGTTCCCGATCGCATCGCCGATCACGCCGGTGTCACCGGTTCGGGTCTGCCCGCCACGCTCAGTGTCAGCGGCAAGGCTGTTCCGGACGTCGTCGTCGGAGCATGCTGGCCTGCAGTGTTCGCAGTCCTCGGCGCAGCCAAGCTCGATAGTCTTTCCGTTATCGAAGGCATGCTCGACCTGGTCCACCTCGACCACACCGTCGACTTCGTCGGTGAGCTTCCCTCCGAGACAAGCATTCTCGTGGTCAATGCCGAGGTCGCCTCGGTTCTCGACACCGACCTCGGTCGTGTCGTCGAGGTCAAGGTCGAGGTCGGTGCCATGCTCGGCGAGGGCCTCGACGCCCCCGCAGTCGTCACCATGACCGAGCGTTTCGCGATCCGCGGACGCACCGGTGCAGGCGAACTCGCCGACCCGGCTCGCGCCGGTGGATCGATCAGCGATGCGGCTGTCGACACCTCGCGTCGTCGTCGCCGTGACGCGAAGATCCTCGCTCCGGTCAGCATGGGCGCCTTCGCTCAGGTTTCCGGTGACCACAACCCGATTCACACCTCCGACAACGCCGCTCTGCTGGCCGGCCTCGGAACCCCGATCGTGCACGGCATGTGGCTCTCCGCCGCAGCGCAGCAGGTAGTCACCGCAGTCGGCCCGGCCGAGACCCGCGTCCCGCCGCGCCGCCTGACCGCCTGGACAGCTCGCTTCCTCGGGATGGTTCGACCCGGCGCCGAGATCGACGTCCGTGTCGATCGTGTCGGTATCGACCAGGGCGCGGAAATCGTCGAGGTCGGCTGCCGCATCGACGGTGAACTGGTCATGGTCGCCACCGGCCGCACTGCCGCACCGAAGACCGTCTACGCCTTCCCCGGCCAGGGCATTCAGCGCCCGGGCATGGGCCTCGACGCTCGCGCAC
The DNA here is from genome assembly GCF_019266045.1 of Rhodococcus sp. MH15. Lineage (NCBI taxonomy): Bacteria > Bacillati > Actinomycetota > Actinomycetes > Mycobacteriales > Nocardiaceae > Rhodococcus > Rhodococcus sp. MH15. Next base: position 26,945 of record NZ_LPNP01000069.1, read on the forward strand.
GCTCCAAGGCCGCCCGCGACGTCTGGGAGCGCGCGGACAAGCACACTCGTAAGGCGCTCGGATTCTCGATTCTCGCTGTCGTGCGAGACAACCCGGTGACCGTCAAGGCCCGTGGTGTCGAGCACAGGCATCCCGACGGTGTCCTGCACCTGACTCAGTTCACCCAGGTGGCCATGGCCGTTCTCGGTGTTGCCCAGGTTGCCGAGCTGCGCGAGTCCGGAACCTTCATCGAGGATTCGCTTCTGGCCGGTCACTCTGTCGGTGAGTACAACGCACTCGCCGCTGTCGCCGAGGTCTTCCCGCTCGAAGCGCTTCTCGAGGTCGTCTTCCAGCGTGGCTCGGCCATGCATCAGCTCGTTCCCCGCGACGAAGCCGGACGCTCCGACTACCGCATGGCCGCTATCCGCCCGTCGCAGATCGGTGTTTCCGACGACGACGTGCAGGGCTTCGTCGCCGGTGTCGCCGAGACCTCCGGTGAGTTCCTCGAAATCGTCAACCTGAACCTGCGCGGCAGCCAGTACGCCATTGCCGGTTCGGTAGCCGGTCTCGACGCACTCGAGGTCGAAATCGATCGTCGCCGAGCAGAATTCGGTGGCAAGCGGGCATACATCCAGGTTCCCGGCATCGACGTGCCGTTCCACTCCACCGTCCTTCGCGGTGGCGTGGCGGACTTCCGCGTGTGCCTGCAGGACTTGCTCCCGCACGACATCGACCCGGACATCCTGATCGGCCGCTACATCCCGAACCTGGTTCCGAAGCCGTTCTCGCTGCGTCGTGACTTCGTTCAGGAAATCGCCGACTTGGTGCCGTCCGAGCCGCTGCAGGAAGTCCTCGCAGACTTCGACAGCTACGCAACGCGCACTCACGAGTTGTCCCGCATCATCCTGATCGAGCTGCTGGCTTGGCAGTTCGCCAGCCCGGTCCGTTGGATCGAGACGCAGGACCTGCTCTTCGGTGACGAGTCCGAAGGAGGGCTCGGGGTCGAACGCTTCGTCGAGATCGGTCTCGGCGCTGCCCCGACCGTCGCGAACCTCGCGTCGCAGACCCTCAAGCTGCCGGGCCGCTTCGGCTACCCGGTCGAGGTTCTCAACGTCGAGCGCGAAGCTGCGATCGTCTACGGCACCGACGTCGACCCCGCTGTCGATGACGACGACGAGATCGAAGCGCCTGCCGCGCAGGCTGCTCCGGCCGCCGCGGCCGCTGCTCCGGTTGCCGCTGCCGCGCCGGCTGCACCTTCGGGTGGACCGCGTCCGGACGACCTCACCTTCAAGGCGCCCGACGCCACGAAGGTCCTGATCAGCCTGTGGACCAAGCTCCGTCCCGATCAGGTCGGCCCCGCGGACACGATCGAGGCACTGTGCGACGGCGTTTCCTCGCGTCGCAACCAGCTTCTGGTCGACCTCGGCTCCGAGCTCTCCCTCGGTGCCATCGACGGGGCCGCAGACGCCGACATGGGCTCCCTGGGGGCAACCGTCGACAAGCTCGCCCGTACGTACAAGCCGTTCGGACCGGTGCTCTCCGATTCGATCAACGATCACCTGCGTAAGGTCTTCGGCCCCTCGGGCAAGCGTCCCGGCTACATCGCCGACCGCGTCAAGAAGGTCTGGGAACTGGGCGACGGCTGGGCACACCACGTCACCGCAGCAGTGGCTCTCGGTACCCGTGACGGCGCCAGCATCCGCGGCGGCGACCTCGGTGGCCTGAGCTCCGGCGCACTGGCCGACGCGGCAGCAGTGGACGCAGTCATCGACAGCGCAGTTGCCTCGGTCGGGTCTGCTCGTGGAGTCAGCGTCTCGTTGCCCGCTACCGGCGGCGGAAGCGGCGGAACTGTCGACGCAGCTGCTCTGGGTGAGTTCACCGAGAACATCACCGGTCGCAACGGCGTTCTGGCCTCGGCCGCACGCCTGGTACTCGAGCAGCTCGGACTGAACGAAGAAACGGCAGTCGCGACGGTCGAGGACACCGAACTGGTCGACCTGGTCTCGGCTGAACTCGGCTCCGACTGGCCGCGTCTGGTTGCTCCGGCATTCGACGCGCAGAAGGCCGTTCTGCTCGACGACCGCTGGGCAAGTGCGCGTGAGGATCTCGCTCGCATTTGGCTCGGTGACACCGCGTTGTCGGTCGAGAACTTCATCGGTGCCGGCTCCACCGTCGCCGCACAGGCGAAGTGGTGGGCCACCCGTGCAACCGACGAAGGCCGCACCGCACTCGCCGAGGTCTACACCCGCATCGCTGATGCGGCTGCTGCGGCAGAATCCGACGCACCCGAGTGGGCAGGCGAGGTCGCAGTAGTGACGGGCGCCAGCAAGGGTTCCATCGCGGCAGCGGTCACGGGCAAGCTCCTTGCCGGTGGCGCAACGGTATTCGTGACCACCTCGCGACTCGACGGTCAGCGTCTGGGCTTCTACCGCGACCTGTACCGCGAGAACGCTCGCGCCGGTGCAGCCCTCTGGGTGGTTCCCGCGAACATGGCGTCGTACACCGACGTCGACGCGCTGATCGACTGGATCGGCAACGAGGCCACCGAGAACGCAGGCGGCGCAAAGAAGCTCATCAAGCCGGCCATGACGCCGACGATGCTCTTCCCGTTCGCAGCTCCCCGTGTCGGCGGCGAACTCTCCGACGCCGGCGCTCGCGCCGAAATGGAAATGCGCGTGCTGCTCTGGTCGGTGGAGCGCCTCATCGGCGGTCTGTCGAAGATCGGTTACGACAGCGATGTCGACACGCACCTGCACGTGGTGCTGCCCGGTTCGCCGAACCGCGGAACGTTCGGCGGCGACGGTGCATACGGTGAGGCCAAGGCTTCGCTGATCGCCGTGGTCAACCGCTGGAAGGCCGAGCGCAACTGGGCCGAGCGGGTCACGTTGGCACACGCGGTCATCGGTTGGGTTCGCGGAACCGGACTCATGGGTCACAACGATCCGATCGTCGACGCGGTCGAAGCTGCGGGCGTCCGCACCTGGTCCACCCAGGAGATGGCGACCGAACTGCTGAAGACGGCAACCCGCGAGTCGCGGCGCGCTGCAGCCGAGGCCCCGCTCGAGGTCGACCTGACCGGCGGACTGTCCGAGGCCAACCTGGATCTGGGTGCTTTGGCCAAGGAAGCTGCCGAGGTTGCCGAGATCGCCGAAGCTGTCGACGAAGCAGTGGACGAGTCCAGCATCCTGGCGCTGCCCGCGCCGGCTCGCATCGACGACTCGGTCAAGGCTCCGAGCTGGCCCGAACTGGACGTCACCCCCGCGGACCTCGTGGTCATCGTGGGTGCCGGAGAGCTCGGACCCTACGGTTCCTCGCGTACCCGCTTCGAGATGGAGGTCGACGAGCAGCTCTCTGCCGCAGGCGTTCTCGAATTGGCGTGGAACACCGGACTCATCGTCTGGGAGAACGACCCCAAGCCGGGCTGGTACGACGTCGAATCCGGTGACCTGGTACCCGAGGCGGAAATCGCCGACAAGTACCACGACGCAGTCGTCGAGCGTTGCGGCATCCGTCGCTACGTCGACGAGGGCGCGATGATCGACAACACCGCTCCGCTGCTCACCTCCGTGTTCCTGGACAAGGATCTGAGCTTCGTGGTCGGCAGTGAGGCAGAGGCTCAGGCCTTCGTCGAATCCGATCCGGAGAACACGACGGCGACGGTTTCCGCCGAGTCCGGAGACTGGACGGTCACCCGCCGCGCAGGCACCGAGATCCGCGTCCCGCGCAAGATGAAGCTGACTCGTAGTGTGGGCGGTCAGATTCCGACCAACTTCGACGTCACCAAGTGGGGCATCCCCGCCGACATGGCAGATTCGGTCGACCGCGTCGGCCTCTGGAACATCGTCGCAACGGTGGACGCCTTCCTCACCGGCGGCTTCACTCCGAGCGAACTGCTCCGCTGGGTACACCCGAGCCTGGTCGCCAACACGCAGGGCACCGGCATGGGCGGCATGACCTCCATGAGGAGCCTGTACATCGACACGCTGCTCGGCGAGAACCGTCCGAACGACATCCTGCAGGAAGCGCTGCCGAACGTCATTGCAGCGCACGTCGTTCAGTCGTACGTCGGCGGTTACGGCGCGATGGTTCACCCCGTCGCCGCCTGCGCCACGGCAGCGGTATCCGTCGAAGAAGGCGTCGACAAGATCCGACTCGGCAAGGCGCAGTTGGTTGTTGCCGGCGGGTTCGACGATCTGAGCACGGAAGGCATCATCGGCTTCGGCGACATGTCGGCCACTGCCAAGACCGAGGACATGCATGCCAAGGGCATCGAGGATCGCCGCTTCTCGCGGGCCAACGATCGTCGCCGCGGCGGATTCGTCGAGTCGGCCGGTGGCGGAACGATTCTCCTCGCTCGCGGTGACCTGGCACTCGAGATGGGTCTTCCCGTCCTCGGTGTGGTCGCCTGGGCCGGATCGTTCGCCGACGGTGTCCACACCTCGATCCCGGCACCGGGACTCGGAGCACTGGGCGCCGGACGTGGGGGAGCGGATTCGCAGCTTGCACTCTCGCTCAACGCTCTCGGCGTGAGCGCCGACGACATCGCCGTGATCTCCAAGCACGACACCTCCACTGCCGCCAACGATCCCAACGAGGCGGAGCTGCACGAGCGCCTCGCCGGGGCATTGGGACGCAGTGAAGGCGCGCCGATGTTCGTGGTCTCGCAGAAGAGCCTGACCGGTCACGCCAAGGGTGGTGCCGCAGCCTTCCAGCTGATCGGGCTCTGCCAGGTACTGAGCCAGGGCATCGTCCCGCCGAACCGCAGCCTCGACTGCGTCGACGACAAGATGGCCGAGTTCGAGCACCTCGTGTGGGCACGTCAGCCGCTCAAGTTCGGTGAGCATCTTCCGCTGCGTGCCGGCCTGCTGACCAGCCTCGGCTTCGGTCACGTCTCCGGACTGATCGCAGTCGTGCACCCGCAGGCATTCGTCGAGTCGGTTCCGGCCGACAAGCGTGACGCCTATGTTGCTGCGGCCCAGCAGCGGACGATCGACGGTCAGCGTCGCCTCGCGAAGGCGATGTGCGGTGGCGACAGCCTCTACGAGCGCCCGGCGGATCGTCGCCTCGGTGCCGACGGAACGCCGGCCAAGGCGTCGCGTCAGCTCGAAGCGGACATGCTGCTGAGCGAGGACGCACGACTCGGCGCAGACCAGGTGTACCGCTCGAATCTGCCCGGCTGCAAGTAGTAGTCACGGTATGGGAGTTCTGGGTATCGGTTTCGACCTCGTGACGGTGTCGGAGTTCGCCGAGCAATTGAACAGGCCGGGAACGGCAATGCTCGACAACTTCACACCGGGCGAGCGTCGAGACGCCGCTACCCGGAGCTCCGAACCGGCACGACATTTCGCCGCCCGGTGGGCTGCGAAGGAAGCAGTGATCAAGGCATGGTCCACTGCTCTCTTCGCCGGCCCACCGGTGCTGGGGGAAATGATCCACAATCAGATCGAGGTCGTCTCGGACGCCTGGGGGCGCCCCGGCATCCGGCTTCGCGGTGACGTGGCCAAACACCTGACCGGAGTGAAGATTCATATTTCGCTCACGCACGACGGGGACATGGCGGGCGCTTTCGCGGTCATCGAATCCGACCCGGAGTAGCACTGCCGGACACGAAAGAGCCGGTCTCCCAAGGGGAGACCGGCTCTTTGTCGTTCGACTAGTCCTTCGTGCGGGATTCCTTCTCGGCGACGAGGAGATACGCGATCATCAACCTTTTCAGTTCGGCGACGGCGTCGGCATGCGACTGACCGTCCTGAACCGAGAAATTGAGCATCGAATACACCACGTGGACAAGAACTTCCGCCATCATCAGGCGACGATCTCGCCGCGTACGAGGCGTCAACGGGCCGAGCATTTTCGCTACGGTCTCGGCGAACTGCTTTTCGTGAATGACTCCGGTTGCCCGCGTGGACGGCGTCGACTGCATCGCCAGCCAGACCTCGCGGCGCGACGGATCAGACGTCCACAGCCCGGCCATGTGATCGACGAAACTGTTCAGGAACCGCAACCAGTCGAGCGAGGGTACTTCGCCGCCGAACTGAGCAAGCTCGTGCTGGACCCCGACGAGGTCCTGGCGGTTCAATTCGCACACGATGACGTACTTGTTCGCGAAGAACTGGTAAAGCGTCCCAATCGGGACGTCAGCACGTGCCGCGACTTCTTCACAGGTGAACGATTCGAAACCGACATCGGTGAGGAGTTCCCGTGACGCAGCCAGGAGTGCGTCGAATTTACGCTGGCTGCGCTCTTGCGTCGGACGCTTGCGCGGCAGCAGTTCCTGCGGTTCTTCGAGGCTCTGGGGATTCTCCAGTGCTGGGTCGATTCGTCGCCGCGCGCGGTGACGAGTCGTGGGCTGCACGTCTTCCAGGCTATCGGTGTTTTCCGTCGAATTTGGGACTTGTGCATTATCCGGTGTCATCGGCCACCTACTTCGGCGGTCGTGATCGGTCGAAACGCACCGCGCAGGTGCGCGCACACGAGTCCCGATGCTGTTGCCACACCTCGATACTAGGTGACCAACTGTCCAGTAGCCGAAGAGGTTGCTGCGCGGTGTGGCGCAACGGCGATCCTGGCGCCTGCCTACGTCCGATTCGGGCAGACTGAGATTCTTCGGGCACACCGAGATTCGATGCCGAGGAGAGGGAGACGATGACGGAAGAACTGCGAACCGCGGTAGGTGAACTCATGCCGCGTGCCCGTGAGGATCTGAGTGCACTTGTGGCGATGAAGTCCGTTGCCGATGCACGGCAGTACCCGCCGGAAGAATGCGCGGCCGCTGCGCATTGGGTCCTGGAGGCATTCCGGGCTCAGGGTTTCGCCGATATCGAGGCGATCGAGACCTCCGACGGTTCGGCCGCGGTTGTCGGGCGTCGACCAGGCCCGGGCGGTGCTCCGACCGTTCTGCTGTACTGCCACTACGACGTTCAGCCGCCCGGAAACGAAGAGCTCTGGGGCTCCCCGCCTTTCACGCTCACCGAGCGCGACGGACGGTGGTACGGACGGGGCGCTTCCGACTGCAAGGGCAACGTCGTCATGCATCTGACAGCTCTGCGAGCGCTCGCCGCAGCCGGTGTGGACCCGAGCGTCCACCTGACGCTCGTCGCCGAAGGATCCGAGGAGATGGGCACTGGCGGTCTCGAGGATCTGGTGCGAGAGCGGCCCGAACTTTTTGCAGCCGACATGATCCTGATCGCCGATACCGGCAACACCGAAGTCGGGGAGCCGACGATCACGACGTCATTGCGCGGGATCGCGAACGTTGTGGTCCACGTGTCGACGCTCGAGGGTGAGATTCACTCCGGTGTCTTCGGTGGACCGGCGCCCGATGCGATCACCGCGCTGGTGCACATACTCTCGACGCTGCACGACAGCGCCGGAAACACCACTGTCGAAGGCTTGACCAACGACCAGGAATGGGCGGGTGTCAGTTATGACGGCGATCAGTTCCGCTCCGACGCCGGGGTGCTCGAAGGGGTGCAGCTGACTGGTTCCGGTTCGGTCGCCGAGCAGGTGTGGGCTCGTCCGGCGCTGACCATCCTGGGTATCGACTGCCCGCCGGTCGTGGGTTCGGCGGCGGCGATCACGCCCCGCGCGTCGGCGCGCCTGAATCTTCGTGTCCCGCCTGGCACGGATCCGGCGCAGGCACAGAAGTTGTTGACGGACCACCTCCGCGCGGCGGCGCCGTGGGGCGTCCACATCGAGGTCGTTCCGGAATCGACGGGATCGCCGTTCTCGTCCTCGACGGAGGGTGCAGGTTTCGCGCAGCTGAAGTCCGCGCTCACCGATGCCTACGGCCGCGAAGTCGGATTTGCCGGCCAAGGGGGATCGATACCGCTGTGCAGTGCACTGGCCGAGCAGTTCCCCGACGCGGAGATCGCGTTGATCGGCGTCGAGGAACCGCAATGCCGCATTCATGCGCCCGACGAAAGCGTCGACCCGTCGGAGATCGAGAATCTCGCTTTCGCGGAGGCTCTGTTCTTGAGCCGGTACGGGAGTTAGACCGACAGATCGCGTCGTAGCTTGGCGACGTGGCCGGTGGCCCGGACGTTGTACTGGGCCACCTCGATCTTGCCTTCCTCGTCGACGAGGAACGTCGAGCGGATGACGCCCTGGACGGTCTTGCCGTACATCTTCTTCTCACCGAACGCGCCCCAGGCTTCGAGCGTCGCCTTCTCGGGATCGGAGAGCAGCGGGAAGGTCAACTCTTCGGTATCGCGGAACTTCGCGAGTTTTGCGGGCTTGTCCGGCGAGATTCCGATGACTTCGAGGCCGGCGCCGTTCAGCTCGGCGAGGCTGTCACGGAAGTCGCAGGCCTGCTTGGTGCACCCCGGGGTGCTGGCCGCCGGGTAGAAGTACACGATGACCTTGCGGCCGCGGTAATCGTGAAGGGAAACCTCGTTGCCATCGGCGTCTGGGAGCGTGAAATCCGGCGCGACGTCGCCGGCGGACAATCTACTGTTCTCGGTCACGGGAATCGAGGTTAGTCGAGAAATTGCGCGGCAGGTGGGCGCGAGGGCATTCTGCTCCTCTACGGTAGAGCGAAGTGTCGGCGCGCTGCGTCCGCACAGCAGACCCGCACACAGAGCAGCAGAACACAGACAAGTTGGAGGACACGTGCCCAGGGACACCGAGAGCATCGAACGCGAGATCGAGAAGGCGCGTAACCAGCTCGCGAGCACACTCGACGAACTGACGGTCCGCACCAACCCGAAGCGGCTGGTCGAGAACACCAAGAAGACGGTGCTCGCCAAGCTCAACGAGCCGGCAGTGAAGTACGCGCTGATCGCAGTCGGTTCAGTGGTGGGAATACTCGTGGTCCGGAAGATCATTCGCTGACCCGAGTTGTCGAAGACAGAACATGAAGAAGGCCCCCACCTGGTGAGGTGGGGGCCTTCTTGCAAGTGCGCCCACAGGGACTCGAACCCCGGACCCAGTGATTAAGAGTCACTTGCTCTACCAACTGAGCTATAGGCGCTCGCTCTTGCGAGACAGAACATTAGCCGACAGGCTCAGGAGTTTGCAAAACGCGTGTTCATCGTGGTGACGATGGTTACATCGCTTCCGGAATTCACGAGTGTGGAGGGTGCGAATCCGGCCAGCGGACGGTGCTTTCCAACTGCTGTGCGACGGCGAGAATGGTCGGTTCACCACCGCTGCGCCCGACCAGTTGGACGCTCAGGGGGAGTCCGCGTTCGGAGAACCCGGCGGGCACAGCGGCCGCCGGGTTGCCGCAGACATTCCAGATCGAACAGTAGGCGGCGATCGGCAACGCCTTGCGGACTGCTGACAGAAGGCCGGTTCCTTCGAGTTGTCCGATCGGGCGTGGCAGCGCGGGCGTGGTCGGCATCAGGACCAGGTCGAAGGTGTCGAAGACCTGGTTGACCGTCGCTGCGATTCGCTCACCTTTGCGGTAAGCGAATTTCCCGACGCGCGCGGGAGCGGCTATCCGGCCGATCGACGCGAGTGCTCGTGTGCGCTTCTCGAGTAACGCTGGATGATCGACGCGCAGTGCTTCGTCGCGGACGCCGCCGAGCACCTGGGGGAGAAATGCTGCAGTTGCGTCCGGGTACTCGGGATCGTGCTCTTCGACGTGATGTCCCAACGCGCTCAACATCTCTGCGATCGAATGCACCGCGGCAACGACCTCCGGGGACGGGCGGACGCCCCGGACCGGACTCCGGGTGGACACTGCAATGCGAAGCGGCCCGGGCGCCGACGCGGCTGACTCGGCAAAGCTGGTGCGGAGCGTTTCGGCTGTGTAGTCGTCGATCCCGGTGGTACCGGTTATCACGTCGTACACGAGCGCGCTGTCCTCGACGGAACGAGTGAGAGGCCCTAGTGTGCCGAGTCCGCGCCAGAGGTTTCGGTTCGGCGCGGTGCTCACCCGACCGCGCTGCGGTTTGAGTCCGAACAACCCGCAGAACGCCGAAGGCAGTCGGATGGAACCGCCGCCGTCGCCGCCGATTGCCGCTGCGACCATGCCCGACGCGACGGCCGACGCAGATCCTCCGCTCGATCCGCCCGTGGATACGCCGGTGTCCCAAGGGTTTCTGGTGTAGCCGTTTGCAGCAGTCTCCGTGAAGGGCCAGATGCCGAACTCGGGCATCGTCGTCTTGCCGACGATCACCGCGCCGGCCTCGCGCAACCGCCGGACGACCTCTGAATCGGCCGATGCGATGCGAGTTGCTGCCGCACCGCCGTACGTCGTCGGCGTTCCGGCGACGTCGTTCTCGTCTTTGATCGCGATCGGGACTCCGTGCAGTGGGCCCAGGCTGTGGCCGTCGGCCTGGCGCTGATCGAGACGTGTCGCTTCGTCGAGCGCTTCGTCTGCGAGAACCCGCACAAAAGCATTGAGCGTCGAATCGAGGCGTTCGATACGGCGAAGTGTGTTCTCGGTGAGCTCGCGGGCCGATAATTCTCCGGACCGGATCAGAGCGGCCTGACCCGCAACCCCGGCAAATGCCAGCTCGCTGCCCGGTGTGGTTTCGCGCTCGGTCATCAATCCTCCAGGCCGTGGTTCCGATAACTGTGAAGTCTATTCACCACAACCTGTCCACCACGACACAAAGAAAAATCCCCACCTTCCGAAGAAGGTGGGGACCTTTGCAAGTGCGCCCACAGGGACTCGAACCCCGGACCCAGTGATTAAGAGTCACTTGCTCTACCAACTGAGCTATAGGCGCTCGCTCTTGCGAGACAGAACATTAGCCGAATCGCCGGTTCGGGAGCAAATCGCCAGGTGGAGGCGTCACCGCTGTAGTCCGATCGGAGGAAATCCGCTGAAAGCGGTAACAAAACGGACGGTTCGGAGCGATTGATACTTGAACGTTACTGACGGCGTGGCCTTTCATGACCGTTGGTAACGAGCGCGCCTGGCATCATTGGTGCAGCGCAGTCATACCGCAAGTCCCACTTGCCTTCCGGTAAGTGGGATTCGCATGTGACGCGGAAGTTAGTCGGAGAAATTGTGAAGCGGAGTCGAACGATGAGTCGTCAAAGGTGGGGTCTGTCCGTGCGCGGGGGGAACGGTCGAGCGTCGAAGGGCGCGGCGATGATCGCGGCGTCTCTCGGTGCTCTCGTTCTGATGACCGCGTGCACGTCGGGCGGCAAGGACGTCAGTACCGAAGGGTCGGCGCCGATCGATTCCAATCCGCTCACCGAACTCATCAAGCCGAAGCTCACCTCGACCGCTGCCGACGGCGCTGTCGGCTTCTCGCCGGGCGACCCGGTCAAGATCAACGTCGCTGACGGCGCTCTGTCCGACGTGACGATGGTCAATCAGGACGGCAAGGCAGTTGCCGGCGCGATTGCTGCCGACGGTGCGTCGTGGACCACCACCGAGCCACTCGGCTACAACCGCAAGTACAAAATCGAGGCCCGCGCATTCGGATTGGGTGGCGCAAGTACGACGGTCACGTCCTTCACCACCAGCGCACCCGGCAACGTCACCAAGCCGTATGTCTTGCCCAACGAGGGTGACGTGGTCGGCATCGGTCAGCCCATCGCGGTGCAGTTCGACGAGAACATCCCCGATCGCAAGGCTGCCGAAGCTGCGATCACCGTCACCACGACTCCGGCCGTCGAAGGTGCGTTCTACTGGGTCAACAATCGTGAGGTCCGTTGGCGTCCGGAGAACTACTGGGCACCGGGCACCAAGGTCGACGTGAGCGTCAACGTGTACGGGCGCAATCTCGGCAAGGGAGTCTTCGGGCAGGAAGACGCGAAGAGTTCCTTCACCATCGGTGATGCCGTCATCGCCACGGCGGACGACAACACCAAGCAGGTCACTTTCCAGGTCAACGGTGAGACTGTCATGACCATGCCCACCTCCATGGGCAAGGACAGCACTCCTACCGACAACGGCGTCTACATCATCGGTGACCGCTTCGCGAACATGATCATGGACTCGTCCACGTACGGCGTCCCGGTCACCTCGGCGCAGGGTTACAAGACCCCCGTCGACTGGGCGACCCGAATGTCCTACAGCGGTATCTTCTTCCACTCGGCGCCGTGGTCGGTCGGGCAGCAGGGCTACTCCAACACCAGTCACGGCTGCCTCAACCTGAGCCCGTCCAACGCCAAGTGGGTCTACGACAACACCAAGCGTGGGGACATCGTCGTCGTCAAGAACACCGTCGGCGGCACTCTCTCCGGCACCGACGGCCTCGGTGACTGGAACATCCCCTGGAGCGTCTGGAAGACCGGCAACGCGGACGTCTGAGTGCGTTCCTGAAGCGCTGAACGCCAGAATGCCCCCGACCGTCCGGTTGGGGGCATTTCTGCATCTGCACACCTTTTGTGAGCGAAAGTGCCTCTCGGTCTATCTGAGGCGACGGGAGGTACGTTCGCTCGGTGTCAGCGTCGACCGAACGCGTCCACTCCGGTCATCTCAGCGGACAGTGCCCACAATCTGCGTGCGTCGGCGGGATCGGTAGCCCAAGGTTTCACTCCGCCGACGCTCATGTCATCAGTCTGCGCGACGTCCGCGATGTTGCAGTCCTGGAGATACGCGCCGGAGTGATCGGCGAGTATCGGTGCCGTCGCTGCCCACACCGTTGTAGCGGCGCCCTGGGAGGGAGTCTTGAACCCCGGCACGGCGTCGCCATTCGGCGTCGTCCATCCGAGATCGTGTTTCTCCGATGCAGAGAAGTGACGTTGAAGGGGAGTGAGGATGCTCCCGGGATGGACGGAGAACGCACTGATACCGCGTGAAGCACCGGAGCTCGCCAGCTGTACAGCGAATAGAGCATTGGCAGTCTTGGCTTGACCGTACGCAAGCCAGCGGTCGTAACCGTTGCGGAAATGTATGTCATTCCAACGCACTCCCGACAGAAAATGTCCCGCCGACGAGACCGCTACGACGCGAGAGCCGTTTGCGGGCATGGCTGGCACAAGCAGGTTCACCAGTACAAAGTGCCCGAGGTGATTGATCGCGAATTGTGATTCCCAGCCGGAGCCGACACGGAGTTCCGGGCAGGCCATGACCCCCGCATTGCAGATGATGATGTCCGGAGTGATCCGGGATTCGAGAATTTCTCGCGCACACGATCTGACACTGCTCGGGTCCGACAGGTCGCACGCTCGCACTTCGATACCCGGAAGGTCGGCCACCGCGCTCCGTGCCTGTTCTGGTCGGCGGGCAAGAACTACAACTCGCGCCCCGACCGAAGAAAGTGACTGCGAAACCTCATATCCCAGTCCGGAGTACCCGCCAGTGACCAAAACCGTAGTGCCCGTTAAATCTTGTCCGGCAAGTACGTCGTCGGCAGTGGAGACTCGGGAGAATCCGGTGTTGATTTTGCGCTGGATGGAATTCATGACTGCGACCGTAAAATCTGGAGTGCACTCCAGGTCAAGGAAAGGTCGCCAGGCAATGCGCGAACTGTCAATCGGTGACGTCGCTGTCCAGACCGGAATCAGTATCGATTCCCTTCGATACTTCGAACGTGAGGAATTGCTCGTTCACGAGGTGGCGCGCTCGGCAGGTGGGCGTCGGGTCTACTCCGAAAGCGATGTCTCTTGGTTGAAGCTGTGCAATCGCTTCCGAGACTCGGGTATGCCGATCGCCACGATCCGCGAATTCGCCGCTCTCGTCAGGTCAGGGCCGGGAAACGAGAAAGAGCGGCTTTCACTTTTACAGTCGCATGAGGAGTTGATTCGATCCAGGATCGCTGCGATGCAGGAAAACCTGAACGTCATCCACGACAAGGTTTCGGCGTACGAGCGACATGTTCGCGAGGGGACCGTCGTAGGTGTCTGGGAGCCGGAACCGTCGCCCGAGTGATCGACGGCTGGGCCAATTGCGGCGAATTCCAGCTACCCCGATGTGAGCGAAAGTGGCTTTCGGTCTATCTGAAGCGACCAGAGGTACGTTCGCTCAGCTCGGGCACGGGTTGCTCGGGAGCGCGCGATTTGTCGCGGTCGCCACCCCACCCACTTCGGGTGAACGTATCGCTGCCCCCGTCAGAGAAGGGGAGCGATACGTTCACCCGGCTGTGGAAGGGGAGATTGGGGCTGGCGCACAAACCAAAAGAACCCCCGAAAATGTCTTCCGACATTCTCGGGGGTTCCGCTTGGGTGAGCGACGGGACTCGAACCCGCGACAGCCAGGATCACAACCTGGTGCTCTACCAACTGAACTACGCCCACCATTGCCTCGGCCACCGGTTTGACCCGGCTGCTTTGACGAAAGAGATACTAGCGCGAAAGTCGGTCAGGAAGCCAATCGGCAGGTCAGGCGGGACCCAAGCCCTCTACGACGGCTGCAATCTCCGCGCTCGACGGTCCGGGCGCCGCGACGAATGCAGTGCCGCGGTAGTACTTGAGTTCGCGGATGGATTCCTTGATGTCGGCGAGTGCCCGGTGGGCGAGACCTTTTTCGGGCTGGCCGAAGTAGATTCGCGGGTACCAGCGGCGGGAGAGTTCTTTGATGGAGCTGACGTCGATCATCCGGTAGTGCAGGTATGTGTCCAGTGCCGTCATGTCCCGTGAGATGAATCCGCGGTCGGTGGCGATTGAATTGCCTGCCAAGGGAGCCGTACCGGCGGCGGGAACGTGCTTGCGGATGTACGCGAGCACCTCTTTCTCCGCCTCGGCGAGGGTGATCGTCGACTTACGAACCTCTTCGGTCAGTCCCGACTTTGCGTGCATCTTCTTCACGACGTCGGGCATTGCAGCCAACGCGTCGTCGTCGGCGTGGATGACGATGTCCACACCTTCGCCCAAGATGTTCAAGTCGCTGTCGGTCACCAGAGCCGCAATCTCGATGAGTTTGTCCGACTCGAGTCGCAGCCCGGTCATTTCACAATCGATCCATACCAATTTGTCCTGCACCAGGAACACAGTAGTGCGCGCGGGCGCGGGATAAGGTCTGCGGTGGAAACTCGACGTGTGTAAGACGGCGTTCGGGTGATGACAAGAACTTCGCCGCATTGCAACGAGGAGGGCTTTTCGATGACCGTGGATCCGAAGGACGGAGCCGCGCCGCTGACGCCGGCGGAGAAGGCGAAAGCTGCCAAGGCTGCCGCTGCCGAAGCCGCTCGGATTGCAGCTGAAGCCGCTGCAGCAGCTGAGGAAGCAGAGAAGGAAGCGGCTGCCGCCGAGGCCGAAGCATCGGCCGGAGCCACCCCCGCTGCTCAGGTGCCCTCGGGTGCTGCCGCTGAAATCGCGGCGGGCTATTCATCCGAGGGGCGGGCACTCGAGCTCGGCTCGGTGGTGATCGACGGTGTGGCAGATCCCACCGCACGGGTGCGGATTCCGTTGGCGACGATCAACCGTCACGGTCTGATCGCCGGTGCGACGGGTACCGGCAAGACCAAGACGTTGCAGGGCATCGCCGAGCAGCTGTCCGCCGCGGGTGTGCCGGTTGTGATGGCCGACGTCAAGGGCGATCTCTCGGGTCTGTCGAAGGCGGGGGATCCGAGCGAGAAGATGAAGGCTCGCGCAGTCGAGACGGGCGACGATTCGTGGACTCCCGCTGGGATGCCAGTCGAGTTCTTGTCGTTGGGTACCGACGGAATCGGTATCCCGGTGCGCGCGACCATCACCAGTTTCGGGCCGATCCTGCTCAGTAAAGTGTTGGGCCTCAACGAGACCCAGGAGTCGACTCTAGGGCTGATCTTCCACTGGGCCGACACTCAGGGCCTGGCCCTGCTGGACCTCAAGGATCTGCGTTCGGTCATCGCCCACCTGACGAGCGCTGAGGGCAAAGCGGATCTGAAGGGTATCGGCGGAGTTTCCTCCGCGACGGCGGGAGTGATTCTGCGCGCGTTGGTCAACCTCGAAGCCGACGGCGGTGACACCTTCTTCGGCGAACCGGAACTCGAAACCGAGGATCTGCTGCGTGTCGTCGGCGGTGCCGGTGTGATCACGCTGTTCGAACTCGGTGCCCAGGCGGCGCGCCCGGCAATGTTCTCCACCTTCCTGATGTGGGTGCTCGCGGACCTGTTCCAGACGCTGCCCGAAGAGGGAGATCTGGACAAGCCGAAGCTCGTGTTCATCTTCGACGAGGCGCACCTTCTGTTCGCGGACGCGTCGAAGGCCTTCCTTCAGCAGGTGGAACAGACGGTCAAGCTCATTCGTTCCAAGGGCGTCGGCGTGTTCTTCTGCACACAACTTCCGACCGACATTCCGAATTCGGTGCTGTCACAGTTGGGTGCGCGGGTTCAGCACGCCCTGCGTGCCTTCACGCCCGACGATCAGAAAGCCCTCAACAAGACCGTCCGCACGTACCCGAAAACCGAGCACTACGACCTGGAAAAGGCACTGACTTCACTCGGCATCGGTGAAGCCATCGTGACCGTACTCTCGGAAAAGGGTGCGCCGACGCCGGTGGCCTGGACCAAGATTCGTCCTCCGAGGTCGCTGATGGACACCATCGGCAACGACGCGATCAAGGCGGCCGCGTCGTCGAGTCCGCTGAATCAGAAGTACGGCCAGACCATCGACCGCGAGTCGGCGTACGAGAAGCTGACGGCCAAGGTGGCCGGTGCTCCGACGGCGGATCAGTCCCTGGATCTTCCGTCGCTGCCCGATCTGCCGCCACCGCCGCCGGCCGAGCCAGAGGGCCCCAACATCGCCGAGCAGATCTTGGGCAACTCGGCTGTCAAGAGTTTCCTGCGCTCGGCGGCTTCGGCTGCGGGACGCGAGATTTCGCGAAACATCTTCGGCACCGGTAGTCGCCGCAGGCGCTGAGGCTCAGGCGCCTGCGAGGTCAGATGCCGACCTCGCGGGCCAGCAGGTCGTTGATCGATTCGCGCCTGATCAACGGCCGCGCAATCCCGCCCAGCACGGCGACGACCGGCGGCCGGCCGACGCTGTTGTAGGTGGAGGCCATGCTGTGGTGGTATGCGCCCGTACACGGCACTGCCAACAGGTCACCTTCATGTAGGTCGGCGGGAAGCCTTGCTCCGACGGCAATTTCGTCGCCCGATTCGCAGTGTCGCCCGGCGACGGTGACTTCCTGGAGCGGTGCGCGCGAATGTCGGTTCACCAGTTCGACATCGTAGTGGCTGTCGTACAATGACACCCGAGGGTTGTCGCTCATCCCGCCGTCGACGGAGACGAAGGTTCGTCCCCCGCTGATCGACTTGATGTTCTGTACGCGATAGAGCGTGACTCCGGCCCGCGCAGCGATCGCTCGGCCAGGCTCGAGCACGATTTCGGGGCGAGGGAAGCGGTTTCGGGTGCACGCGTCGTCGAGAGTTTCGTCGATGACGTGAGCGAGGCGGGTCAGATCCAATTGGGCATCTCCCGGCACGTAGGCGATCCCATGGCCACCGCCGAGATCGAGTTCGGTGAGGATGATTCGATGCGTGCGTCGTATGTCGTCCATCTGTGCGATCATCGTCTCGATCGCGGGGCGGAAGAGTTCGGGATCGGTGATCTGGGAGCCGAGATGGCAATGCAGGCCGATGAGCTGCAGGTGCGTCGCGTTGGCGACGACGGATACCGTATGTTCCAGTTCTTCGGAAAACGCTGGTAGGCCGAACTTTTGGTCCACGATGCCCGTGGACACTGCCTTGTGTCCGTGTATGTCGATGCCGGGTGTGACTCTGACCAACACCTTCTGTCGGTGGGTGCACACCGACGCGAGCCGTACCGCTTCGCTGGGGGAGTCGAGGACGATCCGGCCGACACCCGCGTTGACCGCCGCCCTCAGTTCGGAAACCGATTTGGCATTGCCGTGCAGGATGATTCGGTGGGGGTCCACGCCCGCGGCAAGCGCGACGGCGAGTTCACCGGCGGAACAGACATCCACCCCGAGTCCCTCGTCGGAGACCCAGGTAGCCATCGCTCGAATCATCAGTGCCTTGCCGGCGTACACGATCTCCGAGTCGGGGAAGATCTCTCGATACGTGCGGCAGCGGTGCCGCACGTCCGCCTCGTCGACGACGTACGTCGGTGTGCCGTACTGGTCCGCGATCTCTTCGAGGGAGACGTCGCCGATGCAGACACGCCCGCTGTGGTCGTGGCGAGTACTGATGGGCCACAACGCAGGATCCATACGCGGTGTCATTGCGCCGCGTAGGGAGGGGAAGATTTCGAGTAGCGTCACGTCGATCTCCTGAAGGTGACCCGCCGTGTTGCGGGCTACATTCAGATCTACTCCCGAAGATCACCGGTGGGGCGGATCTTGACGCTTACTTGACGCGCCGCCGAACGAGGTTGACGCGGCCCTGACGTCCTCGACTTACTGTGCCTGTCGACTCACTGTGCTCGCCGCCGCCTCCATCCGAACCAACCGAGCACCGCGAGCAATGCCACCGCGGCGCCTCCGCCGATGACCGTCGATCGGTCGCCGGACACACCAACGGACGGAGTTCCGCCGGCACTCGGGGCGTAACCGGCGCCGTACACGGACTCGACCGCCGCTTGGATGTCGAACCCGGTTTCGGTAGCCGGCCCGCAGCTGTGCCCCTCGTGCTCGGCGTCGACGTCGTACGGCGCAGAAACGAACATCAGCTGCTCGGTGCCGAGCACGTAGCTTGTGCCACAACCGTTCCCGTTCGCGAGTGTCCCCACCGACGTCACCGATGCCAGATCGCCTTTGTAGACCCGGCTGACGTCGAACAGGTAGGTGTCCTCGAACCCGTCCGAAGTTTTCTCCGTCGGAGTCCCGAGAAAAACGGTGCTGGAGACGCTCACGGCTTCTTCCGGGGTAGCCGATGATGCGCACGAACATGCATTCGCTGCCGTGGGCAGCAGTAAGGGCAACCCTCCGGTCAAAAGAAGGATTGCCCCGACTGCCAGTGTTCTTCGCATCGCCATTAACCGACTATATGGTCTGCTATGGCCTGCTCTGAGAAGTTTGAGTGAATCAGCCGCCGAGCTTCTTGTAGAACGTGCCCACGATCGGCGCAACGACGGCACGCGGGCTGTAACCGCCCGCGACGGACATCGCCTTGCTCAAGATGCCCGGTACGACGCGCATCTTGTTCTCGGCCAGGCCGTCGAGCGAGACCTTGGCGGTGTACTCGCTCGAGATCCAGAAGAAGTCCGGGACGAGCTTGTCGACGATCGACGCTTCGGCCGGGTCCGGGGTTTCGGTGCGAACGGGGCCTGGCGCGAGCAGGGTGACGTTCACTCCGGTGCCCTTGAGTTCACCTCGCAACGATTCCGCGAAGGTGTTCACGAACGCCTTGGTGGCTGCGTACGTCGCGTTGTTGGGGATCGGCATGTTGCCGGCCGCGGACCCGACCATCAGGATGGCTCCGGACTTGCGCGCGAGCATGCCGGGCAGCACGGCCAGCGTGAGATCGTGCACTGCAACGGCGTTGAGCTCGACCTGGTCGCGCTCGTAGGCCGGGTCCAGCTCGGCGATCGGCCCGAAGGTGGCGATACCGGCGTTGTTGCACAGGATGCTGATGTCGCGGCCACCGAGTTCCTCGACCAGAACGGCACGCGCCGCGCTGTCGGAGAGGTCCGATGCACGGACCTCCACCTCGACGCCGTGCGCGGCGCGAAGCTTCTCGGCGAGGGCCTCCATGACCTCGCCACGACGGGCAACGAGGATCAGGGAGTGTCCGCGTGATGCCAGATCAGCGGCCAGTGCCTCTCCGATGCCGGAGGAGGCGCCGGTCACTACGGCGCGGGCTGTGGTTGTGGGTGTCGGCAGGCTCACGATCAGTCAGCGTAGCCGGTCAGATCTTCGCGGCCAGTCGTGTGCCCTGTTCGATGGCACGCTTGGCGTCGAGTTCGCCAGCGACATCCGCGCCGCCGATGATGTGGGTCACCACACCCGCGACGGTCAGTTCGTCCACGAGATCGCGAACCGACTCCTGCCCGGCGCAGATGACGATGGTGTCGACCTCGAGAAGTCGGGGCTTCTCGTGCTTCTCACCGAAGGTGATGTGCAGGCCGGCGTCGTCGATGCGCTCGTAGTTGACGCCCGAGAGCTCGTGGACGCCCTTGTTCTTGAGGGCCGCCCGGTGGACCCAGCCGGTGGTCTTCGCGAGGCCGGCGCCGATGCGTCCTGGCTTGCGTTGGAGGAGATAGACCTCCCGCTCGGAGAGCTCTGGTACCGGAGTGGTGAGAGCGCCCGGGGCCATTTCGGGTTCGGTGACGCCCCATTCCTGCTTCCACTCCTTGAGATGAAGAGTGGGGGAAGTGGGGTGCGTGAGGAATTCGCTCACGTCGACGCCGATGCCGCCGGCACCGATGACGGCGACGGACTTGCCGACGGGCTTGCCCTCTCGGACGACCTCGGCGTAGGTCAGCACCTTCGAGTTCTCGATGCCGGGGATCTTGGGAACGCGCGGCGTCACGCCGGTGGCAACCACCACTTCGTCGAAGGATCCGATGAGATCTGCTGGTGCGACGCGGGTTTCGAGCTTGACTGTCACTCCGGCCACGTCCAGCATGCGGGTGTAGTAGCGAATGGTTTCGGCGA
Organism: Rhodococcus sp. MH15; assembly: GCF_019266045.1. Lineage (NCBI taxonomy): Bacteria > Bacillati > Actinomycetota > Actinomycetes > Mycobacteriales > Nocardiaceae > Rhodococcus > Rhodococcus sp. MH15. Next base: position 47,310 of record NZ_LPNP01000069.1, read on the forward strand.
ACTCTTCCTTACCCGGAATGAGCTGTGCGATCCCGAACTGTCCGCCGATCTTGTCCGAGGCCTCGAACAACGTGACCGAATGACCACGCTGAGCAAGATTGAGTGCTGCGGAAAGTCCGGCAGGACCGGCGCCGACGACGGCGAGATTCTTGGTCCGCCGAGTGGGGGAGAGGATCAGCGTGGTCTCACGGCCCGCGCGCGGATTGAGCAGGCAGGAGACCTGCTTGTGAACGAAGGCGTGGTCGAGGCAGGCTTGGTTGCAGGCGATGCACGTGTTGATCTCGTCGGACGCTCCGCGCTCGGCCTTGTTCACCCAGTCGGGATCGGCGAGCATCGGCCTGGCCATCGAAATCAACTGCGCGTCACCGCGGTTGAGGATCTCTTCGGCAGTCTCGGGCATGTTGATCCGATTCGAGGCGGCTACCGGAATGTCGACGTGCTTCTCGAGCTTGCTCGTGATGTCCACGAAGGCTGCTCGGGGAACCGAGGTGACGATGGTGGGCACCCGTGACTCGTGCCATCCGATGTCGGTGTTGATGATCGTGGCGCCGGCAGCTTCGACTTCCTTTGCCAACGAGACGATTTCATCCCAGGTCTGACCGCCCTCGACCAGGTCTGCCATCGACAACCGGAACACGATGATGAAGTTCGGGCCGACGGCCTTGCGTGTGCGTCGCACGATTTCGACTGCCATGCGTCGACGGTTCTCGGAACTGCCGCCCCACTGGTCGGTGCGCTTGTTCGTGCGCTCGCAGAGGAACTGGTTGATGAAGTAGCCCTCACCGCCCATGATTTCGACGCCGTCGTAACCCGCGGACTTGGCCAGACGCGCGCAGCGAACATAGTTCCGGATCTGCCAACGCACCCCACGGCCGGTCAGCTTGCGCGGACGGAACGGATTGATGGGTGCCTTGATCGACGACGCGGAGACACTGAACGGCTGGTAGCTGTAGCGGCCGGCGTGCAGGATCTGCATGGCGATCTTTCCACCCGCGTCGTGAACCGCCTTGGTGATCCGGCGGTGACGGCGCGCTTCGATGCGGTTGGTCAGCTTGGCACCGAAGGGCAAGAGCCAACCGGTGCGGTTGGGCGCGTAGCCGCCGGTGATGATCAAGCCGACTCCGCCACGGGCACGTTCGGCGAAGTACTCGGCCAAGCGGTCGGTGTCCTTCGCGCGATCTTCGAGGCCGGTGTGGATCGATCCCATGACGACGCGGTTCTTCAGCGTCGTGAATCCGAGGTCGAGCGGTTCGAGCAGGCGGGGGAACTGTGTATCCGTCATGACTGAAGATGTCCTTCCGTGGCGTACTCGCCAGTGTCTTCGGTGGCGGGCTCGCCGGTGTCTTCGATGGCGTACTCGCCAGTGGGCAGTGCGTCCAGAACTTCCTGGCACCAGTCGGTGAATCCTTCCTCGACGCGGATGCCGCCGCGAAGTACGAGGTACTGGTGCAGTGAAGAGCCGGAAAGCGCCGCTGGATTGGGGAAGTCACGCTTTTCGATGAGTCGGTAGACGTCGAGGCGGGCGGCGTGGCCGTCGCGGTGGCGAGCGACTTCGCGTCGTAGAGCGGGTAGATCGGCGTGCGCAGCGGCCCTGATCTTGATGGCCAACTCGTTGCGCAGGTGGTTCGGTTCGGACGGCTCTGCGATCCATCGGGTCAGTTCGGCGCGGCCGGCATCGCTGACGCGGTACATCTTCTTGTCCGGTCGGCCGTCCTGCGCGATGGCCTCCACCTCCACCCAGCCTGCCTCGTCCATTCGCTTGAGGACTCGGTAGATCTGCTGGTGCGTCGCGCTGTGGAAGAAGCCGATCGACTTGTCGAACCGGCGTGTGAGGTCGTATCCCGACGCATCCTGTTCGGAAAGGGAGACGAGCAACGCATGTTCGAGTGCCATGGAAAAAGTATCTATGCACTCAGGTGCGTATGCAACTAAGTGCGTACTAACTCGGGTGCATAGAGCGTCTTGTATGTCGACTTCGGAGAGAGGCGCCGAGTCGCCCGCGCGCAGTTAGGCTTCGCCGTATGAGCGCCGAGTCCACGAGCACGCAGGCAGAGCCACCCGCAGGCATCGGCGGTGCGGCCACGAAGAGTCAAGTGTTCGCATGGGGGCTGTGGGATTGGGGATCGGCCGCATTCAACGCAGTGATCCTCACGTTCGTCTTCTCGGTCTATCTCACCGACGCGGTCGGTGACGACCTTCCCGGCACGATTTCGGCAACTACGTGGCTCAGCTGGGCACTCGGAATCGCCGGCTTCTTCATCGCGATTCTCGCTCCGATCACCGGACAACGTTTCGATGCGTCGGGTAAACGTAAACTCTCGCTCGCGATACTGACCGGCATCACCGTGCTCTCGATGGCGGGCCTCTACTTCGTCGAGGACAACTACCGCTATCTGTGGCTCGGATTGGTTCTGCTCGCAATCGGTTCGGTGATCTTCGAGCTTGCCGGCGTTCCCTACAACGCCATGATGCGGCAGGTGTCGACACCGGAGAATCTGGGTAGAGTCTCCGGCTTCGGCTGGGCCATGGGATATTTCGGCGGAATCGTGCTGCTGTTGCTGTGCTACTTCGGGTTCATCGTCGGCGACGGTGACACTCGGGGATTCCTCGGATTGACCACCGACGGCGGCATGAACATCCGGATGGTGGCACTGCTGGCTGCAGTGTGGTTCGCGGTTTTCGCGATTCCGGTGTTCTTCAAGGTTCCAGAGTTGCCCAGCCCCGCGGTCGATCCGGGAGCGTCCAAGGCCGGGTTCCTCGACTCCTATCGGGTGTTGTGGCGCGATCTGCGCGAACTCTGGAACGTCGACAGGCGCACGATCTGGTACCTGATCGCGAGCGCGCTCTTTCGTGACGGTCTCGCGGGCGTGTTCACCTTCGGAGCCGTGCTGGCTGTCAACGTCTACGGGATCAGTGCGGCCGACGTGCTGTTGTTCGGTGTTGCGGCCAACGTGATTTCCGCAATCGGTGCATTGGTGGCCGGACGTTTCGACGATCGGATCGGACCGAAACAGGTCATCACCGTCTCGCTGGCGTCGATGATCGTGGTCGGCGCAATATTGATCGCGGTGTCAGGGCCGGTGATGTTCTGGATCTTCGGTCTCGCGCTCTGCCTCTTCGTCGGGCCCGCTCAGTCTTCGGCACGAACCTTCTTGGCGCGCATCACCCCGCCTGGGCGTGAAGGTCAGATGTTCGGCCTGTATGCGACCACAGGCCGAGCAGTGTCGTTTCTGGCACCGACACTGTTCGGCCTGTTCGCTTGGCTCTTCGGTGCAGACCGTGCCGGCATCATCGGACTGCTGGTGGTTCTCGGCGTCGGTCTTGCCGCATTGTCGATGGTGAAGGCGCCGGAAGGGGACAGTGCGCTTCCCGTCAATCCTTGAAGTAGACCAACTGGTGTGTCGTAGCGAGCAATGCGCCGTCACTGCCCCAAATTTCGGCCGACTGATCGAAGTATCCGTTTCCGAACCGTTGGGTCCGCGCCGTTCCCAGGACGGAATTGTCTGCCTGTTCGTTCAGCGTCTGAGCGTCGGCGTGGAAGTAGATGGTCATCGAGACCGTTCCAGCCGGAGCCATCTTGCCTCGGCGCAAGAAGACTCGTGGGAAGAAGACATCGCACAGTGCGGTCAGCGACGTGAAGTCGAGAGCGCGTGCCGGTTGATCGCGCACCCAGAGTGTCGTGGTCGAGTCGGGATGCTCGCCCGACTCCAGGTCGGGGATCGCACCCTCGACAAAGCGCATCTCGTAGTTCTGTGCCCAGGCGATGAACTCGGGGAACGGCAGCAGTGTAACGTCTTCGGCCGACGGAACTTCCGGCATCGTGATCTCGGTAGACGACCAGGTTTCACGCCTGGTACCGAACACTGCCGTCGCGGTAGTGGCGACGGTTCCGTCCTGAGACAGTTCGATGGACCAGTGCTGCGTCGAGCGGTTGGTGCGCACCGGCCGGGCGGAGATCTCGAAGGCGCCCTCGGTGATCGGACCGGCAAAGTTGACGGTCAACGACAGCGGATCGCCGAGGCGTTCGGGGTGCTTCAGTACGGATTCGAGCAACGTGGCAGCGGTGACGCCGCCGAATGGCCCGACCATGTTGTTGTACGCCGGATTGGTCTCGCCGGTCGACAAGCCGGCGGTGAGTGGCGTCAATCCGACAGCAGCGTCGAAAGGATGGGGTGGTGCAACGGTCTCGGTCATCGCAGAACTCCTGGTGATGGAATCAATTCGGCTCTATGTATGACAACATACATAGAGCCGAATTCGTCGCGGCGATCAGGATCCTGCACGTGCGAGGATCGCCTCGGCCAACTCTTCGGCTCGCTCTTCCGGAATCCAGTGACTTCCGCCGTCGAGCACGACGAACTCGTAGGGGGCGTCCACGAATTCACCACAGCGTTCTGCGCCTGCGCGGCCGAGCGCTGTGTCGCCGGTGCTCCAGACATACGTGGTCGGCACGGTGGTGCGATCGATATCGCCGAAGTCGCGGGTCATCGCGCGGTACCAGTTCAAGGCGCCGGTCAGCGCGCCCTCCCCGCTCAGGACACGAATGTGCTCGTCGGCGAATTCAGGATCGATCTGGCCGTCGAACATGGCACGCAGCCGGCGAAAGTTGTCCTCCGACAACACTTCCTCGGCTTTTCCCTCCTGTCGGAGAAGTCCGATGTAGGACGAGCGTTGCTTCTGGTCCTCGTCCTCGCGGAGTGCCCAACCGAAGGCGGTGGGGTGGGGGACCGAGATCGCCGTCAGGCTGCGGATCCGGTTCGGATGGCGACCGGCGACCTGCCAGGCGACCGCCGAACCCCAGTCGTGACCGACAAGATGCGCGTCGGACAGGCCGAGCGCGTCGAGCAATGCGACGACGTCGGCTACCAGGTGCTCGATCTTGTAGGCATCCACCCCTTCGGGGCGTGCGCCGGCGGAGTAACCGCGCTGATTCGGTGCGATTACGCGGTAGCCCGCTGCGGTGAGCAGTGGTGTGACCTTGCCCCAGGATGCGGCGCTCTCCGGGAAGCCATGCAGCGCTACCAGCGGAATGCCGTCGTCCGGGCCCGAGATCAGTACGTCGAAGGTGAGGTCGCCAACGGGGATTTCGTATGTACTCGTGGAAGACATGACTCTCACCGTACGTCGAAAAGGTGAACCCGAGGTCAGTTTCGAGGTGGATTCCAGGTGGCCATTCCGAGCATGATGACTCGCAGTTGCTTCTCGGCTCGTGTGATGACGGCGGCTTCGTCGCGATACCCGGCGGTCCCGGCGTCCAGCAGTTCGACGACAGCACTGAACATCGTCGAGACGATCAGGTCGGCAGCCATTTCCAGATCGTCCGACGACCAGCTTTCCAGTCCGGCAATTCTGGAGAGGTCGATGGTCAGTTCGCTGACGAACAACCGCATTTCAGTGGCTATCGCACGTCGTACCTCACTGACGCCGCTGTAGCGTTCGCGGCAGAGGAACCGAAACTGTCGCTCGTGTGTATGCACTTGTCGCACAAGGATGCCCAGGGACGTAGCGGCGTCCTTGGTGCTGGGATTACGCCTTGCGTCGCGCAGCATCTGGCGCAACATACGCATGCTCTCTTCGACGAGGACGACACCGACGTCCTCCAGTGAAGCGAAGTGGCGGTAGAACGCCGTCGGAACGATCCCGGCTTCCCTGGCTACCTCTCGCAGGCTGATTCCAGCGAAGCCGCGATCGGCCGAGAGGTCCATGGCAGTGTCCAGGAGCGCTTGGCGTGTGCGTTCCTTCTTGGCGGCACGACTTTCCGGTTCCCTGTTGTCGGGCTCCCTGCGCTCTGGGTTCACCGGTCCGGCCTTCGTCACGACGTCGAGTGTAGGTACAGGCATTCCGGCTCCTTTCGGCAACTCGTGTAACTCGGATCACATTCTTGTTGACATGTACTTGTGTGCACCTGTCACACTATCTTCGGTGAACATTTGTACACTGAATTCACGCAGTCGGGGGAAGCTAGCCCAGCAATCGATACACCCGGCAATCGAAGTACGAGGAGGGTCATGACAATCGCATCTGCTCCTGAGAACACGACACCGAAGTCCGCACCTCGGCGCGGACTGTCCTTGGTGGGACTGATCGAAGCCATGGCTGCTCCACATCAGATCGATCGGTACCTCGAGCTGGTCAACCCGATGGCGACGGTTCGTGACATCCGCGCGCAGGTTGTCGCCGTCGACCATCCGACGGCTGACTCCGTCACTCTCACGCTGCGCCCGACTCGCCAGTGGCGCGGTTTTCAGGCGGGCCAGTTCGTGCAGTTGGGCGTGGTGATCGACGGTGTTCGTCACACTCGCTGCTACTCGCCGGCCGGGGGTGCGTCTACGCGCAGTGGGCTGATCGAGCTCACCGTGAAAGCGCATCCGGGTGGCCTGGTGTCGCAGTATCTGTACGCCAACGCGGCACCCGGACTCGTTGTCAGCCTCTCGCAGGCAGACGGTGTGTTCTCCCTTCCCGTCGACCGCCCGCGTCGGGTGTTGTTGATCAGTGGCGGCAGTGGAATCACCCCGGTCATGTCGATGCTTCGGACGCTGGTGGAGGAGCAGCACTCGGGCGAGATCGTGTTCGTGCATTACGCGAACACCGATGCCGACGTGGCGTACACGCGCGCGCTGAAGACCATCGCCGAGCAGAACCCGAACGTGAAACTGGTACTCGTGTACACCGAAAGCGGTGGAGGTGACCTCGAAGGTTTCTTCGATCGCGGGCACCTCGACGCGGTGGCTCCTTGGATCGCCGATCCGGACACGATCGACGCCCAGGCTTATCTCTGCGGACCTCCCGGACTGATGCGGGGAGTGCGTGAGGTGTTCCGTGAGGTCGACGTCGAGCACTTGCTCAACACCGAGGAGTTCGCGCCGGCGGTGGCCGAGCCGGGGGAGGCCGGCGGCGAGGTGTCATTCACCAAAAGTGGGGTGGCGGCCGAGAACTCCGGCGAAACACTTCTCGAACAAGCAGAAGCTGCGGGCCTCAATCCCGAGTACGGATGCCGGATGGGAATCTGCTTCTCCTGCACCTCCGTCAAGAAGGCGGGCCGTACCCGAAACGTGCGCACCGGTGAGACAGACGACGAGCCGGACAAGAAGATCCAGCTGTGCGTCAGTGCTCCCGTCGGCGACGTCACCGTCGACATCTGAAGTCCCATTTTCCACACGACTGTCTGGAGACCGACATGTTTGGACTTTCACTTCCCACCCTCCCGTTCCTCGGCAACGGTTCCGACGCGAAGGACGACGCTCCCGTCGTTCTGACGTACGAGCAGGTCGAGGAGATCGGCCGCGAGTTGGACGCATTGCGCGATCGCACCGTCGCCTCGCTCGGGGCGGAGGATCGGGAGTACATCTACAAGATCATCAAGGCTCAGCGCGGGTTCGAGGTCGCAGGTCGCGGTTTGATGTACCTGGGCTTCCTGCCTCCGGTGTGGCTCGCGGCAGTCGGTGCATTGAGCGTGTCCAAGATCCTCGACAACATGGAGATCGGCCACAACGTCATGCACGGTCAGTACGACTGGATGCGTGAACCAGGGCTCAATTCCGAAGTCTTCGAATGGGATACGGTGTGCCCGGCCGACCAGTGGCGTCACTCGCACAACTACATGCATCACACGTACACCAATATTCTCGGCAAAGACCGCGACATCGGATACGGCATCCTGCGTATCGACGACGCGCAGAAGTGGAACCCCTATTACCTCGGTAATCCGGTCTGGGCCTTCGCCTTGATGGTGCTCTTCGAGTGGGGCGTGATGATGCACGATCTCGAGATCGAGAACGTCATCCAGGGCAAACGCAAGTGGCACGACGTCAAGCCGCTCCTGAAGGGCTGGTGGAACAAGGCGGGCAAGCAGGTCCTCAAGGACTACGTCATCTTCCCGGTTCTCACGGGGCCGCTGTTCGTGACCACTCTCGCGGGGAATGTCACCGCCAACCTGGTCCGGAACGTGTGGACGTACTCGATCATCTTCTGTGGCCATTTCCCCACCGGTGTCCAGAGTTTCACCGAGGACGAGACGGCCGACGAGACTCGCGGGCAGTGGTACGTGCGTCAGATGCTCGGCAGCGCCAACATCGAGGGAAGCCCGCTCTTCCACATCATGTCCGGCAACCTCTCGCACCAGATCGAGCACCACCTGTTCCCGGACCTGCCTGCGCATCGTTATCCGGAACTCGCTCCCCAGGTGAAAGAATTGTGTGGGAAGTACGGTTTGCCGTACAACACCGGTGGGTTCTTCAAGCAGATCGGTTCGGTATGGGGCAAGATCTTCAAGCTCGCTCTTCCGCCCGGTTTGGTCAAGTCGAAGACCCCTCCCGGTGTTATCGTCGAGCGCCAGCGAACTGCAGCCTGAGAGGCACACACTGATGGTCGGGAAATTCGAACGCCGCAAGGACACGGTCCAGGAACTGACCGAAAGTGCAGCCAACCACGTGGGCTCCATCGCGATGATCATCGCCGGGGCCGTTCGAGACGTGACGCGCGAGATCGGCGACTGGGTGTCCGACGGAATCGAGATGCGTGAAGCGGCGAAAAAGGCTGCAGCTGACGATCGTTCGGAGTCCGTGACCCTCGAGCACGACGACAGCGATCCACCTGAAGACTGGCGTTGATTCACCGCGGCGGACGGCCTGATCGCGCAACCGCGAGCCGTCTCGCCTGAACGACCGCGTTGCCCTCCGTCACAGATGACGGAGGGCAACGCGGGTTTCGTGGACTGCCTCGGCGGCCGAAGACGCGGATCGAACGCCGATCACAAGTGAGGTCCTAAGCAGCGCTGCCGAGGCTCGCCGAGTCGAAGCTGCCGAGCCCGGTGCTACCGAGACCGCTGCTACCGACTCCGCCCAGTGCGAGTGCATTGCTGCTGCCCGCGCTCAGTAGCTGGACGATGATGTTGATGACGATGGGGTCGCCGGTGAGCGGAATTGTAGGCACAGGGGGACCTGCTTTCTGTTTCGAGATGTGGTGAGAAGGTGAGCGGCGACGGGATCGTCGACGTGGTCAGGCGGGCTGTTTCAGCCACTTCCGGTGCTGCCGAGCGACACGATGGAGCCGTTGCCGAAGCCGAGTGCTCGGGAGAGTGAGCCGAAGTCGATGACCAGGCTGCCCAGGGTGTGCTGGTTTATCACGGTGGTTCCTGTCTGTGCCGCGACTGTGTGATGCGAGCGGGTAAGTCGATCAGGGAGCAGGCGTCGTGGGAGTTTCGCCGCCGCCGCCAATCGGAGAGTTGTCGGTGTAGAGGAAACTGCTGCCGGCGTTGAACATCTGTAGGACGGTGTTCAAAACGACGGCCAAAGCGCCTGTGGTTGGTGCGGCGATCATGTGCTTGCTCCTGGTTTCAGCGGTGGCGACGTGGTGGTCACCGTGGTCACCGCCATCACAGTGTCAGGCGGCTTGGAGCGGGCCCTGTGCGAGAGATTCTCTCGCACAGGGCCCGAGATTCGTCCTAGGAGACGCCGCCGCCATCCGTCGAGCCCGTGCCGGTGCTGCCCGCGTTGAAGAGCTGCAGGATGGTGTCGAAGAAGGCACCGAGGAGAGCGTTATCCTGGCCGTTGATCATGTGTTTCCCCTTAATTGTTACTGGTTTGCGCGGTGATTCGCACCACACTTTTATAGCCCGGTTCGGAGCGGAAAAGTGGGGTCCAGGCGCCACACGTGGACAGCTAATAGCGAGGATGTGAGTGTTCACATTTTCGCTGGACGATTGTCCACATCAGTGCTTGCGAAGGTCAGCGAGATCATGGCAGCGCGCAGTTTGAGCAGTTCAGAGGGCAGGGCCGGATCCAATCCGGTCAGGGTTGCGATGCGCTTGATTCGATTGTCGACGGTGTTGGTGTGCAGGCCGAGCGCCGACGCGGTGCGCTGACGATGCTGGCCGTTGGCGAGATGTATGGACAATGTCTGCAGCAGTTCCGGATTGCCGTCGAGTGGCTTGAGAAGATTGATCAAGCTGTCGCGGCCTGCGCCACCCCGAGTGAGTTGATACTCGAGCGCGAGGTCTTCCATTCGGTAGGACCGCGCCGGCAGTCTCAGGCGCCGCACGAGTTGCGCCAATTCGTGAGTGGTTGCTTGGGCGGCGGCGATATCTCGTACCGCGGCGTTCTCGGCGATTGCTGTGATCTCCACCCCGACCGTTGCGCGTGCGCGTTGGATGACCTCGCACACTGTTCCCCAGTCGGGTGTGCCCTCGATCAGGACCAGACCACGTTGCGGTGCAGGAGCTTCGAGCAGCGCCGACCCGAAGTGGGCCGCGATTTTCGATTGAGCGACGGAGAGGTCACGGTAGGCCTGTATGCGCTGGTGGTTGCCGTTGCGTGCTCCCGGGCGGATGGGCGGCAGGTTCACCAGGAGCCGCAGGACGAGATAGCGGGGTGCGAGTTCAACGCCCATCTGCAACGCAAGCTGGGTGGGATCGTCGCCGTCCAGCATGGCTTTCACGAGAGCGCCGGCGGAGTATTCCCCGAGTTGGGAACCGGCAGGAAGAGCCGAAAGATAGCTGATCGAGATGAACGAGTGAAGCCGCTGCGCAAGTGCGAACAAGAACTCGTTGAGATCCCCGAGATTGGCGGAGTCCTCGGCGTCGGCCCGGCTGAGGATGAGGGTGCGAAAAGTGCTGATGCCCTCGTTGGTCAAGTTGAGGATCGCGCTGAGTGGCACGCCTTTCAATGCTTGTTGGACGGTCATCGTGTGAATGCCGTCCAACTCTTGGTCGGTGGGAAGTTTGCGGTGATCCAATAGCTGGATCCCCACTTGGAGCCCCTGCACGATCACCGCAATCAGTTCCCGACGTACTGCCTCCGTTTGGAGGGAAGTCAACGTCGGGTTGGCACGGGACAGGTGATCTACGAGATCGCTTGCCAGTGGGATGACGTCGTTGACCGCTGTGGAGGCGGGCTTGCCTCCCAACATGAGCGGTCCCGGGTTGTTCAGCAGCGCTGGGGACATGGGTGGCCTCCTCTAGACAGGTGCGTCGCCTGGCACAGGCATCCGGAGGCTCGGCGCGTTACGAAGCGGGGTACACGCTGAGGCCTTGTTCGGGGGCATACTCGCCGCTGAAATTTGCGGATCGAATTGCGCCAGGCGTTGTGATTTCTACCACATGAACGATCGTCCAACTGTGAAATGGACAAATGTGAAGATAAGTCCATATGCCCCACGCGCTGCGGACCTAAACAATCGTCCACTTACGGTGTTTTTCGACGTCAGAGCGGAAAACGGTTTCGGAGGACACCGCGAGTTCCGTCTGGGATCATTGCCGGCGCCTACGGTGCTCGTCGCGGGCGATTTGCTCAGATCAAGCTCGAGGGCCCTGGGTCCTCGCGGACCCAGGGCCCTCGAGGCCTAGGTATTGATTCGACCAGTCCGATGTACGGGAACCGGTTCAGGGTGAAATCACCCTTTTTGTACTGCTGTCTGTGGTGCGGAAATCTCTAGATGACGCCCAGTGAAATCATGGCGTCGGCCACCTTCACGAAGCCGGCAATGTTCGCGCCGTGCACGTAGTCGCCCGGCTTTCCGTACTCGGCAGCGGTGTTGATGGTGCGCTTGTGGATGCCGCGCATGATTCCGGCGAGACGCTCGTCGGTGTACTCGAAGCTCCAGGAATCACGCGAAGCATTCTGCTGCATTTCGAGAGCGGAGGTTGCAACGCCACCGGCGTTGGCCGCCTTGCCGGGTGCGAAGGCTACGTTCGCGTCACGGAAGAGCTGGATGCCACCGGGGGTGGTGGGCATGTTCGCGCCTTCGGCAACGGCCTGAACGCCGTTGGCGATCAAGGTCTTTGCGGCATCTTCGTCGAGCTCGTTCTGAGTCGCGCAGGGGAGTGCGACGTCGCACGGCACGTCCCAGATGGAACCGTCGGCGATGAACTCGGCATGCGGAACTGCGTCGGCGTACTCGCTGATGCGGCCGCGGCGAACTTCCTTGATCTCCTTGAGGAGGTCGAGATCGATGCCCTTCTTGTCCACGATGTATCCCGAGGAATCCGAGCAGGCGATCGCGACGCCGCCGAGCTGGTGGATCTTCTGGATTGCGTAGATGGCGACATTGCCGGATCCGGAGATCACGACGTTCTTGCCTTCGAGGCCTTCACCCTTTGCCTTGAGCATTTCGGCGACGAAGTACGCGACGCCGTAGCCGGTGGCCTCGGTGCGAACCTGCGATCCGCCCCAGGTGATGCCCTTGCCGGTGAGGACGCCCGACTCGTACGTGTTGGTCAGCCGCTTGTACTGACCGAACAGGTAGCCGATCTCGCGACCGCCGACACCGATGTCGCCGGCCGGAACGTCGGTGTATTCACCGATGTGACGCTGCAGTTCGGTCATGAAGGACTGACAGAAGCGCATGACCTCTGCGTCGGAGCGGCCCTTGGGATCGAAGTCCGAGCCACCCTTGCCGCCGCCGATGGGCAGGCCGGTGAGTGAGTTCTTGAAGATCTGCTCGAAGCCGAGGAACTTCACGATGCCCAGGTTGACGCTGGGGTGGAAGCGCAGGCCGCCCTTGTAGGGGCCGAGTGCACTGTTGTACTGCACGCGGAAGCCACGGTTGACGTGAACGTTGCCCTGGTCGTCGGTCCACGGCACGCGGAAGATGATCTGGCGTTCCGGCTCGCAGAGCCGCTCGATGAGTCCGGCGTCGGCGTAGCGGGGGTGGCGTTCGAGCACTACGTGAAGAGACTCGAAGACCTCTGCGGCGGCCTGATGGAACTCGGGCTCTCCTGCATTGCGAACCAAAACCTGATCGTAAATCTGCGCTACGCGGTCACGTACGGACACCGCTCACCTACCTCGTTGTGAGAACTCTTTTACATTTCCGTTACATACTAGGCGCCTTTATTGCTGTATCGGACAACTGTCCTGTGAAGGTGAAATCGGACACAGCTGTCACTTGTGTCAGTTGAACGGGCGATTTATAACAATTTGCTCAGCTTTCACTCTCTTAACACAGTCCAAATGGTTTGCTTCTGCGGTCGGGGATCACTGTGCCTGTGGTCCGAACGGGAGTCGAAATGATCAGAGGGGCTGCACGTGCGTAAAAAACACTCCATGTCGGCGATGTTGTCGATAGGCGTCGTCACGATTGCCGCGACGATTGCCGCAGCACCGTCTGCGTCGGCGATCGGCGGACCGTGTGGGTCGGGAGGAAGTGGTTCCGCCGGATCGATGACGGGTTCGCTCGGCTCGCTGACCGGATCACTCGGCAGTGGTTCCGCCGGTACCGGCTCCCTCGCCAACGCGCTGCCTTGGATCACCGGCGCCCCCAACGGTGCTCTGCCGGTGCTGACCGGCCGGACCAAGGCGATCGAAATGGTCACTGGCCCAGGCAGTCCCAACAACACCATCGAGCGGTTCAACGTGTCGGGTACCGACCTCGGAATCATGTGGGACAACGGTCTTTCGGGGCCGGATCACGACGTGCTGATGGCATTCGGCGACACGGTGGGCGACTGCGACACCCCGGGTGACGACTGGCGCAGCAACGTATTGTTCCGCAGCAACGACACCGCCATTGCCGACGGGATGAAGATCGACAGTTCTCCTTTGGACGGCCCCAATCATTCCAAGGAGATCATTCCGGGATTCGGCATTCCGGGTGAGTTCACCACCATCCCGACCGCTGGAATCTCTCACGGTGGTGTGCAGTACATCAGATTCATGTCCGTTCGGTCGTGGGACGAACCCGGAGCCTGGACCACCAACTACTCGGCTTTGGCTTTCTCCACGGACAACGGTGAGAACTGGGAACTCGATCCGGCGACAGTTCGCGCCAATACCGAAGGACTTGGCATTCCGGGGATTCCGGCAGTATCGCCGATCAATTCCAACTTCCAGCAGAGCGCCTTCCTCGACGGTCGGGACGGCTACATTTACGAATACGGAACTCCCTCAGGTCGTTTCGGTAAGGCGATCCTGGCGCGAGTGGCCGGCGCCGACATCAGAAATCTCGGTGCCTACGAATACTGGGACGGCTCCGGTTGGAGTCCGCGAGATACCGATGCCGTTCAGGTCATCAAGGCACCGGTCAGTGAACTCGCAGTGCAGTGGAACGACTACCTGAACAAGTTCGTTGCCATGTACACCAGTGCCGAGGGCAACCTGGTGATCCGTCAGGCCGACCAACCGCAAGGCCCGTGGAGTGGTACGCAGACCCTGTTGAGTGGAATCACGTTGCCCGCGTTGTACGGCGGATTCATGCACCCGTGGGCGAGCGGACAGTTCCTCGAATTCGTCGCCACCACGTGGGACCGTTACAACGTCATCTACATGCGGACCGATTTGAACGGACTCCAGATGGCGTCGTCGGATTCGCGCGATCGTCCTGACCCCGCGACCACCGGTGAGGCTCGCGTCCTCGAAGTCACGATGCCGGAAGACCGCTAGCCGAGCAAGATTCGACAACTATGGCCTGCAACTCGATCGAGTTGCAGGCCATAGTTCTGTGGGTAGTGATATTCGGGTGATGCTCAGAGAATGAAGAGCATTTCCTGATACGTCGGGAGTGGCCAGTGATCGTCGGCGACGATGGTTTCGAGGAAGTCGGCCGCTGCACGTACCTCTGCCATGGCGGGCAGGAGTGCGTCCTGTGCGTGCTTGGCCTGATCGAATGGCGACTCGCCGGCGTCGGTGTCGATTGCTGCGCGCAGGGCCGCGAGCGCTGTGCGCAGAGCCGCAACGGGCGCCGACACTTCTTCGAGCGGTGCTGAATCCGGTTCGAGGCCGGCGGACTTCAGTGCGACGAAGTTCTGCGCAACTTCCGTCTGGTGGCGCACTGCGGCCGGAAGGATCAGCGTCGTACCGATTTCGGCGGCCAGGCGTGCCTCGACGCCGATGCTCAGTGCGTACTGTTCGAGTCCGACCTCGTAGCGACTGTGCATCTCCCGGTGGTTGAAGACCTTGTACTTCTCGAAGAGTTCCATCGAGGACTCGGTGATCAGTTCAGGAAGGGCGTCCAGCGTCGTGCGAAGGTTCGGCAGGCCGCGAGACTCGGCCTCGATCTGCCAGTTCTCCGAGTACCCGTCGCCGTTGAAGACAACCGCACCGTGGTTGGTGATGATCTCGGTGAGCAGATTCTGGACGGCGGTGTCGAAATCGGCGCCGTCGGCGACCGCGGCCTCCAGTTCGGTGGCCATGTAGTCCAAGGCCTCGGCCATGATCGTGTTGATGGTGACCATCGGGCCGTTGACTGTTTGCAGCGATCCTGGCGCGCGGAACTCGAAACGGTTGCCGGTGAAGGCAAATGGGCTCGTGCGGTTGCGGTCGCCCGGGTCGGTCGGTAGGACGGGAAGGGTGTCGGCTCCGATCATCATGGTGCCCTTGTCCTTCGACGATGTCGCTGCGCCCTTGGCGATCTGCTCGAAGACGTCGGCCAGCTGATCGCCGAGGAAGATCGAGATGATGGCCGGGGGAGCCTCGTTGGCACCGAGACGGTGATCGTTGGTTGCCGATGCGACCGACGCGCGCAGGAGGCCGGCGTATTTGTGGACGGCCCGGATGACTGCGGCGCAGAATACGAGGAACTGGGCGTTGTCATGCGGATTGTCGCCGGGGACAAGCAAACTGCCGAGTTCGGAGTTGCCCAGCGAGAAGTTGACGTGCTTGCCGGAGCCATTGACACCGTCGAACGGCTTCTCGTGGAACAGACATTCCATGCCGTGCTTCTTGGCGATGGTTTTGAAGGTGGTCATCAGCAACTGCTGGTGGTCCGCGGCGATGTTGCCTCGCTCGAACATCGGGGCGATTTCGAACTGGCCGGGCGCAACCTCGTTGTGCCGTGTCTTGGCGGGGATACCGAGTTTGAAAAGTTCCCGCTCGGTGTCCATCATGAATCCGAGCACACGTTCCGGGATCGCCCCGAAGTAGTGGTCGTCGAACTCCTGGCCCTTGGGCGGCTTTGCGCCGAAGAGTGTTCGGCCGGCGTTGAGGAGGTCGGGGCGGGCGAGGAAGAAGTGTCGATCGATCAGGAAGTACTCCTGCTCGGGACCGCAGAACGATACGATGTGCTCGGGGTCGTCGTGGCCGAACAACTTCAGGATTCTTTCGGCGTGGAAACCCATTGCCTGTTGTGAACGCAGCAGGGGAGTCTTGTGGTCGAGCGCTTCGCCGGTCATCGAAACGAACACGGTCGGGATACACAGTGTGTTGCCGTTGGGGTTTTCGAGAACGTAGGCCGGGCTCGTGACATCCCAGCCGGTGTATCCGCGAGCCTCGAATGTGTTGCGCAGCCCGCCGTTCGGGAAACTCGAAGCGTCGGGTTCACCTTGGATCAAGGTCTTGCCGGCGAACTCCGCCAGTGCACTGCCGTCGCCGACCGGCTCGAGGAAGCTGTCGTGCTTCTCGGCCGTCAACCCGGTCAGTGGATAGAAGACGTGGGCGTAGTGGGTTGCGCCCTTCTCCAACGCCCAGTCCTTCATCGCCGACGCGACCGCATCGGCGACCATGGGATCAAGCGGTTTGCCTTGCTCGATCGTCGCCATCACCGATTTGTAGACAAGCTTGGGCAGTCGCTTCTGCATGACCACCTTGTTGAAGACGTTGGCTCCGAACACCTCTCCGGGTGTCTCGTCGGTCGTGAAACTGACCACCGGAGGTGTGTAGGCCTCGACGTCCTTGATCGCTTGCAAGCGAACTGCATTTCCACTCATGTGCTTACCCCTCGCCCGGGCCCAGGGCTGCGCTGCTGATTGCGAGCCCGACTTCGGCAAACCCTACGAACCTCCGGTATCGGGGGTGTTTCGTAGGTATTGCGCCTGTCCGCAAACTTCGAGTCACAACGGAAATGTCGATCTGTCGGAGGTCTACGGCAGACTTCGAGCGGAGGGTTCAACGCGGGTCAGACGAATCGGAGAGTCTTTGTGATCAGGGTTTTGGTGCCAACCACAGTGGAGCAGGGCGATCTCGCGGAAGTGCTTCGGTTGTACGACGAACTTGTCACCGAGACCCGAAAAGAGGACGGCTGCATCAATTACGAGTTACTGCAGCGCACCGACAATCCCTGCGAGCTCGTGTTGGTGGAGGAATGGGAATCTCAGGAGCACCTCGACGCCCACACCCATACCGAGCACTTCGTCAGGTTGGTTGAGGCGCTGGCCAAGCTCGAGACGGCAGCGCCGGCGCAGATCTTCACGAAGGTTCTGTAGCGGCGGAGTCAGGTCTCAGTGCTCGCTCAGGCGTCGAACGAACATTCCGGAGAGCCTCGAGTGTCAACTAGGCGACCCGTTCCGACACACGCGGAAACTGGTTTGCATCGACACGCCAGAATCATCGTAGGTCCGTCGAGTCCGCTGTAGGACAGCGCCTTCGGGCGCCAGCCGGGCCTCGTGCCGGTGTCGGCCGACCTGCACGGGCGCTCTATACGGTGACGTCGGAGTAGGGCATATGCTCTGACACCCAAGGAAATACGAATTCCATGAGTAGCAGCACCACCGCGACCACGAGAACGATCGCCAGCAGGGCCTTCACTGGTCGGGGGCCGGGGAGCGCTCCCCAGAGGTATCCGTACATTCATTGCTCCTGGAATGCCGCGGGAATGGTGCCCGAAGTCTTCGAGATTGTTTCGACGAGAACCGCGTGGACGATCAAGCGTTCGCTGTTCGAGTAGAGCGGATGGCACGTGGTCAGTGTCAACATACTTTCCAGCGTGGCGTCGGGCTCGGCCCAAGGGTTTCCGGGCAGCGGGTTGACGACCGCAACATCCCCGGGCACGGTGATGTGCCGCCCGAGGAGATGGACGTAGTCGCCTTCGGAAACACGATCGGCTTGCTCGGGATTCAAGCAGGCTTTCGCCGCAGCGCGACGTTCGGGCGAGGCCTGGTCGAGTGGGAGCAACCGGTACGTCATCCATTGGAACTCGGTCTCCACGACGACGGCATCGCATGCATCGAGTCGATCCAGGTGTTGGAAGACTGCGCCGGAACCATTGCGGTGCCCGGCGAGCGCGAAGTTTCCGGCTTCGCCGGGCATCTGCGAGTCCGGGTAGTGGCCGGGGCCGGCCCGCAGGTCCTCGTTGCGTGTGCCCTCGACGATTGCGTACGCGGCGCCGAGTGTGGGGAAATGCACGCGCGCGAATCCCTCGCCGAGCACAGGGATCAGCGGGGACACCGGCTGACCATCGATCGCTCCTGAGGCTTCGGGGACTTCGGCCCAGGATTCCTCCAGACTGTTGTTGAGCTCGTCCTGCAGCCGCCCTGAGACGATATTGGTCCAGAACGCCTCATAGATGACGAACAGCAGGATGACGACCCCGGCCGTGAGGAGCAGTTCGCCGATTACCTGGCCTGCGCCCGGCCGACGACGCCCTGGAACTTCGGTATCGCTCACGGACCGGGGTCTCCTCTTCACAGATTTACCGAGCTAACTGATGTGTCGAATTGGTGCCGTATCGAACTAGCTGCCCGCGTTGATCGTGGCGCTTCCGGTACCGCCGAGGAGATCGTAAAGGAGTACGGACAGGCGACCGAGGCCGTCGATCGCGGCAGAACCAGTGGTCTCGATGCCTTCGATGACGATCGGGAACGGGAGGAATGACATGGTGTTTCTCCTTCGAAGGGTGGGCCACGGGGGCGGCCGCGAGATGAATACGTCGTGACGGTGACAGGGCGGGTGCGACCAGGCGTATGTCGCACCCGCCCTGTTTCGGTATTCCTGGTTGGGAGTTACTCCTGGCCGGGTCCACGCTTGCGGTTACGCAGGGTGAGCCATGCGCCACCGCCGATCAGTGCCAGCGCCAGACCGGCGAGCCAGATGACGTTCGCGCCGGTTACCGGCAGGGACGAGGACTGGTCCGGTTTGGCCTGAGCAGGATTTCCCGGAGCAGGTGTGCCCGGAGCACCGTTGTGTCCACCACCGTTGTTGCCGGGAGCGTTGTTGCCGGGAGTCGACACGTCAGTGCCTGGTCCTCCGGGTACTTCAGAGCCCGGCCATGTCGGGATTTCCCACGGCGGCAGCGGGATCGGGATCGGGATGATGATCAGCCCATTGCTGCTGGTTTTGTTCTCGAGTCCCAGAACCACCGACTTGCTTGCTTCGCCGGTGAGCTTGACGGAAGTTGCGGTCGGTTCGCCGTCGATCGTCGAGACGTCCGCCTTGCCTTCCTTGACGCCCCAGATCACGTCACCCCACTTGACGTTGGTGACGTCGGTGTGAGCACCGGTTTCTGTGAAAGTGATGTCGGTGTTCAGCGGGAACTGGACTCGGCCGTCGATGACGGCTGCGTCGCACTGGGCGGTCGGAGTGACCGAAGCGCCCGGCTTGACATCGAGGACACAAGACCGCGCCTCATTGTCGATGTCCGTCCACGTAGCCGTGACCTGGAAGATCGTGGATCCGTCCTTGGCCACCTGGCTGCCCTTGGGGCCGGTCACGATCTTGTCGATATCCACCTCGGTGGTCGGGATCGGGCGGTTGTGGATCTCCACCACAGCCTTCTCACCGGCCACCGCCTTGACGGTGTCGCGGTAATCGGCGTCACCGGCATCCGCGGAGACGTAGTAGTACGGCCGCGCCCAGTCGATACCGGCCAGTGGCTTGGGGTCGACCTCGGAGAAGGTGATCACGGTGTTCCGCGGCACAACCTCGTCGGACGTCCAGCTCCAGTCGTTTCCGGCATCGAGGGTGATGCTCTGGCCCACTGCCGGGAAATCAGTTCCAGCGGGGAGTGCCGGATCGATTCCGTCGATGCGGACCTCGAACGTCGCGCTGTCAGGCAGGTCGGCCTCGGGTGCGCGGACGGGGTTGCCGTCAGCGTCGAGGATGAACTTCGTGAATTCGACCGATCCGAATTTCCACAGCGCCTCGTTCGACAGCGTGATCAGCCGACCGTCGGTCGGGTCGTCGGAGACTATGCCCGTCGCGGTGCCGTCGAGGTTCGAGTGCAGCCACGATTCGCCTTCCGGGCTGGTGCCCCAGGAGATCGCGCCCCACTCGACTCCGTCGACATCGGGACGGCCGGTCTCGGTGAAGGTCACCTCGGTGCCGACAGGGAGGTCGACGCCGAGCGGTGTGGTCTGTCCCTGCTTGACGCTCAGCACCTGGGTGCGGTACCCCACACCGTCGCGCCAACGCGCCTCGACCGTGAACTCCACGTCGTCGCCGACGGCCTCGGCGGCCTCACCGCCGACCTGCTTTGCGATGCGCAGAGTGCCGTCGTTGACGTCGACGAAGTTCGACACCTCGATCTTGCGCAGATCCTTGCCGATGGTCACCACGGCTGCGTTGTCCGGACGGATCCTGACATTCCCGGAGTATGCGGGCACGCCATAGGCGAGACCGTCACCGTTTGCCGGAACCAGCTCTGTCAGTGTGACTTCGGTGCCGCCCGGCAGGTTCTCGCCGAACGGAACCGGGGTGCCGTCGGACGGAAGAGACAGCGTCTTGCTCTGCGGGTTGTCGTCCGTATCGAGCCAGGTGGCAATCACGTCGAAGCTCGCCGGTACGGCCTTGTCGGACGCCTTCGGGCCCGTGAGCTTTTTGCTCACTTCGAAGGTGCCTTGCGTGATCGTGGCCTCGTTGGTGACGGAGACCGTGTTCGCCGACGCGTCGGTGCCGATGGTGAGCGTCTTCGGGCTGATCACCGGCAGCGACCACGTCACGAGGTCGGTGTTCGTCGGTTGGACCTCGGTGAAGGTGACTTTCGCTCCGATGGGCAATTTGCCCAGGTCGTAGTGCTGACCGTCCTTCAGGGTGAATTGACGCAGCTCGTTGCCGGCGGCGTCGTCACCGAAGGCGATCTCTGCGTTGACGACGAAAGCCTCGAGCCCCGTGCGCGCTCCGTCACCGATGACGGATTTGGTGATCCTCGCCGATCCCAGGCTCGCTTTGTTGAGCAGTGTGACACCGACATTGCTCTTCGGCGTGATGGTCACCAGCGCCTCGGTGCGGTCCCCGTTGAGCGTCACGCCCTCTGACGGGCGGAACGTTCCTCGCTCGAAGTACACGCCGTCAACGGTGGGGAGGTTGATCTCGGACAGGCGGATCTGCCAGCCGGTTCCGCGGGGGTTGATCCCACTGACGGGTGTCCCGTCAGCCTTCACCTTGATCTCGTAGGAGCTCACCGGGGCGTCGGTCGCTGGATCTTGCCCGGGGGCGAACTCCTCGACTTTCACAGTGAACTCGGTGTCTTGGGGGAATTTCTCGGAGAAGGGAGCGATCTCCTTCAGAAGCGAGAACGAGCCCCGCGACACGCCTTGACCTGTGCCGCCGCCGCCCCATTCCTGCTTGACACTCTGCGTCGACTGAGTCTTGCCGTTGTAGAAGACCGAGTTCCCGTAAACCGTGCCGCGCTGATCCAGCCCACCGCTGCTGGTGCAGAGGGTGTAATCGATGAAATAGCGTGTCTCACGGTTGTAGTCACCCGCGTCCTTCGGGAGGGTGACAGCAATCCCGTTGTCGCCGCTGCGTGTGACCGTGGTGCCTGCGGTGATGTCCGTGCCGCCCTCTTTTGCGAGGAAGTCGCGCGCGGTGACCTTGAAATTGAGGTCCTTCTTCAGATCGCCGCTGACATCACATACCGCCAAGCTGTCGGAGAACGTGTCGGTGATGACCGCCGGTGCGTCGAGGCCCTCGAGGGTGTGTCCGGAGACCTGTACCTTCCAGTCGATGGTCGTGCCGGCAGGCTGCTTCTCGCCCGCGACGTCCTTCGGTTCGGTGTTGAGCGTGCCGGTCTTGCCGCCCTCGAACTTGGGCCCCGTCACCGAAGCGTCTTTGGAGATGCCGTTGACGACCGCCGTATTGGTGAACACATCAGAGGAGTCCGGCACCTCCTTCTCGATCACACAGGACCGGAACTTCACGTAGTAGTACTGCGTCGAGTCTTGCTTGATCTTTTCCTTCGGCGTGATGGTCATGCTGAAGGATTGGGCACTCGCCGTGGCACCGGAAGCGTCGATGTCGAACTCGGAGGTGACGTTGACGTGGTTGGTTGTTTCACCGTTCAGCCCGGGTAGACGGTTCGCGCGCCAGACCGTCGGGACGAGGCCGCCCTCGCAGACCTCGTGATTGGCGCCGAGAGTCTCCTTGATGATGACTTTCTGGTCGGGGAGGCTCGCGATGAAAGTGCCCGGAACCGTGATGCTCCAGTCGATCTCGCTGTACCGGGTGCCCCCGGCCCAACCGCCGGACTTCGACGGCCCGGTCTCTGGAGCCCAATCCTGGCCGACGCCTGCCGCGCCTACGGTGTTCCCGCCGATGGTCACGGAGTTGTCGTAGACAGTGCCCGTGATGTCCACTTCGCCGCTGGTTGTGCACGAGGTGTACTCGATGCGGTAGAGCTTGTTTCTTTCGAAGGGGCCGCCGTTGTCGAGCGCGATGCTGACTGGATCACCAGCGGCACTCTGGGTGACGGTGACGCCGCCTGCGACCGGCTTGAGATCGTTCGGGCGACCGGACAACAGCTTCGCGTCGATCAGGCTGCCCGTACACAGCTTCATGTTCTCTGAGAGCGCGTCGCTCAGGGTCACCGAACCGGTGCCGCCCGCGTCCAGTGCGGCCAGATCGGCACCGGGAATGTCGATCGTCCAACGCACAGACTGCTTGTTGCCCTGGAGTTGGCCGGACTTCTTGGCCTCGCTGATCACGCTGCCGTCGCTGATGCCGCCACCGCCGGGTAGCTCGTGCGTCACGTCGAAACTGCCGTTGATCGTGAAATCAACTTTCTCTTCGGTGGTGTACGCGACCGCCTTGGTGTAGACGAAGAAATCGCCCTTCACCTCGTCCGGGCGATCCGCCACGGCATCGGAGAGAACACACGTCATCAGATTGGTGGAAGCAACCAGATCGCATGTGCCCCAAACCGTCCCGTCGTCGCCCTCGAGCGCGATCGTCGGGTTGGACTGGAGCTTCAACTCGTCAGGGAATCCGATGGTGAACTGGTCGCCCGGTTGCGGGCTCGCGCTTGACGCGTCCCAGGTGCCCTTCACCGTGACGGAGTCCCCGACCGTGATCTGCTGGTCGTTCTTTCCCTCGACCTGGACGTCGGTGATTTTCACATCGATGCCGGGATTGACTCCGCGTGCGGCCAGTCGCTGCGCCGCCACAGAAGTCGTAGACGGGGGCGCTGTGGTTGTGATCGCCGGTTTCGCAGAAGTGGGTGACTCCGACGTGGAAGTAGGCGGCGCCGTCGTTTTCAGTGGCGCCTCCGTCGTAGTTACGGGCGGCTTCGTTGTGGTCGGAACTGTTGAGGTCGGAACTGTGGCGGTCGAGGTCCCGACGTCATCTGCCGAGGCAACCTGGACGAAAGAGAACGACGATACGACCAGCGCCAGGACCGCAACAATCATCCCCAAAGCTGCCCACCGAGACACCACCCCCTCCCCGGCGCGGCGTGGGAAGACACGGTTACGCATGACGAACACCTTTCGTTCAGAACACATGATTTGGGCCCCGTTTCCGGGGCCGGCGAATAGCGAAACGGGACCTTTGAGCAGCTCTGGAGCCTGGATGCGAGCGTTGGTGATTCTCAGGCGTCCTATTGCGGAGCCGAACAGTTGATAATCGGACCTGGTTGGCGCCAGCGCAGACCGACGGCCGGCTCTGGGTAGGCCAGGAAATTCCAAGAAAGATCGACCGCCGGTATTAGCTAACGCGACGACCTACGAGGTACTAAAGGCTGCGGCCGAGGATCTTTCCTGCGCGATTCATTGCAGTTCGGGCATGAGCACCATCCCGGATAGCAATAGCAACAGTGCGATGGCTCCGAGGGGGAGTCTTCGTGCTACGTGCTTCGCTGCCGTGACGGTTTTCATGAAATTCCTTTCTTTGGCACAACGTAAAGAAATGTGGGCGGGGCCGTTCGCGAGAAGATGCAAATTCCGCGCAAACAACGCAGAAGGCGCAAACCGGGCGATGCGCAATCAGGAATCTAACACGAGCAAATCGCATAGCTGGATACGCCATGGACGTGCGTCCATGCAAGAAAAACTGCGCTTACCTGGGTATATCTATCTTTCGTTGATTTCTTTCAAGTTAACTGGCTGGTTCATCACAATTCGATCTCGACCATCAGTTGCATGCCTGCCTTGGCACTTGTCGACAATCGGTGAGCGGCCGAGCCGAGTCGGCGCTGCTGTACCGAATGAGCCTTTATGCAGTTCACTGCCCCTTATTTGCTGTCGGAACGACAAGGTGTGGAGCGAATTATCTGTGCACACACGCTCGACATAAATGCAAATCATTTTTCTGTGTATAGGAGGAGGGTGAATTAGGGGGTGAATTCAGTCGCGGGTCATCGAAACCCCTGTTCTGAAATGATCCAGAGATAGGGGTCACATTGGATTCGTTTTTCTTAGCAGATTGGATTCCGGTCTGAGTTAACTGTCGATAATGCTTCGGGGGCCGACATGGCATTTCGAGACAAAGAATCGCCCAGCTTTTCGTAGAAAGCCTTCGGTACGGTTACGTCAGTCCAGCTGATCGCGCGCCGCAGCGACTTTTGGCGACGCTCTTGTGCGCACGGATGAGGCACTGCCTGGGATGTGTGTGGATCTCGGAAAATGCCACGTCGGAGGCTTCTTCGAAGATCCCGAGATCTCGCAAGTTCAGGTCGTTCTCGCGCGGCTCGGCACGATGAACTGGCTTACTTTTCAAGCGCTTTCGATCCCCGGAGTCAAAAGGTGACGGTCGTTGAGTAGTTGCTGACGGTGGATGCGACCGGTTCGATCGGTGCGCAGTCGCCACATCCGAGCAGCCGCACCGAGTGGCCGCGAGGTCCCGCAGACGGTACTTTTCGCAGCTCTCTGGACACTTCGCGAAATCGGACCTTCGAATCAAGTTCTCGCGCAACCATTCTGACGCAGCTTGTGTCAATGGCGCTACACCCACGGCTGCCCGCAAGGTTTGACCGCCCCGGTTGCTGTTACGCCTTGGGATCCGGAGCCCAGAGATTCTGTGACACTCGCGGGCCGCTCCGCACAGCGTGTTGCACGCGACTCAGCCGCCATTGGTGGACTCTTGCCTACCGACTCGTCGTCGTAGAACTTCGTGAGACGACCTTGTCGCAGTCGCAGGGAAGGGCTACAACGATTGGTCTGGCCCGGTCAACGAGGCGGGACCGGTAGTCGGTTGGTGTGCGCCGGTGAACCGCTCGACGACGGATACAACGACGATCGCGAGTGCCAGGATTCCAACGGTCCGGGCGAGTGACTTCAGGGTCTTCGGAAGTGCCTTCTTCATGCGAGGCAGATTACTGCGGACGGCACGTAATTTGTGGGCTAGGTTTCGGTCCGTATCGGACTGCTCTGCCCAGTGGCCGCTCGTCCACGCAGTGTGACTATCCGTGAATCAAATCTTGTGGTGCCCCCGGCAGGATTCGAACCTGCGACCAAGAGATTAGAAGGCTCTTGCTCTATCCCCTGAGCTACGGAGGCGCGTGGAACATCATACTCGAGGGTTCGGGATGTGACGCGCGCCGCCCAACTCCGACGCGTTGTCGTAGTCGGTTCGCGAAGGTCCTACCCTTGAGGTATGGCTACACCCGACCTCGCGCCGACAGATTCCCCACCGGAGTCCACACAGCACAGCGGTGCACCCGCTTCTTCGACCGCGATATTCGTGGTCAGCGGACTCATCGCAGGGCTCACTGGAGCCATCGTGGTGGGATTCTCCGCGTCGCAGGCACTGACTCTTCTGGGTATTCCGGATCCAGGCCCGATCACCACGTACGGCCTGCCCGCGATGCGGGCACTGGGGGAGATCGCCGCGGTCATCGCGATCGGGTCACTGCTGCTGGCCGCGTTCTTCGTGCCGCCGCAGAAGTCGGGCGTCCTCGACGTCGACGGCTATCGGGCAGTCCGAACTGCATCGCACGCCGCGATCGTGTGGGCGATCTGTTCGTTCATGATGGTGCCTCTGACGCTCTCTGACACGTCGGGTCAGCCGTTTGCCGAAGCGATCAAACCGGCGAACCTGTGGTCGGGACTCGATCAGGTCGAGATCGCCGGCGCTTGGCGTTGGACGGCGATCATCGCGGTTGTTCTGGCGATCCTGGCCCGACTGACACTGCGCTGGTGGTGGACTCCGCTCCTGCTGCTGGTCGGTCTCCTCGGACTGATGCCGCTTGCTCTCACCGGTCACTCCTCTTCGGGCGGCTCGCATGACATCGCTACCAATAGTCTGATCCTGCACCTCGTGGCGGCTTCGCTCTGGGCCGGCGGGTTGTTCGCGCTACTGGCACACGCGCGCCGCGGCGGCGATTACACCGACGTAGCAGCCCGACGCTTTTCGACGGTCGCATCCATCTGCTTCGTCGTCATGGGATTCAGCGGCGTCATCAACGCTATTGTCCGTCTGCCTCTCGACGACGTATTCACCACGACGTATGGACGATTGATCGTCGCGAAAACAGTTGCACTGATCATCCTCGGGTTCTTCGGTTGGGCTCAGCGGAGTCGGGCGCTACCGGCGCTGGCGGAGAATCCGAAGAGTCGCTCTGCCCTGATTCGATTTGCCGGCGCTGAAGGCATCGTGATGGCGGCAACCATCGGCCTCGCGATCGGCCTCGGTCGTACCCCGCCGCCCCCTCCGCTGTCGATTCCCTCGATTCCCGAGGTCGAACTCGGTTACAACCTTCCGGACCCGCCGTCGTTCATGGCCTTCGTGACGGACTGGCGATTCGACCTCATGTTCGGCACCGCCGCCGTTGCTGCGGCGATTCTGTACGGCATCGGCCTTCGCAAGCTGGCCAAGCGTGGGGATTCCTGGCCTGTCGGCCGAACCATCGCCTGGATGAGCGGTTGTGCGGTGCTCCTGATCGCCACGTCTTCGGGCGTCGGCAAATACGCACCGGCAGTCTTCAGCGTTCACATGGGTGCGCACATGGCGCTGTCGATGTTGGGACCAGTCCTGCTGGTTCTGGGTGCGCCGATCACTTTGGCTCTGCGGGCGCTCGATCCGGCAGGCAAGGACGGCGTGCCCGGCATTCGCGAGTGGATTCTGACCGCTCTGCACAGCCCGTTCTCGCGATTCATCACCCACCCGATTGTGGCGGCAGTTCTCTTTGTCGGCGGCTTCTACGCGCTCTACCTCGGCGGAATCTACGGCGCGACCGTCGACTCGCACAGCGCTCACCTGCTGATGAACCTGCACTTCATCCTCAGCGGCTATCTCTTCTACTGGGTGGCGATCGGTATCGACCCGTCACCACGCCAATTGCAGCCGGTGACCAAGCTGGCAATGGTCTTCGGCTCACTTCCGTTCCACGCCTTCTTCGGCGTGGCATTGATGAGCACCACCGCCGTCATGGGCGGCGCGTACTTCCGTTCGCTCGGCCTCGGCTGGAACAACGACCTGATCGGCGATCAGCAGCTGGGCGGCAGCATCGCGTGGGCGACCGGCGAGATCCCGCTCATGGTGGTCATGCTCGCGCTACTGGTTCAGTGGTCGCGCAGCGATGGCAGGACCGCGCGCCGAACCGACCGTGCGGCCGAGCGTGACCACGACGCCGACCTCGCTGCTCACAACGCCATGTTCGCCGAATTGGCCAGGCGGGACCGCGAGGGGTGGAAACCCCGTGAGGCTGCTGACACGGAGACTACAAGCGGGGACTCTGCGGACGGGACACCCAGCGAGAAGAAATCCGACGAATCCTCCACTAGCACTTAGCTCCGACACTGCCCGGGCCATTCGGTCCGGGCAGTGCTGTTTCTCCACAGCTGTTCCACCGATGCACAGGTGGAAATCGAAGATCCCGAGCCGGGCGTTTGCCGTTCCACAATCGAAACTGCCGACGCAGTGATCGGCCCCGCGGCAGTTGGCGGGTTCTGGAGTTCGAAGGGGGATCGGACATGTACGAAACGCATGCAACGGTTGTCGGAACCGTCATCACCAATCCGGTGAAGCGGCAGACCACCAATGGCGAAGAGGTGCTGAGCTTTCGGATGGCGAGCAACACGCGTCGCAAAGACGCGGTGACCGGAGAGTGGACGGACGGAGCGACCCTCTATCTCACGGTCAGCTGCTGGCGGCGGTTGGTCACCGGCGTCGGCGCATCCATCATGAAGGGTGATCCGGTCATGGTGGCGGGGGAGTTGCGCACCAACGAGTACACGACCAAAGAGGGTGTGCCTCGTTCCGATCTCGAGCTACGGGCGACTGCGGTAGGCGCGGACCTTGCTCGTTGCATCTCGAAGATCGAGCGTCAGAGCAAGCCGACGTCGGCGGAGAATGTCGAGGACGCAATCGACACCGTCGCTGCGTGAGGACTCACACCGAAGGTTTCGGGCAGTCGCGGGGCCGCGAGTCGTGCCCCGCGTCCACTCGCTCGAGAAGTTCGGTGAGAGTTGCTCGCTCCGATTCGTCGAGGTCGTCGAACACATCCGAAGATTCGCGTCGTTGAGCTTTTGCGACGTCGGCAGCGAGGGTAGCGCCGGCGTCGGTGAGCTCGAGTAACACGGCTCGCCGATCGTTCGGATCGGGAGTGCGGCGCACCCATCCGGCCTCTTCGAGGGAATCCACGACGTCGGTCGCCGACCGCGGAACGATGCGCAATCGCTCGGCAAGAAACCCGAGTCGAACCGGCTCGCCCACTCGGGTCAGTACTCGCAGCGCTCGGCTTTGCGACGGCGAGAGACCGAATGGTTCCAGCGCTGCCACCTGACGTCGGCGGATGAGCCGTGCCACGGACATCACGACGTCGGTGAGTTCGCGCTCTCGGGAATGCATGGCGTCAGTCTAGCGTTGTTGGTGTCAGCCTCATAGTGAGGTAACCTCATCAATATGAAACTAGGGTGAGAAAGCCTCCAGGAGGTAGAACGTGAAACCAGATCACATGCGAAACATCGAACGATCCGCTGTCGAGATCACTCCGGCGGAATCCGTACCGGCAAAACGCGTACTCGGACTGTTTGCGCCGTATCGAACTCAGATCGCCATCGTCACCGCGGTCATCACACTCAGCGCGATCGTGGCGCTGGGCAGCCCGCTGCTCCTACGCGAAATGCTCGACAAGGCGATCCCGGACAAGAACCTCGGACTCGTGAGCGTTCTGGCCATCGGCATGATCGCCATTGCCGTGATCACGAGCTGTCTCGGCGTGGCGCAGACCTGGATGTCCAACAGCATCGGCCAGAAACTGATGCACCAACTGCGCGTGCGGGTCTACTCGCATCTGCAGAATCAGTCGCTCGGATTCTTCGCTCGAACCCGAACCGGAGAAGTTCAGTCGCGTATTGCCAACGACATCGGCGGTATGCAGTCGGTGGTCACCAACACGGCAACGTCCATCGCGCAGAATGCAACGACCGTGGCAGCCACCATTGTTGCTCTGTTCCTTCTGGATTGGCGGCTTGCCATCTTCTCGCTGGCGATCTTGCCGGTGTTCATCCGTATCGCACGCAAGATCGGTGACGAGCGCCGCAAGATCTCGGGTACGCGGCAGAAGCTACTCAGTGATCTGTCGGTCCAGGTGGAGGAATCTCTCTCCGTCAGTGGCATTCTCCTCGGCAAGACGACCGGCGCGAAGTCGGCTCTGACGGATCGATTCACCGAGCGTTCAGCGGAAGTCGCAGACGTCGAACTCCGGGCCATGATGGCCGGCAAGTGGCGCATGGCGACCATGTCGATCACCTTCGCAGCCATGCCTGCACTGGTCTACTGGTTTGCCGGATTCACTCTCGATCACGGCAACACCATCACCGTCGGCACCCTCGTCGCATTCACCACGCTGCAAACACAATTGTTCCGCCCCACCATGATGCTGCTCAACACGGGCGTCGAGGTGCAGAGCTCGATGGCACTGTTCAGTCGCGTGTTCGAGTACCTGGATCTGCCGATCGACATCGCGGATCCGGAAGAGTCGAAGAGCTTCGACCGCACCAAGATGTCCGGCGAACTTCGGTTCGACCACGTCGACTTCTCGTATCCAGGAACCGACAGCAAGACCCTCGACAACATCGACCTCACGGTCCCGGCCGGCGGAACCTTGGCGCTTGTCGGCTCCACGGGTTCGGGCAAGACCACTCTCGGATACTTGGCCGCACGTCTGTACGACCCGACTGCGGGATCGGTGAGAATCGACGACGTCGACCTGCGGGACCTCGATCTGGCGACGGTCTCCGACCTGGTAGGTGTGGTGTCGCAGGAGACGTATCTCTTCCACACGACTATTCGTGAGAATCTTCGGTTCGCGAAACCCGACGCCACGGACGCCGAGATCGAGCAGGCAGCGCGCATCGCGCAGATCCACGAGTTCATTTCCGGTCTCGACGACGGGTACGACACCATGGTCGGCGAGCGCGGCTACCGATTCTCCGGCGGTGAGAAACAGCGCATAGCGATCGCGCGCACAGTCCTGCGGAATCCGCCGATCCTCGTCCTCGACGAGGCGACGAGCGCCTTGGACAATCGCACTGAACGTGCGTTGCAGGACGCGCTCGACGAGCTGATGGTCGGACGCACCACTCTTGTTGTGGCGCACAGGCTTTCCACGGTTCGAGATGCGGATCTCATCGCGGTCCTCGACCAGGGCGTGGTTGTGGAAAAGGGCACCCACGACGAACTTGTGCAACAAGGTGGGCGATACGCACAGTTGCTTGCGGCCTCGGGTAGCGACGCCGTCGAACTCCCGTCGGAACTGCAGACCGTGTGAGTGTAAGAAATGTCGGCCATTTCACTTCCGCAAGTTTCTAGAACGTGTTCTACTTTAATGGTCGTTGATCGACTATCAGTGGAGGCGGAAAGATCATGGGTCAGGTTCTGGACAACATCTCACAGTTCGCCGACGAGATCCGCGCCGACGGGGTCGAGGGCGACAAGCTGATGCGCTTGACGGACGGCAGCGCGAAGCGTTTGCGCGACTCCGGCGTCATCCGGATGTTGCAGCCGAAGGAGTTCGGAGGCCTCGAGGCGCATCCGCGTGAATTCGCCGAGACGGCAATGGCTATCGGCGCGATGGACGGTGCCACGGGCTGGGTCAGCGGCATCGTCGGTGTGCATCCGTGGGAGCTTGCGTTCTTTGACCGCAAGGCTCAGGAAGAGGTGTGGGGAACCGATCCTGATACGTGGATGGCGTCGCCGTATGCGCCGATGGGTGTGGCGAGGCCGGTCGAGGGTGGGTACATCCTCAACGGTCGTTGGTCGTTCTCCTCGGGTACCGATCATTGTGACTGGATCATGATCGGTGCGATGGTCGGTGACGAGTCCGGTAAGCCGTTGATGCCGCCGAAGATTCTGCACGTGTTGTTGCCGCGTTCGGATTACGACATCGACCAGGACAGCTGGAATGTCGTGGGTCTGCGCGGTACGGGGTCGAAGGATCTGATCGTCAAGGATGCGTTCTTGCCGACGTATCGGACTCTTGATGCGGGAAAGGTTTTCGACGGGACGGCGTGGAAGGAAGCGGGTCGTACGGAGACGTTGTACAAGTTCCCGTTCTCGTGCATTTTCCCGTTGGGGATCACTTCGTCGTTGATCGGTATCGCCGAGGGTGCGTTGGCGTGCAACATGGCGGCGCAGCGTGAGCGTGTGACGGTCAGTGGTGTTCCGATCAAGGAAGATCCGTACGTGCTGTTCGCGATCGGTGAGGCGGCGGCCGAGATCGCTGCTTCTCGGGCTGCGATCTTGGAGACGGTGGATCGTTTCTGGGACATGACGGAGAAGGGGCAGGAAGTTTCGTTCGAGCTTCGTGCGATCGGTCGGCGTACGCAGACTGCTGCGGCGTGGCGGGCGGTGCGGGCGGTGGACGAGATCTTTGCTCGTTCCGGTGGTGGGGCTTTGCAGTTGAACACGCCGATGCAGCGGTTCTGGCGTGATGCTCATGCCGGTTTGGCACATGCGATCCATGTACCCGGTTCCATTTTCCATGCGTCGACGCTCTCGCAGCTCGGTGGCGAGCCGAAGGGCATCCACAGGGCAATGATCTGAGCCGTCCTGGGGACACCCGGAGGTGTCCCCATCGCGGTTTTCGTGGGGGTCGATGAGCATGTCGGTGAATCTGGTCGATGACCTCGGACTGTCCGCAGAACCCGCATCGGAGTGACGGCCAACGCGCAATGTGGGTTATAGGGCAAACACCGATAGGCTGGCGGTCATGGCTGAGTTCATTTACACGATGAAGAAGGTGCGCAAGGCGCACGGTGACAAGATCATCCTCGATGACGTCACGATGAGCTTTTACCCCGGCGCGAAGATCGGTGTCGTCGGACCGAACGGCGCTGGTAAATCCAGCATCCTCAAGATCATGGCCGGACTGGACCAGCCGGGCAACGGCGAGGCATTCCTGGCCCCGGGCGCGACCGTCGGCATCCTCATGCAGGAGCCGGAGCTCGACGAGACCAAGACTGTTCGCGAGAACGTCGAGGACGGTCTCGGAGAGACGATGGTCCAGCTCAAGCGGTACAACGAGATCGCCGAGCTGATGGCTACGGATTACTCCGACGAGCTCATGGAAGAGATGGGCGAGCTGCAGGAGAAGCTCGATCACGCAGATGCGTGGGAGATCGACTCGCAGCTCGAGCAGGCTATGGACGCCCTGCGCTGCCCCCCGCCGGAAGAGATGGTCACCCACCTCTCCGGTGGTGAGAAGCGACGCGTTGCGCTCTGCAAGCTGCTGCTGAGCAAGCCCGACCTCCTGCTCCTCGATGAGCCCACCAACCACCTCGACGCCGAATCTGTCCTGTGGCTCGAGCAGCACCTCGCTGCTTACCCCGGCGCAATCCTCGCCGTGACTCACGATCGTTACTTCCTCGATCACGTCGCGCAGTGGATCTGTGAAGTCGACCGCGGACGCCTGTACCCGTACGAGGGCAACTACTCCACCTACCTGGAGCAGAAGGCTGCACGCCTCGAAGTTGCCGGCAAGAAGGATCAGAAGCTGCAGAAGCGCCTCAAGGACGAGCTCGCATGGGTTCGTTCCGGCGCCAAGGCCCGCCAGGCCAAGAACAAGGCTCGTCTCGATCGCTACGAGGAAATGGCGAACGAAGCAGAGAAGACGCGCAAGCTCGACTTCGACGAGATCCAGATCCCGGCACCGCCGCGCCTGGGTGACGTGGTCGTGGAGGTCTCGAACCTCGACAAGGGCTTCGACGGTCGCGTTCTGATCAAGGATCTCTCGTTCACGTTGCCGCGCAACGGAATTGTCGGCGTCATCGGCCCCAACGGCGTCGGTAAGACGACGCTGTTCAAGACCATCGTCGGTCTCGAGGAGCCTGACGCCGGTGAGGTCAAGATCGGTCAGACGGTCAAGCTGAGCTACGTCGACCAGAACCGTTCCGGAATCGACCCCAAGAAGACGGTCTGGGAGACCGTGTCCGACGGGCTCGATTTCATCGTCGTCGGCCAGACCGAGTTCCCCTCGCGCGCGTACATCAGCTCGTTCGGTTTCAAGGGCCACGATCAGCAGAAGCCGGCCGGCGTCCTCTCCGGTGGTGAGCGCAACCGCCTGAACCTGGCGATGACGCTCAAGCAGGGCGGCAACCTGATCCTGCTCGATGAGCCCACCAACGACCTCGACGTCGAAACCCTCGGCTCGCTGGAGAACGCTCTCGAAGAGTTCCCCGGCTGCGCCGTCGTGATCTCGCACGATCGCTGGTTCCTGGACCGGACCTGTACCCACATCCTCGCGTGGGAAGGTGGCTTCGGCGACAACGAGGCAGCTTGGTACTGGTACGAGGGCAACTTCGAGGGCTACGAGGCGAACAAGGTCGAGCGACTCGGCCCCGACGCCGCACGCCCGCACCGCGTGACTCACCGCAAGCTCACCAGGGACTGATCCGGTGTCCGACGTATACACAGCGCAGATCCAGGTCCGGTGGGGCGATTCCGACCGGTTGGGTCACGTCAACAACACGCGTTACGTCGAGTACATGCAGGAAGCGCGCATCCAGTTCCTGGAAGCGAAACTGGCGCCGCTCGGCGGCCGGCCGGGATACCTCGTGGTTCGAAAGATGACCGTCGAGTTCCTCAAGCCGGTCACCGATCGGTCCGGTCCCTTGAATGTGGAGATCTTCACGACTCACGTCGGGACTTCCTCGTTCACGGTTCGGCACGTCATCCGTGACAACGCGGGTGTCGAATGCGCTTTCGGCGACGCGTTGATGGTCGGATTCGACACGGTGTCCGAAAAGTCCAGACCGCTGGCGGACAGCGAACGCGCGGTGCTCGAAGCATCGCTTGTTCAGATGACGACATCGTAGATTTCGTTTCTCAGTTCACCCTAGGTACTGGTTGCCGCGGCTAGTCTCGAGTCAGAGATTGGTCGCGGCGATCAGAACCCACAAGGATGTGAGCCAGGAATGACAGACCGTGTACGGCAGCAGGGCACAGGCCTCGACGAAGCGACGTTGTTGACGCGTCTTCGCGAGGCCTTTTTCACGCATATCGACGAGGGTGACAGCGACGACGTCATCAACGGTCGATCGGATCGAGTCCTGCTCGCGCATCTTGCGCTCGGGAGGCAGCGGACCCCGGGCACGGCCGTATGGCGTGTGTACCGCCCGTCAGGATCCGAGGGTCTCGGCGCTGCCGTCCAGATCGTCACCGACGACATGTCGTTGCTCGTCGAGTCCGTTACCGCGATGCTCAACCGACAAGGTGTGGGAATCAGTCAATTCGCCCATCCGATCCTGACGGTTGAACGCGATGACTCGGGCAATCTGATGTCCTTGGGCGACAGCGGTATCCAAGAATCCTGGATGCACGTCCAGTTGGACTCCGAAGTCGAGGATTCCGCTCTCGACGCGATCGAAGCACACCTCGGCAAGGTGCTCGCGGACGTCCGCCAGGTGGTTGGTGACACCCCGGACATGAAGGCATTGCAACTTCGCGTTGCCGACGAGTTGGAGAGTGCTGCAGAAACTGCCTCCGGGAGGATCACCCCCGAAGAATTCTCCGATACCGCTCGGCTGCTGCGGTGGATGGCGGACGGAAACTATGCCGTGCTCGGATACCGGCGATTCGAGGGTACGAAGGACGGTTCACGCACGGTCGCCGGCAGCGGGCTCGGCGTGCTGCGCTCCGACGCGGTCACCGAAGGCCCGATGAGTTTGCCTCCCGTCGCAGATCTCCCGGATCGACCGCTTCTGGTCCTGACGCAGGGATCGTTCCCCGCCACGGTGCACCGCGCTGTCTACCCGTACTTCGTGGGTGTCTCGATCCTCGACGACGAGGGAAACATCGTGGGGGAGCACAGATTCCTGGGTGTGTTCACCGTGGTCGCACTCCACGAGAACGTCCTCGCGATTCCTCTGATCGAGCGCCGCGTTCGCGAAGTCATCGCGCGTGCCGGTGTCGACCTGCATTCGTACTCCGGTCAGGCGATGCTCGAGGTCATCCAGTCGTTCCCACGCACCGAGTTGTTCTCGAGCGACGCCGAGACCTTGTTCGAGACCGTCCACGCCGTGCACAGCATCGGGCTGCGTCGACAGGTGCGACTCTTTGTCCGCGAGGACACGTTCGGACGCTTCGTGTCCTGCTTGGTGTACCTACCCCGCGACCGGTACACGACGCGAGTGCGACTGGCGATGCAAAACCTGCTGTGGCGCGAATTCGGACCAGGCACAGTCGATTACACCGCCCGGGTTACCGAGAACGATCTTGCGCTGTTGCACGTGACGATCCGGCGCGATCCGGACAGTGAGCCGGTTCATCTGGATGTCTCCGAGGCCAACCGCGAGCGAGTTCAGGCTCTGTTGACCGAAGTCAGTCGTAGCTGGGACGACCGCATCAACGACCTTGTTCGTGAAAGTCCGGGTGTGGATCCGGAACTGGTGCAGCGGTATTCGCGGGTGCTTCCCGATGGATACAAGGAGGACTTCGAACCGTCACGCGCGTTGGCCGACATCGCCCGACTCGAGGCGTTGGCGCCAGGCGCGATCGA
Source organism: Rhodococcus sp. MH15 (assembly GCF_019266045.1). NCBI lineage: Bacteria > Bacillati > Actinomycetota > Actinomycetes > Mycobacteriales > Nocardiaceae > Rhodococcus > Rhodococcus sp. MH15. The sequence continues at coordinate 83,103 of NZ_LPNP01000069.1, forward strand.
CGTACTGCTCTATCGTGCTGTGGACTCCGCGCCCGGTGCCTGGCGCTTCACGCTCTTCGTCGGCGGCGACGGTATCTCGTTGAGCCAGGTGCTACCGGTGCTGCAGTCACTCGGCGTCGAAGTTCTCGACGAGCGGCCGCACGTCGTGCAGCGACTCGACGGCGTTCAGTGCTGGATCTACGATTTCGGATTGTCGGTACCGGCGGATCTTCGGGCGTCGGTCGAGATCGACCTCGATGCGCAGGTGCCGCTCGAGACCAGCACCGCCCCGCTGACCGAGGTCCAGAAGCGATTCACGGCTGCATTCGGTGCAGTCTGGTTCGGCCGGGCCGAAGCTGACCGATTCAACGAGTTGGTGCTGCGGGCCGGAATGTCCTGGCGGCAAGCCGTGGTGCTGCGTGCTTACGCAAAGTATCTGCGCCAGGCCACATTTCCGTACAGTCAGTTCCACATCGAAGGAATCGCGCTTACACACCCGCAGACCGCGTTTGCATTGGTGCAGTTGTTCGAGGCGATGTTCGACCCCGAGAAGCAGGACGACATTCGCGTCGCCGAATTGGACGAGCAGTTGCGTGCGTCCATCGACGAGGTACTCAGCTTGGATGCCGATCGCATTCTGCGTGGAATGTTCTCCTTGGTGAAGGCGACCTTGCGTACCAATTTCTACGTCGTCGACGCCGATGGCCGCTCTCGCGACTACCTGTCGGTCAAGCTCGATCCCTCACGGATCAGCGAGTTGCCCAAGCCGCGGCCGGCTTTCGAGATCTACGTGTACTCACCCGAGGTCGAAGGCGTCCACCTGCGATTCGGCGCAGTCGCGCGCGGCGGGCTCCGCTGGTCCGACCGGCGCGAGGATTTCCGCACCGAGGTGCTCGGCTTGGTGAAGGCTCAGGCCGTCAAGAACGCGGTGATCGTGCCGGTCGGCGCCAAGGGCGGCTTCGTCGTGAAGAATCCGCCTCTGCCGACGGGTGATCCGGCCGTTGATCGAATGGCGACGCTGGAAACCGGCAAGGCCTGCTACACCACGTTCATCTCCGGATTGCTCGACATCACCGACAACGTGCACGCGGCTACCGGCGAAGTTGTGACGCCGGATCGAGTGGTGCGCAAGGACGATCAGGATCGCTACCTGGTGGTCGCCGCGGACAAGGGCACGGCGACGTTCTCGGATCTCGCCAATTCGGTTGCCGCCAAGTACGACTTCTGGCTCGGCGACGCGTTTGCCTCCGGTGGCTCCGTGGGATACGACCACAAGGGCATGGGTATCACCGCTCGCGGCGCCTGGGAAAGCGTCAAGCGGCACTTCCGCGAACTCGGGGTCGACACGCAGACCGAGGATTTCACGACGGTAGGCGTCGGCGACATGAGCGGAGACGTGTTCGGCAACGGAATGCTCCTCAGTCGGCACATCCGTCTGGTGGGCGCGTTCGACCATCGACACATCTTCCTCGATCCGAACCCGGATGCAGCGAGCTCGTTCGTCGAACGTCAACGACTTTTCGAGTTGCCACGGTCATCATGGGCCGACTACGACAAGAGCCTGATCAGTGAAGGTGGCGGCGTCTGGGACCGCACGGTCAAGTCGGTTCCGATCGCCGAAAGCGTCCGGATCGCACTGGGTCTGGCCGAGGGGGTCACGAAGCTCTCGCCGCCGGAATTGATGCAGGCGATTCTGTCGGCACCGGTGGATCTGCTGTGGAACGGCGGAATCGGTACATACGTCAAAGCGTCGACCGAGACCAATGCGCAGGTTGGCGACAAGAGCAACGACGCCGTGCGTGTCGACGGTCAAGATCTGCGGGTCAAGGTGATCGGGGAGGGCGGCAACCTCGGCGTCACTGCTCTGGGAAGAATCGAGTTCAGCGCCAGCGGCGGTCACATCAACACCGACGCCATCGACAACTCGGCCGGCGTCGACTGCTCCGATCACGAAGTGAACATCAAGATTCTTCTCGATTCGCTCGTGCGTTCGCAGTTACTGCCCACGCAGGAACGGAATCCGTTGCTGGCGTCGATGACCGACGACGTGGCGGCGCTGGTGTTGGCGGACAACATTGCTCAGAACGCGCTGCTCGGAATCTCCCGCGTGACCGCTTCTCAGATGCTCGGTGTTCACCGCCGTCAGTTGACGGATCTGACCAAGGCACGTGGCCTTGACCGCAAGCTCGAGGCGTTGCCGACCGACAAGGAGATCGAGCGTCGACTCGAGGCCGGTGTGGGTCTGACGTCGCCGGAATTGGCGACGCTGACGGCGCACGTCAAGCTTTCACTCAAGGACGATCTGCTCGCAACCGAGTTGCCGGACAACGATTTCTTCGCCCAGCAGATCCCGCAGTACTTCCCGACCGCTGTTCGCGATCGGTTCGAAACGGAGATCAAGGCACACCCGTTGCGGCGGCAGATCGTCGCGACGATGCTCGTGAACGAAGTGATCGACAACGGCGGAATCACGTACGCCTACCGCTTGGCCGAGGAGACCGGAGCGAGCAGTACGGACTCGATCCGTGCCTACGCCGCTGTGCGAGAGGTGTTTGCGCTCGACGAGGTGTGGTCGCGAATCCGCTCGGCGGGCGTCAGTGCAGAGATCGAAAACGAGTTGATCGTTGAGTCGTGCCGCTTGCTCGACCGCGCGTCGCGGTGGTTCCTGGCCAATCGGCCCCAGCCGATCGCCGTCGGCGCCGAGGTTGCGCGTTACTCGGCGGCGTATCGGGCTACGGCACCTCTGGTCCCGGGGCTGCTTGCGGGCCATCAACTCGACGATCTGCTGGTGCGGGCTCAATCGGTGATCGATCGCGGGGCTCCGGAAGCGTTGGCGCTGGACGTGTTCCGACTGCTGGATGTCTACTGCCTGCTCGACATCGCGGATATCGCCGACATCGCAGATCACGACATCGCCGAAGTTGCGGAGCTGTACTACGCCTTGGACGCGCATCTGGGAATCGACTGGTTGCTGAGCGCGGTCTCGGGACTCGAGCGCGGCGATCGATGGCACTCGCTCGCGAGGCTCGCGTTGCGAGACGACCTCTACAGTTCGCTTCGGCAGCTGACGATGGAGGTTCTGGCCGGCGGCGAACCGGGGGAGTCGCCGCAGGAGAAGATCGACGAATGGGAGTCGACCAATGCCTCGCGTCTGAGCCGGGCGAGGGCAGCTCTCGTCGAGATCTTCGAGTCTGGGACGCTTGACCTCGCGACGCTCTCGGTGGCGGCGCGTCAGGTTCGTAGCATGGTGCGCAGCATGGGCACCCGATCGGAGGTAGGACGTTGAGCGAAGGATTCCACGCCGAAGTTGTGGTTCGGTGGTCCGACATGGATGCCTTCCAGCACATCAACCACGCACGGATGGTGACGTTGCTCGAAGAGGCGCGGATTCCTTGGTTGTTCGAAGACTCGCGCCCGACGGTCACCCTGCGTGACGGGGCCGTGATTGCCGATCTCCACGTGCGGTATCGCGGCCAACTTCGGCACGACGATTCACCGCTCGACGTCTTCATGTGGGTGGAAAAGGTGCGCGCGGTGGACTTCACCATCGCGTACGAGGTTCGCCCCCGCGGTGCGGATCTCAGTGTCCCGCCGTCCATCGTGGCGTCGACTCAGATCGCGGCCTTCGATATCGACACTCAACGTTTGCGTCGCCTCAGCGGGCCCGAGCGCGAGTACTTGGAGAGCTGGCAACGTGCATGAACGTGTACTGACCGTGCCCGAGGAGGCCGAGCGAAAGAACTTGGCCGGCTTCATCGGTCATGCCTTGCGTTTGGACGAGTCCACGGTCATCCGGATGCGTCGACGCGGAGATGCTCACCTGAGCGTTTGGGCGTCAACGGGTTTCGACGCTCTCGCTACGCGAACCGTGGCGGGCACCATCAACCCTGACGACACCTCGGCTGCCGGCGATCAGTTGCTCTCGGCGGTGGAGCAGGCGACAAGTGAGCTGATCGATCCGGGGTTCGCCATGGATTCGGCGTGGCGTGGGGCGTTGCCGCCGATGGACGGCTTCGAGCACCTGGACGACGTACCCGCCCGGGTGCTGATCGAACTGGCGCAGCGGGGCAACGCCTTGGCACTGGAGCATGGAAGTAGTCACGGTCCGCCGGCGTCGTTGCTCGATCAGGACGTGCTCGAGGTCAGTGGTCCGTCCGGCACGGTCGGGATCTCGATGCGAGTTATTTTTGCCTTGACCGCAATGGGATTCGTTCCGCACACCGGGTCCGAGGCGATGACCGCCGACATCGATCTCGAGCAGATCGACTCCTCGGAACTGGTTCGGGTGCGGGCGAGTAGATCGTGGGTGCGGCTCGATGCACGGTTCGGTTCGATCTACCGTCACCGCGGTGGTTCGATACCGCTGATGGTCGCACGATAGGAGTTACAGGTGGCGGGTGCGGTGTTCTCTCAGATCAGCCACGCCGCAGCGTTGACGGGTAGTTGACCGTCGACGAGTGGCGCGCTGCTCAACAGCAGCTGCCCGTTCGGCAGTGCGATCGGCACCTCCGTGGTGTTGAGAGCACAGATCAGACCACCGCGTCGACGGAAAGCGAGGCAGCCGGGGGGACTGCCGTACCAATCGATGTCGGCGCCGGAGAACTCCGGCCTGGCGCTACGGAGTTCGAGGGCGGCGCGATAAAGCGAGAGCATCGAGTCGACGTCCTCGATCTGCGCCTCCACCGTGAGTGTCGACCACTCGCGTGGCATCGGCAACCAGGTGCTCGCACCGGTGGTGAATCCGAACGGGGGTTCGCTTCCTTCCCACGGAAGGGGCACTCGGCAGCCGTCGCGTCCTCGCTCGGCATGTCCGGATCGTTCCCAGACCGGGTCCTGTAGTGCCTCGTCGGGCAGGTCGACGTTCGGCAGGCCGAGTTCGGCTCCGTTGTAGATGAAGCTCGCGCCCGGAAGCGCCAGTTCGACGAGGATCATCGCCCGTGCGCGTTGGGTTCCGATCTCACCCCCGCCGTAGCGCGTGACTTCACGTTCGACGTCGTGATTCGACAGCGTCCACGTGGGCACACCCCCGACCTCGGCGACGGCCGCAAGAGAGTTCTCCACGGCCTCCCGGACGGACTCGGCGGAGAATTCGGTTTCTGCAAGTCGGAAGTTGAATCCGAGATGCAGTTCGTCTGGCCGGATGTATTCGCCGAACTTCTGGTTGTCCTTCACCCAGATCTCGCCGACGGTCATCGCCTCCGGGAACTCGTCCATGACCTTGCGGATGCCGCGGTGGATTTCGTGAACTGCCGGGTTGTTGAACCGCGGGTCGTCGTCGGAATTGCGCATGAGCTCGTTGAGCTCCCAGTCGTGGTCCGGCAAACCGTCGGGCTTGGCCATTCCGTGGGCCACGTCGATGCGGAATCCGTCGATTCCGCGCTCGAGCCAGAAGCGCAGAGTCTTGGCGAGGTCGTCGAAGACCTCGGGGTTGTCCCAGTTCAGGTCGGGCTGTTCCTTGGCGAAGATGTGCAGGTACCACTGGCCGGGTGTTCCGTCGGCTTCGGTGACACGGGTCCACGCCGGGCCGCCGAAGATGCTCGGCCAGTTGTTCGGCGGTTCGTTGCCGTTCTCACCTTTGCCGTCTCGGAAGATGTAACGGGATCGCTCCGCCGAATCGGGCGCCGACGCCAGGGCTGCCTTGAACCACTCGTGCTGATCACTCGTGTGGTTCGGGACCAGGTCCATCGTGACCTTGATTCCGCGTTCGTGGGCCGACGTGATCAGCGAATCCATCGTCGCCAGATCGCCGAACAGGGGATCGATGTCGCGAGGATCCGAGACGTCGTAGCCGTGGTCTGCCATCGGTGACTTCATCACCGGGCTCAACCAGATTGCATCGATGCCGAGCAGTTCGAGGTAGCCGAGTTTCTCCTCGACTCCGCCGAGGTCGCCGATACCGTCGCTGCCCGAATCGGCAAAAGAACGCGGATAGATCTGATAGAAGACCGCCTCGTTCCACCACGGGGCTTCGGGCCGGCTTACAGAGGACGAATCCGCGGGGGTGCTCACAGCAGTTCATAGTGCCAAACGTCTGGCACTCTCACGACTTGGACACGGCAAAAGCGTGACTCTTTACCTAGCCTTGGTGTACTTTGCATTCACGCGGTGACACCATGTGGCAACTTTGGTGTTACTGCCGGGGGAGAAGTATTCGGGAATTCAACCAAGGGGGCTTGGCCTTGACTTTGTCGGCAATCGAAGCGGTCAGTTTGGATCATGTACTGCTCGAAGATGATCCCATCAACCGCGACTGGATAATCTTCGGCACACCGGTTGCACGGTCGGCGCAATGGTCGGCGAGTAAAGACGGGACCACGACTACACACGTCTGGGATTGCACGAAGGGGCGCTTCCGCTGGTACTTCCACGCGGACGAAATCGTGCACATCATCGAAGGGTCGGTCACCGTTCAGGCCGACGGAATCGCCGAGCGAACCCTGAGTGTCGGCGATGCCGCACTCTTCCGTGCGGGCAGTTGGTCGGAGTGGGAGGTCGAAGAGTACGTGCGCAAGCATGCAATCTTGAGTTCGCCCCTGCATCCCACGGTGTCGTTCGGGGTACGAGCAGTCCGCCGGGTCGCGCGCGTGGTCAGGCCGAAGGCTAGGTAGACGGTCAGATAGCGGAGTTCACCATGGACGCGGCAGCCATCTCCATGTAGTCGATCAACTGCTTGCGGTGCACCGGGCTCAGAGTCTTCTCGTCGATGGACGCGATGGCGACGTGCATGCACCGCAGCCACGCATCACGCTCGATCGGGCCGATCACGAATGGATTGTGGCGCATCCGCAGACGCGGGTGTCCACGCTCCTCCGAGTACGTGTGCGGTCCGCCCCAGTACTGCTCGAGGAACATCCGCATCCGCCGCTCGGCCGGGCCGAGATCGGCCTCGGGGTAGAGCGGGCGCACAACCTCGTCCTTCGCGACCTCTTCGTAAAATCGCGCGGTGAGCTTGTGAAACGTCTCGGCTCCGCCGACGGCGTCGTAGAAGGTCTGCTGCACGTCGTGCTGTACGTCATTCATGGCAAGTTCCATTGTGCCTGACGGCCGTAGTGGTCGGTTTCCGGGTCGACGACGGTTGTATCGAGTCGGAGTGCGTACCCATTCACCGGAAATTCACCGGCCGTCCTGGCAATTTTGTTCGAAATGGGAGTGCGTAACGCGATCATCCGTGGTCAACTTGGGGGCAGTCTCCCGGAGGTCGTATGAAGAACCGACATGCTGCACGCAATCACCGACAACTCCAGCCCACTAGCGCGCGGAACGACCACGCGTTAGGGGCTGTTCTGGAAGTTGTTCCTGACGGGTTCGCGCACACTACCGACCCACTCTTTTCCGACGAGCATTCTCACCTCGAGATGTTCCCTCCCGATCGCGTCGTCCCCGAGTGGGTGAAACGTCGGGTGCTACTGCTCAACGTCACGTACGAACCGCTGACCGCCCTTCCTGCCAGGCGCGCGGTCGTACTGATGGCCTGCGGCAAGGCCGATACCGTCCACGAGGACGAACAGGGCCCGGTAGTCCATTCCGCGGACTGGTCGGTGCAGGTTCCCTCGGTCATTCGATTGCGCACCTACGTGCGCGTTCCATATCGCGCCCGCATCCCCATGACTCGTGCCGCGCTGATGCATCGTGACCACTTCCGATGTGCGTACTGCGGAGCCAAAGCCGAAACCATCGACCACGTCGTTCCTCGCAGCAGAGGTGGCGGGCATTCGTGGGAGAACTGCGTCGCGTGCTGTGCCCCCTGCAATCACCGCAAGGCAGACAAGATGCTCAGCGAACTCGGATGGACCCTCCGTGCGGAATTGGTCCCGCCGTCCGGACCTCACTGGCGTCTGCTCGCGGCGACCAAGGAATTGCATCCGGCGTGGATGCCGTATCTCGGCGTGGGCGCAGCCTGAGCAATGTGTCGGCGTGGGCGCAGCCTGAATTGAGTTCTAGCGTCACCGAAACGAAATTGCCCGAGAATTTGTGGCCCTGACGCTTTCCTTCCTGGCGTTCTGGGCTACGTTATCTGGTGTGAGCATTCTCGAGGTAGTACTGATATACGTTGGGATTCCGGCCTTGATCACCGCGTTCTTCGCGGCTGCGTCCTTCCTCGGGAAGAAGACGCCGGGACCGGTTCCGCCGGCGTTCCATCTCGGTGAGTCGTGGGATCACGCTCCCGTGCTGTGGAGTGCTGTCGACGAGGTCACCGTTCGCGGTGGCCATCACGGCAGTGCACACGCAATCGAAGCCGGTTCGGCTGATCTGATCGGAGGGTCCGCAAGTGGCAAGTGGTGATCATTCGACCGCGCTCGCAGTAGCGCCCGAGGACCTGCCCGTCGGCAGCGTCGTCACGTCCAGTGGACGCGTATCCGGTGTGCATCGCATCGGCGAGCCGTTCACCGACGATCTTCCGTTCGAGACCATGGATCTGGTCGCGCTCGACGTCGCGATGACCGAAGCGACGCGGGCCACCAAGGTGCGGTTCAACGCGTACGTCGGTGATCTCGGTTCTGATCCGGCAGCGGGTGCCGACGCATTGTTCCCGACCACGCCCGAAGCCGAGCGTTCCGTCCTGATCGCCGTTTCGCCCAACCAGCGCACCGTCGAGGTTCGCAGCGGTCGGGCAATCGCCGATCGGGTCACCGATCGTGTTACCCAGCTCGGAGCAACGGCAGCTGTTGCATCCTTCAGTGAAGGCAATCTGATCGACGGACTGATCAGCGCTATCCGCGTTATGGCAGCCGCGATTTCAGCGCCGTAACTGTTTGTCAGACACAGGCCGGTGCCCGCGTCGATTCGTGAGAATCGACGCGGGCACCGGCCTTTCGCATGTCAGCTCGCGTCGAACTTTCGTGCTGCGAGTGAACGAACCACGCCGGCCTGGCCTTCGACGACCAGGCGACGCAACGCGGGAGGGATGTCGCCTTCGAGGAACCGGTCTGCTGCCGCTACGGATTCGTCCGAGATCGACCACGACGGGTAGAGCCCGATGACGACGGTCTGTGCCACTTCGCTCGAGCGTCGTTCCCACACCGCCGCGATATCGGCGAAGTAGCGGGAGACGAAGGGCTCGAGCAATTCGTCCTGGCCTTCGCGAGCGAACCCGCCGATGATCGATCGCGCGGTGATGTTGGGCACGGAGTCGTCGCCGACGACCTTCGCCCAGACCTCTTCCTTGACAGCGGCCTGCGGACGTCCGGCCGCGGCCGCCGCGGCTTGACGAGCGCCCGCAGCGGTCGGGTCACGCTGAGCTTCGGCGTCGATGAACGGAGTTGTGGTTCCTTCGGCGTCGATCTCACCGGCGGCCGCGAGTGCCCCGACGATGCGCCAGCGCAGGTCCGTGTCGACGATCAGGCCGTCGAGCCCAACGGTGGAGGGATCGGCGTCGAGCAATTCGCGCAGTACCTCGGTGTGCCACGGGGAGAGTGCTGCGCCGGTGAGTGCGTTGACGAATGCCAGCTGGTGGTCGGACCCGGCCTCTGCCTCACGTGCGAGTTCGAGCAACCGATTGGCGAAGCTCGCCGCGCCTTCGGCCTCGGCCCAGGCCGGATCTGCGTAGGAGCCGATGGCGGTTTGGGCTTGGAGCAAGAGACGTTGCACCACACCGACTTCGGTCTCCGAACTGATGCCGCGCTCGACCAGCGCGACGAAGTCGCGTGCCTTCAGTTCGGCTTGACGGGTCATTTCCCACGCCGCCGACCAGACCAGGGTGCGGGGGAGTGAGTCGGTGATGTCGCCGACCCGCTCGATCGCCGTCGCCAACGATTCGGGATCGAGTCGCACGGAGCCGTAGGTGAGATCGTCGTCGTTGACCAACACGAGTGCACCGCGGGCGACGCCGACAAGTTCGGGGACATCCGTGCTTTCCGCGGCATCGAGGTCGAGTTCGACGCGATGGCTTCGTACCAACTTGCCGTCGAGGTCGTCGTAGATGCCGATGGCGATCCGGTGGATTCGCCGCTCGCCGGCGCCTGGTGCAGCACCGTCCTGCAGGACGGCGAAGCGGGTGAACTTTCCGTCTGCGTCGACATCGAAGTCGGGGCGCAGGATGTTCAAACCGGTGGTCTTGAGCCACTGCCGACCCCAGTCGGAAAGGTCACGGCCCGAGGACTTTTCGAGTGAGCCCAGCAGATCGTCGAAGGTTGCGTTTCCGAATGCGTGCTCACGGAAGTACTCACGCAGTCCGGCGAGGAACGGCTCGAGTCCGACGTATGCCACCAACTGCTTGAGGACGCTGGCGCCCTTCGCGTACGTGATGCCGTCGAAGTTCACCTCGACGGCGGCCAGGTCCGGAATGTCCGCGGCAATCGGGTGCGTCGACGGCAACTGGTCCTGGCGGTACGCCCACGACTTCTCGACGTTGGCGAACGTCGTCCAGGCGTTCGTGTACTCCGTGGCCTCGGTCTGGCACAGGACCGAAGCGAAGGTCGCGAACGACTCGTTGAGCCACAGGTCGTCCCACCACGCCATCGTGACGAGGTCGCCGAACCACATGTGCGCCATTTCGTGCAGGACCGTTTCGGCACGACGTTCGTACGAGTAGCGGGTCACCTTGGAACGGAAGACGTAGTCCTCGAGGAATGTCACGGCGCCGGCATTCTCCATCGCGCCCGCATTGAATTCGGGGACGAAGAGCTGGTCGTACTTGCCGAAAGCATAGGGAACACCGAAGTTGCGGTGGTAGAAGTCGAATCCCTGCTTGGTCTCGGTGAACAGTCGCTCCTCGTCCATGAACTCGGCCAGCGAAGCGCGGCAGAAGATTCCGAGCGGGATGTCGCCGTGCTCGTCGGAGTAGTTGTCGGTCCACTGCGCGTAGGGACCGGCGATGAGTGCCACCAGGTACGTGCTCATCTTCGGGGTGGTCCGGAAAACGTGCTTGCCGGGATCGGCGGCAAGGGTCTCGACGACCGCGGAGTTGGAGATGACCTTCCACGACGTGGGAGCGGTGACGCGGACGTCGAACGTGGCCTTGAGATCAGGCTGATCGAAGCACGCGAACATGCGCTTGGCGTCGGCCGTCTCGAACTGTGAATAGAGGTAGACGGAGTCATCGGTCGGGTCGACGAATCGGTGCAGTCCCTCGCCGGTGTGGGAGTAGATGCAATCGGCCTCGATGACCAACTCGTTGTCGGTAGCGAGATCAGGCAGGCTGATGCCCGTCGACTCGTCGTAGCCGGAGACGTCGAGCGCGGTGCCGTTGAGGACCGCGGAATGGACTCTGGCCGCGACGATGTCGATGAAGCTGCTTGCTCCGGCCGTGGCGGTGAACGTGACGGTGGTCTTCGAGGAGAACGTCTCCTCGCCGGGTGCGTCTTTGCCGTCGGTGAGATCGAGTTCGATCAGGTAGTTCTCGACGGTCAGGATTGCTGACCGTTGCGCTGCGGTTTCGCGTGTCAGGTTCGGTGCGACCACAAAGATCTCCTCGTAGATGGTGCGGATCTATTACGTCCATCCCATCACGAAGAGAACGACTTCACTCAAGCGGACACTTCTGCCAGCGGAATCTCCGGATCGGCCAACCGCTCCGGATCGACGGGACGCGAAGACGCGACCAATTCCTTGATGGCGTCACCGGCATCCCAGATGTTCACGTTCATGCCGGCGAGCACCTTGTTCGCGGAATCGAGCCAGAATGCCAGGAACTCGCGCTTGTCGACGTCGCCGCGAGTGACGACACGGGAGTAGCCGCCGTGCGGTGCGTGACCTACGTATTCCATTCCGAGGTCGTACTGATCGGTGAAGAAATACGGCATGCGGACGTACTCGGCGGGCCGTCCCAACATGGTCTCTGCGGCCGTCTCGGGTTGGTTGAGTGCGTTTGCCCAGTGCTCCACCCGAATTCGTGCATTCAGAATCGGATGCTGTGCGGCCGCGATGTCACCCACTGCGACCACGTCGGGGTCGCTGCTCTGCAGACCGGCGTCGACGAGAACCCCGTTCTCGACGTCGATACCCGCCTCCGATGCCAACTCGGTGTTCGGCAATGCGCCGACAGCGATCAACACGGCGTCGGCCGGAATCACGGTTCCATCACTCAAAGTGACACCCGAGGCGTGACCGCCGTCGACAGAGATTGCGGTGACGTCCGTGCCGGTGCGTAAGTCCACCCCGTTCTGGCGGTGCAGCGCGGCGAAGACCTCACCCATTTCCGGGCCGAGGGTCGATTCGAGCGGAAGGCCGGCATGTTCGAGCACGGTGACCTCGACGTCGAAACCGCGAGCCGACGCGGCAATTTCGAGGCCGATCCAGCCGGCACCGACCACGACGAGCTTCTTGTCGGCGGCCAGGGTGCGCAGCAGCGCGGCGGCCTGATCGACTGTTCGCACGTAGTGAACACCCTCGGCGTCGGACCCCGGGATGTCGAGGCGCCGCGACCGCGAACCGGTGGCCAAGGCGAGCTTGTCGTACCTGATCGTGGAACCGTCCGGAAGTGACACGGTGTGCGCAGCGGGGTCGATGGCCGTTGCCGTCGTTCCCGGGCGAAGATCGACGCGATGGTCGCGAAACCACTCGCCGTCGTGGACGGTGAATTCGGGGAGTGTCTTCTTGCCTGCGAAGAACTCTTTCGACAGCGGCGGACGCTCGTACGGGAGGTGGTCTTCTTCACTCAATACGGTGATCTCACCGTCGAAATCTCTGTCACGCAGGGCTTCTGCGATCTTTGCGCCCGCGAGCCCGCCGCCGACGATCACGAATCTCCGGTTGGTGCTCATTACTGAACCACTCCTTCGTACTCGTTTCTTTTCGACACTACTGCGATCGGGAGGTGGTTCGGGGGAAAGCGCGGGAAGGATTGCGGGTTCATGATTGTTGGCAGAACGGGAGTATGTCCCCGAACTGATATGACCTGACCGACATGAACTGATAGGGAGTTTCTTCGTGAGCGCAACCTCGAGCAAGACCACGGACACTGCTGACTTCTGGTTCGATCCGCTCTGCCCGTGGTGCTGGATCACCTCACGCTGGATTCTCGAGGCCCAGCAGGTACGCGACATCGAGGCCAAGTTCCACGTGATGAGCCTTGCGGTTCTCAACGAGGGCCGTGACCTTCCCGACGAGTACCGGGAGATGATGACCAAGGCCTGGGGCCCGGTCCGTGTCGCCATCGCTGCAGCGCAGCTGAAGGGTGACGAGATCCTGCTGCCGCTGTACACGGCTATGGGGACGAAGATTCACAACGAGGGCAACAAGGACTTCGCCGACGTCATCAAGTCGTCCCTCGCCGAGGTCGGCCTGCCACCTGAACTGGCCGAGGCCGCCGACACCGACAAGTACGACGAGGCTCTGCGCGAGAGCCACCACAAGGGCATGGACGCCGTCGGACCCGACGTCGGAACCCCGACGATCCATGTCAACGGCGTGGCGTTCTTCGGCCCCGTGCTCTCACGCATCCCGCGCGGCGAGGACGCAGGCAAGGTGTGGGACGGCGCAGTAGCGCTGGCCGGCTACCCCCACTTCTTCGAGCTCAAGCGGACCCGCAACGAGGATCCTCAGTTCGACTGAGCGGCAGTGAGCGCCGGATTTCGGTAGAGCTGGCCCGGCCGGAAGAACAGATGCCCTGAGTGCGTGCGGTTGCGAAGCGCAGCCGCACGCCAGGTCAGCACCGGATGCGACGACAAGATGTTGACGAACCACGGGAAGAACCCGGATTCGAGTGTCGCCCGATCGGCCAGTTCGTCGAACCCGACCAGACCCACCAGATACTTTCCCGCGCCGAGGACGCCCATCGCGCCCGGTGCACCCTGCGGACGCATGTGAAAGCCGAAGTTGTCCGCCGTGTACTCCATGGAACGCGACAGCGAAGATCCGATCACCGGAATGTAGTTCGACGCGAACTGTCCCCACTGGCGCCAGTACGACGCATGCCCGGCAGCGATGTGGCCGACCTCGTGGCCGATGATGAATGCGAGCGCATCGGGCTCGCGTGCCTGCCCACCGACTTCGAACAGGTCGCTGTAGACGACGACGAAACGGCGAAATCCGTGCCCCGACGCGAACGCGTTGATCCGTCCGTTCCCCAGCACGACGTAGGCATCCGGCGGAGTTTTCATGCCGAACCGTGCCGCAGCCTCGGCAACGAGCTGATACCCCTCCGGAAACTGTGAAGGCGTCATCTTGATTCCGTTGACCTGTTGCGATCCGTACAGCTGACCTCGCGCAAGGAACAGCAGGATCGGAGCCGCGAGCACCACGAGGATCCACGTCGACAGATCACCCGCAGCGATCAGAACGATCGCCACCACATAAGTGACGACCGTCGTCAGCACCGCGAGCACGAGTAGCGGGATTTCCCACGGGTGGCGAACGGCGTCACTGCCCGGTGACATACGAAGGGCGGGTGCAGCGGCCTGGCCGTTGACGGGGTACATGGGCACCACGATAGGTGTGCTCGCGCGGCGATGCGTGTTCCTGAAAGTGTGACGTCGACCCGGGTGCGCCCGGCTGGTCGGGCCTGAGAGAATTGTCGCCATGCGCGTATACCTGGGTGCCGACCATGCCGGATTCGAACGTAAGAACGAGATCATCGAACACCTGAAAGCGAACGGCCACGAGGCCATCGACTGTGGTGCTCACGAGTACGACGCCGTGGACGACTACCCGGCTTTCTGCATCGAAGCCGCAAAGCGCGTCGTCGCCGACGAGGGCAGCCTGGGAATCGTCCTGGGTGGCAGTGGCAACGGCGAGCAGATCGCAGCGAACAAGGTTCCCGGCGCACGGTGCGCCCTCGCTTGGAGCGTCGAAACGGCGAAGCTGGCACGTGAGCACAACAACGCTCAGCTGATCGGCATCGGCGGACGTATGCATTCCCTCGAGGAATCGCTTGCCATCGTCGACGCTTTCCTCGCCACCGCATGGTCGGGTGAAGAGCGCCACCAGCGTCGTATCGACATCCTGTCCGAGTACGAGAAGACCGGCGTCGCACCGGCTCTGCCGCAAGCCTGATCCGAAAGTTGTTCCGTGCCTGAAGGTCATACCCTGCACCGGCTGGCACGGTTGCATGCCCGCAAGTTCGTCGGTTCACCGGTCCGCGTCCTCAGTCCGCAAGGCAGATTCGCCGAGGACGCGCGCCTGGTGGACGGACACGTACTCACGTCCTCGGATGCCTGGGGAAAGCACCTCTGGCACACGTACGACAACGGTCTGACAGTTCACGTACACCTCGGGTTGTACGGAAAGTTCACCGACGTCACCCTGCCGATGGAAGAACCGGTAGGCCAGGTCCGGATGCGAATGGTCGGTGCCGACTTCGGCACCGACCTTCGTGGTCCCACCGCCTGCGAAGTCCTGCTACCTCCTCAGGTCGCCGCGATCGAGGCCAGACTCGGGCCGGACCCACTGCGCCGCGACGCGGATCCAGAGAAGGCCTGGTTGCGAATCTCCAAGTCCAAGACGGCAATCGGCGCCCTGCTGATGGACCAGGCGGTCCTGGCGGGTGTCGGCAACGTCTATCGCGCCGAACTTCTCTTTCGTCACGGAATCAACCCTGAACGACCGGGGAATCTCGTCTCTCACGGCGAGTGGACCGCCATGTGGGCAGACCTAGTCGAATTGATGAAAGTCGGCGTCAGACGGGGGAAGATGCACGTCGTTCGCGCCGAGCACGACAACGGAGATCCGGCGTACGCGAAGGATCGTCCGCGTACCTATGTCTACAGAAGAGCAGGATCGCCGTGCCGCGTGTGCGGCACACCGATCCTGCATTCCGTCATGAAGGCACGAAACCTGTTCTGGTGCCCGGTGTGTCAGTCGGCTTAGAAGTCGAAGCCGCCGAAGTCCCCGCCGCCCCCGAAATCCATTCCGCCTCCGTCGCCACCAGACCAGTCGCTTCCGCCGTCAGCGGTGTAGTCCGTGTTGTCGATACTTCCTTGGTCGGCGCCGGGATCACCGGCGTCCATACCCTGATCTCCCGAGTCACCGGAGCCTGTGTCGGCGCCGGGATCGCCACCCTGGGCGAAAGCCTCTGCGCCGTAAGGAACCCCGGCCATGCCGGAGAACATGGTCGAGAACAGCATCATCGAACCCAGACCCCAGGAGCCGGCGACGAGTGCAGGCTTCCACCAGGGTTCGGAGTACCAGCCGGCCGGGACCGGGCGTCCGGCGACTCGGCCGCCGGGGTAGTAGTTGGGTGTGTGCGACGACGGATTGGGTGATGCGGCGACCTTGCGGCCCTCGAATTCGACCTCACGGTCTTCGGTGACCGAACCGGCAGCCTTCTGTCCGTCGATGGAAGGAACTTCCGGTCCCGGATCCATGCCCATCGCCACCCGTGCCGCGCGGATGTAGTAAAGCCCTTCCAGTGCAGTCTGTTTCGCGAGACGTGCTTGGACCGGCGTTGCGGCCTGATCGATCTGCGAGCCTGCGGCGTTGTACCGTTCGGCCGCGTCGGCGAGGGCTTGGCGCGACGCGTCGTCACTGCCGGTCAGGTTGTAGACCTGACCGCCGAGGCGTTCGATCGACTGCCGGGCATCGGCTTTCGCATCGTCGAGTTGTGTTGCGCTGTGGCCGGAACCGCGTTGCTGGCTTTTCATGACCAGGAATACGACTACGGCCAGAACGACGAGTATGAGAAGAATCGTGGTCACGTGGCCTCCCGAGCAGAATCGATCCGGACAACTCCAGGATACGGACCGCAGGGGAGTGGTCTGAGTGGACAAAGTCGGAATACAAAAAATCCGCACCGGCTGGGCCGATGCGGATCTTTTGGGGAGTTTCCCTCCTGATGGAGGGGATGACGGGAATCGAACCCGCGTGATCAGTTTGGAAGACTGAGGCTCTACCATTGAGCTACATCCCCGTGCATACGACAACTCGGGATCGCCGTGTTCGTCGTCTGCGATACGAAACTGTACCCAATGCCCCACCGGATTTCATAATCGGGGGGTCGGAGAAGTTCGAGACCGTCGTTCACCTGGGGAATTGGCGAATTGCTCGGCGAGTCGGGGTGTCTCGGCCGCAGGCGCGACTTCTGATTCCGGCTCTGAATGGCAGTTGAGGCAAGGCTGTATGTGGCTGCTGTATGCGGCTGCCGTCGGATGACATACTGACGGGGTCGACAGCCGGGCCGTGTACAAATGGCGGTCGGGTTCGTGAGAGAGTAGTGAGCGCGATAGGGTTGTGCGCGGTCACCGATGGTGGCTGCCTTTGTGGCCCGCTGTCTTAGTGGCCTCGGATGGCCGTATCGTGTGTTTCATGTGATCGGAAACGGGATGTAGCGCAGCTTGGTAGCGCATCCGCTTTGGGAGCGGAGGGTCGCAGGTTCAAATCCTGTCATCCCGACAAGTACGTACATGGCACTTCACCTCCAGTAAGTCCGGGAGTGAAGTGCCGCGCCAGACAGCAGTACCGATTCAACACAAGTTGTGAGCAAGACCAGACGAAGGAGCGAAGTTTCGTGAAGAGCACCGTCGAGCAGCTCAGCCCGACGCGAGTCCGTATCAACGTTGAGGTGCCCTTCGCGGAACTCAAGTCTGATTTCGACAAGGCCTACAAGGCCCTCGCGCAGCAGATTCGTCTCCCCGGCTTCCGTCCCGGCAAGGCTCCGGCCCGCCTCCTCGAAGCGCGTGTCGGTCGTGGCGCTGTGCTCGAGCAGGTCGTCAACGACGCTCTGCCGTCGCGTTACTCCGAGGCTGTCACCAGCGCCGGCGTGAAGGCCATCGGCCAGCCCGAGATCGAGGTCACCAAGATCGAAGACGGCGAGCTCCTCGAGTTCACCGCCGAGGTCGACGTGCGCCCCGAGATCGAGCTCCCTGACTTCAGCTCCATCAACGTCGAGGTCGATCCGATCGAGATCACCGACGAAGCTATCGAAGAGCAGCTGCTTTCGCTGCGTCAGCGTTTCGGTACCCTCACCGGCGTCGACCGCGCAGTCGAGGACGGCGACTTCGTCTCCATCGATCTGTCGGCCACCGTCGACGGCGAGAACGTTGCCGAGGCAACCGCGAGCGGACTGTCGCACGAGGTCGGTTCGGGCCAGCTCATCGAGGGCCTCGACGAAGCCATCATCGGCCTCAAGGCGGGGGAGTCCAAGGACTTCACGTCGACGCTGGTCGCCGGCGAGTACGCAGGCAAGGAAGCTGTTGTCACCGTGACCGTGCAGACGGTCAAGGAGCGTGAGCTTCCGGCTGAGGACGACGAGTTCGCTCAGCTCGCCAGCGAGTTCGACACCCTGGAAGAACTGAAGGCTGACCTCCGTGAGCGCGTCGCACGCGTCCGCAAGGTCGAGCAGGCCGGTCAGATCCGCGACAAGGTTCTCGAGCAGCTGCTCGAGACCGTCGAGGTTCCGTTGCCGGAGGCTGTCGTCAAGGCTGAGGTCGACGCTGCACTGCACGACGCCGTTCACGGTCTCGATCACGACGAAGAGGCACTGAACAAGCTCCTCGAAGAACAGGGCAGCAGCCGCGAAGAGTTCGACAAGGATGCACAGGAAGCCGCTGAGCGCTCCGTCAAGACGCAGCTCTTGCTCGACTCGATTGCCGATGCGGGCAACGTCACCGTCGGTCAGGACGAGCTCACCGAGCGCATCCTGTTCCAGGCGCAGCGTTACGGCATGGCTCCTGAGCAGTTCATCCAGCAGATCCAGCAGGCCAACCAGCTCGGCGCCGTCTTCGCAGACGTCCGTCGTGGCAAGGCTCTCGCGTCCGTCGTCGAGTCGGCCGGTGTCAAGGACACCTCCGGCGCAGTTGTCGACACCGCAGAGCTGTTCGGCAGCAGTGAGGCCGAAACCGAAGCGGACGAGTCTGATTCCGCCGAGAGCGAAGACAAGTAAAAACGCAGGCGGACGGGTGTTTTCACCACGATCGACTGCACTGAGTTTTCCGCTTTGAGCGAAGTAGGGCGGCACCGGGACTCCGGTGCCGCCCTACTTCGTTACTGTCTGTGTCAGTAGAAGTGTTTCGCATAGACGATCCACCGCACAAGTAGATCCACATAGAAGGCAGGTACCGTGACTTCCAATCACCTGGAGACTTTGCAGAGTCCCGCCATGACTTCAGCGACCGCTGGGTTGAACCTCAGCGACTCGGTGTACGAGCGCTTGCTGCGAGAGCGCATCATTTTCCTCGGTACCCAGGTCGACGACGACATCGCCAACAAGCTGTGCGCACAGATCCTGCTGCTCTCGGCCGAGGACCCGACGCGAGACATCTCGCTCTACATCAACTCGCCCGGTGGATCCGTGACCGCAGGTATGGCGATCTTCGACACGATGCAGTTCGCCGAGTGCGACATCGCCACCTTCGGCATGGGCCTTGCGGCGTCGATGGGTCAGTTCCTGCTCTCGGCAGGCACCAAGGGCAAGCGCTACGCACTGCCTCACGCCCGCATCATGATGCACCAGCCGTCCGCCGGCATCGGTGGTTCCGCCAGTGACATCGCGATCATGGCCGAGCAGTTCAAGCACACCAAGCGCGAAATGGCCGAGCTGATTGCTCAGCACACCGGCCAGACGGTCGAGCAGATCACCGCGGACTCCGATCGTGACCGTTGGTTCACGGCGAAGGAAGCTCTCGAGTACGGCTTCGTCGACCACGTCGTCTCCCGTGCGAATCAGGCCGGCGGCACCGGCAACTGAGCCGGTTCGCCCATCCTTTCGCTGCCCAATTCATACTTTGGAGAACTGATGACCAATCTTTTCGGAGCTAACTCGCTGGGCGGCCAGGCGCCGTCGGGCCCCCAATCGCGTTACATCCTGCCCCAGTTCACGGAGCAGACCAGCTACGGCGTCAAGACGTCCGACCCGTACAACAAGCTGTTCGAGGAGCGCATCATCTTCCTCGGCTCGCAGGTCGACGACGTGTCCGCCAACGACCTCATGGCGCAGTTGCTGGTTCTCGAATCGCAGGATCCGGACCGCGACATCACGATGTACATCAACTCGCCCGGTGGTTCTTTCACCGCGCTGATGGCGATCTACGACACGATGCAGTACGTCCGTGCCGACATTTCCACCGTCTGCCTCGGTCAGGCTGCTTCGGCAGCTGCCGTGCTTCTGGCCGGCGGTACGCCGGGCAAGCGCTTCGCGCTCCCCAACTCGCGCATTCTGATCCACCAGCCGGCTACGGGCGGCATCCAGGGTCAGGTTTCCGATCTGGAGATCCAGGCTGCGGAGATCGAGCGTATGCGTCGGCTCATGGAGAGCACGCTGTCGCTGCACACGGGTAAGGATCCGGAGACCATCCGCGTCGACACCGATCGCGACAAGATCCTCACGGCCGAGCAGGCCAAGGAGTACGGCATCATCGACGACGTGCTGGCTTACCGGAAGCTCAGCGCACAGAAGTAGTCGATTTCCGCCTCGTGTCGAGGATCTGTTACCCGATTCCCGACACGAGGCGGACACGTCGAGAAGTGCCTGGTGGAGCGCTTGCCAGGCTGAAATCTCGACTCTTTTCTTTTTTATCCGCAGACGAAACGCCGAGAACAGGTCGACCCCGTTCGGGATCTGCGGGTACCGTCACTTCACGGGCTGGTTCTCGACCGGCGTTCTGCGATTGTTCGACCAGATTTGTTCGATCAGTTTGTCTGATCTGACAACTACCGAAGTACTGCGGAGCGTCTCGACCGATCGAGTGGCGGCGAGTGCACGTACATGATGGAAAGTAGGGACCTCACGAGATGGCACGCATCGGCGACGGCGGGGATCTGCTCAAGTGCTCTTTCTGCGGTAAGAGTCAGAAGCAGGTCAAAAAGCTCATTGCAGGACCCGGGGTGTACATCTGCGACGAGTGCATCGACCTCTGCAACGAGATCATCGAAGAGGAATTGGCCGAATCGAGCGAGGTCAAGCTCGACGAGCTTCCCAAGCCTGCGGAGATCCGAGAATTCCTCGAGAACTACGTCATCGGTCAGGACTCCGCCAAGCGGACGTTGGCCGTGGCCGTCTACAACCACTACAAGCGCATTCAGGCCGGCGACAAGGGCCGTGACGCGCGGGGTGAGACGGTTGAGCTCGCGAAATCCAACATCTTGATGCTCGGCCCCACCGGCTGTGGCAAGACGTATCTCGCTCAGACTCTCGCGAAGATGCTCAACGTCCCGTTCGCCATCGCTGACGCGACGGCGTTGACCGAGGCCGGTTACGTCGGTGAGGACGTCGAGAACATTCTGCTCAAGCTGATTCAGGCTGCCGACTACGACGTCAAGCGCGCCGAGACCGGAATCATCTACATCGACGAGGTCGACAAGATCGCCCGTAAGAGCGAGAACCCGTCGATCACGCGTGACGTGTCCGGCGAAGGTGTTCAGCAGGCGTTGCTGAAGATCCTCGAAGGTACGCAGGCAAGCGTCCCGCCGCAGGGTGGCCGTAAGCATCCGCACCAGGAATTCATTCAGATCGACACCACGAACGTGCTGTTCATCGTCGCGGGCGCTTTCGCAGGTCTCGAGCGGATCGTCTCCGATCGTGTCGGCAAGCGCGGTATCGGATTCGGTGCCGAGGTTCGGTCGAAGGCCGAACTGGATACGGTCGATCGTTTCGCCGAGGTCATGCCGGAGGATTTGATCAAGTTCGGTCTGATTCCGGAGTTCATCGGCCGACTGCCGATGATCGCGTCGGTGACCAACCTCGACAAGGAATCGCTCGTTCAGATCCTGTCGGAGCCCAAGAACGCTCTCGTCAAGCAGTATCGTCGCCTGTTCGACATGGACGGCGTAGAACTCGAGTTCACCGAAGAAGCGCTCGACGCTATCGCCGATCAGGCGATCTTGCGTGGAACCGGCGCTCGTGGCCTGCGCGCCATCATGGAAGAGGTTCTTCTTCCGGTGATGTACGACATCCCCAGCCGTGACGACGTCGAAAAGGTGGTCGTCACCGCGGAGACCGTCAACGACAACGTACTTCCGACCATCGTTCCGCGTAAGCCGGAACGTGGCGAGCGTCGCGACAAGACGGCGTAGAAAACTCAAAACGACTGTGGCCCGGTATCTCTCGCGAGATGCCGGGCCACAGTCGTTCGCGCAACACAGTCGTTCGTGCAGGGTGTCTGTGGGGTGGTCGGCTAGATCGGGTTGCCGAGCTCCTTGAGGGGGGTGCGGAAAGTCTCCTTGGCGGTGAACGCCGAGATCGCGCAGATGACGCAGGCCACCGAAGTCAGAATGGCAACGGGCATCCAGTGTGTCTTGTCGCCGCCCATGAGGGCGTTGCCGATGGCGGGGGCAAAGCCTGCGAGGGCGAAGCCGACCTGGGTGCCGATCGCAATGCCCGAGTAGCGGACCTTGGTGTTGAACATCTCGGAGTAGAACGACGGCCAGATGGCATTCGGGGCAGCGTAGAAGACGGACATCAATCCGATTGCGGCGAGGAAGATCAGGGGAACGTTGCCGCTGGCGATTGCGCCGAAGTACACGTAGATGAACACCGCGCTACCGAGGGCGCCACCGATGAACAGCGGCCTGCGACCGATCCGGTCGGAGAGCATCGCCCAGGCGGGCTGACTGAGCAGGGCTACGGCGTTGGCTGCGATGGCAACCCAGAGCATGGTCGACTTCGGAATCCCCACTTCTTCGGTGGTGGCGAAAGCGAGACCGAAGACGGAGAAGATGGTCGAGACGACGGCGATGAAAGCGCAGCAGATCACGCGAATCAGATTTGCGCTGTGGGTGCGAAGAAGATCGGCAACAGGCAATTTGGCGACGGCCTTCGACTCCTGCTGCTCGGTGAACTCTTCGGGCTCTTCGAGCTTGAGACGCATGATGTATGCCGCGACCAGAACGATCAGGCTGCCCCAGAACGGGATTCGCCAGCCCCACGTGTAGAGGATGTCGTCGGGGAGCGCGGCGATGGGCAGGAATACGAGGCTGGCGAGGATGAAGCCGGCCTGGGTGCCGTTGAGGGTCCAACTGCAGAAGAACGCGCGTCGGCCTTCGGGGGCATGTTCGAGCGTCAGTGAGCTGGCGCCACTCTGTTCGCCAGCGGCGGAGATGCCCTGAGCGATTCTCATCAAGACAAGAAGGATCGGTGCAAGAACTCCGATCGAATCTGCGCTGGGAATACATCCGATGAGGAATGTTGCTGCGCCCATCATGATGAGCGTGAGCAGCATGATCTTCTTGCGGCCGACGCGGTCACCGAAATGACCGAGGACTACAGCGCCGAGGGGACGCGCGACGTACGCGACACCGAAGGTGGCCAGCGAAAGCAGAGCCGCATGTCCGCTGTCCGGGAAGAACACCGTGGGGAAGATGAGCGCAGCGGCGGAGGCGTAGATGTAGAAGTCGTAGTACTCGAGCATGCTGCCGAGAAACGACGATGTTGCGGCGCGCTTGACCTTGGTCGTATCCGGCCTTGCCAAGGATCCCGCCTCGGGCCCGGACGGTGTAACCGTGCTAGCTGACATGCTCATCTCCTGGGTGGAAGCGTCGTGGAGGCTCTACATCCGCCGATTGTGTTCGTATAAAGAACGTCTGTGCGGAGAGCGATACAAGGAATGTAACCGACGCCACAGCAACTACACAAGATTATTAACCAAATAGTTCATAAAAATCTACTGGCGGTCACGCCGCTCGTCGAAACCGCAGTTCAGGGAGTCAGGAGCCTGGCTGCGCGGCGGCCGCCACCAACTGCTCCACCTGTTCCTCGGTGATCCCGAGGCCGAAGGTGGCGAGTTTTCCGAGCGGCATCGAGCCTGCGAGTGCCATCATCTCGGGGCTGACCGCCTGTGCACCGTCGCCCGCTGCGGCAGCCATGGCGGCGCCGAGAACTGCGCTGCCGACGGGATGGGCGAGCCATTCGCCGATGGTCGACATGGCGTCGAGCGTGCCGACGCCGACGTTCCCGGCCAGGGTGATCGTGTCGGTGGTTGCGATGTCCCGAGACGAGAAGCCGACGCGGATCTCGTAGTCGCCGGCCTCGATCGCCCAGTCCTTTTCCGTGACAGACCAATAGGCAAATGCCCTGCTGTCGAGCGTGATGGTCACAGTCGCGGATTCGTCGGGGTCGAGGTGGACCTTGGCAAAGCCTTTCAATTCCTGCGCGGGTCGATCGATGCTTGCCGAGGCGTCGTGGACGTAGACCTGAACGACGCTGCTGCCCGATCGGTCGCCGCTGTTGCGCACGGTGACGGTCACTTCGGCGGAGTTTTCACCGGCCTCGACGGAGGTATCGGTGATGTCGAAGGTGGTGTAGCTCAGCCCGAACCCGAACGGGTACGCCACTTCGCGCAGCGCGGAGTCGTAGTAGCGGTATCCCACGTACAGACCTTCGCCGTAGCGGACGTGCTGCTGTGATCCCGGGAAATGCAGATACGACGGATTGTCTTGGAGGCGAAGCGGAATGGTCTCCGTCAGGCGGCCGGACGGATTCGTGATGCCGAACAGAAGATCGGCAATCGCCGAGCCGCCCGCCTGGCCGAGTAGCCAGCCCTCGAGGATTGCGGCGGCATGATCCTTCCAAGGCTCGATCGCAACCACACCGCCGTTGGCGAGCACGACGACCGTGTTCGGGTTCGCGCCGTGGACCGCTTCCAGCAGGGCGATCTGGTCAGCCGGCAGTTCGATGTCGGTTCGGTCGAATCCTTCGGATTCCGTGGCGGACGGTAGTCCGAGGAACAGCACCGCGACGTCGGCGCGGCGTGCGGCGTCGACAGCCTCGGTGACCATGTCGTCGTCCGGAGTGCCGTCGAAGGTGAAGCCCGGTGCGAAAGTGACGCGGTCGGCGCCTTCGAGGTCGAGGATCGCGTCCAAGGCATTGTCGAGCTTGGTCGGGACCACCTGTGAACTGCCGGCTCCCTGGTACCGCGGGCTGCACGCGAATTCGCCGATCACCGCGACGGTTTGCCCGCCAGGGGTCAGCGGCAGTAGTTCTCCGTCGTTGGCCAGCAAGACAGCGGACTCCGCTGCAGCGGTCCGTGCCAGTTCGTGGTGACGCTCGACGTCGTACGTGTGGCCTTCGGTGCGCGCGGCGGCGGTGCGTGCCACCAGCGTCGCCAGGCGCTCGGCGGCAGTGGTGAGCACTGATTCGTCCAGGTCGCCGCCGCGCACGGCGTCGACGATCTGGGTATCGGTTCCGGTCGGCGGCATTTCCAGGTCGAGGCCCGCGGCGAGTGCCGCCACGCGGTCGTTGACCGCTCCCCAGTCCGAAACGACGAGGCCGTCGAAGCCCCACTGTTCGCGGAGTACCTCGGTGAGCAGCCAATGGTTCTGGCTCGAGTACACACCGTTGATCTTGTTGTACGAGCACATGACCGTCGTCGGGGCCGCGGTCTTGACGGCGTATTCGAAGCCGGCCAGATAGATCTCGCGCAGTGTCCGTTCGTCGACGTCGGCACTGACTCTCATCCGGTCGTGTTCTTGGTTGTTGGCAGCGAAGTGCTTGAGCGAGGTTCCGACGCCGCGAGACTGGATGCCGGTGATCAGCGCTGCCGCGACGCGGCCGGAGAGGAATGGGTCCTCGGAGACGTATTCGAAATTCCTGCCACACAAGGGTGATCGTTTGATGTTGATGCCTGGGCCGAGGAGGACCGAGACCTGTTCGGCTTTGGCCTCGTCGCCCAGAGCCTCACCGACCTGGCGGATGAGGTCGAGGTTCCACGACGAGCCCAACCCGACCGCCGGTGGGAAACATGTCGCTGGAATGCTGTGGCCGAGTCCGAGTGCGTCGCCGCCCTCGGGTTGTTTCCGGACTCCGTGCGGACCGTCGGTCAGGAGTATCGATTCGATTCCGGGAACGGACTGGCTGTGCCAGAAATCCGAGCCCGACGTCAACGACGCCTTCTCCTCGAGTGAAAGCCCGTCTACGTAATTCTCGGTCACGTCATTCCTCCCGGTGGCAGCTGTGAGTTCCACTCACCACCGTAGGGGGATTTTTCGGACTTCGGGGTGGGTCAGGACGGCGCCTTCGAGGTCAGGAAGGCAACAACCATGTCCCCGAGCATGGTTCGAAGATGCTCACGATGCGTCGAGTCGGTCAGGTCGCGGTCGAAGAGCGCTTTGAAGGTGTAACGATTGGCGATACGAAAGACGCAGTAACTGCTGATCAACATGTGAATATCGAGAGCATCTACGTCGGAGCGGAATGCTCCCGACTGCTGTCCGTCGTGGAGGATCTGCGAGACCAGGTCGGCGGCGGGGGCGCCGAGACCGCTGAGTAGCTCGGATTTCTCGATGTGCTCACCGCGGAGCATGTTCTCGTTGGCTACCAGCCGAATGAAGTTCGGGTGTTGTTCGTGGTGGTCGAAGGTGAGTTCGGCCAAGGCGCGGACCGCTGCGGTGGGGTTCAACCCCTCGAGGTCGAGTTCGCGTTCCTGTGCGCGAATGACGCTGTACGCATGCTCGAGGACGGACTTGTACAGCCCTTCCTTGTCGGTGAAGTAGTAGTAGATCATGCGCTTGGTGGTGTGAGTCTTGGTTGCGATCTCGTCCACTCGGGCGCCGGCAAAGCCTTTGTCGGCAAACTCCTCGGTGGCGACGGCGATGATGTTCACCCTGGTCAGATCGCTGTTTCGGCGTCGTTTCTCCGGCTTCGACACCACGGAGTTCACTGACTGCTCGGAAACCATGTGCTCACTCTATCTGTCAGCAGTTTGTCGACTTTGCTTGTCGAGTCCGCGTCGGGGGAGTAACGTCCCGTGAACTAACTCACTAGTTCGTACATTAGTTTCGAGCGTCAACCCCGAGGTGCCCCTGATGACTTCATCTCTACCGGTTCTGGTCCTCAACGGGCCCAACTTGAATTTGTTGGGCCAGCGCCAACCGGAGTTCTACGGGAGAGACACGCTGGACGACGTGGTTTCCCGCTGTGTAGCGGCGGCCGAGAAGTTCGGGGCGATGGTCGAGGCAAAGCAGTCGAACCACGAGGGCCAACTGATCGATTGGATCCACGAGGCCAGGGGAAACGTTGCGGGCATCGTCATCAATCCCGGTGGGTACTCGCACACCTCCATTGCGTTGCGTGACGCTCTGGTCACACTCGATGCCCCTGTCGTGGAGGTGCACATCAGCAACATCCATGGCCGCGAAGAATTCCGTCACCACTCCTACGTGTCCGGGATCGCCGACGCTGTCATCTGCGGATTGGGAATCGACGGTTACAGCGCCGCAGTCGAATTCGTCTGCGTCCGAGAAGGGAAGAACTGATGAGTGATTCGATCCTCTGCGGTCTGATCGGCACCGGCATCGGAGCCTCCTTGACTCCGATCATGCACGAGGAGGAAGGGCGCAGACAGGGCCTGCCGTACGTTTACCGCATCCTCGATCTCGATGCGATGGGGATGGCGCCGTCGGACATCGGTGAACTTCTCACCTATGCACGACGTTTCGGGTTCCGCGGCCTCAACATCACTCACCCGTGCAAGCAGTTGGTGATCGAGCACCTCGACGAGCTCTCGCCGGATGCGAGCCGGCTCGGAGCGGTGAACACGGTCCTCTTCGACTCCGGCAAGGCGATCGGACACAACACCGATTGGTCGGGCTTCGGCCGAAATTTCGACGACGGACTTCCCGGAGCACAGCTCGATCGTGTCGTGCAGCTCGGTGCCGGCGGAGCTGGTGCGGCGGTTGCCTATGCCGCGCTCAACCGTGGCGTCGGGACGCTGACGTTGGTCGATTCGAGCCTGCCTCGCGCGCAGGAACTTGCACAAACCTTCGCGCAGCAGTTTCCGGCGCAGGTTGTCGAGGCGCGGCACACGAGCGACCTCGCCGAAGTGCTCGGCAAGGCAAACGGATTGATCCACGCGACGCCGATGGGAATGGCGGCTCATCCCGGAATGGCATTCTCGCCGGATCTGCTTCGCCCTGATCTGTGGGTGGCCGAAATCGTCTACCGTCCACTCGAAACCGAACTGTTGCGTCAGGCAAGGTTGATCGGAGCCCCGACGCTCAGCGGAGGCGGAATGACTGTCTTCCAGGCCGTCGACGCGTTCCGGATCTTCACGGGCATCGAGCCCGACAGTAAGCGGATGCTCACGCACATGACGGAACTTGTACACGGCGAACAGACTGCGGCAGCGCTGTGAGTGCCCCGGTCCGGACGTCGATCGCGACGGTATCGCTCAGTGGCACTCTCGAGGAGAAGCTCGACGCCATCGCTGCTGCCGGCTTCGACGGCTTCGAGGTGTTCGAGCCGGATTTTGTTGCTTCGCCGTGGTCCCCGAAGGAATTACGAACGAGGGCTGCGGATCTGGGCTTGACCCTCGATCTGTATCAGCCGTTCCGTGACTTCGACACGGTGGACGAGGCCCAATTTGCTCGGAATCTTGTTCGAGTGCAACGCAAATTCGAGCTCATGGATCAACTGGGGTGCGAGACGCTCCTGGTGTGCTCCTCGCCCCTGCCGACCGCGAGTCACGATGACGGTCAGTTGACAGAGCAATTCGGAGCTCTCGCCGAACTGGCGTCCGAGCACGGCAAGAAGGTTGCCTATGAGGCGCTCGCGTGGGGTGCCCACGTCAACACGTACGGCCATGCGTGGCAGATCGTCGAGGGCGTCGACCATCCTTCGCTCGGTACCTGTCTGGACAGCTTTCACATCCTCTCGCGCGGTGACGATCCCGCCGGAATTCGCGAGATTCCCGGCGAGAAGATCTTCTTCCTCCAGTTGGCGGACGCTCCGTTCTTGGCGATGGACATCCTCCAGTGGAGCCGGCATCACCGAAACTTCCCGGGGCAGGGCAGCTTCGATCTCAATGCGTTCGCTCAGCATGTCTACGCCACCGGTTACGACGGACCGTGGTCGCTCGAGATCTTCAACGACGTATTCCGCCGCGCCGACACCCAGCGGACGGCAATCGACGCTCATCGGTCGCTCCTGCATCTGGAAGAACAGGTCGCCGCCGCGAACCCTGCCGCCGGTGGACCCACGCTGTTCACCGCCCCGGAGCGCACCCCGCTCGAAGGAATCGTGTCTCTGCGAATCGCGGCGGGTCCGGCGAAACAGGACCAGGTGCACTCGATGCTCTCCCGCGTCGGTTTTCATCTTGTCGGACGGCACCACGATCACGATTTGCAGTTGTGGCGGCACGGACCGCTCACCGTTGCCGTGGATGCGACTGCGGGCACGGTGTGGACGGCGCCCGGGCTGCCTGCGGATCTACCGGTTCTCACTCAGATCGGCATCCGGGCAACCGAACCCGAGGTGTGGGGAGAGCGCGCTCTGGCTCTCGAAGTGCCGGCGACGCGCGTGCAGTTGCCGGGGTCGAGCGACGAGAACTCCGAGGTACCGGACGTCGTACGCCTGAAGGTCACCGATGCGACATCGATCGACCTTCGTGGCCCCGGCAGCGCTGCAGCGTGGGAATCGGCATTCGAGATCTACCCGCTGCCCGCCGAGCGCAATCGTGAACAGGGCGCAGTGTTCACCGGGATCGACCACGTGGCACTGGCGGTTCCGGCCGAGAGTTGGGACGGCATCATGCTGCTCCTGCGGTCCGTGTTCGAGATGCAACCACACGAGGGGCAGGACGTCACCGATTCTGTCGGCCTCATGCGAAGCCAGGCGCTCACGCTCGTTCAGGACGGTGACGGACATACCCTGCGCATCTCGCTGAACATGGTGGAGGGAAGTCGAAGTGGGCTGCCGACGGTCCGTCGCGGCGGCGTCAGCCACGTCGCCTTCGCGTGTGAGAACATCTTCGGTGCCGCTGCGTCCATGCAGGACTGGGGATTTGCTCCGCTACCCATTTCCCCGAACTACTACGACGATCTGGACGCGCGTTTCGGACTGAATCCGGAACTGCTCGACCGGATGCGCAGCACCGGAATTCTTTACGACGCGGACGCTCACGGCGAGTTCTTCCACCTGTTCACCCCGACCGTCGGGGGAGACCTGTTCTTCGAGGTCGTGCAGCGGGTGGGTGGATACGAGGGCTACGGGGAAGTCAACTCCGCTGTGCGACTGTCGGCTCAGTTGCGTGCGAGTTCGACGTGACCTCGACTCGGTGCGGGTGCGAGTAGACGTTCATCGAATCGCCGCGGATGAAACCGGCGAGAGTCAGCCCGGACTCCTGCGCTAGTTCCACGGCCAGCGACGACGGCGCGGAGACAGCACCGAGGATCGGAATGCCGGCCATGACCGCCTTCTGGACGAGTTCGAACGACGCCCGACCGCTGACGATCAAGATCGTGTCGTAGAGGGGCACTCGGCCGTCGGTGATGGCCCAACCGATCACCTTGTCGACGGCGTTGTGACGGCCGACATCCTCGCGCAGTGCCAGGAGTTCGCCGGTGTCGGTGAACAATCCGGCCGCGTGCAGGCCACCGGTGCGCTCGAAGATCCGTTGGCTCTCCCGCAGTGTGACCGGCATGGCCGACAGGATGGTCGAGGTGACGGAAGTCGTGTCACCGACCAGCGGATGTCGCGTCGTGGTTCGGACGGCGTCGAGCGAGGTCTTGCCGCACACGCCGCACGCGGAACTGACGACGGTGTTCCGATCGGTGGTGTGGTCGGGCAACGGCACTCCGGGAGCGAGAGCGATGTCGAGGACGTTGTACGTGTTCGCACCGGATTCGTCGACGCCGTCGCAGTAGCGGACGACGCTCACGTCGTCGCGGGTGGCGATGACACCTTCGCTGAGAAGGAATCCGTGCACGAGATCGACGTCGTTGCCGGGGGTCCGCATCGTCACTGCCAGCACCTGACCGCCCACTCTCATTTCGAGTGGTTCCTCGACGGCCAGCGTGTCGGGGCGCGTGACGACCCGATCACCCGAGATTCGAACGACCGGTGTTCGTGCGGTGACTCGTCCCATCTCAGGCGCCCGATGCTTCGAGTCGAACGGTGACGGCCTTCGACACCGGCGTGTTCGACTTGGCTGCAACGTGTTCGAGGGGAACGAGCGGATTTGTCTCGGGGTAGTACGCCGCAGCATTGCCGCGCGGGGTGTCGTAGGAGACGATGCGGAATTCCGTGACCCGACGCTCTTCGAGTGTGCCGTCGGGTGTTGTCCACTCGGACACGATGTCGACGAGATCGCCGTCACGGAATCCGAGCGCGGTGATGTCTTCGGCGTTGACGAGGATGACTTTGCGTCCGCCCTTGATGCCGCGGTATCTGTCGTCGAGGCCGTAGATCGTGGTGTTGTACTGGTCGTGGCTGCGCATCGTCTGCAGAATCAGGCGCCCACTCGGAGTGGGTATCCAGTGCAGG
The DNA here is from genome assembly GCF_019266045.1 of Rhodococcus sp. MH15. Lineage (NCBI taxonomy): Bacteria > Bacillati > Actinomycetota > Actinomycetes > Mycobacteriales > Nocardiaceae > Rhodococcus > Rhodococcus sp. MH15. The sequence goes on from NZ_LPNP01000069.1 coordinate 114,145, forward strand.
TCGTTCACGCCGAAGTTGGCTTTGCCGGTGTGCGTGCGGAACTCACGCGAGTCACGCGGCGGGTGGGGGAGTTGGAATCCGTCTGGCTCTCGAACGCGGGAGTTGTAGTTTTCGCAGCCTGGCACTACCCGTGAGATGGAATCGCGGATCAGATCGTAGTTGCCCTCGAAGGCCGACCAGCGGACGGAGTGATCGTTGCCGAGTAGTTCGCGGGCGAGTTGGCAGATGATGGCGACTTCGCTACGCAGGTAGGGGCTGACCGGTGTGAGGCGTCCGCGCGACAGGTGCACCATGGACATCGAATCCTCCACGGAGACAAGCTGCTTTCCGCCGGCTTGGACGTCGAGGTCGGTGCGTCCGAGGGTGGGGAGGATGATCGCGGTCTGCCCGTGGACCACGTGACTGCGGTTCAGCTTGGTGGACACCTGCACGGTGAGTTCGCATTGACGCAACGCTGTTTCAGTCGCTGCGGTGTCCGGGCTTGCCTGGATGAAGTTGCCGCCCATCGCCATGAAGAAGCTTGCCTTGCCTGCGTTCATGGCGCGGATCGCGTCGACGGTGTCCCATCCGTGCTTGCGGGGACTCGAGATCGAGAACTCGGTATCGAGCGCGGCCAGGAACTCTTCCGGCATCTTTTCCCAGATGCCCATCGTGCGGTCACCCTGGACATTGGAGTGTCCTCGCACCGGACAAACGCCGGCACCGGGTTTGCCCATCATTCCACGCATGAGCAGCAGGTTGACTGCTTCTTCGATGGTGGCGACTCCGTGTGTGTGCTGAGTGATCCCCATGGCCCAGCAGGTGACGGTTCGCTCGGATCGGGCAAGTGCGGCCGCCGTTTCCTCGAGCTGTGCCATCGACAGACCCGTTGCCTCGAGTACCGTGTCGAGATCGACCGCGCGGATGTGCTTCTCGTATTCGTCCCAACCGGCGCAGTACCGGTCGACGAAGGCACGGTCGACGACCGTCCCGGGAGCGCGATCTTCCTGCTCGAGCAGCAGCTTCCCCAGGCCTTGGAACAGCGCCATGTCGCCGCCCAGCCGGATCTGCAGGAACTCGTCCGCGATGTCGACTCCGTGCCCGATCACGCCGGACACCTTCTGTGGATCCTTGAACCTGCGCAATCCCGCCTCGGGCAGAGGATTGATGGCAATGATCTTGGCGCCGTTGCTCTTTGCCTTCTCCAGCGTCGAGAGCATTCGAGGGTGGTTGGTGCCGGGGTTCTGTCCGGCGATGAGGATGAGATCGGCGTTCTCGAGGTCGGGAACTGTCACCGAGCCTTTGCCGATGCCGATGGATTCGGTCAGTGCGCTTCCGGACGACTCGTGACACATGTTGGAACAGTCGGGCATGTTGTTGGTGCCGTAGCTGCGAATCATCAACTGGTAGAGAAACGCGGCTTCGTTGGACGTGCGACCGGAGGTGTAGAACACCGCTTCGTCCGGCGATGCGAGGCCGTTCAGATGTTCGGCGATCAGTGCGTACGCGCCGTCCCAGTCGATCGGCCGGTAATGGGTTGCTCCCGGCGTCAGGACCATCGGGTGCGTCAGTCGCCCCTGCTGTCCGAGCCAGTAGTCGGTCTTGCCTTCGAGATCGGCGATCGAGTGCTCCGCGAAGAATTCGGGTGTGACGGTGCGAAGCGTTGCTTCCTCGGCAACAGCCTTCGCTCCGTTCTCGCAGAATTCGGCGGGCTTGCGATGTCCGGGAGTCTCCGGCCACGCACACCCCGGGCAGTCGAAGCCGTGTCGCTGGTTGAGTCTGGTGAGCGTTCGGGCGGTCCGCAAGGCTCCCATCTGCTCGATTCCTCGTTGCAGCGACACCAGAACGGCCGGAACTCCGGCGGCGTAGTCCTTGGGGTGCGTGACTTCGAGATCCGATTCGTCGATGTCCTTCGAGGGGCCCTGGCGCGTCATGTCTCCATAGTGGCCCGAACGGCGCGGTACTGCCATCGAATGGGCCGGTCGAACTAGCCGGAATGAAGCTTTCATCGGCTAGCCTTACCTACCGAACCAGCAGACTTTAAGGGGTAGGAACATGGATCGAACGGACGCAGGTCGGCTGACCCGGCGCGGATTTCTGATCGGCACGTCGGGAGCGTTGCTGGCATTCGCCGCAGCCTGCTCCAGTTCGAACGACGAGGACACACCTCCCAGCGGTGACTCTGCGGAATCGATCACCCACAAGTTCGGGGCTACGGAGTTGCCCAAGGATCCGCAGCGGATCGTCAGTGTCGGATACAACGATCAAGATGCGATCCTGGCGCTCGGTGGGACCTTGGTCGGAACCTTCGACTGGTACGGCGATTACCCCTACGGAGTGTGGCCCTGGGCGCAGCCGCTGCTGAACGGGGCGACTCCCGAGATCATCGGAACTGCGGGCACCACCATTCAGATGGAGAAGGTCGCTGCCACGACACCCGACCTCATTGTCGGCACCTACTCCGGGCTCACTCAGGCGCAATACGACAAACTCAGTGCCATTGCGCCGACGGTGGCGCAGCCCAAGGAGTTCGCGGATTACGGAATCCCCTGGCAGAACCAGACGACCATCATCGGCGAAGCGTTGGGGCAGCAGGGTAAGGCCACCGAGCTGATCGCCGGCGTCGACCAGAAGTTCGCCGACGTGAAGACGGCCAATCCGGCGTTTGCCGGCAAGACCGTTCTGGTCGGCGCGTTGAAGGGGCCGGGGCAGTTCGGGGTCTACGGACCGGAAGACCCGAAGGTGCGGTTCTTCACCGAACTCGGATTCGTGAATCCGCCTGTCACCGATCAGATCACGGGTAACTTCGCCGAGATCAGCACCGAGCAACTCTCGCTCGCGGACGTCGACGTACTCGTCTGGTACGCCGGTGGCGGCTACGGCGACAAGCTTCGCGCGGAGCTGGACAAGACCCCGATCTACCAGGAACTCGACGTCGTGAAGGACGGCCGCGCGATCATTCTGGAAGACGCTGCTGCCGAAGCCATGACGTGGAGCACCGTACTGAGCTTGCCGTACGCGCTCGAACAGATTCCGCCGCGGATTGCGGGCTTGCTCGTCTGATCGGTTCAAGGACAGCGCTGTTCAAAGTCCAGTGATTCGGACAGTCGGCGGTACTCTCGCCTCATGGGTGTACACGTACGGTCGGCTGTCCGATCCGATATTCCGGCACTGTCGGCAGTGTTGGCCGAGGCGTTCGAAGATGATCCCTTGATGGCGTGGATGTTGCCGGACGAGGCCACCAGGGCTGATCGCCTGACGAAACTGTTTGCCGCAGAAGCTCGTTACCACCACCTCGCCGGGGGCGGCGTCGAGGTGGCCACCGACGACAACGGCCTGATCGGCGGGGCAACTCTGTGGGATCCGCCGGGGCGGTGGAAGCAGTCGTGGATTTCCGGGCTCGTGAGCCTGCCCGCAATGGTGCGTGTCTTCGGCAGGGGGCTTCGACACGCGGCCGAGGTCAGCTCCGTTCTCGAAGGAGCACACCCGAATTCGCCGCACTGGTATCTCGCGACCGTCGGGACCGGCAGCGCGGCGCGCGGTGGGGGATACGGCAAAGCGCTGCTGAACTCTCGGTTGGAGCGTTGTGACCGTCAACATGTCGACGCTTACCTCGAGAGCAGCAAGGAATCGAACATCCCGTACTACAACCGCTTCGGTTTCGAAGTGACCCGTGACATCGTCATGCCAGGCGGCGGGCCGACGATCTACGCAATGATGCGTCAACCGCGGGGCGCGTGATACGAACTAGTGGTGACCCAGATTCCCGAGCTCCACGCAGGCACACCGTTCGACGAACTCGACGACTACATCGCTCTGGCCAGGTTGTCCGGCCTGGTGTTGTCACCTGACGGCTCGCTGCTGATCTGCGCGCGCGCCGTTCTCGACGACAAGAGCGCCGAATACGTGTCCTCTTTGTGGGAGATCGACCCGGAAGGCCGGCGTCCTGCGCGTCGGTTGACCTGGGGTTCGACCAGCGAGTCCGGTGCTGCCTTCGCGTTCGACGGCGACGTGCTCTTCACTGCCACGCGAGCCGTGCCGGGCGAGAGTGATCCGCAACCAGCACTCTGGCGCCTACCAGCGGCGGGCGGAGAAGCTCAGCTGCTGATCTCGCGTCCCGGTGGTGTCTCGTCGGTATCAGCGGCGAAGGCGGCGCCGACGTTCGTGGCCCAGACGTCGGTCATGGCTTCGGCGATCAGCCTCGACCAGGACGATCAGGTGCGATCGGCGCGCAAGGACAAGAAAGTCACGGCGATGCTGCACACCGGTTATCCGGTGCGCCACTGGGACCACGACCTGGGCCCCGATCATCCGCATCTGGTTGTGGCCGAGACGGATTCGAAGGAATCCGTCGAGTTGCGGGACATCACACCGACGGCGGGCGCAGCGCTGCGGGAGACGTCGACCACGATTTCCGACGACGGTCTCTTCGTCGTGACCACGTGGACTGTCGGCGATGCGAGTGCCGCCCGCCGATCGACGTTGGTTCGGATCGACACGGTGACCGGTGACCGAGTCACGCTTGTCGACGAGGCCGACGCGGACGTCTACAACCCGGTGCTCTCGCCGGACGGAACCAAGCTCGCGTTCATCCGGGAGACACTCACCACACCGGAGTCCGCACCACGAATGACTCTGCAGCTCTACGACTTCGGATCCGGTGCCGTGACCGGCGTCGCCGACGGCTGGGATCGCTGGCCTACCTCACTTGCCTGGCTACCCGACGGATCCGGGCTGGTCGTCACCGCTGACGACGGCGGCCGCGGTCCGATCTTCACCATCGACCTGTGGGGCCAACCAGTGCGCCTGACAGCCGACGACGCGGCGTACACCGACGTTCGAGTGGCGCCGGACGGTGAGTCGATCTACGCGTTGCGAGCCTCGTACGAAGCGCCCCCGCACGTGGTGCGGGTCGATCTGCGATCAGGTGAGATCACCGCACTTCGTGGGCCCGACACTTTGCCGGAGCTGCCGGGAACACTGACCGAGATCACCGCGCGTGCCGAGGACGGTTCGACGGTGCGTAGCTGGTTGGCGCTGCCGACGGGCGCCGCGCCGCATGCACCGGTGCCATTGCTTCTCTGGGTCCACGGCGGCCCACTCGGTTCGTGGAACACCTGGTCCTGGCGGTGGAATCCGTGGCTGCTCGTCGCCAAGGGCTATGCAGTACTGCTACCAGATCCCGCGCTCTCGACCGGATACGGCCAGGACTTCGTCCAGCGGGGGTGGGGTCAGTGGGGCAAGGCGCCCTTCACCGATCTGATGGCGATCACCGATGCTGCTGTCGCCCAGCCCGAGATCGACCCCAAGCGAACAGGCGCGATGGGTGGTTCGTTCGGTGGTTACATGGCCAACTGGATTGCCGGACATACCAACCGTTTCGACGCCATCGTCACCCACGCGAGTCTGTGGGCACTCGATCAATTCGGCCCGACGACGGACGCTGCCTGGTACTGGCAGCGCGAGATGTCGCCTGAGATGGCCGTCGAGAATTCGCCGCATCTGTACGTCGCGGACATCACGACTCCGATGCTGGTCATCCATGGCGACAAGGACTACCGGGTTCCGATCGGTGAGGGCTTGCGACTCTGGTACGAACTGCTTGCCGAGTCAGGTCTGCCCGCCGACGACGACGGGAAAACGGACCATCGCTTCCTCTACTTCCCCGACGAGAATCATTGGGTGCTCAAGCCGCAGCACACCAAGATCTGGTACGAGGTGGTCACCGCGTTCCTCTCCGAGCACGTTCTCGGCGAAGATGTCGCGCTACCGGAGATTCTGGGCTGAACCCGCGCGTGCCTCGTTCGGATGAAACACCGAACGAGGCACGAGCGTCTTCGCGTGGATCCGGACCGGAATCAGGCGCCGGGGCAACGAACGGTGTACGACCACTCGGTGTGGTCAGGGCCCGTGACGCGAACCAGAACGGACGACGCCCCACCGGCGGGCACGTTGACGACAGCTGAACCAGTTCCCTCGTTGATGTTGTCGCCGATGTATCCGGTGCTGTGGATCAACCGACCTTCGTAGTACACCTCGATCAGGTCCGGGACGTTTTCGGTCTCGTAGCCGAGCACGAACGAGGTCGGGCCACCGCGGCCGAGTTCGTGCTTGGTGCTGGTGATTCCTGCGCCGCCCGAGACGGTCGAGGCGTCGCAGCGCTGCGTGGGCGCAAACGATCCGCCGCCGCCGCTGCCGCTGGCCAGGCCACTGAGAATGTCCCTGACGTTGCCACTGGCCAGGCCGTTGACGATGTCCGTCGCGCTCGTCGAGCCGGCGTTCAGGCCGCCGAGGACGTCGTTGAGGTTCCCAGTGGCGATCCCGCCGACGATGTCACCCACGCTGCCGCTGGCGATGCCGTTTGCGATGTCGTTCCCGATATCGCCGACGCTTCCGTTGATCGTGGCGCTGCCACTGTCGATGCTTCCTTGCACACTTTCTTCGATGCCGGGGGCAGCAGACGCAGTCGCCGGAAGCACGAGGGCAACCGCGGCTCCGATCGTCGCGGCCGCCGCCAAGGTTCGAACGCCGGGACGGCGAGAACTCCAGTTGTTCAACATATTTGCTCCACAGGTCGTTGGTCGGTCGTCCTTCAGAGCGACCCTGTCAGCGGAGCGGATCGGTGAATATCGTTTGTTCGGCTGACCCCGGACTGCGGGGCAGTCGTTCGTGTGCGCTGCGGCGGCCGACGGGCGAATTCGTTCACGACGGGGGAGTCATTAGGATCAAGTGGTGACCAGTGCAGCTCCAGAGAACCCCCAGACCCCCGCCGACGCCCTACCCAAGAGCTGGGACCCCAGCGCGGTAGAGGCCGATCTGTATCAAGGCTGGGTAGACGCCGGGTACTTCCAGGCCGACGCGACCAGCGACAAGCCCGGCTACTCCATCGTGCTGCCGCCCCCGAACGTCACCGGCAGCCTGCACATGGGCCATGCCCTGGATCACACCCTCATGGACGTGCTCAGCCGTCGCAAGCGGATGCAGGGCTACGAGGTGCTGTGGCTGCCAGGCATGGACCACGCCGGTATCGCCACGCAGTCCGTCGTCGAGAAGCAACTCGCTGCCGACGGAAAGACCAAGGAAGATTTCGGCCGCGAGCTGTTCATCGACAAGGTCTGGGACTGGAAGCGCGAATCCGGTGGAACCATCGGTGGCCAGATGCGGCGCATCGGTGACGGCGTCGACTGGAGTCGTGATCGTTTCACGATGGACGAGGGCCTCTCCCGCGCCGTCCAGACCGTCTTCAAGCGCATGTTCGACGAGGGCCTGATCTACCGCGCCGAGCGTCTCGTGAACTGGTCGCCGGTGCTGCAGACCGCGATCTCCGACATCGAGGTGAAGTTCGAGGACGTCGAGGGTGAGCTGGTTTCCCTGCGCTACGGCTCGCTCGACGACAACGAGCCGCACGTCATCGTCGCGACCACTCGCGTCGAGACGATGCTCGGTGACACCGCAGTAGCGGTCCATCCCGAGGACGAGCGCTACAAGCACCTCATCGGCACCTCTCTCGATCATCCGTTCACCGGGCGTCAGATCCCGATCATCGCCGACGACTACGTCGACCCCGAGTTCGGAACCGGCGCTGTGAAGATCACGCCGGCTCACGATCCCAACGACTTCGAGATGGGCCTGCGGCACAACCTGCCGATGCCCACAATCATGGACAAGACCGGCAAGATTGCCGACACCGGAACCGAATTCGACGGAATGGACCGCTTCGAGGCTCGCGTCAAGGTTCGCGAAGCTCTCGCCGAGCAGGGACGCGTCGTCGCCGAGAAGCGCCCGTACCTGCACAGCGTCGGGCACTCCGAGCGCAGTGGCGAGGCCATCGAGCCTCGTCTCTCGTTGCAGTGGTGGGTCAAGGTCGAGACGCTCGCCAAGGCTGCGGGTGACGCGGTTCGCAACGGGGACACCGTCATTCACCCGGCGAGCCAGGAGCCACGCTGGTTCGACTGGGTCGACAACATGCATGACTGGTGCATTTCCCGTCAACTCTGGTGGGGTCACCGCATTCCGGTCTGGTACGGCCCCGAGGGTGAAGTTGCGTGCTTCGGTCCTGACGAAACGGCGCCGGAAGGCTGGGTCCAGGATCCCGACGTCCTCGATACCTGGTTCTCCTCCGGACTGTGGCCCTTCTCGACGATGGGCTGGCCGGACAACACGCCCGAACTCGAAAAGTTCTATCCCACCAGTGTTCTCGTCACCGGCTACGACATCCTGTTCTTCTGGGTCGCCCGCATGATGATGTTCGGCACCTACGTGTCCGAGGACGAGTCGATCACCGCCGGTCCGGGTAAGTCCGGCGCGCAGATGCCGTTCAAGGACGTGTTCCTGCACGGACTGGTCCGCGATCAGTACGGCAAGAAGATGTCGAAGTCTCGCGGCAACGGTATCGACCCACTCGACTGGGTCGATCGTTTCGGCGCCGACGCCCTGCGATTCACACTTGCACGCGGCGCCAACCCGGGCAGCGACCTGTCCGTCGGTGAGGATTCGGCGCAGTCCTCGCGCAACTTCGCGACCAAGTTGTTCAACGCGACCAAGTTCGCTCTGATGAACGGCGCTGCTCCCGCGCCGCTGCCCGCTCGAAGCGAACTGACCGACGCCGATCGTTGGATCCTCGACCGTCTCGACACGGTCCAGGCCGAGGCGGACGCCGCATTCGATCGCTACGAGTTCAGCAAGGCGTGCGAAGGCCTGTTCCACTTCGCGTGGGACGAGGTCTGTGACTGGTACCTCGAACTCGCCAAGGTGCAGTTCGCCGCCGACGAGGCCGTCGCCGTGAACACCCGCGCCGTGCTCGGCAACGTTCTCGATGCACTGCTCCGCCTCCTGCACCCGGTCATTCCGTTCGTGACCGAAACCCTGTGGAAGGTGCTCACCGGCGGCGAGTCCGTGGTCGTCGCCGAATGGCCCGTGTTGTCCGGTGAGGCAGTCGACGCCCAGGCCGCAACCAGGATCGAAGACACGCAGAAGCTGATCACCGAGGTGCGACGATTCCGAAACGATCAGGGACTCAAGCCTTCCCAGAAGGTCCCGGCTCGTGCGTCCGGGCTCTCGGAGGCCGGCATGGACGGCCAGTTCGCCTACGTGGCGGCGCTGGCCAAGCTGACCGAACCCGAAGAGGGATTCACCGCGTCGATCTCCGTCGAGGTGCGCCTGAGCCAGGGCACCGTCACTGTCGACATCGACACCTCGGGCACCATCGACCTCGGCGCGGAGAAGAAGCGGCTCGAAAAGGACCTCGCGGCAGCGCAGAAGGAGCTCGTCACCGCTGACAACAAGCTGGCGAACGAGGCCTTCCTGGCGAAGGCGCCCGACGCCGTCGTCGACAAGATCAAGACACGTCGCCAGATCGCCGTCGAAGAGATCGAGCGCATCACGGGACGTCTGAAGGAGTTGGCCGACAAGTGAGTTCGTACGAGCCGTCCCAATTCGACGCTCAGAGTTCGGTTCCGACTCCGGTCGACATCGCCGAACTGGCGCTGGTGGAAGCAGAACTCGACAAGCGTTGGCCCGAGACCAAGATCGAGCCGTCACTGACTCGCATCGAGGCGCTCATGGATGTCCTGGGCTCGCCTCAGCACAACTATCCGTCGGTGCACGTCACGGGAACCAACGGTAAGACGTCGGTGACGCGCATGATCGATTCGTTGATGACTGCTCTGCATCGTCGCACCGGGCGAACCACCAGCCCTCATCTGCAGATCGCGACCGAGCGGATCAGCATCGACGGTCATCCGATCTCGCCGCGGCTCTACGTGGACACGTTCCGCGAGATCGAGCCGTACGTGCAGATGATCGACGCACAGTCGGAGGAAGCCGGGGGACCGGCGATGAGCAAGTTCGAAGTGCTCACCGCCATGGCCTATGCGGCCTTCGCGGAGGCGCCGGTCGACGTCGCCGTGGTCGAGGTCGGCCTCGGCGGACGCTGGGACGCCACCAACGTGATCGACGGGCAGGTTGCGGTGATCACCCCGATCAGCCTCGATCACGCCGAGTACTTGGGCACCGACCTGGCCGGGATCGCGGAGGAGAAGGCCGGGATCATCAAGAAGGGCCGCGAGGACCTGGTTCCGGTGGACACCGTCGCGATCATCGCCGAGCAGACTCCCGAAGTCATGGAGGTATTGCTGCGGCGTGCTGTCGAGGTGGAGGCCGCGGTCGCTCGTGAAGGCTCGGAGTTCAAGGTGCTTGCTCGCCAGATCGCGGTGGGCGGACAGCAGCTCGAACTTCAAGGCTTGAGCGGTGTGTACACCGACATCTTCCTCCCCCTTCACGGTGAGCATCAGGCGCGCAACGCCGCGCTCGCGCTCGCTGCCGTAGAAGCGTTCTTCGGTGCCGGTCCGGATCGACAACTGGATCAGGATGCAATCCGCAACGGGTTCGCCTCGGTCGTCAATCCCGGTCGCCTCGAACGTGTTCGGAGTGCGCCGACGGTCTTTCTCGACGCCGCCCACAATCCAGACGGTGCTCGCGCTCTCGCGGCCGCACTGGCCGCCGAGTTCGACTTCCGCAAGCTCGTGGGAGTGGTCAGCGTCATGGCGGACAAGGACGTCGACGCCATCTTGACTGCATTCGAATCCGTCTTCGACGAGATCGTCGTCACCCACAACGGGTCACCCCGGGCGATGGACGTCGAAGAACTGGCGAACATCGCCGTCGCGAAGTTCGGCGACGAGCGCGTCGTCGTTGCGCCGGTGCTTGCCGACGCCTTGGAAGTCGCGATCGAAATCGCCGAGCAGGTCGCCGAACCCGGTGAGGCCGTATCAGGGGCGGGTGTGGTGGTGACGGGATCCGTCGTGACCGCAGGCGCCGCCCGCACGCTGTTCGGAAAGGACCCCGCGTGAGTACCCCGTCAGATGCCAATCCCGAGTCCGGAGACCACGAGCCCGGAGACACTGCCGGCGAATTCGGGCCGCCGACCAAGGACCCGTGGAAAAGCTTCCGCGGAGTGATGGCCGGAACCCTGATCCTCGAGGCGATCGTCGTGCTGCTGGCTTTGCCGGTTGTCGCGGTCGTCGGCGGAGGCCTCACCGCGGCCTCCGCGGGATTCATCATCGGGTTGGCGGTACTGATGATTCTGGGTGCGGGCATCCAGGGCAAGCCGTGGGCGATGGGGTTCAACGTCGCGCTGCAGGTGATCCTTCTGTTCGGTTTCTTCGTCCACCCGTCGATCGCCGGTGTGGCGATCACCTTCGGGATCGTCTGGGGATACCTCGTCTACCTGCAGAGAGACATCAAGCGCCGGATGGACAAGGGCCTGCTTCCCGGTCAGCGGGACTGACCATTTAGGCTGTCCGCTGTGACTGAGCGCACCCTCGTACTGATCAAGCCCGACGCCGTTGCCCGTGGATACGTAGGAGAAATCCTCAGCCGTATCGAGCGCAAAGGCCTGACAATTGCAGCACTCGACCTCCGCGTAGCTTCCGAAGAGGTGGCTGGTAGCCACTACGCAGAACACGCCGAGCGTCCGTTCTACCCGAGCTTGTTGGAGTTCATCACCTCCGGTCCGCTGGTGGCCGCAGTGCTCGAAGGCCCCCGAGCCATCGCTGCTTTCCGTCAGTTGGCCGGCGGAACCGACCCGGTCGACAAGGCTCTTCCGGGTACGATCCGCGGCGACTTCGGACTCGAAGCGCAGCAGAACCTCGTTCACGGCAGCGACTCCGTGGAGTCGGCAGAGCGTGAAATCGCTCTGTGGTTCCCCGCGCTGTCGTCCATCTGAATCTCCGATCAGGCCTCTGGCCCACATGAACGGGCCTTCGGCCCACATCTCCACAGCGAATTCTCGGCACGTATCCCACATCGGTGCGCCCTTTGCAGTTGCAGGCGCGTTGGTGTGGGATACTGCTTTCAGTTGAACCGCAATTTGTTTTACGCACGTTCAACCGGATGACACCTAGGTTCGATGCCCTTTCATCGCTGCTCCAGGTCAACAGGAAATCCCTGGACCTCTGCACGCTGGATGATCAGGCGCTCGCGCACAGGACAACGGCCATCCAGCCAGGCACTTCATGTGCTCGCAGTGAATAACGGGCATTGCGGACCATGCGGAGCGAGACCTTACAATCTCGTACTCACTTCTGAGTGCGAGTACACACAGCACGCTCCCGCGTGGCCGCGTGACAACTCGACTTCTGGGTTGGACGCGCCCGGGGGCTGAGGAGACTTACGTGGCCGATCAATCCCCAACCGAATCAGATTCCAGCACCACCCCGGAATTTCCCGACAAGATGCGCGTACACGCGCTGGCGAAGTTGCTCGGCGTCACCAGCAAGCAGGTCCTTGCCGAAGCCGCAGCGCTCGGTACCGAATTGCGCAGCGCGCAGTCGAGTCTCCACCGTGACGTCGCTCAGCGGATTCATGCCTCGTTGGCTTCCGCGGCCGAGGCCATCGAGCCCGTCGTCGCCGAGCTCGACACCCTCATCGACCCGGTTGTCGAGGCGCCTGTTGTCGAGGAGCCTGCTGCAGAAGCTCCCGTGGAGGCTCCTGTTGCAGAGGCTCCGGCCGAGAAGCCTGTCAGGGCTCGTCGCACCCGCAAAAAGGTCGTCGTCGAAGAACCTGCAGCAGAAGAAGCAGTGGATCCGGCTGTCGCCGAGATCAGCGCTGGACTCGACGCCGCTGCTGCGCTGCAGAGCAAGGAAGCCGAGCAGTCCGATCTGTTCACTTCCTTCGAGGCGCCGCAGACCCATCAGCCCGAGGTGGCTCCCGCCGCGCCGCAGGTCCCGCTGTTCCTGCAGCCGGATCTCGAAGCCGCCGAGGTAGCTCCGCGTCGCCGTCGCGCACGCCGCGAGCCTGCTGCACCGGCGGTCGTCGAAGAGAAGCAGACAACCGCGGAAGCCGAAACCGTCGTTCCCGAGGCAGCGCCGGTTGCAGTTCCTGCCGTCGAAGAGCCGGCTGTGACCGCACCGCAAACCGAGGGCGAGAGCGCCGAGTCCGAGGACGAGGACGACGATCAGCCGCGTCGCCGTCGTCGTGGACGCCGTGGACGTGGACGTGGTCGCGGTGAACAGGGTGGTGAGCAGGGTTCGGACGAAGAGTCGGATACCGCTACCGAATCGGAGCAGGAATCTGCCCCTGCGGCAGTCGAGAAGCAAACCGACGACGCTGCCGGCGAAGAATCCGGTGATAAGTCCGAGTCCACCGCTGATGCGGATTCCGAGAATGCCGACGATTCCGAACTCGATGCCGACGGATCGAGCCGCCGTCGCCGCCGTCGTCGTCGTCGCAAGACCGGCACCGACGGCGCCACCGACGCGACTGCGACGTCCGAGGACGATCCGCCGAACACCGTCGTTCACGAGCGCGAACCTCGCAACAAGACCCGCGTCAAGGACGAGGTCCAGGGCATCAGTGGTTCGACACGTCTGGAAGCGAAGCGCCAGCGTCGCCGCGACGGTCGTGACGCCGGCCGACGTCGCCCACCGATCCTGACCGAGTCGGAGTTCCTCGCGCGTCGTGAGGCCGTCGATCGCGTCATGGTCGTGCGCGATCGGGCAGACAGCGGTCAGCCGCATGCGACTACACAGGTAGCAGTCCTCGAAGACGGAGTGCTGGTCGAGCACTTCGTCACCAACTCGGCGTCCGCGTCGATGGTCGGCAACGTGTACCTCGGACGTGTCCAGAACGTGCTCCCCAGCATGGAAGCTGCGTTCATCGACATCGGGCGTGGCCGCAACGGTGTTCTCTACGCCGGTGAGGTGAACTGGGAGGCCGCCGGTCTCGGTGGCAACTCGCGCAAGATCGAGCAGGCCCTCAAGCCGGGCGATCAGGTGCTCGTTCAGGTCAGCAAGGATCCGGTCGGTCACAAGGGTGCTCGACTGACCACACAGATTTCGCTTGCCGGTCGTTTCCTCGTCTACGTGCCCGGTGGTACGTCCACGGGTATCAGCCGCAAGCTTCCGGACACCGAGCGCAAGCGTCTCAAGGAAATCTTGCGCGACATCGTGCCCGCCGACGCGGGCGTGATCATTCGCACGGCGTCCGAGGGCGTCAGCGAAGAAGAGTTGGCGCGCGACGTGACTCGTCTGCAGGCTCAGTGGGCCGGCATCGAGGAGCAGGCTGCGGCTGCGGACACCGGTAAGTCCGGCAACCCGCAGGCGCTGTACGAAGAGCCTGACATGCTGGTCAAGGTCATTCGTGATCTGTTCAACGAGGACTTCTCCAAGCTGGTCATCGAGGGCGAGAAGGCGCACACGACGGTCGAGAACTACATCAACTCCGTTGCGCCCGACCTGCTTCCGCGGCTCGAGAAGTACACGCCGAACAACGGTATCGACGTCTTCGCGGCTCGCCGTATCGACGAGCAGTTGGCCAAGGCACTCGATCGCAAGGTGTGGCTGCCGTCCGGCGGCACCCTGGTGATCGACCGCACCGAGGCCATGACCGTCGTCGACGTCAACACCGGCAAGTTCACCGGAGCCGGCGGAAACCTCGAAGAGACCGTCACCCGTAACAACCTCGAAGCGGCCGAGGAGATCGTTCGCCAGATGCGCCTGCGGGACATCGGCGGAATGATCGTCGTCGACTTCATCGACATGGTTCTCGAATCGAACCGGGACCTGGTCCTGCGTCGGCTCACCGAATGCCTGGGTCGCGATCGCACGCGCCATCAGGTGTCGGAGGTCACGTCACTCGGGCTCGTGCAGATGACGCGCAAGAAGTTGGGCACCGGATTGGTCGAGGCCTTCTCGACCACCTGTGAGCACTGCCACGGCCGCGGCATCATCGTCCATTCCGAGCCCGTCGAGGTGAAGTCCTCGGACGACGGAGGATCGCGTTCGGGCTCGCAGCGCAGTGATTCCGGTACCTCGCGCAAGAACAAGCGTGGCCGCGGAGACAAGTCGGCTTCGACCGAGTCCAACGGACAGGAAGCTCCGGCGCCGGAGGTTCCGGCCGTCGACGCGACGGTCAAGCGGGCTCATCCGGTGGCATTGGCGATGGCCTCGCATCACCACGACGACGACGAGACCGTCGCGGCCGACTCGACCGAGTCTGATTCCGCCGGTGTGTCTTCGGGGGACGATGCATCCAAAAGTGCCGATCGGCAACAAGATCGGCCGATACATACTCCCGCTGCTGCTGAGCACCATGACGTTCCTGTTGTGGACTCTGCTGCGGAAGAAGTATCCGCAGTGGACAACGAGTCGGCCGCAGCTTCGACCGAAGCAGCTCCGCGCGGTCGTCGGCGTAGTCGCCGGGCGTCGCGGGCAGCGTCGGCACCGGTTGCCGAGGCAGCTCCCGAGGTGGGCACGGTCTTCGTGATTCCGACTCCGGAACCCGTGGTGGACGCGGTCGCGGAAAACGTTCCGGCTCCGGCCACCGAAGTTCCGGCTGAGGAAGAAGTTGTCGTCGTCAAGAGACCCCGTCGCAGGCGTGCAGCAGCACGTCCCGCAGGTCCTCCGGTAGACGGAGAGTAAGAACTACTGGCTTTCGGTCGGTTGGATGACTTCGCGATGAGCGAGGACATCCAACCGCTATCCGAAGTTTCAGCTGGTAGAAGCAGTACAGAGTAGTAAGCACCACCCCTCGGCGGGGCGGTTTGACCCTGACGGTTGCTTTCCCGTAACCTTGGAGGGTCGCCACCCGGCGGTAGAGATTCCGTGTGCCTAGAGTGCGCGTGAATGTCCCGGTACGTCAGTGCCGAGCCGAGGTGACATAAACCAGACCAGTCGCGATGCATTTGAAGCCTCAGGCAGCAGCGCGAGCAAGTTCGAAGAAGCAAGGGGTAGCCCTCCGATGGCAACGTACGCGATCGTCAAGACCGGCGGAAAGCAGTACAAGGTCGCTGTTGGTGACCTCGTCAAGGTCGAGAAGATCGAGGGTGAGCCCGGCACTGCTGTCTCGCTTGCTCCCGTTCTCGTGGTCGACGGATCTGACCTGACCACCGACGCGGCCAAGCTGGCCAAGGTCGCAGTCACCAGTGAGATCGTCGAGCACACCAAGGGCCCGAAGATCCGCATCCACAAGTTCAAGAACAAGACCGGTTACCACAAGCGTCAGGGCCACAGGCAGCCGATCACGGTGCTCAAGGTCACGGGCATCAAGTAACCAGTTCTTTCTAGCTAATTTCACCCGAGGAGGGTCAATAGCATGGCACATAAGAAGGGTGCATCCAGCTCCCGTAACGGTCGCGATTCAAACGCCCAGCGCCTCGGCGTGAAGCGCTTCGGCGGCCAGTCGGTCAGCGCAGGCGAAATCCTGGTTCGCCAGCGCGGCACGCACTTCCACCCCGGCGTCAACGTCGGCCGTGGCGGCGACGACACCCTGTTCGCTCTCGCTGCCGGCGCAGTCGAGTTCGGCCAGAAGCGTGGACGCAAGACCGTGAACATCGTTCCGGCCGTTGTTGCGGCTGAGGTCTAGTCTTTCTCGCTAGTTGTGCGTCATCGGTTCTACTTCGGTAAGCCGGTTCTGCTTTCGGTAAGAGAGTGACGCGTTCCAAGCTCCCGATAGGGGCGGACCAGGGTTGAAATAACCCGGTCCGCCCCTATCGTTTGTTTAAGCAGTACCCGTTTTGCCCCGAGCAACCCTGCTCACCAGAAGTTCAGCTCATCGCGTGAGACCCGCAATTGACTGAGGAAGGATCCGGCAGTCATGTCCCGATTCATTGACCGTGTTGTGCTGCACGTCAGCGCTGGAAAAGGCGGCAATGGTTGCGCCTCCGTACACCGCGAGAAGTTCAAACCGCTCGGCGGTCCGGACGGTGCCAACGGAGGTCGCGGTGGCGACGTCATCCTCGTGGTCGACGAGAACATCCACACCCTCCTCGACTTTCACTTCCATCCCAACGCGAAGGCGACCAACGGCAAGCAGGGCGCCGGCAGTAACCGCGAGGGTGCAAACGGTGAAGACCTCATCCTCAAGGTTCCGGATGGAACTGTGGTTCTCGATACCGACGGCAACGTGCTTGCCGACCTCGTGGGAGTCGGTTCACGCTTCGACGCCGCTCAGGGCGGCCGCGGCGGACTCGGCAACGCAGCACTCGCCTCGAAAGCCCGCAAAGCTCCCGGTTTCGCACTCCTCGGTGAGGACGGTGTCGAGCGTGACCTGGTTCTCGAACTCAAGTCGGTAGCCGACGTCGGTCTGCTCGGATTCCCCTCCGCCGGTAAGTCTTCGCTTGTGTCCGTTCTCTCTGCG
This sequence comes from Rhodococcus sp. MH15, assembly GCF_019266045.1. NCBI lineage: Bacteria > Bacillati > Actinomycetota > Actinomycetes > Mycobacteriales > Nocardiaceae > Rhodococcus > Rhodococcus sp. MH15. The sequence continues at coordinate 131,260 of NZ_LPNP01000069.1, forward strand.
GCCAAGCCGAAGATCGCCGACTACCCCTTCACCACTCTGGTCCCCAACCTCGGCGTCGTCTCGAGCGGCGACACCACCTTCACCGTCGCCGACGTGCCCGGGCTGATCCCCGGTGCCAGCGAAGGCCGCGGTTTGGGCCTGGACTTCCTGCGCCACATCGAACGCTGCGCCGTATTGGCGCACGTGATCGACTGCGCCACCCTCGATCCGGGACGTGACCCGATCTCCGACATCGACGCCCTGGAAGCAGAGCTGGCTGCGTACACGCCTGCGCTCTCCGGCGATTCGGGACTCGGTGACCTCGACAAGCGCCCGCGCGTCGTCATCCTCAACAAGACCGACGTTCCCGAGGCCGCCGAATTGGCCGAAATGGTCACGCCTGAGATCGAAGCTCGCGGATGGCCGGTCTTCACCATCTCGGCGGTGAGCCGAGAAGGATTGCGACCGTTGACATTCGCGCTGGCGAAGATGGTCCGCGACTACCGCGAAGCTCATCCGAAGCCCGAGCCGAAGCGCCAGGTCATTCGCCCGGTCAAGGTCAAGGATTCCAGCTTCACCATCGAGAAGGATCCCGATATTCCCGGTGGGTTCGTCGTCCGAGGCACCCGCCCGGAGCGGTGGATTCGTCAGACCGCCTTCGACAACGACGAGGCCGTTGGTTACCTCGCCGACCGTCTTGCTCGATTGGGCGTCGAGGACGCATTGGTCAAGAAGGGCGCTCAGCCAGGAGCTTCCGTCACCATCGGTGACGTCAGCTTCGAGTGGGAGCCGATGACGCCGGCCGGTATCGATCTGACCCGCACGGGCCGTGGAACCGACCCGCGTCTCGATCAGGTGGAGCGCATCGGCGCGGACGAGCGCAAGCACGCGCGTCGTGTCCGCCGCGGCTTGCTCGACGAAGACGCCTGACCCACGCGATTTCAGGACGAAAACCGAAGAGAGGGAACGGGACTGTGCTCGGGTCCACCAGGGAGTCGATAGCGTCGGCTCACAGTATCGTCGTGAAGATCGGGTCGTCTGCGCTCACCAGTCTGGTGGCGGGACTCGATACTCACCGACTCGATCTGTTGGCCGATGCCATCGAGGCTCGCATGCGTGCGGGTTCCGATGTCGTCGTCGTCTCGTCCGGTGCCGTCGGCGCCGGACTGGCGCCGCTGGGACTGACCAAGCGACCGCGGGATCTCGCGACCAAGCAGGCTGCGGCCAGCGTCGGTCAGTTGGCTCTGGCTCACGCCTGGGGTACGTCGTTCGCCCGTTACGGGCGTACCGTCGGGCAGGTTCTACTCACGGCTGACGACATCGCTCGACGGACGCAGCACCGCAACGCCCAACGGACACTCGATCGTCTACGGGCATTGCACGCGGTGGCGATCGTGAACGAGAACGACACCGTTGCCACCACCGAACTTCGATTCGGTGACAACGATCGGCTGGCTGCACTGGTTGCTCATCTGGTCGGCGCCGACGCGTTGATCCTGTTGTCGGATGTGGACGGACTGTACGACGGGGATCCCCGAAAGGGCGATGCCACACTGATTCCCGAGGTCAACAGTCCCGAGGATCTCGACGGTGTGGTTGCCGGTTCGGGTGGCGCCCTCGGTACCGGAGGCATGGCGTCGAAGCTCTCAGCAGCACGCCTGGCCGCTGATTCCGGCGTGCCGGTTCTGCTCGCGGCAGCATCGGACGCTGCGCAGGCACTCAGTGGTGCCGATGTCGGAACGGCATTTGCGCCGCGGCCGACGCGATTGTCGGCACGCCGATTCTGGGTTCGTCACGCCGCTGACACATCGGGTGACCTCCACCTCGACGAAGGCGCCGTCCGCGCGGTCGTGTCCAAGCGTCGAAGCCTTCTGTCCGCTGGCATCGTCGGTGTATCCGGTGACTTCCACGCCGGCGACGTCGTGTCCCTGATGGGGCCGGGGGAGAAGCCCGTCGCCCGGGGTGTCGTTGCGTTCGACGCTGCGGAGATCGAGGAGATCCTGGGGCGCTCCACCACCGATCTGCCGGCCGACATGCAGCGTCCTGTGGTTCACGCGGACGACTTGGTGGCGCTGTAGCTTTCGTGCTCAACGAGGGCGGAAAGTGCTTCAGCGCAACCGACTTCGAGCTTGAGGTCGGCGAATTCGTCGCCGCGAGTCGTGCCTCGATTGACGATGGCGATCGGCTTCCCGGCCTTGGCGGTATGCCGGACGAAACGTAGGCCGGACATCACGGTCAACGACGACCCGGCTACCAACAGTGCGTCGGATTGGTCGACAAGGCTGTATGCACGGGCGACGCGTTCCTTGGGGACGGATTCGCCGAAGTAGACGATGTCCGGTTTGAGTAAGCCACCGCACACGGCGCAATCCACGACGCGAAAGTGTGCGGTGGATTCGATCACGGCATCTGCGTCGGGTGCGATTTCGACTCCTGTTGCAGCAGCGACTGTTTCGGCGAATCCGGGATTGGCTTCTTCCAGCCTCTCCGCGAGAGTGGTGCGGGAGATCAGCCGCTGGCAGCTCAGGCATCGAACCTGCGCGTAGGTGCCGTGGAGGTCGATGACGTTTCGCGCGCCGGCCTTGGTGTGCAGGAGGTCGACGTTCTGGGTGATCACGCCGACGGCTCGCCCTGTTCGTTCCAGTGCCGCGACGGCCCGGTGGCCCTGGTTGGGGCGGGAGCTGTCCATGTATCGCCAGCCGATGTGGTTGCGCGCCCAGTAGTGCCGCCGAAACGCCGGATCGCCGATGAACTGCTGGAACGTCATCGGATTGCGCGGGGGTGAATCAGGTCCGCGGTAGTCCGGGATTCCGGAGTCGGTGGAGATGCCGGCGCCTGTCAGAACTGCCAGGCGACGGCCGGCCAGGAGCTCGGGGAGGGCGTCGAGGCGGCTGTTGTCGGTAGGCACCGTTCCAGGATAGGCGCGTGTGCGAGACGGAGGCGCGGAGGAAGTCCGAAATGTTCAATAGAACACGTGTGCGATCGCCAATACTCGTACACATGAACACAGTGAACCCGATCCCTGCTGGTTACCGCACGATCACTCCCTACCTTGCGGTGCAGGACGGCCATGCCGCACTCGACTACTACAAACGAGCACTTGGAGCTGAGATAGTCGATGCGATGAACGCACCTGACGGCTCCCTCATGCATGCGGAGATCCGGATCGGCGATTCGATGCTGCAGCTTTCGTAGGAGATGCCGGACTTCGGTCTCAAATCACCGCAGGACGGCTGGGTGCATTCGTCAATCGTCGTCTACACCGAGGACACGGACGAGTTTGTCGCTCGGGCAGTCACCGAGGGAGGCACGCTGGTCACGGCTGTGGCCGATACATTTTCGGGCGACCGGCATGGAGTGTTTCTCGATCCGTTCGGCCACAGGTGGGCAGTATGCACGAAGGTCGAGGATGTACCTGCCGAAGAGGTCGCTCGCCGGGCGTGGGCGCTCTTCTTTCCGGAGACGCAGTCGCCACAGTAATTTGTGGCAACCGTGGTCCGAGCATTCGAGCTTCGGCGGCGTGCTCAGTATCCGGCTACTGGGTCCACGAGGGCAGCCAGCGCCTCACCCTTCGCGAAGCGGGTCACGTTCTTGGAGACGTGATCCGCGAAGGCGGCGGGGCGAACGCCTGGCGGATTGGAATCGTGGGGTGTGATGATCGCATTCGTCAGATCCCACAGTGGGTGACCGTCCGGGAGGGGTTCGGGATCGGTGACGTCGAGACCGGCGCCGCCGATCTGTTCCGACTCGATGGCCTCGACCAGTGCGTCGGTGTCGACCAGTGATCCGCGCGCGACATTGATTACCCAGGAATGGGGTTGCATCGCCGCCAACTGCGCACGGCCCACGAGGTGACGGGTGGCCGGGGTGGCGGGCGCAGCAATCACGAAGTGATCTGCGCGAGAATAGATTTCATCCATTCTGGATGCGGGGTACGTGGAGATCGCCCCGGGGACCGGGCTACCGGAACGATTGACTGCGATGCTGTCCGCCCCCTGCGCGGCCAGCATCGGAATCAGCGCGCGGCCGATACCGCCTGCGCCGATGATCGCAACCGTCGAGCCACGGAGGGTGCCGATCTTGGGAAAGAACTCGAACTGACGCCACGTTCGAGCCTCGATGTGTGCAGGCAAGTGGCGAACTCCGGCCAAGAGAAGCATGAGTGCATGCTCGGCCACCGACGCCGAAAATGCACCGGCCGCCGAGGTCCACGTGATTTCTGTGTCCCTCGGAATCACACCGGAGTCGAACCAATCCTCGATTCCCGCCGACGGAAGCTGCACCCACCTGACCGACGCCGGTAACTCCGACGGAAAGGTCTCGGGTGAGCCCGCCCAGATCAGGGCGTCCGCAGTGTCGATCGGACTGATCAGACCACCGCCCCGAAGCACCGCGCTGTCGAGCAGTGCATCGGGGACGGGGCCGATCGCTACGCGTGGAGAGGTGTCAGTCGCCATGACTAGACGCTACGCGGGGACCTCCACCAGTGGGTAGACACCGTTCTCGTCGTGCACCTCACGCCCGGTGACCGGCGGATTGAACACGCACAGCATGCGCATCTGCGTGTCCGGCTCGACGCGGTGACGCTCGTGGCCGTTGAGCAGGTACATCGACCCCGGTGCGAGATCGTATTCCTTGTTGTTGTCGAGGTCGATCAGCTTGCCTGTGCCCTCGACGAGCCAGACAGCCTCGACGTGGTTGGCGTAATGGAACTCGTTGACCGAACCCGCCTTGATGGTGGTCTCGTGGAACGAGAACCCGACGCGGTCGCCGCCGAGGACGATGCGCTTGCTGCGCCAGTTTCCGTCCTCACTCGTGATGTCGCGGTCGGTGTCGGTGATCTCGGTGGTGGTGCGAACGATCATGGGAGAGTCCTTCCTCTAGCTGCAGACCTTGAGTGTCGCCTCGGCCAGAATGGAGAGGCCGTGCTCGAGCTCGTCGTCGGTAATCGTCAGTGCGGGAAGCAGTTTCACAACCTGGTCGGAGGGTCCGGAGGTCTCGGCGAGCAATCCCTCGTCGAATGCCAACTGGCAGACCTTGCCGGCGCGCTCGGGCTGTTCGAACACGAGGCCCTGAACCAAGCCACGCCCGCGGTGCGAGACCTCGCCGGGGAACTGATCGGAGAGGTTGGCGAAGCATTCGCTGATGCGTGCGCCCTTCTTCAACGTCGTCTTGGTGAGTGCGTCGTCGGACCAGTAGTGGTCGAGTGCCACCTTGGAGGTGACGAACGCCGGGTTGTTGCCGCGGAAGGTGCCGTTGTGCTCGCCCGGTCCCCAGACGTCGAGTTCACGCTTGAACAGCGTGAGCGCCATCGGCATTCCGTAGCCGCTGATCGACTTGGACAACGTGACGATGTCGGGAACGATTCCGGCCTCTTCGAAGGAGAAGAACGGGCCGGTACGGCCGCAACCCATCTGGACGTCGTCGACGATCAACAGGATTCCGCGATCCGAGCACAGTGTTGCCAGCGCCCGAAGCCATTCGGGGCGAGCGACATTGACGCCACCTTCACCCTGCACGGTTTCGACGATCACTGCCGCGGGGCGGTTGATTCCACTGCCGGAATCATCGAGAACGCGGGAGAACCACTGGAAGTCCTCGGTGACGCCGTCGAAGTAGTTGTCGAAGGGCATCGGTGTCGTGTGCACGAGGGGGACACCGGCGCCCGCGCGCTTCATCGAGTTGCCGGTCACGGAGAGTGCACCAAGTGTCATTCCGTGAAATGCGTTGGTGAAGTTGATGACTGCCGAACGTCCGGTGACCTTGCGGGCCAGCTTCAGTGCAGCCTCGACGGTGTTCGATCCGGTCGGGCCGGGGAACTGGACCTTGTAGTCCAGGCCGCGCGGCTCGAGGATGTTGCGCTGAAAGGTCTCGAGGAACTCACGCTTGGCGACTGTCGACATGTCGAGACCGTGCGTGATGCCGTCGCTCATGATGTAGTCGACCAGTGCGGACTTGAGCACCGGGTTGTTGTGGCCGTAGTTGAGGGCGCCGGCACCGGCGAAGAAATCGAGGTAGTCGCGCCCGTTCTCGTCACGAATCCAGGATCCGGATGCGCTGGTGAACACTGCGGGCCAGTCACGGCAGTAGCTGCGAACCTCGGACTCGAGGGTTTCAAAAATGCTTGCTTCGTTGATATTCATATCTTCTTTGTTCCTCCGGGGCATGCTGTATGCCGAGCGCGAAGTGCGCTAGGCGCCGATCGTGTAAAGATCTTCGGCTTCGTGTCCATCGGGAAAATCGTTGGGCGAGAACAAGGTCTGCCTGGTTATCGGTACTTCGCGCCGACGTGCGAGCGCGGTGAAGAGTGCGATCGAAGCCTCGTTGTCGGGGCTGATCGTGGTCTCCAGATGTGTAACACCCAGTGGGGCAGTGCGATCCATCAAGTCGGACAGCATGCGGGCAGCAATTGCCTTGCCGCGCTGGTCTTCGTCGACCGCAACTTGCCACACGAAAAGGGTTTCCTGCGCGCTGGGACGGGTATAACCGGAAACGAATCCGACTACGCGGCCGTCTACCTCCGCGACGATGGACGTCGCGCTGAAATCCCTGCACCACAACAGGTATGCATAACTCGAATTGAGGTCGAGCACCTTCGAATCACGTGCGATCTCCCAGAGCCGGACTCCGTCATCGATCTGTGGGCTTCTGAACAACACCGCGTCCGGCGCGGTGGTCGGGATAGCTCTCGTATCAACAGGCTTCATCGGTCATCTGAACGTAACAATCATTGCTGTCGAAGTCATGCAGATGTCCGTTTCGGGCCGTGTGGAACCCGTTGCGCCCCAGGTGAGGACATGAATGTGATGGTGCTCACATTATGTAACTTTTGCCGTTGTCGGAGCGACTATTTCGGGCAAAAACTCGCTATTTCGGGCTTGCGAGCGCCAACGGAAGTACAGAGTGAGCACCAGCCTGTCGAAGTGCGCGCGCGGCCATCGTGAAAGTCCAACCGGTATCGGCGATTGCGTCGACAAGAAGTATCGGTCCCTGGTGGATGCTCATGTCCGGGACTTCCCAAACATCGACCAGTCCGGACACGCGGTAGGCGGAGTTTGCTGCCGACACCGGAGGGTGGTCGGGGCGCAAGCGAAGAGTGCCCAGGTCGGTCAATCGCCCGACCTCGGCCAACTTGGCAGCCAGGCTCGACACCAACAAAGGATGCGTCGTGGATTCGAGGGCCATGACACCGGTGGGTCGCTCGGCCCAATTCCAGGCGGCCAGAACGCTGATACACGCGCTGACCACCGCATCGGGTACCTCGGCGTCGGGACCGTCGAAAAGCGCGCGGAGACGTTGACCCCAGCCCAGGTCCGACATCCGTCCGAGAATGCGCCCGGTTTCGGGCCCCTCGGTGATCTTCCCGGACAGCTTGACGCCCAGCTTGCTCAGGCCGGTCGGCCACATCTTGCGCGGCTCCAGGTCGAATCCGGGGCGCTGCAAGCGCGCCCGAGTCTCGTCGAGGGCGGCGGTGTCGACAGTGGTGTCGTAGCGATTGCCTGTGCAGTTGTCACAGCGACCGCACTGTGAGTTCTCCGAGGTCAGACCAGGATCGTCGAGTTGTTCACGCAGGAAGGTCATTCGACACGTCGTGATGCTCTGGTACTCGACCATTGCGGCCTGCTCGGCCTGGCGAGCGTCGTCGAGTCGCCCGTAGCGCTCGGCGTCGTACACCCAGGGTTCGCCGGTGCTGATCCACCCGCCCTTGACGCGTTTGACCGCGCCGTCGACGTCGAGGACTTTGAGGACCATCTCGAGACGCGTGCGATTGAGCTCCACCAGAGGTTCGAGTGCCGGTGTCGACGTGGCCTTTTCGGTGTCGAGGTGTTCGATGACGCTGCGGACCAGGTGCTCGCGGGGGAAGGCGACCGAGGCGAAGTAACTCCAGATCTGCTTGTCCTCGGCCCCCGGCAGGAGGATCACGTCTGCCCTGTCGGTGGAACGACCGGCGCGGCCCACCTGCTGGTAGTACGAGATCGGCGACGACGGTGCGCCGAGGTGGACGACGAACCCGAGATCAGGCTTGTCGAAGCCCATCCCGAGTGCCGAGGTGGCCACCAGAGCCTTGACGCGATTACCCAACAAGTCCTGCTCGAGAGATTCACGTTCAGTGGGATCGGTCTGGCCCGTGTAGGCGGCGACGGTATGGCCGCGCTCGGAGAGCAGGCTTGCGAGGTCGCGCGCGGCCGAAACCGTCAGCGTGTAGATGATGCCCGAACCCGGCAGCGTCTCGAGCATGTCGGCAAGCCAGGCAGCGCGCGCCGTCGTCTCCGGAATGTGGACTACAGAGAGGTGAAGCGACTCGCGTTCGAGCCCGCCGCGAAGGACGAGGGTTTCCTCACCGCCGACGCCGAGTTGGGCGGACACGTCCTCGACGACGCGGTTGTTGGCCGTCGCCGTGGTTGCGAGGACGGGAATGCCCTCGCCGAGTTCGGCGATCAAGGTCCTGATGCGGCGGTAGTCGGGACGGAAGTCGTGGCCCCAGTCGGAAACGCAGTGAGCCTCGTCGACTACGACCAGGCCGGCATCAGCTGCCAGGGCCGGGAGCACCTGATCGCGGAAGTCAGGGTTGTTCAGGCGCTCGGGGCTGACCAGAAGGACGTCGAGATCATTGGCTGCGACGCGGGCATGGATGTCGTCCCATTCGGTGACGTTGCCCGAATTGATGGTTGCGGCGCGCACTCCGGCACGTTCGGCAGAACTGACCTGGTTTCGCATCAGGGCCAACAACGGAGAGACGATGACGGTGGGGCCGTGGCCCGTTGCCCGGAGCAGCTTCGCCGAGATGAAGTAGACCGCAGATTTGCCCCAGCCGGTCCGCTGTACGACGAGCGCGCGTTTGCGCTGCACCACCAGCGCCTCGATGGCCGTCCACTGGTCCTCGCGTAGGCGGGCATCCGGCCCCGCGAGTTCGCGGAGCAGCCGCTCGGCTTCGTCGCGCATGGCTGGGGCGGTGGCGGTGGTCATGGACCCCATGGTGCACGACCCTGCCGACACGTGCGGGCTTCAGGCCTTGGCAACAGGTTCCTGCAGTTCGATGACCCAGCCGTCGACATCCTCCGGGCACGCCAGCGTCACCTCACGGCTGGGGCCGGCATTGCGGTATCCCGCTGCGTCGATCCATTGGGCCAACGCCTGATAAGCGGGCAGGCAGTTGTCCATCGAACCCTTGTGCAGCAGCGAGGCCACGTGCTCTTCGGCCCGCAGGTCCACCACAGCGAACTCGTAGTCGCCATCGGGATTCGCGTCTACCGGTAGCGCCGCATGGACGACGACGTTCTCGTCGTCACCGGCATCCTCGTAGTAAGCGACAGCGGGTCCGATCGCGGCGATACCGGCACGATCCAAACCGGTACAAAGGCGCTCGTACAACCCGCGAACCACCGGGCCGATCGACGACGGATCCATCGTCTTGGCGGTACCGGTCAACTCCGCGACCCGCAGCGCCGGAACTGACTTGATCACAACCTCGTATGCGGACATCTGTCCCTCACTTTCGATGATCCGTAGGCGCGCCTGTACATGCGCCAGTCGCGCGGTGTCTTCCTGGATTCGGGTTTCGAGTTCTGCTCGGCGAAGCGTGAGCATCCCGCGGATCTCGTCGACGGTGACCGCCGACTCCACCACCTGCTGGACCTGGGCCAGAGTCAGGCCCAACTCCTTGAGAGCGACGATGCGGTTGAGCAGCGCCAACTGGCCCGCGGTGTACGAGCGATACCCGGTGGATGCGTCGACCCTCGCGGGTCTGAGCAGACCGATGGCGTCGTAGTGGCGGAGCATGCGCACCGACACACGACCTGCTCTCGCGAAGTCTCCGATGCTCAACATCCTTGCTCGCCCCGTTTCTCTCTCACAAACCCGATACCTACAGGTTTACGACCTCACACGGTGTCAGAGTCAAGCTGTCGGTTCAGGACTTTTTCGATCGCAGCGCGAGTGGGTGACGACACCGACGCGCCGCGGACCGTCGTCGCCAGACTTCCCGCCGTGGCAGCGAACTGCAGGGCGCGGTCCTGGCCCTGCACCCACTCCACGGCGAAGGCGCCGGTGAAAGCATCGCCTGCGCCAGTTGTATCCACGGGTGTCACGGCCGGGGAGTCGGCGTGGATTGTCTCCTCGCCCGACCGCAGATCCGCGCCGCCGGCCCCGAGCGTCGTGACGAGGTATCGGACGCGACCGGTGACCGCGGCCAACTGCTCCGACTCGGTCTGGTTGACGATCAGGATGTCGACAGACTCGATCAGGGCGCCCGGAAGGTCTTGTACCGGTGAAGGATTGAGGATGACAGTTGTTCCGTTGGCACGCGCGTGCCGGGCCGCTGTGGTGACCGTGTCGAGGGGTATTTCGAGTTGGCACAGGAGAACGTCGGCGTGTGCGATCGCGTCGAGGTCTACTTCGGACAACGAGGTGACCGAGGAATTGGCGCCCGGGACGACGATGATGTTGTTCTCCGCGTCCGCGCTCACGGTGATGGCGGCAACGCCGCTCGGGCCGTCGACACTACGAAGCAACGCGGTGTCGACCCCGGCGTCTTGCAGGGTCTCGCGCAATTGGGTGCCGAAACCGTCGTCGTCGCCGACCGCACCGACGAACGACACGTCCCCACCGGCTTTCGCGGCGGCGATGGCCTGGTTGCTGCCTTTGCCTCCCGCCGCGGTGGCAAAGGCAGTGCCGAGCAGCGTTTCTCCCGGAGCGGGGAATCTGGACACTGACGTGGTCAGATCCATGTTGATACTGCCGACGACGACGATTCGAGGCGTGCTCATACCTCGAGGTTATCGGCCTTCATTCTCTTTCGACGAACCTTGCGGATGATCCGACGTGCTTCCTCGTCGGTGGCGACGGAGGGCGGAGAGCCGTCGAGTGGCTTGCGTGCGGTCTCGGGGATCATCAGGACTGCGATACCGCCGATCACGGCGGCGATCATCATGTACATCGGTGCGACCAAGTTGCTGCCCGTTGCACTTTCGAGGGCGGTGAGCACCAGGGGAGTGGTCCCGCCGAAGATGGAGACCGCGAGGTTGTATCCGATTGCCAAGCCGCCGTACCTGATTCCGGTCGGAAAGAGTGCGGGAAGCACGGACGGGAACACTCCGACGAACAGCAGGAGCAAACCGCCGAGAATTGCGAGTCCCAGGAAGACCGTCACGTAGTTGCCGACGCCGATCAGAAGGTAGGCAGGTAGGGACAGGACGAAGAATCCGATGAAACCGCTGAGCAGCAAGGGTTTACGCCCGACGCGGTCCGAGAACTTTCCGACGTAGCTGATTCCCATCATCATCACGATCATGACGATGATCATCAGAACGAGTCCGTGGGATTCGTCGTAACCCAACGTGTTGGTCAGATACGTCGGCATGTAGCTGAGCAGGCCGTAGTGAGCGATGTTGTACGTGGCCACCAGGACGATGCACAGAACAAGCGGACGCCAGTTGTCGACGAGAGTTTCGCGTAGTTTCTTGCCTGTGGATTCATCTGCGAGGGAGCGCTCTTCGGCCTGCTCCATCATCTGGAATGCGGGAGTTTCCTCCAAACGCAGACGGAGGTACAGGCCGATGAGACCCAGAGGTCCGGCAATGAGGAAGGGGATGCGCCAGCCCCACTGGAGGAGGTCCTCGGCACTGACGACGGTCTGGATGATCGTCACGATGCCCGCTGCCGCCACATATCCTGCCAGAGTCCCGAATTCGAGGAAGCTGGCGAAGAAACCGCGGCGCTTGTCCGGTGCGTATTCGGCGACGAAGGTACTGGCCCCGCCGTATTCGCCGCCGGTGGAAAAGCCCTGCAGTAGGCGTAGGAGTACCAGCAGGATCGGGGCGGCGATACCGATGGATTCGTAGCTCGGGATGAGGCCGATGGCGAAGGTGCTGCCGGCCATCAGAATGATGGTGGTGGCCAGGACTTTCTTGCGTCCGATGCGGTCACCGAGTGGACCGAAGAACAATCCGCCGAGTGGGCGGACGATGAAGGCTGCCGCAAAAATTGCAAAGGTAGAGAGGAGTTGAGCGCTGCCGCTCGCGTCCGGGAAGAACACTTTTCCTATAGTGGTAGCTAGATATGCGTAAACGCCGAAATCGAACCACTCCATGGCATTTCCGAGCATCGTTGCCTTGACAGCGCGCTTGACGGACGCATTGTCGGTGACGCAGACATCGGGTGATTCGGCCACTTCGAGAGCGCTGATCGAGTTCTCTGGTGTAGTCATGACATGCGCTCCCCAGCGCAATCATCGAACCGAGCGGGGCACGTACCTGATGCACGCATCTTTTCGTTGCCCACTCGCCGATGAGCCGGTCGGGAAATCGAGCGTCCGCGTGCCCTGTGGCTCGTTGCGACCCCCGTCGCACGGCTCTGGCCCGCGGCAGTGTCCGGAGCCCTCAGGGCTCCGGACTACCGGCAAGTAAGACGCTTACGCTATCAAAGTTGTGCGCGGGAGCCGATTTTCGGGCTAGAAGGCGCGGGCGTACTGCGACGGGATATGCGGTCCTACCTCGGCGTTCAGTTCACGGGCCGCCCGGCGCGCCCAGTAGGGATCTCGCAACAGTTCGCGGCCGAGGAGCACCGCCACTGCGCTTCCGTCTTCGACGATCTTCTCGGCCTGCTCGGGTTCGGTGATGAGGCCGACGGCGGCGGCCGGTAGCAGGCTCTCGTTCTGCAGGCGACGGGCGAACGGAACCTGGTATCCCGGCTCCACCGGAATCTTGGCTGCCGGTGAATTACCGCCGGTGGACACGTCGACGAGATCGACGCCGTAGTCGGAGAGGATGTTGGCGAGGGCAACGGTCTGATCCGCGGTCCAGCTGTCGACCTCGAGCCCACGTTCTTCCGTGAGCCAATCGGTCGCCGAGACCCGGACGAAGAGCGGTAGCTCGGCCGGCCACACCTCGCGGACTGCGCTCAGGATTTCGAGGAGCAATCGGATGCGGTTCTCGAAGCTGCCTCCGTAGCGGTCCGTTCGCTTGTTGCTCTCGGGGGAGAGGAACTGATGGATCAGGTATCCGTGGGCCGCGTGAATTTCCACGACCTTGAATTCGGCCTTCAATGCGCGGGTAGCCGCCGCTGCGAAGTCCGCGACGACCTTCTCGATGCCCTCCGTGGTGAGCTCGACCGGATCGGCAAGGTGACCGAACGGAACCGCGCTCGGGGCAACCGTCTGCCACGAGAGTCGGTCGTCGGCGGGCAGACTCTTGCCGCCGCGCCACGGAACCTGCGTCGACGCTTTGCGTCCGGCGTGGGCCAGCTGAATTCCGGGCACTGCGCCGAAGTACGCGAGTTGCGCGTTGATCTCGGCGAAGGCTTGCGCCTGCGTGTCGTTCCAGATCCCCAGATCAGCTGCCGATATGCGGCCTTCGGGATTGACGGCCGTCGCCTCGGTGAGAATCAGGCCGGTGCCGCCGATTGCACGGCTCACCAGATGCGTGCGATGCCACTCGTTGGGCACTCCGACCTGGTCGCCGATGACGTCAGCGGAGTACTGGCACATCGGTGCCATCCAGACGCGGTTCGGGATGGTGACGCCGCGCAGGGTCAAAGGCTCGAACAACACACTCACGGATGGCTCCTGACTCGAAGAAGAAGGTCGGTGGGTGCAACAGCGCCCCGCATCGGAATTGTTCCCCGGCGGTCCGCCGGAATGGTCCCGGGTGGTCACAGCCTCGTTCCGCCGAGCAGGCCGTCACGGTGGGTGGTTAATGTGTATTCATGACCGCTGTGACTTCCAACGCAGAAACCGTCGACTCGAACGCGTCCGACACCAAGTCCGTCGTGCACGACGCCGCACGCCGAGCCCGTAAGGCTTCGCGCGTCCTGGCTCTGCTGACCACCGCGCAGAAGGATGCTGCGCTCAACGCCGCAGCCGACGCGGTACTCGCGGCAAGTGATCGGATTCTCGCGGCCAACGCTCTCGATATCGACACCGCGAAGGCGGGCGGCACCGAGGAATCGCTGCTCGACCGTCTTCGTCTGACCGCTGAGCGGATCGAGGGCATCGCGTCGGGTTTGCGTCAGGTTGCCGGACTACCCGATCCGATCGGTGAAGTGCTTCGTGGATCTACTTTGCCGAACGGTTTGGAGCTACGCCAGCAGCGCGTTCCGCTCGGTGTCGTCGGCATGGTGTACGAGGCTCGCCCCAACGTTACCGTCGACGCTTTCGGGCTCACTCTCAAGTCGGGAAATGCTGCGCTGCTTCGTGGTTCGTCCTCGGCGGTCAAGTCCAACGAAGCGTTAGTGGCGGCTCTGCGCGCGTCGTTGATTGACCAGGGACTGCCCGAGGATTCCGTTCAACTTCTGCCGAGTGCGGATCGGTCGACGGTCACGCACCTCATCCAGGCCCGCGGCCTCGTCGACGTCGTCATCCCGCGCGGCGGTGCCGGCTTGATCAGCGCCGTCGTGCGTGATGCCACCGTGCCCACCATCGAGACCGGTGTCGGTAACTGCCACGTCTATGTTCACTCGGCCGCCGATCTACTGATGGCCGAGAAGATTCTTCTCAACTCCAAAACCCGTCGGCCCAGTGTGTGCAACACGGCAGAGACGGTGCTGGTCGACGCCGCTATTGCCGAGACGGCCGTGCCGAAGCTGCTCCAAGCGCTCCAGATGCACGACGTCGTCGTGCACGGTGATCTGCCGGGACTGGTTCCCGCGACCGAGGACGACTGGTCGAAGGAATACCTCACCCTCGACGTCGCCCTCAAGGTCGTCAAGGACCTGGACGCTGCCGTCGAGCACATCGACCAGTACGGGACCGGCCACACCGAAGCCATCGTGACGTCCGATCTCTCGGCTGCCCGCGAGTTCACCGCTCGAGTCGACGCTGCGGCAGTGATGGTCAATGCGTCGACTGCCTTCACCGACGGTGAGCAGTTCGGGTTCGGCGCCGAGATCGGCATCTCCACCCAGAAACTGCATGCGCGTGGCCCAATGGGGTTGCCGGAACTGACGTCCACCAAGTGGATCGTCTGGGGCGACGGGCACACCCGACCCGCCTGAAAAGTTCACCAGACTTGCCCCACCTCTCAAGGAGTTAACCGTGGACCGAGCACTTCCCGACACGACGCCGTTCTTCTCGACCGTCGACGACGTGATCGAACGGCTGGCCGAAACCGGCTATCTGTCCGACAAGGCCACCGCGACGGCAGTCTTCCTGGCCGATCGTCTGGGCAAGCCGCTGCTCATCGAGGGCCCGGCCGGTGTCGGAAAGACGGAACTCGCCCGCGCAGTCGCCCAGACCACGGGCGCAGAACTGGTGCGTCTGCAGTGCTACGAGGGCGTCGACGAGGCTCGTGCACTCTACGAGTGGAACCACGCGAAGCAGATTCTTCGGATTCAGTCGGGCGGGGCGAGCGGAGCGAGGGGTGATGTCGCGGTCGACCACAGCTGGGATTCGACGAAGGCGGATGTCTTCTCGGAGGAGTTCCTGCTCGCACGTCCACTGCTCAAGGCCATTCGCCGCGAGGACCCGACGGTGCTGTTGATCGACGAGACGGACAAGGCAGACGTCGAGATCGAAGGTCTGCTCCTCGAAGTGCTCAGCGACTTCGCGGTCACGATCCCCGAGCTCGGAACCATTACCGCCACCCGCAAGCCGTTCACGGTGTTGACCTCGAATGCCACTCGCGAACTCTCGGAGGCTCTGAAGCGTCGTTGCCTCTTCCTGCATCTCGACTTCCCGGACGCCGACCTCGAGCGTCGCATCCTCGCAAGCCGTGTGCCGGAGCTTCCTGAAGCGATTGCCGAGCAGCTGGTCAACACCATTCGTGTTCTTCGCGGAATGCAGCTCAAGAAGGTCCCTTCGGTATCCGAGACCATCGACTGGGGACGCACCCTTCTTGCTCTGGGCATGGACACTCTCGACGACGATGCCGTTCGCGCCACGCTCGGCGTGATCCTCAAGCACCAGTCGGACCAGGTGCGTGCCGCCGCTGAACTTCGGCTGAACTGAGATCTGACATGGCTCCCGCAGCATCGACGTCGCCGCTCTCACCTGGCGGCCTGGCAGCGCCGCACGGGATTCCCGGTCACCTCGTCGATTTTGTCGAGGCTTTGCGACGACGCGGAATCATGGTCGGCCCGTCCGAGACAGTCGACGCCGGTCAGGTCATGTCTGTTCTCGACCTGCTCGATCGTGAAGCGCTTCGTGAAGGGCTGGCATGCTCGCTCCTGCGCAGGCCGACCCACCGGGCGACGTTCGACGCCGTCTTCGACCTGTGGTTCCCCAAGGCGATCGGTGACCGTGCGGTCGGCGACGTCGACGTCACACTGCCGCGCAAGCCAGACGGCTCGATCGACCTGCAGGCCTTGCGTGAGCTCATTGCCGAACTGCTGACAGACGGCAGTGACGAGGCGATGGAGATGACCGAACTCCTGACCGCCGCGATGGTCGAGGAACTCGGGCAGTACCAGTCGAGTAACGGCCCGTCGTTCTCCGCCTATCAGGCGCTGCGTGACGTCGCCCCGGAGACGTTGCTCAACAAGATCCTGCAGGGCCTGCTCGGCAACCAGGAGGGTTCCGGGTCAGAGGGCAAGGACAACTCCGACTATCAGTCCGAGGTCGCCAAGCGCACGGCAGCGCAGCGCATCGCGGACTTCCGCAAGATGGTCGAGAAGGAAACGCGTCGACGCACAGCCGAGAATTTGGGCAAGGAGCGGGTCGCCACGTACGGCGTTCCGAAACTCGCCGAGGAAGTCGACTTCTTGCGAGCGTCCGATGCCGAACTCACCACGCTGAAGAAGAACGTCGCACCCCTGGCTCGCTTGTTGGCCAGTCGTCTCGCCGTGCGTCGCAGCCGCTCTCGCGCGGGTTCGATCGACCTACGTCGTACGTTGCGCAAGTCCATGTCGACGGGCGGAGTGCCGATCGATCTGGTACAGCGCAAGCCGAAGCGGGCGCGGCCCGAACTTGTGGTGATGTGTGACGTATCCGGCTCGGTGGCGGGGTTCAGCCATTTCACTCTGCTGCTCGTGAACGCTTTGCGTGAGCAGTTCTCGCGCGTGCGGGTGTTCGCGTTCATCGACACGACCGACGAGGTCACGCGGTTCTTCGACTCGAACGCAGACCTCGGATCAGCGATGTCACGGATGGTGCGTGAGGCCGAACTGATCACCTACGACGGCCACTCAGACTACGGACACGCCTTCGGAGTGTTCCAGGAGAAGTTCGCGCAGTCGATCACCAGTCGCACGTCGCTACTGGTACTCGGCGACGGTCGCAACAACTACCGCGATCCCAACCTTCAGTCGCTGTCGCAGATGGTGGCAGTAGCCAAGCACGCGCACTGGCTCAACCCCGAGCCGAAGGGGCAATGGGGAACGGGTGACTCCGCGGCGAAGGTCTACAACGAGGTCATCAGCATGCACGAGTGCCGCTCGGCCCAGCAGCTTGCCGACGTCGTGTCCCGTCTGCTGCCGGTCTGACCCGTAAGCTCGACACTCGTGCAGAAGGGACTATCGGTGGAACGTGCTCGACGCCTAGGAGTGATGGGTGGCACCTTCGACCCCATTCACCATGGCCACCTCGTTGCGGCCAGTGAGGTCGCCGACCGGTTCGGACTCGACGAAGTGATCTTCGTCCCCACCGGGCGGCCCTGGCAGAAGCAGGGGAAGGGCGTCAGTCCTGCCGAGGACCGGTACCTCATGACGGTCATCGCCACCGCCTCCAACCCGCGGTTTTCCGTCTCTCGGGTCGACGTCGACCGTGAAAAAGTGACGTACACCGTGGACACGCTGCGAGACCTCCGGGCCTACCACCCTGACGCCGAACTCTTCTTCATCACCGGTGCCGATGCGCTGGCCAGCATCCTTTCCTGGCAAGATTGGGAAGAGTTGTTCGCATTGGCGAAGTTCGTCGGGGTATCGCGACCGGGTTTCGATCTCAATGCAGAGCACCTGGCCGGTCACCTCGACACCATGCCCGCCGACGCGGTCACGTTGATAGAGATTCCGGCACTTGCCATTTCGTCGACCGAATGTCGGCGTCGGGCAAGTGAAGACCGCCCCGTCTGGTACCTGGTGCCGGACGGAGTGGTGCAGTACATCTCGAAGCGGAACCTGTATCGACCTGTCGACGCGGAGCGCCGCGACGGAGCTACAACGATGTCGGAGCCCGCACCGGGGAAGTCGGAAGCCGTCCCGGGCGCCGAATCGAGCTAGCCGAGCACAACAAGTACTTTCTGAAGACGAAACTGGAGAACATCGAGTGAGCGCAAACACCGAAGCCATCGACATGGCACGCATCGCGGCCTTGGCAGCCGACGAGAAGCTGGCCACCGAAGTGGTGGTGCTCGATGTGTCCGAACAGCTGGTCATCACGGACTGCTTCGTCATCGCATCTGCGACGAACGAGCGTCAGGTCAACTCGATTGTCGAGAACATCGAAGACCGTCTCCGCGAAGCGGGACACAAGCCGGTCCGCCGGGAAGGCACCCGCGAGGGCCGCTGGGCACTGCTCGACTACGCCGACATCGTCGTCCACGTCCAGCATGACGAGGAGCGCAACTTCTACGCTCTCGATCGACTGTGGAAGGACTGCCCGACGGTCGAGGTCGAAGGCCTCGGACAGAACCGTCCCGGCCCCGCCGACGCCAACACGGTGTTCGAGACCGACACGGTTTCCGAGCCGGACGCGCAGGATCCCTCGCTGTGACTTCGTCGGCGCCCAGTGCGGCGTCGAACCCTGTCCGCCGGCTCATCCTGCTGCGTCACGGACAGACCGAATACAACGCCGACTCTCGGATGCAGGGGCAACTCGACACCGACCTGTCGGAGTTGGGACGCACGCAGGCCAAGAGTGCAGGTCCGGTGATCGCCGATCGCAGGCCGTTGACGATCGTGTCCTCGGATCTGCGTCGGGCGTACTTCACGGCCGTCGCTGTCGGTGATGCCGCCGGACTTCCGGTCCTCACCGACACGCGTCTGCGTGAGACACACCTGGGGGAATGGCAGGGCCTGACTCATCATGACGTCGACGAGCGCACTCCCGGTGTGCGATCTGCGTGGCGAGCGGATGCCACGTTGGCGCCGCCCGGCGGCGAAAGCCGAATCGACGTCGCGAATCGCAGCCTCCCCGTAGTTCACGAATTGCTCGACACGCACCCGGACTGGGCCGAGCGGCCCGTGGTTCTGGTGGCGCACGGAGGCTTGATCGCGGCACTGACAGCGGCATTGCTCGACCTACCCATCGATCGCTGGGCCGTCCTCGGCGGATTGGGAAACACCAGTTGGGTGCAACTCAGTGGACATGGTGACGTCAAGTCGATCGAGTGGCGACTCGACGTATGGAATGCTTCTGCGAGTGTCGCAAATGACGTCCTCTGAAAGTGCCGACGGGCAGCGCCCCGTCCTCCTCGTACTCGCGGATTCGCTGTCGTATTTCGGCCCCAAAGGCGGCCTCGCGGCAGATCATCCACGCATCTGGCCCAACATCGTGGCCGACGAACTCGGCTGGGACGTCGAGTTGGTCGCCCGTATCGGATGGACGTGTCGCGACGCGTGGTGGGCACTGACTCAGGATCCTCGTGTGTGGGCGGCGGTGCCGCGGGCCGGCGCCGTCGTGTTCGCGGTCGGCGGGATGGACTCGCTGCCGTCCCCATTGCCTACCGCGCTCCGCGAGACCATCCGCTACGTTCGGCCACCCGCGCTTCGACGCGTGGTGCGCGAGGGTTATCAGTGGCTGCAGCCGCGGCTTGCACCTCTGGGCCGCCCGGTCGCACTTCCGCCCAAGCTGAGCGTCGAGTATCTGGAAAGCTCGCGAAATGCGTTGGAGTACATGCGGCCGGAACTGCCGATGATCGCGACCCTGCCGTCAGTGCACCGCAGCGATGCCTACGCGAGCGTGCACGCCGGCCGGCCTGCCGCGGTGTCCGCGATCACCGAGTGGGCTACGGAGAAAGACGTTCCCGTAGTCGATCTCGCGGATGCAGTGCGTGACAACGTCTTTTCCGAGAACGGCAACCCCGACGGTATTCACTGGGGTTGGGACGGTCATGTCGGTGTAGCCCGCGCGATGATCGCTGCGATTCGCGGGGTGGAGTCGAAGAAAGTGGTTTCGCCGCAACTGGTATCACCGCCGAGCGAAGTCGGGTAGCAGAATGCCGGTCGTCGTCGTCACGGATTCCTCCGCCTGCATCCCGCAGGAGTCGGCCGACGCATGTGGGATTCAGGTGGTTCCGCTCCATGTGCTCCGTGACGGCTGCGACTTGCGTGAGGGTGTCGACGCAATGCCGAGCGACCTGTCAGGAGTGACAACGGCCGGAGCGTCGCCCGCCGAGTTGTCCGAAGCGTATGCACGCGCCCTGGACATGAGCGACGGTGACGGCGTTCTCGCCGTGCACATTTCACGGCAACTCTCGGGAACGTGGGAAGCCGGACGAGTCGCAGCCCAGGAATTCGGTGGCGCCGTCCGGATCGTCGATTCACAGTCCGCCGGTATGGGTTTGGGCTATCCGGCTCTCGAAGCTGCACGCTTGGCCGAGAAGGGCGCTTCACTCGAAGAGGCGTACGGCCGGGCGGTCGACGTAGCGAGCCGTGGGCGCTGCTACATCGTCGTCGACAAACTTGATCAATTGCGTAGGGGCGGACGAATCGGAACCGCGGCCGCACTGCTGGGCACTGCATTGGCGATGAAACCGATTCTGCATCTGGTGGACGGCAAGCTCGTGCTCGGCGAGAAGACACGTACCACCACCAAAGCTCTTGCAAGGTTGGTGGATTCGGCAGTCGAACGCGCCGGTCTCGGTCGTGTGGCGATAGCCGTGCATCACATGCGCGCGCGAGAGCGTGCGGACGGGATAGCCGAACAGTTGGCCGAGCGCATTCCCGATGTAGCGGAATCCGTCGTCACCGACTTCAGTGCGGTTATCGGAGCGCACGTCGGTGTCGGCGCGATCGGTGTTGTGGTGTGCCCGTTGCCGGAGATCGACACGAGCGCCTGATCGCTTCTCCACAATCCGCGAGTTCTCCACAGATATAAATTGTTCGTCGTTGGCGGCGAGGTCTCTCGTTAGCGTCCAGTCATGAGGATCAGCGAGGAGCGCGAGCGGGCGCGTGATCGCCTCGCGGCGATGGACGGCAACTACCGGCGGCGACACGAGGACGTCGACGAATTCGAGGATTCAGGGTCTTTCGAGAGGTCCCCCGAGTGGCTTCGGGACTTCGACGAGGACGACTACGACGCTCAGCCCGACTCGTCACGGTTCGACCGATTGCCCGAACACTGGCGCGGTACACGTTGGCGCCCGAGTCGGTCGGCGACCTGGGTGTTGGCGATCGTTGCAGTTCTGGCCACGGGAATCGGCTTGTTCGCCGTGTGGTGGGATTCTCCGAGCATGCAGGCGGTCCCACCGTTGCCCTCACCCCAGAATGTCACGGCGAAGAATGTGACTGCCGGCGATGGTGAATCAGCCAGTCCTGTACCGACCGGCGTCGTGGCAGAGCAGCCGCCCGAGGCTGTGGTGGTCAGTGTCGTCGGGCTCGTGCGCACGCCTGGGCTTGTCAATCTTCATTCGGGCTCGCGCATCGCCGACGCTCTTGCTGCGGCAGGTGGCGTGCTCGACGGTGCGGAGACGGTGGGCCTGAATCTGGCTCAGAAACTTGTCGACGGCGATCAGATCGTGGTTGGTGCGGCCGATCAGTCCGGTGGTGTTTCTTCGAGTACCACTGCAGGAGGGACCAGCCCCGCAGCTACGGGGGAATCCGGCGGGGCTGGGCTGGTGAACCTCAATATCGCCACCGAGGCCGAACTGGACGAGCTTCCCGGGGTAGGGCCGGTAACGGCTGCGGCGATCATCTCCTGGCGCACATCCAACGGAAAATTCACGGACATAGAACAATTGGGGGAAGTCGACGGGATCGGCCCGGCAAGGTTGGCCAAATTGCGAGTGCTGGTGTCGGTGTGAACGAACCGGAAGCCTCGCCGGTCCTCGACGCTCGACTGCTTCTGTCGGCGGTCGCGGTGTGGGGGAGCAGTGCGGTGGGGATCCTGTTCGGCCCGGTCGCCGCGTGGGTACTGGCGGTGGCGTGTGCGGTTCCAGCGGCACTCCTCATTTACGTGGTTGTGCGCCGGACATCAGCGGGGTGGGTACGAATCATGTTGGTTGCATTGCTGTTCGGTGCCGGGTGTAGTGCCGTCGGCGGGTGGCGGGCGTCCGAGGCGGAGAGGCACCCACTGACCCGAGCTTCTCTCGAGGGAGCTTGGGTGAGTGTCGAAGTGGAACCCTCGGAGGATCCGCACGTGGTCTCCGGCGCGGTGGGTCAAGGGCAGGTCGTCTTCAGGGCAACCGTCAATTCGGTGACTGCCCAGAACCGCAGGTACTCCGGAGGCGGCTTGGTCACCATCCGGGCGCCCAGTTCGTCGTGGCTCGAAGTTGTTCCAGGGCAGAGCCTCACGGTTCGTGGCCGGGCGAGTCAGCCATGGCGTAGCGATTCCACGCTCGCCGTGATCACGTCCGAAGGGCCTCCCGTCGCGGTGGGAGAAGTGCCCTGGTATCAGCGATGGGCGAGTGTGGTGCGCATTCGTTTCGCGGCTGCGTGCTCGGCTGCACTCCCGCCGGATCAGGCGGGTCTGCTGCCTGGCCTCGTCGTCGGAGACACGTCGGCGCTGTCGCCGGTGGTGAAGGACAACTTCACCGTTGCCGGACTTTCCCATCTCACCGCGGTGTCCGGCGCCAACATCAGCATTCTGCTCGGGGCCGTTCTGCTGTTGGTCAGAGCCGCGGCGCTCAGTCCGCGGGTCGGCGCCGCTTTGGCGGCGGTAGCCCTCGTTGCCTTTGTTGTCGTCGCGAGGCCGTCGCCGAGTGTTCTGCGCGCCTCGGTGATGGGCTTGGTAGGCCTGCTCAGTCTGGTCACTGGTCGGCGCAAACAGGCGCTGCCTGCTCTTGCTGCCGCCGTCATCGTTCTGGTTGTCGTGATGCCCGAGCTGGCCGTCGACTGGGGGTTTGCGCTGTCGACTACTGCGACGGGCGCGCTGGTGATCATTGCGCCGGTGTGGGTGGACGTGCTTCGCCGAAGAGGCTGGCCCCGTTGGTTTTCGGAGATGACAGCTGTCTCGGGTGCTGCGTTTGTCGTGACTGCACCGTTGGTGGGCGCCATGGCGGGAACCTTCAGCGTAGTCACGATTGCCGCGAACATGGCGGTGGCGCCCGTGATCGGAATCATCACGGTGTTCGGTGCGGTGATTGCCTTGTGTGCGCTGATCTGTCCACCGATCGCGGTGTTCGTCGCGCCATTGGTGCGGCCGCCGATGGGGTGGCTGCTGTGCGTGTCCGAGCGGGCGGCGGCGCTTCCCGGAGCGTCGGTGGTAGTGCCGTCAGGACTCATCGGTGCTCTCGTCGTCGTGGGAGTCCTACTGGCCGCGGCCCTGACGCTGTGGAATCGGATTTCGAGATGGGTGCTCGGCGTTCTCGTTCTGGGAGTTGTTCTGGCCCTGATCTTTCAACACGTGTTCGGGGGTGGCCGTTTTGCTCCGGGGTGGGCGCTGGTGATGTGCGACGTCGGTCAGGGGGACGGTCTTGTGCTCTCGACTGGAGACGGCAGGGTGATCGTGATCGATGTCGGTCCTGATCCCACGTCGATGGATCGTTGCCTGAACATGTTGGACGTCAACGACATCGCGTTGCTGGTGATCAGTCATTTTCATGCCGATCACATCGGTGGATTGGAAGCAGTCCTGAGTGGGCGTTCGGTCGCTACGATCGGAGTCGGGTCGATGTTGTTGCCGGAGTCAGGTTTTCGGGCGGTGAAGGATGCCGCCGACTCGCAGGCCGTTCCGGTTGTCTCGTTGCTCGCAGGTATGGAGTTGACGTTGGGATCGGTGAACGTGGAGGTTCTCGGTCCGTTGCTTCCGGCTCCCCGCGATTCCGTCGGTGCCGCAGATGCAGCCAACGATCAGTCGCTGGTGGTGATGGCGCACACGGGCGCGGGTCGAATTCTGTTGACGGGCGACGCCGAAGTTGCGGGGGAGGAGGCGATCCTCCGATCGGGAGCGGACGTGAAGGCCGATGTGTTGAAGCTGCCCCATCACGGTTCTCGGACCACGTCGTCGGCATTTCTGGAAGCGGTGCGTCCGAGGTTGACGATGATCAGCGTCGGCGTCGGCAACAGTTTCGGGCACCCGAATGCGGAGGTTCTCGATGAACTGGATTTATTGGGCGGGGCGGTGGTTCGGACCGACGTCGACGGCACCGTCGCTGTGTACGGCGGGGGCGGCGGGTCTGTGTCGATCGTGTCGGTTCCTCGTGGGACCATCTTCGGGTGAGTAATCCGTCTGGAGTCGATCCGCTGCATCTTGTTCTCGGGGACGACGAGTTCCTGATCGACCGCACGGTATCGCAGCTCATCAGAGCCGTCCGCGGTGACCGCGGCCAGGGTATTTCGGATCTCCCGGTGACCAAGATGCGTGCGGGCGACACCAATGCTCCCGAGTTGGCCGAGTTGCTCAGCCCTTCTCTTTTTGCCGAAGACCGTGTGATCGTCCTGGAATCGGCTGCAGAAGCAGGCAAAGATGCCGTAGCGCTTGTCCTGGAGGCTGCACGCGAGCCGGCAGAAGGTGTGGTTCTGATCGTCGTGCACTCGGGCGGCGGTCGCGCGAAAGCGTTGGCTCCGGCCCTCGAGAAGCTCGGCGCGACGGTTCACAACTGCGGAAAACTGAACAAGAGTCAGCTTGTCGACTTCGTCCGGGGTGAGTTTCGGACCGCAGACGTCAGGGTTGCGCCAGATGCGATCGCCGCGATGATCGAAAGCGTCGGCTCCAACCTCCGCGAACTCGCGTCGGCCTGCTCGCAATTGGCGGCAGATACGGGCGGCAAGATCGACGTCGATGCGGTCCACAAGTATTACTCGGGCAAGGCCGAGGTTTCCGGATTCGACGTGGCCGACAAAGTCATCGTCGGCGATACCCGGGGTGCGCTCGAGGCGCTCCGATGGGCAGATCAGATCGGAACAGCCCATGTTCTGCTCGCGGATGCCCTCGCCGACGCAGTCCACACCATCGCGAAGGTCGGCCCGTTTGCACGGGGCGGTGACCCGTTCCGGTTGGCGTCGGATCTCGGAATGCCGCCGTGGAAGGTCAAGAAGGCGATCAAGGAGGTCGGCGGCTGGGATCCCACGTCGATCGGCGCTGCGATGCAGATCGTCGCTGCCCTCAACGCCGACGTGAAGGGTGCCGCAGTCGACTCGTCCTTCGCCCTGGAGATGGCAGTGCGGAAAGTGTGCGCGTTGCGGAAGAACTGAGTACAACGTGGCCTACTGCGCGTCCGGCCAGAAGTAGTCCGACGACAGTGGCGGCCGTGGCCTCGCCCGCCCGGTAGTCGAGGCGTTTCACGCAGGCTTGCTCCAACTGAGTATGCGGAATGGCCTGAGGCCGTGTCGTTGGTTCACCTGTTCTGATGTCGGTCACCCGTAGTGAGTCGTGCGACACCGGATTCACCACACTGCCGCAGACAATGGTTTCTTGGCCGATGCTGTCCACCGGCACCTTCACGGTGGTGAGTAGCGCTCGTCCAACGGCGAGAAACGCCAGAATCGCAACGAGTGAACACATCACGCCGAAGAAGATCCGGAATTCGCTACGTTGCCTGCGCTTACACCATCCGTAGCTTGCGGCACCTCCGACGACTGCAACCGTCAATGATTCCCACCAACGAGGGATTCCCAGGGCGGCCACTACGCCGAAAGCGACGACCGCCCAGAAGACAGTCGTGAACAACCAGCTGCGAGGGCGCTTCCCGTGCCCGTTGATCGCCATCATCAGATGGTTGCAGCCCGCTCCACATATTCGCTGCAAGACATGGATGGCGGGTCTTCGCACTGACCCGATTGAATACGCAAAATAGCCGCCTGGTCTTTCGACCTGGCGGCTATCGAGACGAACCAGTGTGACGGCGAACCGTCACAGTGGAAACGTCAGAGCTTGTTGGCAGCCTGCGAGAGTGCAGACTTCTTGTTGGCAGCCTGGTTGGCGTGAATGACGCCCTTGCTGGCTGCCTTGTCGAGCTTGCGGCTGGTGGAGACGAGGAGCTCGTTGGCCTTGTCCTTGTCACCGGCTGCCGCAGCCTCGCGGAACGAACGGATCGCGGTACGCAGCGAGGACTTCACCGACTGGTTACGGAGTCGGGCCGCCTCGTTGGTACGGATTCGCTTCACCTGGGACTTGATGTTGGCCACGCGTAAAATCCTTGTCGTCTTTAGCTGGTTACGGTCGAGAAAGCTGTGGGCGCACTGATGCACCGACTGGCAAGATTACCAGCCGAGGGCCCAAGAACCCAAACCGTCGCACGTTGCGTCTGTCGAGAAGGGTACACCGAGCGCCCGATTGCTCGCCGCGCTGCCGAATAGCCCCACTTGTAGCAGCATGTTGCCCTATGACGCCGTCGCCTTCGAAAAGTTCGAGTAAAACAGGTTCGACCACCACCCGAGCGCGTCCTGCCGCAGTGTTCGACGGATATTCAGACATCGGTCGCTACGAGTTGGCTTTCGACGAGATGTTCGAGCCCGACGGCTCGGTGCGTGGTCCGTACAAGGGTGTGTACAAAGCCCTGGCGCCGACGAGCAGCGCCGACCTCGCCGCGCGTGCCGACGCACTCGGACGCGCATTCATCGACCAGGGTGTGACGTTTTCGCTGTCCGGGCAGGAACGACCCTTCCCGTTGGATCTGGTGCCACGCGTCATCGCCGCCCAGGAGTGGTCGCGGCTGGAAAAGGGCATCAAACAGCGGGTGAAGGCGCTCGAGTTGTTTCTCGCGGACATCTACGGCGAGCAGCGAATCCTGCGCGATCACGTGTTGCCGCGCCGCCTGGTCACCTCGTGTGAGCACTTCCACCGTGAAGCGGCAGGCATCGTGCCGCCCAACGGTGTGCGAATTCACGTCGCGGGTATCGACCTGGTCCGAGACGAGGCGGGAGAGTTCCGAGTTCTCGAGGACAATCTGCGATCTCCGTCCGGTGTCTCCTATGTGATGGAAAACCGTCGCACCATGACTCGGGTGTTCCCGGATCTGTTCATGTCCCACAAGGTGCGGGCGGTCGGTGATTACGCAACACACCTGCTGAGGGCGCTGCGTGCGGGTGCTGCACTCAACGAAGCGGACCCGACAGTGGTTGTTCTCACACCGGGTATCGCCAATTCCGCCTATTTCGAGCATTCGTTGCTCGCTCGTCAGATGGGTGTGGAACTCGTCGAAGGTCGCGACCTGTTCTGCCGCGACAACATGGTGTACATGCGCACTACGGAAGGCGAGCGCCAGGTCGACGTCATCTATCGCCGCATCGACGACGAGTATCTCGACCCGATGCACTTCCGTCCGGATTCGATTCTCGGCGTCGCAGGCCTACTGAATGCGGCGCGGGCGGGCAACGTGGTGATCTCGAGCGCCGTCGGCAACGGAGTCGGTGACGACAAACTCGTCTATACCTACGTTCCGCAGATCATCGACTACTACCTCGGTGAGAAGCCGCTCTTGCAGAACGTCGACACGTTCCGCTGTTGGTTGGACGAGGAGTGCGAGCAAGTCCTCGACCGCGTCGCCGAACTGGTCATCAAGCCGGTGGAAGGGTCCGGCGGCTACGGAATCGTCTTCGGACCCGACGCGAGCCCCAAGGAACTGGCCGCGATCACCCGCAAGATCAAGGCAGACCCGCGCGGGTGGATTGCGCAGCCACTCGTGCAGTTGTCCACGGTGCCGACCAAGATCGACGATGTTCTCTCGCCGCGCCACGTGGACTTGCGGCCCTTTGCCGTCAACGACGGTGAGGACGTGTGGGTGTTGCCCGGCGGCCTGACCCGGGTGGCACTTCCGGAAGGTTCGCTGGTGGTCAACTCCAGCCAGGGCGGCGGAAGCAAGGACACGTGGGTGCTTGCGAGTCGCACCTCTGACGAAGACCCAGAGTTGTCAGGCGAGGAACTAGTGTCCGAGCCCCCGGAATCCGCGGAGCCGGTGCAGGGTCCCGAACTGAGCACCTCGCAGCAACAACAGCAGCAGCAACAGTGAACACCTCGGAAGTGCCCAGCTACCAAGAACTATCAGTGAACGGAGCGTGGTGACCGATGCTTGCTCGCAACGCAGAGTCCCTCTACTGGATCGGCCGCTACGTCGAGCGCGCCGACGACACTGCTCGGATCCTCGACGTCGCAGTCCATCAATTGCTCGACGACGCCACCGTCGACCCGGACCGCACGTCGCGTCTGCTCCTGCGTGTCCTCGGCATCGAGGCGCCGGAGGGCAAGCTCGACGTGCGCTCGCTCACCGATCTGGTTGCGTTCAGCCGCAACCAGGTTGGTTCGATCGTGGACTCGCTGGCAAGTGCTCGTGAGAATGCTCGCGGGGCGCGTGAGGTCACGTCGAGTGAGATGTGGGAGTGCCTGAACACCACGTACAACGGACTGGCCGAGCGTGAACGTGCCTCACGCAGGCTGGGGCCACACGAGTTCTTCCGCTATGTGGAGGAACGCGCAGCGATGTTCGCGGGCCTGGCGGATTCCACGCTCAGTCGCGACGACGGCTATCGGTTCCTTCTGCTGGGCAGGTCGATCGAACGTGTCGACATGATCGTGCGGATGCTTCTGGCGCGCGCCGGTGACCGCCCGTCGTCGCCGGCATGGGTCAGCGTTCTTCGCTCGGCGGGCGCACATGACACGTATCTGCGTACGTATCGCGGAGCACTCGACGCCAATCGCGTCGTCGAGTTCATCTTGTTGGACAGGCTCTTTCCGCGCTCGGTGTTCCACTCGATCAGGCAGGCCGAGAAGTGCCTGCAGGAGCTCGACCCGCAGCCGGGCAGTCGCGTCGGAATCCGGGCGGAGGCGCCGCGGCTTCTGGGCCGCGCACGCAGCGAACTCGAGTTCCTGCCGCAGGGCGTGTTGCTCGAGGATCTGCAGGGACGGTTGCTCGGTTGGCAGGAGACCTGCCGCGAACTGGGTGAGGCAATTGCATTGCAGTACTTCCACGCTGCGCCGTGGGTCGCGTGGACGGATGCCGGCGCCGCGTATGCGGAGTCGACGGTGGAGGGAGAGCTGTGAGCTGGCGAATGAGGGTCGTGCACACCACGGGATATGCGTACGACGCCCCGGTGACGTCGTCGTACAACGAAGCGCGATTGACACCTCGCGGCGACACCAGGCAGACGGTGATACTCACGCGCGTCGAAACCCAGCCGGCAACGCGTTCCTACCGATACACCGATTACTGGGGCACCGCGGTGACCGCCTTCGACTTGCACGCCCCGCATACGGAACTCGAAGTGACCGGGCTGTCGGTGGTGGAGACGGAACCGTTCGTTCAGCCCGAGGAAACCGTCGACTGGGATGAATTGTCGGGAAACGCGATTAAAGATCGATTCAACGAACAACTGAGTTTCACGAGATATGTTCCGCGTGATCGTAAGCTGGCGACAATTGCCAAGGAATTGCGCAAAGATAAATCACCTGAAGATGCAGTAGTGGCTGCGTCGCAATGGGTTTACGGCGAAATGTCATATGTTCCCGGCACGACCGGAGTGCATACGTCGGCGGTGGAGGCCTGGTCGGCCAGGAAAGGCGTCTGCCAGGACTATGCGCATCTGACCTTGGTGTTGCTTCGAACGATGGGGATACCGTGTCGATACGTTTCCGGCTATCTCCACCCCAAACGTGATGCGGCAGTCGGGGACACGGTGGTCGGGGAATCGCACGCATGGATCGAAGCGTGGACCGGCGCGTGGTGGGGATACGACCCGACCAATGCGATAGCTGTGAATGAACAGCATGTCTCGGTCGGAATAGGAAGGGACTATTCGGATGTGCCGCCTTTGAAGGGAATCTTTTCCGGTGGACGCTCCACAGATCTCGAAGTTGTTGTGGAGATCACCAGGCTTGCGTAAAGTCCGGCAAATCTAGGCGCGTGAGCATTACTACCGTTCGATGAGAAGAAGGTGGGAATATGTCTCCAACTGCACAGGAATTGACTGAGATCGAACCGATCTCGGATGTGAAGAAGTATGCGGCCGAAGCGGTGGGAACATTTGTGCTCGTGTTCTCCGCAGTCGGAACTGCCGTCTTTGCAGGTGCGAAAGTCGGCAACCTCGGAGTTGCCTTCGCATTCGGCCTGACCCTGCTGTTCCTCGTATATGCGATCGGCCCGATTTCCGGTTGCCACGTCAACCCAGCAGTGACTCTCGGCCAATTCGTGATCGGGCGAATCTCAGCCGTCAATGCGGCGATTTACGTTGTCGCGCAAGTGATCGGCGGCTTGGTCGCAGGCGTCGTGATCTACACGGTGGCCAACAGTCTCCCGGCGTACAACCGTGCTGCTGACGGTTTGGGTGCAAACGGTTGGGGCGCGCACAGTCCGTCGGCCGAGAAGAATCTTCTCGGACAGGTGGTTTCCGACGGTTACGGCATCGGTGCCGCGATGATCATCGAGATTCTCCTGACCGCTCTGCTCGTGTTCGTCGTTCTCGCGTCGACCGACCAGATCTCCGACGTGCCGCTCGCCGGGGTGTCCATCGGCTTCACCCTGGCCGTCATTCACCTGATCTCGATCCCGATCGACAACACCTCCGTCAACCCTGCTCGAAGCCTCGCTGTCGCGCCGTTCCAGGACGGTGCACTCGGTCAGGTGTGGTTGTTCATCGTGTTCCCGCTCATCGGCGGTGCGCTCGGTGCACTCATCTATCGAGCACTCTTCGGACGGTTCAACCGTCTGGACAGCTGATCGATACTGTTTCCATCGTTCGGGTCGGCTTCAGCTCCAGCTGAAGTCGGCCCGAAGTTTTGCCGCGACCGCGTCGAACTTCTTGTGATCCATGACGGCGCCCTCGCGCCGAATCCCGCTCTCGGGAACGTCGAGCACCCGGTCGAGCCGGACCCAGCTGGGCCTTCCCTCGCCGTCCCACGGGCCCGAACCGATTGCGAGCCAATCGCGCTCACCCTGGCGTTTACTCTGCGAAGACAACATCAGGCCGAGCAGCGTGTCGCCGTCGCGGCCGACAACCAGCACCGGGCGGTCTTTGCCCTGGGTCGGATCCTCCTCGTAGGCAACCCAGGTCCAGACGATCTCGCCCGGATCGGCCTTGCCGTCGAGGTCGGGGGAGTACTCGACCTTGCGGGCGCGATGTGCGGTCGGAGACGTTCGCGCGGCGATCGGGCGGCCGGTCGGACCCGGCTTCGAGGCAGACGACTGAGACGTGGACGACTGCAGCTGGCGCAGCAACGCAGGGCCCTTCTCCACCGCGAGGGCGCCGAGGGTTCTGCCGATCTGCTTCCACATGCTTGCCATAGCGTTCGAGCATAATCACCCACCCGTGGGAACCCCTGGTACGGCGGCGCCGAGACTTGGATATCCTGAGGGTTGACAGTGGCCCGGATCCGGGCCGGTGCCGGTCCGACTAAGGGGTCTCCCATCAGCAGCTTCGCCGACAAGACGTTCACGGATCCTGCGCAGATCCGGAACTTCTGCATCATCGCGCACATCGACCACGGTAAGTCGACGCTGGCAGATCGCATGCTTCAGCTCACCGGTGTGGTCGAAGAGCGGGCGATGCGTGCGCAGTACCTGGACCGCATGGACATCGAGCGTGAACGCGGCATCACCATCAAGGCCCAGAACGTTCGTCTGCCCTGGACCGTCGACGGCGAAGAGTTCGTCCTCCACCTCATCGACACACCCGGCCACGTCGACTTCACGTACGAGGTCTCCCGCGCGCTCGAAGCATGTGAGGGTGCAATTCTGCTGGTCGACGCAGCTCAGGGCATCGAAGCTCAGACGCTGGCGAACCTCTACCTGGCGATGGAGAAGGATCTCAAGATCATTCCCGTCCTCAACAAGATCGACCTCCCGGCCGCGGATCCCGACCGCTATGCCGAAGAGATCGCGCACATCACGGGCTGCGAGCCCGGTGATGTCCTGCGCGTCTCGGGTAAGACCGGTATGGGTGTCAAGGAACTGCTCGACGAGGTGATCAAGCAGGTACCTGCGCCTGTCGGCGATGCTGACGGTCCCGCCCGCGCGATGATCTTCGACTCTGTCTACGACGCCTACCGCGGCGTGGTCACCTACGTGCGTGTGGTCGACGGTCGGATCCGTCCCCGCGAGAAGATCACGATGATGTCCACGGGCACCACACACGAACTGCTCGAGGTCGGCATCATCTCGCCCGAGCCGAAGGCCAGTATCGGTCTGGGCGTCGGCGAGGTGGGCTACCTCATCACGGGTGTGAAGGATGTCCGCCAGTCGCGCGTCGGTGACACCGTCACCACCACCCGCAACGGCGCGACCGAACCGCTGGTCGGCTACCGCGATCCCAAGCCGATGGTCTACTCGGGCCTCTACCCGATGGACGGCTCGGACTACCCCGTGCTGCGCGATGCCCTCGACAAGCTCCGTCTCAACGACGCGGCGCTGGCGTATGAACCCGAGACGTCGGTTGCCCTCGGATTCGGCTTCCGCTGCGGCTTCCTCGGCCTGCTCCACATGGAGATCACCCGCGACCGCCTCGAGCGTGAGTTCGGCCTCGAACTGATTTCCACCGCGCCCAACGTCGTCTACCGCGTCGTGATGGAGGACGGGGCCGAGGTCATCGTCACCAACCCGTCGTACTGGCCGGAAGGCAAGGTTCGCGAGGTCTACGAGCCCGTCGCCAAATGCACCGTCATCGCCCCGAGTGAGTACGTCGGCGCCATCATGGAGCTGTGCCAGTCCCGTCGCGGTGAGCTCGGCGGCATGGACTACCTCTCCGAGACTCGCGTCGAACTGCGCTACGAACTGCCCATGGGCGAGATCATGTTCGACTTCTTCGACGCCCTCAAGTCCCGCACCAAGGGTTATGCCAGCCTCGATTACGAGGAGGCCGGTGAGCAGCAGGCCGATCTGGTGAAGGTCGACATCCTGCTGCAGGGCGAGGCCGTCGACGCGTTCTCCTCGATCGTGCACCGTTCCAACGCCGGCGCTTACGGCGGACGCATGACGTCGAAGCTTCGTGAGCTGATTCCTCGCCAGCAGTTCGAGGTTCCGATCCAGGCCGCGATCGGCGCGAAGATCATCTCGCGCGAGAACATTCGCGCAATCCGCAAGGACGTTCTCGCCAAGTGCTACGGCGGCGACATCAGCCGTAAGCGCAAGCTGCTCGAGAAGCAGAAGGAAGGCAAGAAGCGCATGAAGACCATCGGTCGCGTCGAGGTGCCGCAGGAAGCATTCGTGGCGGCCCTGACGTCGGAATCGGTCGGCGAGAAGCCCAAGAAGTAGGAGCGCATGGTCACCACCTGGTTGTCCCGAGAGTTCGGAATCGAAATCCCGGTTCTCGGGGCGCCCATGGGTGGGCGCGCGGGCGGCGCGCTCGCCGGAGCTGTATCGGCGGCCGGCGGGTTGGGTCTGCTCGGCGCGGCTCGGTACAACACACCGGAGTGGATCGAGGCCGAAGCCGAGGTGGCCCGGTCGATCGGCGGAAAATTCGGCGTCGGCCTGATGACGTGGTCGCTGCCCGAGAACGAGTTGATGCTCGACGCCGCGATTGCCGTCGAGCCGACCATGATCACCTTGTCGTTCGGTGATCCCGCCTCGTATGTCGGACGAATCCACGATGCGGGCATTCCCGTTGTGTCACAGATCAATACGCTCGAAGACCTTCGCATTGTCGAGGCCGCGGGTGTCGACGGCGTGATCGCGCAAGGCGGTGAGGCAGGCGGTCACACGGGCCGAATCGGAACCTTGCCGCTGCTGCAGGAGATCCTCGAAACGACATCACTTCCAGTACTGGCGGCCGGCGGAATCGGGACCGGCCGCGGTTTGGCCGCAGTCCTGGCAGCCGGCGGGGAAGGCGTGATGATCGGAACGGCGCTGCTCGCCAGCCCGGAGACGGTCGGGCCGGACTATGCCCGCGACCGCGTCGTCGAAGCCGGAAGTGCCGACACGATTTACACCTCGGTGTTCGACCGAGCGCGCAGTCAACCGTGGCCGCAGCGGTGGGGTGGCCGCGCGGTGGCCAACGAGTTCACTGCCGCCTGGCACGGAGTCGACGCCGATGAGGAAATGCTGGCGAAGGCGTACGACCCGTCGGATCCCCACAGCGGAGTCGTCTACGCCGGAGAAGCTGTCGGACTCGTACACGGAACCCATCCGGCCGGCGACGTGGTTCGACGCATCGGCGCCGATGCGGAGCGTCTGCTCTCTCGTTTCGCCTGAAAGCAAGGTCGGACACAACCGGGTCCCATATGAGAAGGTAAGCCTCTGCTAACTAGTGGAGGAGTATTTTCGTGCGTGCGATGAAGTTTTCGGCGGTGGCTCTCTTGGGAGCGCTGGTCGTAGGTATCAGCGGATGTTCGTCCTCGGACGCCGACGAGATCGCGGGCGGTCGGGTCACCACGATCGACCACAAGTTCGGCGCCACCACGATCACCGGGACGCCGACGCGCATCGTCGCGGCCGACACCCAGTGGCTCGACGCTCTGCTCGAACTCGGAATCCAGCCGGTGGGGTACCTGGCTGCCGGCCCGATGGGCGACGAGCGTGGTCTGTTCCCGTGGGAGAGTGGCGTGGACGCGTCGGCGAAGGAACTCGATCGCTCGGCGATCCAGCAGTTCGGTGTCCCGCTCAAAGCTGAAGAAATTGCAGCCTTGGATCCCGATCTGATTCTCGGCGGGTTCTCCGTCGCCGATCAGGACGATTTCGACCAGTTGAGCAAGATCGCTCCGACCATTGCCGGTCTGTCCGACGTCCAGGTCGATCCGTGGCAGGACCAGGTGGAGATTCTCGGCCGGGTTCTCGACAAGGAGTCGCGAGCCGACGAGATCGTCGAGGCGACAAACGGGCAGATCGATGCGCTCGCACAGCGGTTGCCGGGGCTGAAGGGTAAGACCGCTCTTTTGTCGCAGTACGTCTTCCCGACGTCGCAGTTGGTGATCGTCGCTGATCCCAAGGACGGTGCTTCGGGACTGTTCACGCGTCTGGGAATGTCGTTGCCGCCCAAGCTGGTCGACGAGGCCGGTGTGACCGGTGGCCGGCTGATACTCAGCCCGGAACGGGTCGACGCTCTCAGCGCCGACGTCGTGGTGCTGCTGCCCAACGGCGGGTCGCTCGACGACATGATGAAGCTGCCGGGGTTTGCCGACCTGCCTGCAGTCAAGGGTGGCGGATTGGCCATCGTCGACTATCCGACTGTTGCCGGCCTGAACACTCCGTCGTCGCTGTCGCTGAAGTACTCGCTCGAATCGATCACGCCGCAGCTCGAAGCGGTGGCCGGCTAGACCTGCTGTGCGCCTTTATTAACCGCGGGCGGTTAATAAAGGCGCACAGCAGGGGGTCTAGGTTGCGTTGTGCGCGGGCTGGAAAGCTCCGGCTTCGGCAGCTTCCTCGGCGCGGATCACGTGGACCACGGCGTTGATCAGCGCCAGGTGTGTGAACGCCTGCGGGAAGTTACCCAGATGGCGACCGGTGTGCGCGTCGATCTCCTCCGCGTACAGCTTGAGCGGGCTCGCGAACCCGAGCAGACGCTCGCAGAGATGCTTTGCCCGATCCAGTTCGCCGATCTCGACGAGGGCGGAGACGAGCCAGAAGGAGCAGATGGTGAACGTGCCCTCTTCTCCGCTCAATCCGTCGTCGGTGGTGTCGACGCGATAGCGCAGGACCAACCCCTCTTCGGTGAGCTCGTCGGCGATTGCCAGCACCGTCGCCCGGATGCGCGGATCGTCGGCCGGCAGGAAGCGCAGCAGCGGTGCCAACAAGAGCGACGCGTCGAGTGAATTGTGGCCGTACCGCTGTGTCAGAACTCCGCGCGAGTCGACACCGTGCGCGAGGATGTCGGCCTTGATCTCGTCCGCGATGGCCGTCCATTGCTGTGCAAAGCTCTTCTCGCCCTGCATCTCTGCCAGCTTGGCGCCGCGATCGAGAGCGACCCAGCACATGATCTTCGACGACGTGAAATGCTGCGGTTCACCGCGCACCTCCCAGATCCCGCGGTCGGGTTGACGCCAGTGCTTGATCGCTTCCTCGACCTGCTTCTTGAGTAGCGGCCACAACGCCTCGGGGACGCGCTCGCGGGTACGGATGTGGAGGTACACCGAGTCGAGCATGGTGCCCCAGATGTCGTGCTGCTGTTGATCGAACGCCCCGTTGCCGATACGCACCGGACGGGCGCCGTCGTAGCCGGACAGATGGTTGAGTTCGGATTCCTCGAGCGTGCGCTCGCCGCCGATGCCGTACATCACCTGCAAGGGATGTGGCTGACCGTTGTCCGAACTCGACACGTCGTAGATGAAGTTGAAGAAGTCGTTGGCCTCACGGTCCAACCCGAGCGTGTAGAGGCCCCACAGTGCGAAGGTGGAATCGCGAACCCACGCGTAGCGATAGTCCCAGTTGCGTTCTCCGCCTGGTGTTTCCGGTAGCGAGGTCGTCGAAGCCGCGAGTAGGGCTCCGGTCGGTGCGTAGGTGAGCCCCTTGAGTGTGAGCGCACTGCGCTGTAGGTATCCGCGCCACGGGTGATCGGGGAACTTGCCGATCGTCACCCACTCACGCCAGGACTTGGACGTCTGCCACATCTTGTCGGCGGCCTCGTCGAACGTCTGCGGCGCGGGAAGATCCGACCACGAGAGCGCGACGTACACGTTGTCGCCTTCGACCAGTCGCGTCCGCGCTCGTGCTTCACGACCTTCCAGACCCAGTCGTAGGTCGGTGGTCAAGCGCAGAGTGGGATGGTCTCCGGGCTTGGCGGAGCGACACGTTGCCGTTGCTTCCTCGTAGACCTTTCCGGTGTACTCCCAATTCGCCGTGCCACGGTGATAGTCGAACGCGGGCTCACAGCTCATCTCGAGTTCGACGGTGCCGCTGACGCATTTGACCGTACGGAGAAGGGTGTGTTCGGCATCCCAGTCGGTCGGTGTGCGCTTGTGCGTGTTCGATCGCTTGTCGACGTTGTGCCAGGGGCCGAGAACCAGGGCGTCGCGTACGACGAGCCAGCCGGTCTCGGTCTGCCAGGTCGTTTCGAGAATGAGTCCACCCGGCAGATAGCGCCGAGCGGCCGGCACGTTCTGGCCGTAGGGGCCGATACGGAAATGGCCCGCACTGCGGTCGAGGATGGCACCGAACACGCTGGGGGAGTCCGGGCGGGGAACGCACATCCACTCGACAGATCCGTTACGGGCAATCAGGCACGAGGTTTCGCAATCGGAAAGAAACGCATAGTCGTCGATCGGGGGAAAGTTGCTTCGATGGTGACCCGTGGAGGCGGGAGGAATCGTCTGCACCACTTCGTCGTCAGCACTCATTCGGCCATCATCCGGCCAGAATCGGCACACGTCCAATCCACACGCTGTCGGGACCGTATCGTCCGAAGGATAGGGTGTTGGCGTGG
Source organism: Rhodococcus sp. MH15 (assembly GCF_019266045.1). Lineage (NCBI taxonomy): Bacteria > Bacillati > Actinomycetota > Actinomycetes > Mycobacteriales > Nocardiaceae > Rhodococcus > Rhodococcus sp. MH15. The sequence continues at coordinate 168,544 of NZ_LPNP01000069.1, forward strand.
ATCGGATAGCGGATTGGTGGGACAGCTTCGAGCTGTGGATGGCGGGGCTCCCGTTCATCCCGCAGGTCGCGTTGGTCCTGATCGTCGTCGTTCCGCTGTGCCGCCTGGTGGCCATCGGTCTGGATCGCGCGTTGGCCGCCGTTCTCGCTCTGCCGCTCTTCGGCTGGTTGCGTAGGAATTCTCGAGAAGTAGAGGAAAGCTGATGCCCCGCTCACGGGTCACTCTCGCCCTGATAGCCCTGATTCTCCTCGTGATCGTCGCGTGGCTTCTCACCCGTTAGTTCTCCCGATTAGAGCGGGCGCCGGTGCTCTGCTAAAGTCCACCGCGTGTCCGAAGCAACAGCTCCCGTAATCCGCCACCAGTTGGCGTTGATTGCTGTCGGCATGCTCGACGTCGCTGACGTCGCCTGTTGTTGATTTCCTGAGTTCGACCTCTCCGGTGGTGCTGCGCACCCCACTCGAACTTCTCTGCGCGTAACTCGCGCCCCCGATTCAGGGCTCATCGCCCGTCGGCTCTCCATGTCTGAACATCCCGATGGAATCAGCCCCAGAGGTCTCGGACTTGTCGTTTGACCAACCCTCGTTTGTCAGTCCTTTCAGGAAGGTATCTGCAATGAAACGCCGTTCCCGCACACTTCTCACTGCTATCGCGACCATGGGGGCCGTGGTACTCACAGCGTGCAGTGGTGGCTCGAGCGACACCGTGGGTGGTGACAGCGCCGCCAGCGACGGTAGCGCCGGCACGATCAACTTGTTCGCCTACGCCGTGCCGAAGCCTGGCTTCGACAAGCTCACCGCAGCCTTCCAGGCGACCGACGAGGGCAAGAACGTCAACTTCAATCCTTCCTACGGCGCCTCGGGCGACCAGTCGCGCAAGGTGAAGGACGGCGCCGAGGCAGACTTCGTCAACTTCTCCGTCGAGCCCGACATCACCCGCCTGGTCGATGCCGGTCTGGTAGATCAGAACTGGAACCAGGACGCCTACAACGGAATTCCGTTCGGATCGGTAGTCACCATCGTGACGCGTCCGGGCAACCCGAAGGGCATCAAAGACTGGGACGACCTGCTTCAGCCCGGCCTCGAGGTCGTCACGCCGAACCCGTTCAGCTCCGGCTCGGCCAAGTGGAACCTCTTGGCGCCGTACGCCGCCAAGAGCGACGGTGGCAAGAACCCGCAGGCGGGTCTCGACTACGTCACCGCCTTGGTCAACGACCACGTCAAGATCCAGCCCAAGTCGGGACGCGAGGCTTCGGAAGCCTTCCTGCAGGGTAGCGGTGACGTTCTGATCAGTTACGAGAACGAGGCACTGTTCATCGAAGGCAACGGCGACCCGGTCGAGCACGTCACCCCGCCCACGACCTTCAAGATCGAGAACCCCGTTGCCGTGATCTCGAACAGCAAGGTCCTCGACAAGGCGACCGCGTTCAAGGACTACCTGTACACGACCGAGGGGCAGACGCTCTGGGCCGAAGCAGGATTCCGTCCCGTGGATCCCGCCGTCGCTGCCAAGTTCACCGACAAGTTCCCCGAGCCGACCAAGTTGTGGACCATTGCAGACCTCGGCGGCTGGAAGGCCGTGGACAGTGCTCTGTTCACCAAGGACACCGGTTCGATCGCAGTGATCTACGACAACGCGACCAAGTAAGACTGACGTGACTGACACTATTGACCCCACCCCCGTGGCTCGTCGGCGAAAACTCGCGCGGGTCACGGGGAGTGTGGGGCCGCTCGGAATCGGAGTGGCCACTCTGTGGCTCTCCGTGATCGTTCTGCTTCCGCTCGCCGCGTTGACCGCCACCGCGTTCGACGAGGGGATCTCCGGATTCTGGGACGCCATCACCGCACCCGTCGCCTTGGCGTCGTTGCGCGTGACGTTGTTGGTCTCGGTGATCGTGGCACTGATCAACGTCGTGATGGGCACGATCATCGCGTGGGTGCTGGTCCGGGACGACTTCCCGGGCAAGCGCATCGTCAACTCGATGATCGATCTGCCGTTCGCACTGCCGACCATCGTGGCGTCGATCGTGCTGCTGTCTCTCTACGGCCCGCAGTCACCGATCGACATCCACCTCAATGCAACTCAGCCCGGACTGATCGTGGCATTGGCCTTCGTGACCTTGCCGTTCGTCGTCCGTTCCGTGCAGCCGGTGCTGATGGAGGTCGACCGCGAAGTCGAGGAAGCCGCTGCGTCGTTGGGAGCTTCCAACTGGACGATCTTTCGCTCGGTTGTTCTCCCGACGTTGGCGCCTGCCGTCATCTCCGGTGCGGGCCTCGCGTTCGCCAGAGCGATCGGTGAATACGGCTCGGTCGTTCTGATCGGCGGCAACATCCCACGCGTGACACAGATGACGTCGCAGTACATTCAGCAGCAGATCGAGATCGATCGTCCGACCAACGCCGCTGCCGTCTCGGTAGCGTTGCTGGCTATCGCATTCGTGACGCTGTTCGTCCTGCGAATCTTCGCCTCGCGGGGACAGCGACGTGAGGAGAGTTCCCGATGAACGTGTCCAGAGGATCGAAAATCGGTCTACGGACCATCGCTCTCGTCTACCTGTTCGTGTTGTTGGTCGTGCCGATCGGTGTGATCCTGACTCGAACGTTCGAGAACGGAATCGGCCCGTTTCTCGAATCGATCACGACACCGGCAGCGATCTCCGCGCTGAATCTTTCGCTGATCATCGTGGCGATCGTGGTCCCGATCAACGTCGTGTTCGGTGTGGTCACCGCACTCGCTCTTGTCCGTGGTCGGTTCCCGGGCCGCGGAGTTCTGCAGTCGGTGGTCGACCTGCCCTTCGCAGTCTCGCCCGTCGTCGTCGGTGTGTCCTTGATTCTTCTGTGGGGTGCCAACGGTTGGTTCGGCGGAATCGAATCGTTGGGGTTCAAGGTCATCTTCGGTTTGCCAGGCATGGTGATCGCGACGATTTTCGTGACGCTCCCCTTTGTCGTCCGGGAAGTCGAACCCGTACTTCACGAGATCGGCGACGAGCAGGAACAAGCAGCCGCGACGCTCGGTGCCTCTGGTTGGCAGACGTTCTGGCGGATCACCTTGCCCGCGATCCGTTGGGGCTTGACATACGGAATCGTGTTGACGGTGGCGCGTTCGCTCGGTGAATTCGGCGCAGTCATCATGGTCTCTTCCGGCTTCCCGGGGGTATCCCAGACACTGACGTTGCTGGTGCACTCGCGATACATCGACGACCACAACACCTTTGGTGCGTATTCGGCGGCAACGCTGCTGATGGGCATCGCCATCATTGTCCTGTTGCTGATGACGCTGCTGGACCGTAAGAGGAGCACCACATGATCACAGTGACCGGGGCCCGCAAGAACTACGGTGATTTCGCGGCGCTCGACGACGTGACGGTCAACATTCCCTCGGGTTCGTTGACGGCATTGCTCGGGCCCAGTGGCTCGGGAAAGTCGACGTTGCTGCGTTCGATCGCAGGGCTCGAAGAACTCGATTCGGGAACCATCACCATCGCAGGCAAGGACGTCACCGGCGTGTCGCCGCAGAAGCGTGACATCGGTTTCGTGTTCCAGCACTACGCGGCGTTCAAGCACATGACCGTGCGCGACAACGTGGCGTTCGGGCTCAAGATCCGCAAGCGCCCGAAGCCGGAGATCGAGAAGAAGGTCAACGAACTACTGGGGATCGTCGGTCTCGACGGCTTTCAGCATCGGTACCCCGCGCAGCTCTCCGGCGGTCAACGTCAGCGCATGGCGTTGGCACGCGCTCTGGCTGTGGATCCGCAGGTGCTCCTGCTCGACGAGCCCTTCGGCGCGCTCGACGCGAAGGTGCGTGCCGACCTGCGCACGTGGTTGCGTCGCCTGCACGACGAGGTGCACGTCACCACCGTCCTGGTCACCCACGACCAGGAAGAGGCTCTCGACGTCGCCGACCGCATCGCGGTGCTGAACAAGGGGCGGATCGAGCAGATCGGTGAACCTGCCGACCTGTACGACCGCCCGTCCAACGACTTCGTGATGTCCTTCCTCGGATCCGTCGCGAACCTCAACGGGCAGTTGGTCCGTCCGCATGACATCCGTCTCGGCCGCGATCCGAGCATGGCTCTCGCGCAGGAATCCGGAACGGCCGAGTCGCTCGGCGTCACACGCGCAACAGTCGAGCGCGTCGTGTACCTCGGCTTCGAGGTTCGAGTGGACCTGCGCAACGAGGCAACCGGCGAGCTCTTCTCGGCTCAGGTCACGCGCGGTGACAGTGCAGCGCTGCACCTCGAGGCGGGGGAGACGGTGTACGCGCGTGCTACCCGGGTGCCGGATCTGCCGGAGACCCCGGTGTCGACGCCGGTGCAGGAGCCGGTCACGGTGAGCGTGGTCGGCCAGGTGTGACCCGCTCGCCCTGTTTGACCTGTTGTACCCCCACTCCTGTTTGAGCGAACGGCACTTTCGGCCTCCTGATGGCGCCGAAAGTGCCGTTCGCTCAGAGCAGGTGGTCGGGCAACAGCGAGACGAGTTCAGCCCTCTCGGCAGACGAGGACCGGGCACTGGGCGTGGTGGATGAGGCTCTGACTGGTCGATCCGACTATCGACGCCATGAACGGGCTGCGGCCGTGGCTACCGACGACTACGAGTTGCGCTTCCGCCGAGTGCTCGAGCAGTGCCTTCATCGGTCCGCTGCGCTGGACACTGCGGGTGACTTCGACATCGGGGTACTTCTCCGTCCAGCCGGCGAGGCACTCGGACAGCAGTGCATGCTCATGCTGTTCGTACGGTCCCCAGTCGACGAAGCGCCTGGCTTCGGAGTACCCGCCCAGCGAGGCGTGCTCGTTCCACGTGTGGACCGCAACTAAAGGTGCGCCGAGGAACGCGGCAAATTCGAAGGCATGCGCGACGGCGAGTTCGCTGAGCTTGCTCCCGTCGACGCCGACGACGACGGGCCTGGTGTCGGCCATCGCGTGATCACCCGTACCGCGGAATACGGCCACGGGACAGTGCGCACGGTTGACCACCCGAATGGTGTCGGATCCGAGAAACACGGACTGCATTTCGCTGGTACCGGCCTGACCCAGTGCAACGATGCGAGCCGACTTCGAGAGTTCGACGAGTGTGGTTGCGGGAGTACCGGTCACGAGGCCACGTTCGACGGTGACGTCGGTGTGATCATCGCGGATGGCGTCCTCGGCCTCGTCGAGCAGTTTTGCACCCTCGACGCGAAGGTGGTGGTCGAACATCTCTTCGTCGGTGACGTTGGTACCGCCACCGGACTCGGGTTGTCCTGGCAGCACGTGGGTCAGGCGAAGTGGTTCGTCGAATCTCTTTGCAGCCGAAGCTGCCCACCTCGCGGCGTTGACCGCGCTTGCCGAGCCGTCGATACCGGCCACGATTCCGTGTCGAACAGATGCACTGGTCATGGAAGTCTCCTCGCGTCGCCTCCTTACCAGTGTGTCCCTGCTCACCCCCGGTTCGCTACAAACCGGTCAGCTCCCGTGGTGCGAGAACGTCGGTGGGCACTGCCGCGCGAGATCGACGCGGGCGCAACGACAACAGAGCGGTGATGAATCCGTTACCGGACAGTGTCAGTTCCACGTTCTTCAACACGGTTCGGCGCATCAACGCGAGCAGGGCCGCGACGCCGGTGACGGCCATCCACATAGGCAGCGGGTACAGCGTCAGGCGTTCACCAAGGCCGAAAGTGAGGGTTCGTCCGAGAAGCAGTACGGCACCGACGATTCCGGTAGCCGCGCACAGCCCTGACCACACTGCGATCCATTTGCTGTGCTTCCAGAATTGAATTGCCATGAGGACGAGAACGGCATGACGTGCGACGAAGCCGGGAAGTACGGCGGTCCAATGAACGAAGGTCCCGTCGTTCGCCGGGAAGAGGCCGGTGGCCGCGGTGCTCAATGCAACGACGACGGCAAGACCGAGAATCCACTTCTTCGCACGACCGTCCGGAATGTACTTGTGCAGCAAGGCCGCACCGAGGATGGTGAGCGCACCGAGGATCATGAAGGCCGCGTTCATCACGTCGTGCATCGGCGAACATGAATCCACGCTGCATGTCGTCACGCCCAGCGAACTGATGGAGTCGCGCGCGAAGCTGTACGGCGTCTTCCATGCTCCGGCTGTGAAGATTTCGACAAGCAGGTAGAGCACCGACAGGACCCATGCGATGCCGGCTGTGCCGAGGCGAAGATTGTGAGTGATGGTGTTCCCTCTCGCGGCGCTCTGAGGGGATTGCACCCAAAGATCTGTTTCGCAGGCGAAGGAGGTACCTTCGCGAGCTGGACAGATCCAACACTACGGTAACAATCTGATAACGGCCTGTGAAACCGAATCAGGCGGAGCGGACCAGACGGCCGGGTAGTGCATCAGCGACTTGTCGGTAACGGTCGATCATCGTTTCGATCAGTAGAGAGTGCCCACCGATCGTGTCGGCGAAACGCGCGCGCGGACATGCAGTTGCTGCGGCAGCGCTGAGTCGATCGGTCAGTAGGCCGGGAGCCAAGAACCACGGCGCGACGACAACACGTTCGGCGCCGTCCTGCTCGAGTGCGGAGATCGCCTGGGCAACTGTCGGTTCCGCGGATGTCGCGAAACAGATTCGAACGCCCGACCAGTTGGTTCCGCCGAGGAGAGTGGACGCCAATTCTGCGGTCGCGGCATTGGCGCGCGCATCGGACGAGCCGACTGCCGCAAGAGCGACACCGACCGACGGATCGTCCGGCCGGGCACCCGCTTCGAGAATTCGCTCGCGTACTGCCTCGATCAGCCGAGCATCGCGACCCAGTACGTCTGCTTGGAACACGGTCAACTGGGGGTGGCGTGTCGCGGCAGCGGCCAAGAGTCCGGGCAGATCTACCCGGGCGTGGAAGGCATTGCCCAGCAGCATCGGAACAACAACGGCGTGAGTGTGGCCGTCGTGTGCAACCCCGTCCAGGACCTGATCGATGGACGGTGCATTGAGGTCGAGAAACGCCAGCCGGACATCGAGGTCTGGCCGGACTTCACGAAGAGCTGCCACAGCAGCCGCGATCACCCGAGCAGAACGGGGATCACGGCTACCGTGCGCAACAGCGATGAGCGGAACCATCGACTTAGACGCGCTCGCCCAATTCGACAGCGGAAATGACGTCGCCCACCAGGCCGGCTGCGAGAGTGTTTCCACCAGCGGGATCGATCAGCAGGAAGCTGCCGGTGTGGCGGTTGACGGCGTAGTCGTCAGCCACGATCGGCTCGGCCACCCGGATGGAGATCTTGCCGATCTCGTTGAGCTCGAGAGTGTCCGGGCCCTGATCCGTGGTGAGGTCCTGCTCGTTGAAGCGTTCCACCAAACTGCCCACGATGGCCTGCGTCGTTCGCGTGCCGTGCTTGAGCAGCAGACGTGCACCGGGGCGCAGCGACTTCTCGGCCAGCCAGCAGACAGTGGCGTCGAATTCGCCGATCGGCTCGGGTGCGTCGGACGGCGATGCGATGGTGTCGCCGCGAGAGACGTCGACGTCGTCGGCCAGGATCAGCGTGACGCTGCGTCCGGCGTGGGCGACGTCCAGTTCGCCGTCGGCCGTGTCGATACGTGTGACGGTGGTGCGCGTACCCGAGGGCAGGATCACCACTTCGTCGCCGGGCACGACGGAACCTGCAGCGACCTGACCGGCGTAGCCGCGGTAGTCGAGGAACTCTGCGGTGCGGGGGCGGATCACGTACTGCACCGGGAAACGCAGACCGACGCGATGTGGCTCGGCGTCGACCGGAATTGACTCGAGGTGCTCGATCAGTGTGGGGCCGGTGTAGTACGGGGTCTTGTCGGAGCGGATGGCGACGTTGTCACCGTGCAGTGCCGACACCGGGATCTCGACGACGTCTTCGCTTGCCCAGCCAAGTGAGCTGGTGAGTTCGTTGAACTCGGCGGAGATCGAGGTGAAGACCTCTTCGGGGTTCTCGACGAGGTCGATCTTGTTCACGGCGAGAACGAGCTTCGGGACACCGAGCAACGCGAGAACCGCTGCGTGCCTGCGAGTCTGCGCGATGACGCCCTTGCGAGCATCGACCAGCAGGATCACGAGCTGAGCCGTCGAGGCACCGGAGACAGTGTTGCGGGTGTACTGCACGTGGCCCGGTGTATCGGCGAGCACGAAGGTGCGCTTGGGGGTCGCGAAGTAGCGGTACGCCACGTCGATCGTGATGCCCTGCTCACGCTCGGCGCGCAGTCCGTCCACCAGGAGCGAGAGGTCAGGGGTGTCGAGACCGCGGTCCACCGACGCACGGGTCACGGCGTCGATCTGGTCGGCGAGAACGGATTTCGTGTCGTACAACAGGCGGCCCACGAGGGTGGACTTTCCGTCGTCGACGCTGCCGGCAGTTGCCAGTCTGAGCAGATCGCTCATCAGAAGTAGCCCTCTCGCTTGCGGTCTTCCATGGCCGCTTCGGAAACTCGGTCGTCGCCACGGGTCGCGCCGCGCTCGGTCAAACGTGATGCCGCAACCTCGGCCAGGATGGCCTCGTTGTCAGCGGCATCGGAGAGAACAGCACCGGTGGTCGAACCGTCGCCGACGGTGCGGTAACGCACCGAAAGGGTCTGCAGCTCTTCGCCGTCAGCCGGTCCACCCCAGACGCCGGGCGTCATCCACATGCCGTCGCGCTGGTACACCGGACGCTGGTGGGCGTAGTAGATGCTGGCGAGTTCGACGTTGTCGCGGGCGATGTAACGCCAGATGTCCAGCTCGGTGAAGTTGCTGAGCGGGAAGACGCGCACTTGCTCGCCGGGGGAGTGGCGACCGTTGTACAGGTTCCACAGTTCCGGGCGCTGCTTCTTGGGGTCCCACTGACCGAAAGCGTTGCGCAGCGAGAAGATCCGCTCCTTGGCGCGGGCCCGCTCCTCGTCGCGGCGAGCGCCACCGAAGACGGCGTCGAAGCGGTTCTCGGAGATCGCGTCCAGCAACGGCACGGTCTGCAGAGGATTGCGGATACCGTCGGGACGCTCGGTGAGGCGGCCGTCCGCGATGTACTCCTCGACGCTGGCCACGTGCAGGCGCAGGTTGTACTTGGCCACCACGTGGTCGCGGAAGTCGAGGACTTCCTGCAGGTTGTGGCCGGTGTCGACATGCAGCAGGGTGAACGGCAACGGCGCAGGCCAGAATGCCTTGATCGCCAGGTGCAGCAGCACGGTGGAGTCCTTACCGCCCGAGAAGAGAATGACCGGGCGTTCGAACTCGCCGGCCACCTCTCGGAAGATGTGGATCGCTTCGGACTCGAGGGCATCGAGAGTATCGAACTGTGTGCCGTCGAGCTGAGGCCGCGAAGGTGTCAAGTCAACTGTCATGATGCGTGCAACCCGCATTCTGTCTTGGAGGCACCGGCCCAACGACCGCTACGCGGATCGCTGCCGGGGGCTGGCTTGCTGGTGCAGGGTGCGCAGCCGATGGACGGATATCCCTCGTCGACAAGGGGATTGACGAGGATGGAATTGGTATCGATGTAGTTCTGCATCTCCTCGTCCGACCAGGGAGCGATCGGGTTGATCTTCACGAGTCCGAAGGCTTCGTCGAAGGAGATCAGGGGAGCGTTGGCGCGGGTGGGCGCTTCGACGCGGCGGATGCCGGTCACCCACGCGCTGTACCCGGACAGTGTCTGCTTGAGCGGCGCGACTTTGCGTAGTGCGCAGCAGCGGTTGGGATCACGGGCGAACAGATCCTTGCCCTCGGCGACATCCTGCTCGGCGACGCTTGCCAGCGCACGAGCGTTGATGACGTTGACGCCGTACACCTGCTCGACCGCGTCACGCGTGCCGATGGTTTCGGGGAAGTGGTAGCCGGTGTCGAGGAAGAGTACGTCGACGCCCGGATGCACCTGTGCGGCAAGGTGAACCAACACCCCGTCCTGCATGTTCGACGCCACGATGTACGAGTCACCGAACGTGTCCTCGGTCCACTGCAACAGTTCCTGTGCGCTGGCTCCGTCGAGTTCTATTGCACCGCGCTCGGCGATGGACCGAAGCTCGTCGGCAGTTGCTCGCGAAATGTCCACTGTCATCGCAAATCTCCTTCGTCTGCGCGCACTGCCCATTCGGCGAACCGTTCACCTTCGTTGCGGTTCTTGACGAACTGACGTACGACGCGGTCGATGTAGTCACCCATCTCGACGCTGGTGACCTTGTGCTGGCGCAGCTTGCGTCCGAAGGCGCTGTCGAATCCGAGGCTGCCTCCCAGGTGAACCTGGAAACCCTCGACTTGATTCCCCTCACCGTCGTCGACGAGCTGGCCCTTGAAGCCGATGTCGGCGATCTGCGAGCGAGCGCAGGAGTTGGGGCAACCGTTGATGTTGATGGTGATCGGCACGTCGAGCTGGCTGTTGATGTCGGCAAGACGCTGTTCGAGTTCGGGCACGAGCACCTGCGAACGCTTGCGGGTCTCGGCGAACGAGAGCTTGCAGAACTCGATGCCGGAGCAGGCCATCAGGTTCTTGCGCCAGTGCGACGGACGGGCGGGAAGACCCAGCGCGTCGAGATCGGCGATGAGCGGCTCGAGCGTCTCGTCGGCGACGTCGAGGATGATCAGCTTCTGGTACGGAGTGAAGCGGATCCGGTCGCTGCCGGCCTTCTCGGCGGCGTCGGCGACCTGAGCCAGGATGTCTCCCGAGACGCGGCCGGCGATCGGAGCGAAACCGACTGCGTTGTGGCCGTTGCGGGTCTTCTGGATACCGACGTGATCGATCGGGCGCTTGGGCTTCTCGGGCGCGGGGCCGTCGATGAGCGGACGCTTCAGGTACTCGGTCTCGAGAACCTCGCGGAACTTCTCGATACCCCAGTCCTTGACGAGGAACTTGAGCCTGGCCTTCGCGCGCAGACGGCGGTAGCCGTAGTCACGGAAGATCGAGACGACGCCCTCCCAGACATCGGGGACCTCGTCGAGCGGAATCCACGCGCCGACGCGCTGCGCCAGCATCGGGTTGGTGGACAGTCCGCCGCCGACCCAGAGGTCGAGGCCCGGGCCGTGCTCGGGGTGGTTCACGCCGATGAAGGCGATGTCGTTGATCTCGTGAACGACGTCCTGCTGACCGGAGATAGCGGTCTTGAACTTGCGCGGCAGGTTGGAGTACTTGGGGTCGCCGATGTAGCGGCGCACGATCTCGTCGATCGCCGGGGTGGGATCGAGGACCTCGTCGAGCGATTCGCCGGCCAGGGGAGAACCGAGGACGACGCGAGGGCAGTCACCGCACGCTTCGGTGGTCTTGAGCCCGACGGCTTCGAGGCGCTTCCAGATCTCCGGGACGTTCTCGACTTCGATCCAGTGGAACTGAACGTTCTCACGGTCCGACAGGTCGGCGGTGTTCCGGCCGAATTCCTTCGAGATACCGGCGATGGTGCGCAGCTGCTCGACGTTCAGAGCGCCGGCGTCGCAACGCACGCGCATCATGAAGTACTTGGCCTCGAGCAGGTCGATGTTCTCGTCGCCGGTGAAGGTGCCGTCGTAGCCTTCTTCGCGCTGGGTGTAGAGACCCCACCAGCGGAAGCGGCCGCGAAGGTCGCCCTTGTCGATGCTGTCGAAGCCCTGCTTGGAGTAGATGTTCTCGATGCGGGCCCGAACGTTGAGCGGGTTGTCGTCCTTCTTGGCCTGCTCGTTGGCGTTGAGAGGCTCGCGGTAACCGAGGGCCCACTGACCTTCGGCGCGACGCTTGGCGGGACGCGCAGCGCGTGCAGGCCGGGCTTCGGCAGCTGCCGAATCGGCGGGTGTGGCGGCGTCGGTGGTCGACGTCATCGATGAACTCCTGGATCTGGGCGGTTGATCGGCACGCGGCACGCACTATCGATGAACTGTGGCGGTGTCTGATCGGGACGCACCGGTCCGTGTCGGAAATCGAGGGGGCTGTCCTCGGTCTCGGAAAGCTCGCGGCCGGCAGGTGTGCTCACGAAAACGAACAGCTGGAGAAGCTGCGTCCCTGAAAAGGCATGTCTCTGCAGAGAGTGTTTCGGTGAAGCAGATGGAGATGAGCGGGAAAGGCTGGAAGATCAGTGAAAGATCAACAGCTACACAGGTGCAGACACGACGAGCTGCACACACGCTTGAAGTCGACATGGCGACGCGCCACAAGTCGCACTCCGAGTCCGGTCATGCGGACCATTGTGCCACGTCAACTCGATAATTCCGACTCGGGCGCATATTTCCACGAAAAACGGGGGAAATATCGAGTTCAAGCCGTGCGCCGACCTGCATCGCAGGCTGAATAGGTGTGCGTTCCGGATGCTGGGACACTGGAGGTGTGAATGCCACCAGCACGACTCCCACTCGACAGAGCGAGGCGACGCCCTTCGCCTTGCCCGCGCGATCGCTCGAGGGTGTCGGGAAACGGCCGTTCGGGATCTACATCCACGTCCCGTTCTGTGCCACCAGGTGTGGGTACTGCGATTTCAACACCTACACGGCCGGTGAGCTCGGAACCTCGGCGTCGCCGCAGTCGTGGCTGGAGGGTCTGCGGCGCGAACTCGATCTCGCGGCCGAGATGACGGGCGCCCCGGCGGCGGAGACGGTGTTCGTGGGCGGTGGAACGCCGTCGCTGCTCGGTGGCGACGGATTGTCCGACGTGCTGTCGGCGGTGCGGAGCAGCTTCGGCTTGGCGTCCGGCGCCGAAGTGACCACGGAATCGAACCCCGAATCGACGTCGCCGGAGTTCTTCGGTGCTCTCCGCAGTGCCGGATTCACCCGGATTTCCCTCGGCATGCAGTCGGCCGCCCAGCACGTGCTGAAGATTCTCGACCGCACGCACACTCCGGGCCGCGCCGTCGCTGCCGCGAAAGAGGCTCGCGCAGCTGGTTTTTCGCACGTGAATCTCGATTTGATCTATGGAACCCCGGGGGAGCGCGATCAAGACCTGGACGCCTCACTCGATGCGGTCCTCTCCGCCGATGTCGATCACGTCTCGGCCTACGCGTTGATCGTCGAGGACGGCACCGCCATGGCTCGCAAGGTCAGGCGCGGCGAGCTGCCCGCCCCGGACGACGACGTGCTGGCCTCGCGGTACGAACGAATCGATTCACGCCTGTCCGAGGCAGGCTTGCGGTGGTACGAGGTCTCCAACTGGGCAAAGGCGGAAACCGCGGACTCCGGTGACACCCGGTGCCGTCACAACCTCGGCTACTGGGACGGCGGTGACTGGTGGGGTGCCGGTCCGGGCGCGCACAGCCACGTCGGCGGAGTGCGGTGGTGGAACGTCAAGCACCCGGCGCGGTACGCGGAACAGTTGGCGCTCGGCGAACTTCCCGTCGGCGGCAGCGAAGAACTGACCGCCGAGGACGAACACATGGAGCGAGTCATGCTGACCGCACGGTTGCGTACGGGACTTCCGTTGTCGGAACTGTCTGCATCCGAACGTCTTTCGGCCGAACAGGTGGTAGTCGACGGGTTGGCCGTGATCGAGAACGATCACGTGGTTCTCACCGACCGTGGTCGCCTGCTCGCCGATGCGGTGATTCGCACGATCCTGACCTGACGCGCCACCATCCTTCGCCGCGTAATGTGGCCGTGGTGGCCATCATTCATCGTGCGCAGCTGAATCCGTCCAAGAACGACCTGCTCCGAGCGTGGGTGCCCAAGCAGCCGTGGCTCGGGTCGGTCGACTGTTCGACGCTCGAACGCGTCGACGCCTATCGTTTCGACGACCCGGACGGCGAGGTCGGAATCGAGACGCACCTGATGCGCTCTGCCGACGGTCGAATTCTTCAGGTCCCGCTCACTTATCGTGGTGCTCCGCTGGACGGGGCGGAGACCGCACTGATCGCAACTATGGATCATTCGGTACTCGGCGAACGGTGGGTTTACGACGCATGCTGTGATCCGGTCTACGTCAGCGCGGTGGCGACCGCGATTCTGACCGGTGGGGCCGGAGTCGAACTGGTCTTCGCGGACACCGCCGATCACATCCCCGTGACGGCTCACGTAGTAGGCAGCGGTACGGCCCACTCTTCCGTACCGGCAGTCGAATCGGTGACCTGCTCGACAGTCGGCACCGACACGATCATCCGCGCGGGAAGCCTGGAACTGACTGTGGCGAGAGTGATCGACGCAGATCGAGTCTCGGACTCGGAGACGCTCACCGGAACCTGGCCGGGGCAAACGACACCTGCGTTGCTCGTGACTATCGCCTGAGCGTCAGCGGACTCCCTCGATGACACCGGGCATCGCGTCGAAGTCGAAGACGCGCGCGTGCAGCACGACGCGGTTTCGCAGGGCCGAACGAACCGCTCGGTGCAGACCGTCCTCGAGGTAGAGAGTGCCGCGCCACTGCACTGCGTGCGGGAACAGATCGCCGTAGAAGGTCGAGTCCTCCGACAGCAGGCGATCGAGTTCGAGGACCTTCGTGGTGGTCACGATCTCGTCGAGTCGAACCTGACGTGGGGGGAACTTCGACCAGTCGCGTAGAGACAGTCCGTGATCGGGATACGGTTTGCCGTCCATCACGCCTTTGAAGATCATGTGCCGCCTTGTCCATGGTTGTGCGATCGACCTTTCGCCGATCTCACTCCACAGTAAGGGCAACAGCCGTCTCTGGCGCTCGGGCGATTAGACTGCCAGTGGAAACCGATGTGTAAATGTCGGTGTTCGTTCTTTTCAGGAAACGGAGGTGGCAACGATGTCGAGTACCGACGACAGGCGTTTCGAGGTCTTACGTGCAATCGTGGCCGATTACGTCTCCACCCAGGACCCGGTGGGATCCAAGGCACTGGTCGAGCGTCACAACCTCGGAGTGTCGAGCGCCACTGTGCGCAACGACATGGCATTCCTCGAGGCCGAGGGCTACATCGCCCAACCGCACACCAGTTCCGGCCGCGTCCCCACCGACAAGGGATACCGCGAATTCGTCGATCGCATCGCCGACGTCAAGCCCATGTCCGGGCCCGAGCGTCGAGCGATCCTCGAGTTCTTGGAGTCGGGTGTCGATCTCGACGACGTTCTGCGCCGCGGTGTACGACTGCTCGCGCAACTGACCCGTCAGGTCGCGGTTGTCCAGTACCCGTCGCTGTCCGCGTCGTCGGTTCGCCACCTCGAGGTGGTCGCGTTGACGCCGGCGCGCCTGCTTCTCGTTCTCATCACCGATTCCGGCCGCGTCGATCAGCGAATCGTCGAACTCGGAGACGTCCTCGAAGACGAAGACCTTTCCCGGTTGCGCACGCTTCTCGGCGGAGCACTGGAAGGCAAGCGCCTGGCCGCCGCGTCGATTGCCGTGGCGGAACTGGCCGACGAGTCTCCGGCCGACCTTCGCGACGCCGTGATCCGCTCGGCAACGGTTCTGGTCGAGACCCTGGTCGAACATCCGGAAGATCGTCTCGTTCTGGGCGGAACCTCGAATCTCACGCGCAACGCCGCCGATTTCTCCGGTCTGGCCGGCTTCCCCGGTTCGCTGCGCGCAGTGCTCGAAGCACTGGAAGAGCAGGTAGTGGTCCTCAAACTGCTCGCTGCGACGCAGAACTCCGGCACGGTCACCGTTCAGATCGGTGAAGAGACGCAGGTCGAACAGATGCGCGGAACCTCCGTGATTTCGACTGGCTACGGCGCGGCCGGTACCGTTTTCGGTGGTGTCGGTGTGCTCGGACCCACTCGGATGGACTATCCGGGAACAATTGCATCGGTTGCCGCCGTTGCCAGATACATCGGCGAAGTTCTCTCCGAGCGATGACGGACGTCGACATTCGTCGGCACGCCTCCTCGCGAGGACTGAGGAAAACCTAGAAGTAAGAGAAGGACGAGAGACTCAACGTGGCACGGGATTACTACGGATTGCTCGGCGTCGACAAGAACGCGACAGACCAGGAGCTCAAGCGCGCTTACCGCAAGCTGGCACGCGAACTGCACCCGGACGTCAACCCTGACGAGGCGGCGCAGGCCAAGTTCAAGGAGATCTCGACGGCCTACGAGGTCCTGACCGACCCGGAGAAGCGTCGCATCGTCGATCTCGGCGGAGACCCGCTCGAGTCCGGTGGTGGCGGCGGTGGTGGCTTCGGCGGCGGATTCGGTGGCGGCGGCCTCGGCGACGTCTTCGAAGCATTCTTCGGCGGCGGTGGCGGCGCAGGTCGTGGGCCGCGCGGTCGCGTTCAGCCCGGAGCCGACTCGTTGCTTCGCACCAAGCTGACCCTCGCAGAATGTGCGACGGGAGTCAGCAAGCACGTGACCGTCGAGACGGCCATTCTGTGCGACAGCTGCACCGGAGCCGGAACCAACGGCGACTCCAAGCCTGTCCGCTGTGAGACCTGCAACGGTGCCGGCGAAGTTCAGTCCATCCAGCGCTCGTTCCTCGGTCAGGTCATGACCTCGCGTCCCTGCCCGACGTGCCGCGGTGCCGGTGAGACCATCCCGGATCCTTGCCACAAGTGTGGCGGCGACGGCCGAGTTCGGGCCAAGCGTGACATCACCGTGAAGGTTCCCGCGGGCGTCGCCGGTGGCATGCGCATCCGTTTGACCGCGCAGGGTGAAGTGGGCCCGGGCGGCGGACACCCCGGCGACCTCTACGTCGAGATCGTCGAGCAGCAGCACGACGTCTTCGTTCGAGACGGTGAAGACCTGCACTGCACGATCCGCGTTCCGATGGTCGACGCAGCGCTCGGTACGACTGTCACCGTCGACACCATCATCGACGGCCCCAAGGAAATCACCATCGAGCCAGGCACCCAGCCCGGACACGTTGCTGTTCTTCGCGGTCATGGCATGCCGAAACTGCGGTCGGGAGTGCGCGGCGACGTGCACGCTCACCTCGAGGTGGTCATCCCGAGCCGTCTCGATCACAAGCAGTCCAAGCTGCTCAAGGAATTCAAGCTGCTCCGCGATCGTGACGAGGCCGAGGTTGTCTCGACGGCCTCGCAGAACAGCGGTGGATTGTTCTCGCGTCTTCGCGAAGCATTCAGCGGCCGCTGACGGTGGCCGCAACGGTCTTCTTTCTCGACCCGGTTCCCGGCGTCGGTGAAATCGCAGTTCTGGACGGACAGGAGGGTCGCCACGCGGCCACTGTCCGCCGGATCGGCGTCGGTGAGCGATTGGTGTTGGCCGACGGCCGAGGCCGGGTAGCCGACGCCGAGGTGACGAGCGTCGGCAAGGACCGCCTGGAACTGTTGGTCAGTGACGTTCAGGTTCTCGAGCAGCCCAAGCCGTTGGTGACCCTCGTTCAGGCACTTCCCAAGGCCGAGCGTTCCGAGTTGGCCGTCGAACTGGCGACCGAGGCGGGGATCGACGCGGTGATCCCGTGGCAGTCCTTGCGTTGTGTCGCCAAGTGGGAGGGCCCCAAGCTCGCCAAGGGCGTCGCACGCTGGCGAAGTGCGGCAGTGTCTGCGGCAAAGCAGTCCAGACGCGCGTTCGTCCCGGAAATTGCGGAACTGCACAAGACGCCGGCGGTGATCGCGTTGGTTCGTGACGCCGTTGCCCGTGGCGCTGTGGTTGCGGTGCTTCACGAATCGGCGACGACGCCGTTGGCCGGTTTGCCGCTGGCGAGCGCGGACGAGGTATTTCTGGTTGTCGGTCCCGAAGGTGGGCTCGACGATTCGGAGATCAGCGCGTTGTCGGAGGCCGGGGCCACTCCGGTGCTTCTCGGCCCGACGGTCCTGCGCACGTCGACCGCCGGGGCTGTTGCTCTGGGCGCGATCGGAGTGCTGACCGATCGCTGGGGACCACGGCCACTGCACTGATCTTGTTGTGATCCCGAGCTGAATCGGATCCGGCGCTCAGCGAAGTGTCAGATTTGCGCACTATCGTAAGGACGTCGGGGGTCGCCTTCGGCGTGAGTTGGTTCGGGGATTTCAGGAGGCCAGATGTTGTCACGTGCGCATATGCGAATCGTTGGAGCGGTGTGTGCCGCGGCGGCGTTGATGCTCGTCGCGGGGTGCACGGTCTCCACCGGAGACAACACGGGTTCCTCCAGCAGCGCCGTCACCACTACCCCGACCAGCGAGGCTCTCGTCACCGTCACCCCGGCGGACGGCGGAACTCCGGTGAGTCCACTCGACCCCATCGAGGTCCAGGTCGCGAAGGGAACACTGACGACCGTCGCGCTGACCAACCCCGAGGGTAAGGAAGTCGCCGGTATCACCACGCCGGACAAGACGTCCTGGAAACCGAGCGAACCACTCGGATACGGCAAGACCTACAAGCTGGTCGTCGACGCCGTCGACGCGAACGGTGTTGCCACGACCAAGAACACGACGCTGACCACCGTCGCGCCGAGTAACCAGACCCGGGCGTACATCAACACCACCGGTGGCGCCTCGATATCGGACGGTGGCACGTACGGTGTCGGCACCGTCGTCGCCGTTCATTTCGACGAGTTGATCGGTGACAAGGCCGCGGCCGAGAAGTCTCTGCTGGTCACAACCAATCCGCCCGTACAGGGATCGTGGTACTGGGTCGACGGTCAGAACGTTCACTGGCGACCGCAGAACTACTACGCACCAGGCACGACGGTCTCGGTGAACGCGAACATCTACGGCAAGCAGCTCGGCAACGGACTGTACGGCCAGCAGGACGACACCGTGTCCTTCAAGATCGGCGACTCCCACGTCTCGGTCGCCGACGACAACACCAAGATGGTGACCGTCTACGAAAACGGTCAGGTGATCAAGGAAATGCCGACCTCGATGGGAATGGGCGGCACCGAGACGATCGGCGGCACGACGCTCTCGTTCTGGACCCAGCCCGGCACGTACACCGTGATGGACAAGGCAAATCCCGTCATCATGGATTCGTCGACCTACGGTCTGCCGATCAACTCGCGCCTCGGCTACAAGGAATCCATCAACTGGGCCACCCGCATCAGCACGGACGGTATCTATCTTCACGAGTTGGAGAGCACCGTCTGGGCGCAGGGAAACACCGACACCTCGCACGGTTGCCTCAATCTCAGTGCGGCCAATGCCAAATGGTTCTTCGATTTCTCGCAGCCGGGAGATGTCGTCGAGATCAAGAACACCGGCGGCGCTCCGCTGGAGGTGTGGCAGAACGGCGACTGGACCCTTTCCTGGGCAGACTGGGCCGCAGGCAGCGCCCTCGCCTGAGATAGATTTCCTCGGTGCCTCGATTCAAGATTCCGTACGGCCGACACGAGCAGCAGTTCGGGCATCTCTACGTTCCCGACGGAGTCGCTGACGGCCCGATCCCGGTCGTCATGCAGATCCACGGCGGCTTCTGGAGCGGGCAGTACGGATTGACTCTGGGCACCGCATTTGCCGTCGAACTCGCGCGGCACGGCGTCGCGGTGTGGAACATCGAATACCGCCGTCTCGGGGCGGGCGGTGGTTGGCCGGAGATGTCCGCCGACGTGAAAACGGCATACGACGAAATCCCCGGACTGGTTGCCGCGAAGTCCTCGGCCGAATTGGATCTGAATCAGATTCGCTTGCTCGGGCATTCGGCCGGAGGACATCTTGCAATGTGGCTGGCGGGGGAGAAGGACACGTTCACCCGGCCTGAACGGGTCATCGCCCAGGCGGCCGCACTCGATCTGGCGTCGGCAGGCGAGCGTGGACGACGGATCAGCTTCATCGAGGATCTGTTCGGCGTTCCGTTCGACGCGGACCCGGATCTGTATCGCAGTGCGTCGCCGCAGCATCGATTGCCGATCGGCGTCCCCGTTGTGTGCGTCACGGGTGCGGAGGACCTGCAGGTGCCGGCCAAGGTGAGCTCCCGGTACGCGAAAGCCGCGGAAGCGGCTGGTGATCCCGTGTCACTGCGTGTGATCGAGGGCGAAGGACACGACGCATTTCTCTCACCCTCGACCGAGTCGTGGCGGGTCTCCCGCGAGTTGGTTCTCGCCGAAGACCCGCTGGCTCCGAGCACGTCAGACTGACGCGGGGTCCACTTCCACAGGGGCCTTCTTGCCCGGCAGGATGAACGCCACGACAACTGCCCCCACGAACAGTGCAAGACCGCCCGCCCAACTGGCCGCCGAAATCGCGTCGGCGTAGGCACTGCCTGCGGCGTCGAGCAACGGCCCTGCCTGAGCTGCAGCCAACGGGTTGCCTGCCATCTCTTCGGCGACCAACGAAGCGCCGCCGACGGATTCGCCCGACACCTCCATCGCGTACGCGGCCTGTTGCGCAAGTTCGCCCGTCAACTGCGGAACCTGCATTCCATCGATGAATCCGGCAATCGAATCCTTGTAGCTCGCAGCGAGGATCGAGCCGAGGATCGCGATACCCAGCGAGCCGCCGAGTTCGATGGCGGTGTCGTTGAGGCCACCCGCAGCACCGAGATCGTCCTCGGAGAAGTTGTCCATGATGGCGTCGGTGGCCGGCGGTTCGCTGAGACCGATGCCCAGGCCGAGCAGGATCAGTGGGACTGCGAACATCCAGTAGCCCGAATCGCCGTCGACCTGCGTGAGAATCAGAACGCCGATCGCGGCGACCACCATGCCGCCGACGATGGACGCCCGGACGCCGATCAGCGGAGTGATCCGCCCACTGACAACGGCGCCGATCGAAACGGCAATTGCCAAGGGCAGCAGACGAACACCGGTTTCGAGTGCGCCGTAGCCGAGGATGAACTGGAACTGCTGTGAGATGAAGTAGATGGCGCCGAAGGCGGCCAGGAACAGCAGAAGTACGGCGAGCGTCGCGCCGCCGACCATGCGCTGGCCGAGCTTACGGACGTCGAGCAGTGGCTGCGGGTGACGCAGTTCCCAGACGACGAACGAGACGAGGCCGATCGCAGCGAGTACGGCGGCACCGATGGGTCCGCCGGTCCACCCGAAGTGGAATCCGTTGATGATCGAGTACACGAGCGAGCCAATGGTGACCACCGAGAGTGCGCCGCCGATCCAGTCGATCCGGCCCAGGTGCTCGGCCTTGCTCGGCGGCACCAGAATTACGGCGGCGACGGCAGCGACTGCGGCGATCGGGACGTTGATCAGGAAAGTGATGCTCCAGGAATGACTGTCGAGAATCCATCCGGCCAACAGCGGACCGAGTGCAATCGCGAGACCCGACGTCGCCGCCCACGCCGCGATGGCGCGTGATCGCTCCGCTTTGGGAAAGGTAGCGACCAGAAGCGAAAGCGTCGCGGGCATGATGATCGCGGCGCCGACGCCCATGGTCATTCGTGCCGCGATGACGGCGTTGGTGGTGTCCGCGATGCTGCCGAAGACGGCGCCGCCGGCGAACACGGTGAGTCCGGCGAGAAGTGCGCCGCGGCGACTGTACTTGTCACCGATCACGCCGAACAGCAGCATCAATGCGGCGTAGGGAACGGTGTAGCCGTCGATGACCCATTGAAGTTGCGTGCTGGTGAGGCCGAGATCTCTGGTCATGTCCGGCGCCGCGACGATCAGCGCGGTATTCGCCATCACGACGATCAGCAGACTCAGGCACAACACCCCGAGCGCGGCCCACCGCCGTGAGTACGGCTGGTCCATCTCCGAGACAGGTTTGCTCATGAGTGTCGTCATGACGCGACTCCGTTCCTGATGATCGAAGACACTCCTCGATCTATTTGCACACTGATGTGTAAGTTAATAACTTGCACACCGATGTGCAACTATGATTGACCTAGATCACAGTTGGGCAGTCGAAAGAGGTGGAACGCGCGTTGACGCATTCGGGCACAGTCGTTTCGGGAACTGCCGAATCGGGCGGACGGCAGCGTCGTAGTCAGGCCGCGGCCAATCGCAATCGCATCATCGAGGCGGCGATCACGGCGTTCGCTGCTGATCCGGATGCGAGCATGGACGACGTCGCAAAGGCCGCCGGTGTGGTCAGGCGAACCGTGTACGCGCATTTCGACAGCCGAGAGGCGCTGATCAACGGCATCGTGGACGAGGCGTCGACCGATCTCGTAGCTGCGCTGAGCCAAGCCGGCGAGCCGCCCGAGCGCCCGGATCTGGCGACTGCCGTACTGGCATTGCTGTCATGGCCGGTCGGTGATCGCTTCCGGATGCTGCTCAGCTTTGCTCGCAAAGAGTTGGGGGAGCAGCGGATTCTCGATCTGATGGAGCCCGCGCGTGCCGTGAGTATCAGCGTCGTCGAGCGCGGTCAGCGTGACGGAACCTTCTCGAAATACCTGCCGGCCGAGACTCTGGTAGCGATGACCGAGGCGATCACGATCACTTTGTTCGATCAGGCCAACAGTGGGCTCATCACCGACTCTGGCGAATCCTTTGCCGCCGTATGCCTGGTCATCGCAGGTATCAGTCCGGACAGAAGCGCCGAGGTCGTCGCGGAGGCTTGGGCGTGGCTCTCGGGCATGGATCTCTAAGGGCTTCGGTTCTTTACGAAAGCTGACGCAAATTTGCCGAGGGTGGTATCTTCGAAACGTTTGGCCGCCGGACCACGCGTTAGAAGAATCGTCTAGATGTATGAGGAACGGACGTTAGTTACGCGGTGCCGGCGGTAAGCGGCGGGCGGTCGTCCTCCGCGTGTTGAATGCGGTCGATGATAATTGTAGTGAACGTTCCAGATTTCCACGGCGGTGC
>NZ_LPNP01000070.1:0-2177 GCF_019266045.1 Rhodococcus sp. MH15
TCGTTCGTGATTGATCGTGATGTGCATGTGTCGTTGAGTGACGCTGCGCGTGAGTCGAATTCGTCGTTGTTCATGGTGGTGCATGCGGCGTTGGCGGTGTTGTTGTCGCGGTTGTCGGGGACGTCTGATATTGCGATCGGTACTCCGGTGGCGGGTCGTGGTGAGCAGGTTCTCGATGATTTGATCGGGATGTTCGTCAACACGTTGGTGTTGCGGACCGAGGTGGATTCTTCGGAGTCGTTCTCGGGGTTGTTGGGTCGGGTTCGTGAGGGCGATCTGGGTGCGTTTGCGCATGCGGATGTGCCGTTCGAGCGGTTGGTGGAGGTGCTCAATCCGGCGCGGTCGCAGGCTCGTAATCCGTTGTTCCAGGTGATGCTCTCGTTCCAGAACATGGAGCAGACCGCGTTGCAGTTGGGCGATCTGACGGTTGCGGGCGTCGATACCGGCGCGGTGGCGGCGAAGTTCGATCTGCAGTTGACCATGGTCGAGCAGTTCGACGAGTCCGGTGCCCCGGCCGGGATGGCGGCGACGTTCANAGTCGACGGTGGCCTCGATGGCAACCCGATTCGAACGCATCCTGCGCACAGTTCTCGACGATTCATCGGCGCTGGTGGGAGAAGTCGATCTTCTTGATGGTGTTGAACGAATTGAGATCTACAACAGATCGCGCGCCAGTCGTCGGGATCTGCCCGCGACGCGATTGGTGGATGTCGTCGGTACGGCTCAGCGCGCTATGGATGTTGCGCTGATTTACGGTGACGAAAGCTTGACCTATGGCGAATTCGATTCGCGCGTCAATCGATTGGCCCGACATCTGATTTCGCAAGGTGTTGGACCTGAGGTTCTGGTCGGCGTGCTCATGGGGCGGTCTATATCTTGGGTGATCGCAGCCCATGCGGTGATTCGTGCAGGTGGCGGATATGTACCCCTGGACCCATCGCATCCGACTGAACGCGTCTCTTATGTTTTGCGAACGGCGGCGCCGGCCGTTGTCTTGTACTCGCGTGACTTTACGGTTGATGGTCGACTCGACGCGAAGTTGCCGACTTCCTGGGTTGATGTTGACAGTCTTGACCTGCATACGTATTCGACTGATCCGATCACCGATTCAGAGCGACTGTCTGCTCTTCGGGGAGATCACCCTGCGTATGTGATTTTCACTTCCGGTTCTACCGGGACGCCGAAAGGCGTCCTGGTATCGCATATCGCCGTAGTAAACCAGATGCTTTGGCGCCAGGATCGATACAATTTGGACCCGTCGGACGTGGTGCTGGTCAAGACTCCGTCCACATTTGACGTTTCACTTTGGGAGTTGTTCTGGCCGTGCCAAGTAGGCGCGCGCATGGTGATCGCCGAACCGGATGGCCATCGTGACCCTCAGTACATAGCGAAGTTGATCCGGGAGCATGCGGTCACGGTCGCGCACTTCGTGCCTGCAATGATGGCCCTATTCATTTCAGCCGAATATGCCAGCAATATTCCTTCCTTGAGGCTGGTGTTTTCCGGTGGCGAGGCCTTGAAAGTTGGCACTGCCGCGGAAGTTTTCGGAGTGATGCCATCAGCACGCTTGGAGAATTTGTACGGTCCTGCCGAGGCTGCAATTGATGTGACCTTCCATGAAGTCACATCGGACGAGACCGTGTCGATCCCGATTGGTTCTGCTGTGTGGAATACAGGGCTGCTAGTCCTGGATTCCAGGCTGCACCCGGTTTCAAGGGGTGTTGTCGGCGAGCTTTATCTATCGGGCATTCAGTTGGCGCGCGGGTATATCGGGCGGGCCGCAATGTCGTCGGATCGGTTTGTTGCGAACCCGTTTGCCGATGGCAGCGGGGGCGGTCGGATGTATCGCACGGGCGATTTGGTGCGGTGGGATGCGTCGGGGGAGCTGGAGTACATCGGCCGTAGTGATTTCCAGGTGAAGTTGCGTGGTCAGCGGATCGAGTTGGGGGAGATCGAGTCGGCTTTGGTGGCTGATGCATCGGTATCCGCATCTGCAGTGACTGTTGTTTCGGCCAAGTCGGGTGACAGCTTGGTTGGGTATGTGGTGCCGGTGTCGGGTGCGGTGGTTGATGTTGTAGCGCTTACGGATTCGCTGCGTGCGGTGTTGCCGTCGTACATGGTTCCGTCGTTGATCATGGTGTTGGATGCGTTGCCGCTGAATGCGTCGGGGAAGTTGG
>NZ_LPNP01000071.1:0-483815 GCF_019266045.1 Rhodococcus sp. MH15
CAGCTCTTTGAGCCGCGCATCGCTGATACCCGGCTGAGCCGAGTTCGTCTCTGTCTCACGATCAATCACATCAGTCATAGTGGCGTATCTCCTTTCAGAGTTACACCGTTGTTCTTACAGTCCCGTTGGTGCGGCGGTCTCTTTCATCGTTACGACCAGGATCACTGATCGTAGATCGGGTTCCGCGCCTGCAGCGCAGTCAAACGTTCAGCAGAGCGGACGTTTCTAGTGATGGCTCACGAACGACTGTTTGGTGCCGGTCGGAGCCGTTTCGAGCTTGTGCTG
This sequence comes from Rhodococcus sp. MH15, assembly GCF_019266045.1. Classification (NCBI taxonomy): domain Bacteria; kingdom Bacillati; phylum Actinomycetota; class Actinomycetes; order Mycobacteriales; family Nocardiaceae; genus Rhodococcus; species Rhodococcus sp. MH15. The sequence continues at coordinate 286 of NZ_LPNP01000071.1, forward strand.
CTCTTCTTCGTCCTCGTCGTCGAGCATCGTGGCTTCGTTGAACGGAATCTTCCCGTCGAGTACCTCGACGACGCGTTCCTTGTCGATCGTCTTGGTCCAGGCGCCGACCAGGAGAGTCGCAACCGCATTGCCCGAGAAGTTGGTGATCGCTCGCGCTTCCGACATGAAGCGGTCGATTCCGACGATGAGTCCGACGCCGTCGAGAAGCTCGGGGCGATGGCTCTGCAGTCCGCCTGCCAGCGTGGCCAGACCGGCGCCGCTGACTCCGGCAGCGCCCTTGGAGGCGATGATCATGAACACCAGCAGCGAGAGCTGTTCACCGAAACCGAGTGGCTGTCCCATGGCGTCGGCGATGAAGATCGAGGCCATCGTCAGGTAGATCGCGGTGCCGTCGAGATTGAACGAGTAGCCCGTGGGAACGACGATGCCCACCGTGGTGCGCTCGACGCCTACGTGCTCCATCTTGGCGATCAGACGCGGCAGTGCCGATTCGGAGGACGACGTGGCGAAGATGAGCAGGTACTCACGGGCCAAGTACTTGACCAGCTTGAAGATGTTGAATCCGGTGACCGCGCGCAGCAGCGTTCCGAGAACACCAAAGACGAAGATCAGGCAGGTCAGGTAGAAGCCGATCATCAGCGTGCCGAGCTGGACGACGGCGTTCAAACCGGTCTGGCCGACGACGCTGGCGATGGCACCGAAAGCACCGATCGGGGCGAGCCAGAGGATCATCGTCAGGATCTTGAACACGAGCTTCTGGATGTATCCGACGGCCTTGAGGATCGGTTCACCCGACTTGCCGAGCGACTGGATCGCGAAGCCGACCAGAAGGGCGACGAACAGAGTCTGCAGCACGCTGCCGGCTGTGAGGGAGGACAGCATCGACGTCGGAATGATGGACGCGATGAAGTCCCAGGTACCGCCCGCGCTGTGGGCCTGATCTGCAAGCTTGGCCACGGAGGCCGCATTGGGCGTGATGTTCAGGCCACTGCCCGGGTTGAGCAGGTTGCCGACGCCCAGGCCGATCGCGAGTGCGATGGTGGACATCCCGATGAAGTAGGCGAGTGCGAGGCCGCCGACCTTGCCGACCTTGGCCGCCGCTCGAACCGAGCCGATGCCGAGCACGATGGTGCAGAAGATGACCGGGCTGATCATCATCTTGATCAGGCTGACGAACAACGTGCCGAGTACACCGACGGACTTACCGAACTCGGGTGCGAGCCAACCGACGAGGATGCCTCCGATGACCGCGACGATGACGCTCATGTAGAGCCAATGCGTCTTGTCGCGCTTTGCCTTGGTGCCCTCGGGCTGTGGGGAACCGTCTACTGTCCCTGTTGCCGTGCTGCTCATGGGGTGTCCTTTGGATCGGATATCTGTGAAGTGATCGGGATCACTTCGAGTCGTGGAGAATTCTTGTTGCAAACAGGTGGGCCCGGAAGTTTGTGTTCATTACGTTCAGGAGGCGCTCGATGGTCGAACGAAAGACCGGCCGACGTATGAGCGTCGCCAGGCAGATCCTGCTCCTGCAATTGGCGTTGTTGGCGCTGGTCATCGGTGTGGGGGCCGCGCTCGCAGTTGTCGACGAACGCCGAGACAGCGACGACGCGATCCGCAGGCAGGTGAGCTCGATAGCGCAGACTCTCGCCCTGTCGGATTCGACGGCGGCAGCCCTGACGAGTCCGGACCCGACCGCGATTCTGCAACCACAGACCGAGAAGATCCGACAGGCAACCGGCGTCGATTTCATCGTGGTGATGGCGCCTGATCGCACTCGGTTCACCCACACGAGCCCGGAGCTGATCGGTCAACTCTTCACCGGGAACATCGACCGCGCACTTGCCGGCGTGACCTTCACAGAGACGTACGCCGGGTCGCTGGGGCCGTCGATCCGCGCAGTCACTCCTGTCTACGATTCCGGCGGAACCTTGGTCGGTCTGGTTTCTGCCGGTGTCACCCGCGAGCAGATCACCAAGCAGTTCGCCCAAAGTGTTCCGGTCATCCTGTTCGTTGCCGGCGGCGGTCTTCTTGCCGCCCTCCTGAGTTCACTTCTGGTGAGTCGGCGTATCCGGCGACAGACCTTGGGGATGGCGCCGGATGAACTGCGCACCATGTACGAACACCACGACGCCGTCCTGCACAGCATCGGTGAGGGTCTGGTGGTGATGGGGCGAGGCCGAAGCAGAGATGCGCGAGTGGATATCGTCAACGACGAAGCGCGTCGCCTCCTCGATCTACCGGACGGGCCCGTGCCACTTTCGTCCATCCCCGAGACCATGCGATTCGACGACGCCTCTCCCGCGAAGGATCAAGTGCACCTCACCGACAAGCGTGTGCTGGTGGTCAACCAACACCCGGTTGAGTGGGAGGGCAACAGAATTGGCACCGTGCTGACAATTCGCGATCACACCGAATTACAGAACGTACTCGGGGAATTGGATTCGGTACGCAGTTTTGCCGAGTCGCTTCGATCGCAAGCCCACGAGAGTGCAAATCGTCTGCACACGATCATCACGATGGTCGAGTTGGGCCGGAACGAAGACGCAGTAGCCTTCGCCACCAATGAATTGCGAGTGTCCCAACAGTTGATAGATCGTCTGATGAATGCGGTCCACGAACCGGCGCTCGCCGCACTGCTGCTCGGGAAAATGAGTGAAGCGACCGAACGCGGGGTCGACCTGACCATCACCGAAGACACCGCGCTCGGTCCGGTTCCTTCGCTCAATGCACGCGAGTTGGTCACGCTGGTCGGCAATCTCGTGGACAATGCTATTGACGCATCGCGCGCGAGCGAGTCTCCGTGGGTGGAAGTGACGGTAATGGAAGAGGATTCGATGATGGTTGTTGCCGTCGCCGACAGCGGCCCGGGAATGACACCCGAAGCACTCGAAAAGGCCAAGGGCCGAGGCTACTCCACAAAATCCGGCTCTCGCGGACTCGGTCTCGCACTGGTCTCTCAAGTGGTGAAACGGCACGGCGGCACGCTCACCAGCGAACCGGCGATGGGCTCCATGCTGGTGGTCCGCATCCCGCTGCGCGAGGCGGAAGCGCCGCGATGATCCGTGTACTGATAGTCGACGACGAACCGTTGATCGCGCAGGCACACCGTTCCTACGTCGAGCGAGTGCCGGAATTCGTGGTCCACGGCGTGGTTCATTCCGGGAACGCCGCCGTGCGTGCAGTTACGGCGGCCAACGCCACCGACCAGCCCATCGACCTGGTCCTGCTCGACATCGGGTTGCCCGACGCCAGCGGTCTCGACGTGGCTTCCGCCCTGGGCGGTTTGCGGCCCAGTCCGGACATCATCGCGGTTACCTCGGCGCGCGATCTGGAGGTGGTCCGAAGCGCCGTGGCTCGCGGGATCGTCCTCTATCTTCTCAAGCCGTTCACTTTCGCAGCATTCCGCGACAAGCTCGAGCGCTACCTCGAATATCGTGCAGCGCTTCCCGCTGGAGAGTCTGCGGTCAGTCAACACGACATCGACCGCGCGATGTCCGCGCTACGAACGTCCGACGATCGAGCAGCGGCACCGAAAGGCTTTGCGTCTCAAACACTCGGACTCGTCGCAGCGTCTGTCCGGGATTCTGAGGGACCCGTGACCGCTGCAGAGGTGGCAGCATCGGTCGGCGTGTCCCGGGTGACAGCCTGGCGCTACCTGGAAAAGCTGGCAGACGACGGCATGCTCACCCGGGAGACCGAGTACGGGCGCGCTGGGCGCCCTCAGGTTCGTTACCGCAGAACCTGATTGACACAGAACCTGACAGTCACCGAACCTGATTGACACAGAAGCTAGTTCGCGCCCACGGTGTCCAACACCCAGGCGAACTCGAACGCGACCTCTTTCCACTTCTCGTACCGACCGCTGACACCGCCGTGTCCGGCGCTCATCTCGGTCTTGAGAAGTAGCGGAGCATCACCGGTCTTGGTGGCGCGCAGTTTTGCGACCCACTTGGCCGGCTCCACGTACAGAACACGGGTGTCGTTGATGCTCGTGATCGCAAGAATGGCGGGATAGTCCTTGGCTTCCACGTTCTCGTACGGGCTGTACGAGCGCATGTAGTCGTAGACGTCCTTGTTGTGCAGCGGATCTCCCCATTCGTCCCACTCGATGACCGTCAACGGCAGCGACGGATCGAGAATCGACGTCAACGGGTCGACAAACGGAACGTTGGCGAGAATGCCGGCAAACAGTTCCGGAGCAAGGTTGGCGACAGCGCCCATCAGCAATCCACCTGCACTACCGCCGTCGGCAACCATCCGGTCGGCCGACGTGACACCGGTGTCGATCAAATGCTTTGCGCAAGAGACAAAATCGGTGAAGGTGTTCTTCTTGGTGAGCGTCTTGCCGTTTTCGTACCAGTGACGGCCCATCTCGCCGCCGCCGCGCACGTGTGCGACGACGAAGACGACACCGCGATCGAGCAACGACAAGCGGGCAACCGAGAACGACGGGTCGATGCTCGCCTCGTAGGAACCGTAGCCGTACAACAGCAGCGGCGCGGGACCTTCCGGCGCACCTACGCGCCTCACGATCGAGAGCGGAATGCGGGTTCCGTCGTCGGCTACTGCCCAGTCGCGACGCTGCTCGTAGTTACTCGCATCGAAGTCTCCGAGAACGGGCTGCGACTTACGCAGTGCCAGTTCACCACTGGCGACGTAGTAGTCGTACACCTGCCCGGGAGTGATGAATGAGGTGAATCCGAGCCGGATGGTGGGCTGCGCCCATTCCGGGTTGGACCCCATGCCGATGCTGAAGAGTTCTTCGTCGAAGTCGATCTCGTGGCGTTCGCCGTAGCCGTCATCCGTCAACGGCCACACGGCAACCCGAGTGAGCGCCTCGCGGCGGTAGCTCAGGACGAGGTGTCCGGCAAAGGCTTCGGCTTCTTCCAGACGAACGTCTGCGCTGTGCTCGATCAGCGTCGTCATGTTCGTCGGATCCGACACGGGAGCTTCCACCAACACGAAGTTCTCTGCCTTGATGCCGTCGACGACGTCGTTGTGGAGGATCAGGAAGCGGTCCTCTCCCCCGATCACGGCGTGCTCGGCCCCGTACTCGACGCCCTCGCGACGCGGGATGATGACGCGGAAGTCGCCTTCCGGGTTCGCCGATTCCAGCATCCAGCCTTCGCTGGTCACCTTGGAACCGACCCAGATCATCAGGTACTTCTCGCTGCGGGTGGACCCCACCGAAACCCAGTACCGTTCGTCGGGCTCGTGGAACACCGAAACATCTTGACTCTGCGGCGTTCCCAGCTTGTGACGCCACACCGTGTCCGGACGCCAGGAGTCGTCGACCGTCATGTAGAAGACGTGACTGTGGTCGATCGCCCAGGTGGCGCCAGGCGCGGTATCGGGAATCTCGTCGGCGAGCATCTCACCGGTCTCGAGGTTCTTGAACCGCAAGGTGTACCGCTCGTCGCCGACGATGTCCACCGAGTACGCGAGCAACGTGCCGTCCTCGCTGATGGAGAACGCGCCGAGCGAAAAGAACTCGTGCCCTTCGGCTTCGACGTTACCGTCCATGAGGATCTGCTCGTCGGCCAGCTCGACGCCGGGCGTCAGGTCGGGCGGAGTCCAGTCGTCTTCACCGGCGATGGGGCACCGGCACTGGACGGTGTACGACTTGCCTTCCACGCTGCGCGAGTAGTACCACCACTTACCCATGCGCGTGGGCACCGACATGTCGGTTTCCTGCGTCCGCGACTTGATCTCCTGGAAGATCTTCTCGCGCAAGGGCTCGAGCGCGGCCGTCTGCTCGTCGGTGTACGCGTTTTCGGCTTCGAGGTATGCGACTACCTCGGCGTTGTCCTTGTCCCGCAGCCACTCGTAGTCATCGACGAACGTGTGTCCGTGATGGGTACGTTCGGCGGGGACCTTCTTTGCGACCGGCGGGATCAGGCTCATGCGCTGGGACCGACCCAATCGTCGAAGGACAGACCGGAAATGCGCTCGTACGCCTCGATGTAGCGTGCCCGGGTCGCGTCGACGATCTCCTGCGGCAACGGCGGCGGTGTCGTGTCCGAGCTACGGTCCCAGCCGGATTCAGGGCTCGTGAGCCAGTCGCGCACGAACTGCTTGTCGAAACTGGGCTGCACCTTGCCCGCTTCGTAGCCTTCGAGAGGCCAGTAGCGCGACGAGTCGGGGGTGAGCACCTCGTCGGCGAGCACGAGGTTTCCAGCGGAGTCGAGACCGAATTCGAGCTTGGTGTCGGCAAGGATGATTCCGCGATCGGCTGCGAAGTTGGAGGCGCGGGCATAGACGTCGAGAGTGTCCTCGCGAAGCTGCACTGCCAGCTTCTGGCCGACCTTCTCCACTACCTGATCGAAGCTGATGTTCTCGTCGTGATCCCCGAGAGCCGCCTTGGACGCCGGGGTGAAGATCGGGTCGGGCAGACGCGAGGCCTCGACGAGGCCCTCGGGCAACGCGACGCCGCACACTGCGCCGGTGTTGTTGTAGTCGACCAAGCCGGAGCCGGTGAGGAAGCCACGAACGACGCATTCGACGGGAACCATGTCGAGGGAGCGCACCACGAGAGCGCGGCCGAGAACCTCTTCCGGGATGCGATCGTCGTCGGGCTCGCCGGCCAGGTGGTTGGTGCCACCGAGGACGTTGAAGAAGAACACGCTCATCGCGGTGAGCACGCGACCCTTGTCCGGGATCGGCGTGCTGAGCACGTGGTCGTAGGCCGAGATCCGATCACTCGCGACAAGCAGCAGATGCTCGTCGTCGATCGTGTAAAGGTCACGGACCTTGCCACCGGCCAGATGAGTGTAGGAATCAAGTGTAGGACGCACCCGGTCACCCTATCGGGCGTTCGCAGTTCGTACAGAACCCCGGTAGCCGGGACAGGTAAGCGTCCTCGCCGTTCGGAGAGCTGTCCGCCCTGCTCATCCGGATATGCAGGTGGCCCCTCGCCAGCAGGCGAGAGGCCACCGTCACAGTCGATGAACTACTGGTTTGCGGGCAGCTTCGACAGGCCCCCGTCGATCGAATCCAGCGTCAGAAGAGCCGTCTGATAGGTCGCGGCCAGCGAATGCTGGACCTGGACGACGTTGCCGGCCTTCACTGCGGGCAATTCCTTCCACAGCTCGGAATTGACCAGCTCCTGCAACTGCGGAGACATCGAGCCGTCGGCGTTGAGGCCGTAGACGATCACGTCGACATTTCCGAGATTTTCGCCGATCTTCTCGATGGATACCTGTTCGACGTGGATGTCGGCGGGGTCTGCGGGGGTGCCGGGGAACTGCAGTCCGAGTCCGTCGAAGAGATTGGTCGTGTACGAGGACGCGTACTCGCGTGAGAAGGTGCCGGCTTCCGGCTTGCAGACGTTGCACACGCCGCCGAAGGTCAACGAGCCGAGCTTGTCCTTGTACTTCGCGGCCAGTTCGGCGGTTTTGGCGTCGTAGTCGTCCTTGAACTCGCCGTAGGTGTCGGAGACATTCGCGGCATCGGCGAACTGCTCGCCCAGCACTCGCCAATCAGCAGGAACCGTCGGTCCCAGGAAGACGACGGGAGCGGCCGCCTCGAGCTGCGCCATGTCCAGCTGGCTTTCGACTCGAGCGGGAACGCCCATGATGATCAGATCGGGCTCGGCAGCGACGATTCCCTCGTAGTTGAGCTGGGAGACGTTGCCGTCGGGTGCGACCTTCGGCAGAGCTTCGTAAGCGGCCTTGGTCTTGTCGTCCATGTTGCCGAGTTCACGGGTCCACTCACATACTGCTGCCAGGTTCGCTCCCGCCTGAATCAGCGGCAGAACTGCGTATCCGCAGGCCACGATCCGTTGCGGGTCGCTCGGGATCTCGATGGATCCGTTCTGTGCCTCGAAGACACGGGTCTGCGAGCTCGCGGCTGTCGTCGACGATTCGGACGACGCCTCCTCGGAGTTGCTACAGCCGGCGACGCCGACCGCCAGCGCAGCTGCTGCGCCGATCACCACTGCGCGGCGAAACCGCGACAGACCTTGAACCCGCATGTTGAACTCCATCTGAACGCACCGGACTGCTCCGGAATTGATTTGGTGAGGCTAACCAATATCAGGGCACTGGACCTTTACACAAACACAGCTCCCGAGGAATGAACTGCGCCTCCCGAGCCGCCCACGCTCACAGCAGCACGCCTCCCACTGAGAGGGAGCAAAGCAAGATTCCTCTCGAATCAGACACGCGAACTCGCTACCTTGCCTTCGCGATACCTCATCGACTCGCCACTCTCTCCGCTCGACGAAGGGCTCACACATGTCCCGATCCACCCGTACCTGCTCACTACGGTCTGCCGCGGCCATTGCGTTGACCAGTAGCTTTCTCATCACCGGTTTCGGCGCCTCGATCGCGCAGGCCGAACCTGGCCCCTCGGCTCCGCTGTTCGGCTCGCTGGATTTCGGATCCAGCAACTTCGGCAGTTCCGAGCAGACCCCAGATGCGCCGCGGCTGACCGGGATCGACAATTTCCGCGACGTCGCAGGCACCGGCGCCGGATACTCGGGAACTTTCGGCCTGCCCGTGAACAAGGGAGTCTTCTACCGCGCGAACGCGATCACGCCCAAGGGCGATGACATGAACAATCTCGAAAAGCTGGGACTGACAAAGGTTTACGATCTGCGCACGGAACCCGAGATCGCCAGTAAGCCCGATGTCTTGCCCGACGGGGTTGCGTACGAGAACATTCCGATCCTGTCCGGGAACATCGCCGAGATGATCGCGAAGATCAAGTCCCCCGAGGACTCACGATCGATGATGCAGGACATGAACCGCGCCTTCGTCACCGGAGCGACGGAGCGAGCCGGGTTCGCGCAGTTGCTCACGGGTCTCGCGGAAACCGAAGGTGCACAGGTCTTCCACTGCACCGCAGGCAAAGACCGCACCGGCTGGACGTCGTTTCTGCTGCTGAGTATCGCCGGTGTCGACCGCTCGGTGATCATGAACGACTACTTGCTGACCAACGAGTACACAGCCGAAGGCATGAAGGCCACGCGCGCGGGCATCGCGGCGAGCCTGGGCGAACAGATGGCCGTCAACATGGAGCCCCTGTTGGGTGTCGAGGCAAGCTATCTCGATGCCGGTCTCGCCCAGTTGGACCAGACCTACGGGTCGGTCGATCGGTACCTGACCGAGGGCCTGGGTCTGAGCCCGGCGACTGTCATGACGCTCAAAGCCAAACTGCTGGGCTGAGTGGCACGGATGCCCCGGGTTCGACGAGGGATCGGACCCGGGGCACGTGTACTTCTCTGCCCGTGCCGCGGCGGATGCGCCGCAGCGTCCCGTGCGTCAGCGCGATACGGCGATCACGTTGTTTCGGTACGCCCAGATGACGATCTGCACACGGGTACGCACCTGCAGCTTCTTGCAGATGTTGCTGATGTGCGACTTCACCGTGCTCTGTTCGAGGCTGAGGGAATCTGCGATGTCGTTGTTTCCCAAGCCTTGTGACAGCAACTGCACCACATCCATCTCACGCGCACTGAGACCGTGATCCGATCCGGAGCGCGCCGTGGACATCGGTGCCGGCTTGCGCCTCGCGAACTCCACGATCAGTCTCGACGTCAATCTCGGCGAGAGCACCGAACCACCTTCGGCCACGGTCAACACTGCCGACGAGAGCTCTTCGGGATCGGCGTCTTTGAGCAAGAACCCTGCGGCACCGCTGTCGAGCGCCTCGAAAACGTACTCGTCGAGATCGAACGTGGTGATCACGATGACGCGGGTCCCGGGAAACTCGGCAAGGACCTCCCGGGTCGCAGTCAACCCGTCGCCGTGCGGCATTCGGATATCCATCAGCACGACGTCCGGACGCAGTGCACGCACCTGCTCGTACGCCTCGACTCCCGTCTTGGCATGCCCGACGACGCGAATCTCGGGGTGACCGGAGAGAAACAGCTCGAACCCCTGCCGTACCACCTGCTGGTCGTCTGCAATAAGGACATCGATCATGCGTTGATCCTCCCGTTCACCGGCACCAGTGCCTGCACAGCCCACTCACCTTCCGAATTCGGTCCGGCGTCCAGTTGACCACCCATGAGCGTCGCGCGTTCGCGCATTCCCACAATTCCGAGGTTTTGCCCGTCGGAGGCCGGGCGAGCATTCCCGAGAGTATTGACCACCCGTACCCTCACCGCACCGGCTTCTCGACTCAGACACACCTTGGACTCGCTACCCGGCGCATGGCGAAGGACGTTCGACAACGCCTCCTGCACGATGCGGTAACACGTCAACTGGACTCCGCTGTCCAGGTCGTCGAAGCGGCCGACCTTCTCCAACGAGATCGACGAGATGGTGCGCTTGCAGTCGTCCACCAACTCGTCGATGTCGGAGACCATGGGCGTCGGGAAATCGGGGTCTTCCTCACCCAGGCGAAGTATCCCCACGATCTGCCGCAAGCTGTTGAGGGCCCGCTGTCCCTGCTCGATGACGCCACCCAGAAGGGCTTGCGCTTGTTCGGGATTGCTCGAGAAGAACTTGTCGGCGGCACGAGCCTGGATGATCATGCCGGTCATGTGGTGGGCAGCGACGTCGTGCAGTTCACGTGCCATGTCCTGCCGTTCGGCGACAACGGCATTCGCGATCTTGCGTTCGCGGTCCCGGTGCAGATCCGCTACTGCCTGACTGTTCTCCACTGCTTGTTTTCGCAGGCGCGCGACAATCTTTCCCATGGCTGCGACGACCAGGAAACTCGTGACGGTGTTTGCCGCCGGTTCGAGGAACAAGTGAGGCAACTCCCCCACCTGAACCTCGGCGACCGTCAGCCCGTCCCGTTCGGTGAGATACATCGCCAAGATCACGTCCATCGCCATTCCGAGGACCAGCAGTCCGACCAGGCGCATGCCTGTCACTCGGATGGACACTGCCATGATCGCGAACCAGAAAAGCGGCGTGGCCCCCAGCGATCGACTGCCGAGGAAGAGCATCAATCCGCCGGATCCTGCCAACGTCAGGAGGTAGTACGCGATCGGGTACCGCCGGCGCGCACACGCCACAACGGTCAACACCGTCAGGAAACCCATGATGCCGACGACGGTTCCCGGATCGCTCAGCACTCGATTGCTCGTCTCGGGTTCAGTCTTGAGACTGGCGAGACCGAACACCCACGGCACACTCAGCAGGCCGACGATCACGGCCGCCGTGGCCGGGTTGTTCAGGTTGAAACGTCCCCACCCTCGCGATGCCAGGGCTTGCCCCGGGGCATTCTGACCAGCCGAGTCGAACATCCACTCCCCATTCCGCATCCGATGATTGACGTTCATGGTGGCATGCGCGCACCACTTGGTCCCACATTCGGCGAACGTGAAGGGAATGTTCGATTCCCGGCTCCTACCAAAGCACTAGTTGAAGGTGAAAGGCCTAGTACTTATGGCTCAGCTGAACTGCTCGACCAACCGGTTCACCATGTTGGTTGCGCTGTAGTAGTCGAGACGGAAGGTGTCCAGACCCACGGCATAGACGTGGTGATCACGAATTGCCGGATGCTGGGCCAACAGTGGAAGTGCCTCGACCGCCTTCACCGCACCGTCGTCGGCACTGACCAAGATCAGGGTGTTGCCCGCGATACCGTCGTAGAGGTTCTCCGCCGAGACCTGAATGATGTCCTTGCGCTTACCCATGGATTCACTGCTCTTCGCGGACTCGGGAATGTCGGCGACCGTGAAACCCATCGCCGTGAGCAACTTCGCCTGCCCCGACTCGTGCGTCCAGATATTGGCGCCGCTGCCGTCCTCGTAGTAGACCAGCGCAGTGGTCGGCTGCGGGGGAAGTGTGATCTTGGCCTTCGCGGCCTCTACTGCGCTGTCGAACTTCGCGACCGTGGCCGCCGCGTTGTCTTCGAGACCTGTCGCCTTACCCAGCACAGCGGCGACTTCCTGCCAACTACTTCCGCCGTAGTCCACCACGATTGTCGGCGCGATGGCCGTGAACTGTTCGTACAGATCGACGACGGAGTCACCTCCAGTTGCCGAGACGACGATCAGGTCCGGGTTCTGCGCCAGAACGGATTCCGCGTTCGCACCGCCCATCGGCAACACTGCAAGTCCGCGTTCTTCTGCTATGTCGCCCCACTGTGTGAACAACCCCTGCGCATCCGAGACGTCGGTGTTCGGTCCCGTCGATGCGGTAGCCACCACCGGAGCGTCGATCGACAACAGCGTGCCCGTCAGCGTCACACTGGTCGAGACGATCCTCTCCGGCTTCGACGTGATCTCCACCGGCCCCTTCGGCGTTTCCACGGTACGCGGCCAATTACCCTGCGATGCAGCTGAGTCAGCATCGGAATCGGCATCCGCAGAACTACAACCGGCGAGGGCGAACCCTGCTACCAAGACTGCGGAGAGCACCTTCAGGGTGCGTGATTTTTTCATTGTGACGCCCACTGGCGGACCACTCCTCGAATTCAAAAGCCCATCAAATTAGGTTAGGCTGTGCTCATGCTAACTCAGGCGGTGACCGAATTGTCCGCTACCCTCGCGGCCTCGCCCGACATCGAGACGTCCTGGAATCGGATAGTGCAACAAGGAACGCCGATCATCGAAAGCGTTGATACACAGACTGTTCGAGTTACGTTCCTCTGGCGTCAGCCCGAGGAGACCGAGGTCGAGCGCGTTTACCTGGATGCAAATTCGCTGACCGACCATCACGCAGAACAACTCAGCGTGATGCAGCGACTCGGAGACAGTCCGGTGTGGTTCTACACCGCCGAAGTCTCGAACACCTGGCGTAGCAGTTACAGCATCATCCCGGTACCGAAGTCCGTAGTCGACGAGTTCGACTATCCGGGAGCAGGCAAGGAAGACTCGACCCGCCGCACACGCTGGTTGGGGTTGCTCGAGCACCGAATTGCCGACCCACTCAATCCGCTTTCCGCAGGTGTGAACACAAGGCGTTCCGTCGCCGAGATGCCCTTGGCGCCGGTCCAGTTCGGTTGGGATGCTCCAGTTTTCAGGAAGTCGGTACAGCTCACCTGGGCTAGTTCGACTTTGGACGTCGAGCGGCCGGTGTGGATCTACGAGACCGTGGACGACGGATTGACACCGCTCGAAGAACGGCCGCTCGTGATACTTCTCGACGGGCGTCACTGGGCCGAGGTCATGCCGGCAGGCGCCGCCTTCGATCGTGCGGTCCAGACCGGCAAACTGAAATCCTGCGTTCTGCTGGCCATCGATTCCGTTGACAATCAACGCCGTTCGCAGGAATTGCCGTGCAACCGCGACTACTGGAGTGCAGTCGTCGACGAACTGCTTCCGCAGGTGCGCGCCGTCACACCTTTCTCGTCTGATCGAACGCGAACGGTGGTCTCGGGGCAGAGCTTCGGCGGCCTGGCTTCGATGTTCGCAGCACTCGAATTCCCCGAACACTTCGCGCTGGTCGCCAGCGGGTCCGGTTCGTTCTGGTGGCCAACCGGCTTGAAGCGCGGGGAAGACGGCCCGCCGGGTGGAGACATAGCCGCACGCATCGAGCGCGACGGCGTACCGGACGGATTACGCGTTGTCCTCGAAGTAGGTAAGCACGAGTCCGACATGGTCGGGCACAGCGCAGCGGTCGCACAGGCGCTGGAGGCCGCAGGAGCGCAAGTGTCGTGTCGGATCTTCGACGGCGGCCACGACTGGTTGTGCTGGCGCAGTGTCCTTCTGGACTCCGTTGTCGAACTGATCGGCAGTCCGTGAGACAGACCACGCTCTAGGCCGGCTCGATGTCACCAAGCTTCCAAGTCCGATCGAAATATGGTTCGAGCGGTCCGTAGAAGCGGAAGTACGAGAACCAGTGCTGACCCGCAATGGTCTGAACCCAATTGGGTTCCTTCCCTACCGGAGCTGTAGGTCCGTAGTAGAGATCCACCGAACCGTCCTCGTTGACAACAAGATCGGGATCTCGCGAGCCACGGTCGCCTCGGCCCTGCTGGTTGTCGACAAGGCAGCGTGTGTCGACCGAGTAGACCGTCGCGGACCAGAACAACTTTGCCGGGACATCGGCGGGTACGTGGAGTGTGTAACTCTTTCCTCCGTCCAACCAGTGCCCCTCGGCGTCGGCGTAGCTACCCAGATACGCCTGCCCGAGTCCGGGCGTCGTACTCTTCATCGCCTCGGAGAAGCTGACCGCCTCGTAGAACCACGACGCGCGTTCGTAGAACTCGTCGTAGTTGTCCCCTCGCTGAGCTGAGTTGTCCAGGACAATCGCCAAGTCCCACTGGCGATCCGGCCAGTAGCGCGAACCGGGGAAGCGTTTGACGAACGCATTCGCCTGGGCGAACACCTCCCCCACTTCGACGGCCCGTTGCAAGATCTTTCTCACTCGATCATCCGGGGCGAAGGGCTTGCCCTTCTCAATCCCCAGCTGCCGAAGCCACGCCATCGGGAAGCGGTCGCGCTCTTCGACAGGTTCGTCCTGCACGATGTCGTGCAGGAGTTCCCAGTATCGAAGGTCTCGCGGCTGAATTCCGCTCCAGGGCTTGCCGTCCGGTGAGACCAGATGCGTCGGACTCGGATTCTCACGATCGGAGTACGGGTACACCCGGACGGCGTCGACCAACGCGTCCGAGCGCGCCGGGTCGGGATCGAGCGTGCGGAAGCCGAACATGATGTGCATCATCGGGGAGTGGACAACGGTGTAATCACCTGTGTCCTCGACACTCTGACCTGGGCCGACTACAAGGGTCTTGCCACCCTTGCCTGCATCGGGGCCCATCTCACCGAGCACCGCGAATTCTCGTTGCCAGAAATCTGCGATGCCCCCGGCGGTCGGCCCTGGCGGCAATTCGATCACCAACGGCCCCGTTGCACCGAGATCGAAAAAGTTCAAGATGTACGGAGTCGTCGCGTTGGCGGTGATCAGGCCTAGTCGGTCACGATATGAGCGGTAGACGACGATATCGGAGGCAGTTGCTCCGAAGATGTTGGTATGCACGTCCATCCACTGAGCCCAGGACACGATGGGTATGGCCCACAAGTACGCCTGCACTGCTGTTTGGAAGTCGAGCTCGTCGAAGACCGTTGCGATGGTTTCGCGAGCGGGAAGCTCTCCGTCCCTCGGGACAAGTCCGGAGGAATACGTCAGTTCGATGTCGGCCATACCCAGATGGTGCTGGGAGAAACCTCGGCGCGAATCACCCACACCGGGTGAACCTCTAGTTCAGTGCGCCTCGAATGACGGCAGCCGTGCTGTCGAGGATTGTCCGATTGGGCGTGCGAGGTAGGGCGCGCAGGCCGAAGCCGTCGCCGCGATTTCGCGGAATGACATGCAGATGAACATGGAAGACTTCCTGCCCCGCAACAGCTCCGTCGGAGAGGTGCAGATTCACTCCGTCGACGGGAAGAGATCCGGTACGCATCGCCGCGGCGATCTTCTGCGCGACGGCGAAGATCCTGGCACCGTCGTCGGGATCGAGCGTGGACAATCCACTGGCATGGCGCTTCGGCACGACCAGGAGATGGCCGGATGTGAACGGCCGAATATCCATGAAGGCAAGAACGTTCGCATCGTCGTAGACGACACTGGCCTCGGCCTCACCGGCGATGATGGAACAGAAGATGCAGTCCATGGTCTCCGGCCCCTGTGCGCCTTTTCGGTAGTGGTGACCACCGAAAAGGCGCACGGGGCGTAGCCCTTACAGAATCGGCGACGGCGCGTACGCCGCAGCTTCGGGGTTGGCGTCGACAAGTTTCTGCACCTCGGCGACAACGGCATCGACCTGAGCCGAAGCGGCACCGACAAAAGCAGCCTTGTCGGCCAGGGCCTCGTCGAGTGCAACGCGGTCGAGCGGCAAACGGTCGTCGGCGGCAAGGCGATCGAGCAGGTCGGGCTCCTTGCCCTCTTCACGCATCGCCAGCGCAACTGCGACGGCATTCTCCTTGATCGCCTCGTGTGCGGTCTCGCGTCCGACGCCGGCGCGGACGGCGGCCATGAGCACGCGCGTCGTGGCGAGGAACGGCAGATACCTGGTCAGTTCCTTCTCGATGACGGCCGGGTACGCGCCCATCTCGATCAGCACGGTCAGGAAGGTCTCGAACATGCCGTCGATCGCGAAGAACGCGTCCGGGAGCGCGACGCGGCGCACGACGGAGCAGAAGACGTCGCCCTCGTTCCACTGTGCACCCGCAAGCTCAGCTGCCATGGAGCCGTATCCGCGCAGGATCACCTGAAGTCCGTTGACTCGCTCGCACGAGCGGGTGTTCATCTTGTGCGGCATCGCCGAGCTGCCGACCTGGCCGGGCTGGAAGCCTTCGGTGACCAACTCGTGGCCGGCCATCAGGCGGATCGTGTGTGCAAACGACGACGGGCCCGCGCCGACCTGAACGAGCGCGGAGATGACGTCGTGGTCGAGGGAACGCGGGTACACCTGGCCGACGCTGGTCAACACGTGAGCGAATCCGAGGTGCTCCGCAACCTTCGCTTCGAGCTGCTCGAGTTTGGCCGCATCGCCGTCGAGGAGGTCGAGCATGTCCTGAGCGGTCCCCATCGGGCCCTTGATCCCACGAAGCGGGTACCGGTCGATCAGCTGGCGCAGACGCGTCAGTGCAACCAGCAGCTCGTCGGCGGCCGAAGCGAAACGCTTGCCCAAGGTGGTGGCCTGAGCTGCGACGTTGTGCGAGCGGCCGGCCATAACGATGGACGAGTACTCGGCAGCGCGCTCACCCAGACGGGCGGCGACGGCGATGCCGTGGTTGTAGACGTGTTCGAGAGAACGCACGATCTGCAGCTGCTCGACGTTCTCGGTGAGGTCGCGGCTGGTCATGCCCTTGTGAACCTGCTCGTGTCCGGCGAGTGCGTTGAATTCCTCGATGCGTGCCTTCACGTCGTGGCGGGTGACCCGCTCGCGGTCCGCGATGGACTCGAGGTCGACGTTGTCGATGACACGCTCGTAGTCGTCGATGGCGTCGGCCGGAATGTCGATGCCCAGCTCTGCCTGCGCACGCAACACCGCCACCCACAATTGACGCTCGAGCACGATCTTGTACTCGGGAGACCACAGAGCAACGAGCTCCGGGCTGGCGTAGCGGTTGGCAAGGACATTCGGGATGCGGCTCACGAGGCCTCAGTCTAACGGTGGCCGAGCAGTGCCGTTACCCCCGATAGAGACCGAGCTAGACCGGCGGCGCCATCACGTCGATCGATTCCAAGAGCATTCCCCTGGCCAACCCCCGTGGGTCCGGGTCGTACTCCCCCAGAGCCGTGATCATCGCACCGTCGACCATCGCGACAAGACGGCGCAATTGCCCCTCGGGAGCCGACCGGCCCGAGCGTCGAAGCGCATCGGTCAACAGGTCGTCGAGCTGGGCTCGTAGGCGCAACTGCACGTCACGAAGTGCGGGATGACGGGCACATGCCACAAATCGTTCGTAGCGCGAGATCAAACGCTCGCGGCTCTCCGGCCGCTTCTCTTCGTCTCCGAGCAGCAGCTCGACCAACAGTTCGACGGTTGATTCCGCGCCCCGCCGACGTTGGGTCACCGCAGCCACTCTGGCGCGCATCGCTTCCATGTCGGCGTTGCCGTTGAGCTCGACGGCACACGCGATCAGATCGTCGAGTGAGTCGAAGTAATAGGTCGTCGAAGCCAGTGGAAGGTCAGCTCTGGTTGCCACCGCTCGGTGACGAACGGCGTCGAACCCGCCCTCCAGCAAAAGTTCAGCAGCGGACGCCACCAGAGCTTGGCGACGTCGTTCGCCCTTGGGCGTAGCTGCAGAAGACACCACGACATCGTGCCAGCAGAGGGCACCTCCGCATGGCGAAACAGCTCGAAGACCCTGCTGTTTGTTACCCGAGCCACTTCTCGAGGCGGGTCAGTGCCTCCTGGATGTCGGCTGTCGCACCCGCGAACGAGAGTCTGACCATCCGGTTTCCGTGGACGGTGTCGAAATCGATTCCAGGTGCCAGCGCGACCCCGGTATCTGTCAGCAACCGGGCACACCACGCGGTGGCGCCCTCGTCGCCACACAGATGGCCGATGTCCGCGTAGACGTAGAACGCACCGTCGGCGGGAGCCAACTCGGTGATGCCCAGTTTCGGCAACCCGGTCAACAACAGTTCACGATTGACGGCGTACCGCTGAACGTGCCCGTCCAACTCGACCTTCGCCTCGTCCGAGAACGCCTCGACGGCGGCGTACTGAGAGATCGCGGGCGGACACACGGTCATGTTCGACGCGAGTCTCTGCAGCGGGCGCCGAAGATAGGTCGGCACCAACATCCACCCGAGTCGCCAACCCGTCATCGAGAAGTACTTGGACACCGAGCCGATCACGACGGATTCGCGTGAGGTCTCCCAGGCGCTCGACGTGTGCTGATCGCCGTATCCGATGCCGTGGTAGATCTCGTCCGAGATCAGAAGAGTTCCGTGCTGCTCGCACCACGTCGCCAATGCAGCGAGCTCCTCGGGCGAGATCACCGTGCCCGTGGGATTTGCCGGGCTCGCGACGATCAGACCGGCAGGCGGCGACGGCAAAGCCTCGAGCATTTCCACTGTCGGCTGGTATCGAGTTGCCGGCCCGCAGTCGAGTTCGACGACGTTGCAGCCGAGAGCGGCAAGGGTATTGCGGTACGCGGGATATCCGGGTCGAGCAACCACCACGGTGTCGCCCTCGTCGAACGCGGCCAGGAAGAGCAAGGTGAACGCCCCGGACGAACCGGTCGTCACCACCACGTCTTCGGCGTCGACGGCGATTCCCGATCGCTCGCTGTGGTAGCGCGCAATAGCCTCGCGTAGCTGCAGGATCCCGAAAGTCTCGGTATACCCGAGTAGTTCGGTGCCCAGAATCTCTCGCGTCGCACGTAGCACCGGCGCCGGCGCGGGCGTCGACGGTTGACCTGCCGCCAAGGTCAGGACGTCACCATGTGTCCGCTGACGTTCGGTCGCGGCCTTCCATACATCCATGACATGGAACGTCTGGATATCTGATCGACGAGATTCTGAGCGCACACTCCGACGGTAGTCGAACCGTGGTGCGGCAAGAAACGACGGCCACCCATTGTGACGATCCGACAGATTCAGGCGCTCAGCATGAGTCGATTCAACGAGACCTGGGCCACGTCCCTCGCGCAACATTGATCAACGACTTCCTTCGATCAAAAGGTGCATCAGATGAAAGCTCGCTCAGTGCCCACTGCGGCTCTGGTCACGATCGGCGTTCTCACGGTTGCCTCGTGCGGAAGCACCTCTGATCCTGGCGGCAATTCTTCCGGCGACTACGCGAAGGACGGCAGTTTCACCACGATCGTGAACACCGATCCCGGCAACCTTCATCCCCTGATCACCAATCTGACTGCCACGCAGGCGATCAACAGCTATACGAACGACTCGTTGTTGGCCATCGACCCCAAAACCCGCGCAGCGGGCTCGTATCTGGCCGAAAAATGGAGCGAGAACGGAACTTCGCTGAACTTCACCCTCAAAAAGGGGATCACGTGTGAAGACGGCACGACCTTCACTGCCCAGACAGCGGCAAACAACATCAACTGGGTCGTCGACACGACCAACGGCTCGCCGTGGTTGGGAGCATCCGTACCCGAAACTGCGGTAGCAACCGCTGATGGTGACGAGCTCACGATCAAGACAACGGAACCCGCGCCCTTCCTCCTCGAGCGCATCGGCGGTCTCAAGATGGCGTGCCAGGCAGCCCTCGACGACCCTGCCAGTGTTCGAGGCAGCAGCAACGGAACCGGACTGTTCAAGATCACCGAAGTAGTGGCCAACGATCACGTCACGCTCGAACGCCGCGACGGATACAACTGGGGGCCGAACGGCGAAACCACGTCGGACACGCTCGGAGTGCCCAAGACGGTCACGATCAAGGTCGTGACCGACGCCGCGACGACGGCGAATCTCGTCCTCACCGGAACGGTCAACGCGGCCCCGGTTGCCGGCGCGGATATCGAACGTGTGGAAGCTTCAGGCCTCGAGTCGATGACGTCCAACACCCTGAGCGGACAGTTCATCTTCAACCACAATGCGGCTCTCCCCACCAAGGACGAAGCCGTACGCACCGCACTCGTGCAAGCGATCGATCTCGACGATTACACGGACATCAACACCGGTGGCAAAGGCTCACGAGCTACGGCACTGGCAGTAGTCGATCCGCGGGCGTGTGACTTCGACAGCGTCACCGGTGTAGTTCCGAAGTTCGACATGGCCGCTGCGAAAAAGACTCTTGCGGACGCCGGTTGGAAACCCGGATCCGACGGTGTCCTGACCAAGGACGGTCAAGCGCTGCAATTGACGGTCATCTTTGCCAACTACCGCGACACCACCTCTGCAGCAGCAGAATACGCGATGAAGCAGTGGCAGGAGCTCGGCGCGAAGGTGGAGCTTCGTGGTGGTGACAACAACTTCATCATTTCCAACACATTCGCAGCGAAAGACCTTACGTCATGGTCGATCTCGATCGGACTGACCGTCCAGAGCGATACCCCCAGCATCTTCGTTCCGTACTTCGCCGGCCCCACCCCACCGTCGGGTGTCAACTTCGCATCGATCGACAATCAAAAGTACGCCGAACTGGCGGCGAAGGCCTCGGTTCTGCCCGGGCAGGAATCCTGCTCGGTGTGGAAGGAAGCGGAACAAGCACTGTTCACCTCGTCCGACGTCATTCCGGTGTCCACGTCGCCGAACTTCATGTTCTTCAACGGCGCAACGGCCCTGTATGCACCAGTTGGCGGCACCCTGGCCGGCCCTGGCATTCGCGTTCTGAAATAAGCCGGAAGACAAAGCTTTACGTCTGCATCTATTTCTCCGATTCGAAGGATCTACATGACTGACCGTCCATTTGTTCTCGACGACCTCCACCGTGTGGTCACACCAACTGAGACCTCAATCTCTCCCGACGGCACCGTGGTCGTCTTCGTTCGCTCGGAAATTGTTGCCGGAAAGGCAACTACATCGCTCTGGGCGGTGTCCCGCGATTCCCAGGCTCACCGCCTCACCGCAGGGCCCGCCGATTCTGCCCCTCGGTTCTCTCCGGACGGAACCTCGATTGCCTTCCTGCGTAAGGTCGGCGACTCCGCGCAGCTGCACCTGATCCCGCTCGCCGGTGGCGAGGCCGAAACTCTCACCACATCAGCATCACTCCCCCTCGGCGCCGGTGCAGCAGCCTGGAGCCCGGACGGAAATGCCATCGCGTTCGCCGCTGTGGTCTCACGCTCGGACTCCGCCGATCCGAATGCTCCCATCGTCACCGACCGACTCGGATACAAGGTGGACGGTGCCGGTTGGCTCGGCACCTTCCGTCGCCACCTTCACACCGTCGATCTGGAGACGAAGGCAGTTCGACGGCTCACCGACGGTGATTGGAATGCCGACGTTCCGTCCTGGTCGCCCGACGGCACGGCCCTTGCCTTCACCGCGAATCTCGAACCGGACAGCGATCTGAACCTCACGTTCAGCGCTTACCGCATCCTCGTCGACGATCTGTCGGTTCCCCCGCAGCGACTCGGTCATGCCACCGGAGTGCAGGGCTCCACACTGTGGCATCCGCAGGGAGATTCGGTCGTCGCCATCGGCACTCCCGAGGTCCGTGTCGGAACTGCAGACCTGATCCGGCTGTCCGTCCCCGGCCCAACCGAGACACCGGTCGACGTCACCCTCACAGCTCATCTCGATCGCAACGTGATGCCCGGTGCACCCGGTTACCCCGGCGGCACACCGGCACTGTCGAATACTCGCGACGAAATCGTGTTCTGCCTACGCGATCGTGGATGGACGCATCTGTACGCGGCCGACATCGAAACCGGCACCTCTCGATCCCTCGTCGCCAATCCCAACGAGGTCGTCTCGGCGCTCTCCGTTGCCCGTGACGCCCGCGTCGCCTCCGTCATCGTCACCACGCAGCAGTCCTTCGGCGAGGTCGCACTCGTCGATCTCGACAGCGGCGCGGTCACCACGCTGACGAAATTCACCGCAGAAGCACTCCCCGAGGTGACACTGTTTGCCGCCGAGGAACGCGAGTTCACCATCTCCGACGGCCGCACCGTGCATGGTTGGTTGCTGTCCGCTCCCGAAACCAGTGGTGCCGCACCCCTTCTGCTCGACATTCACGGCGGACCGCACAACGCGTGGACCGGCGTTGCAGATACCTATCACCCCGCCCACCAGGTTCTCGCCGCCCAGGGTTGGCGCATCCTGACCCTCAATCCACGTGGGTCGGACGGGTACGGCGCAGACTTCATGTACGCCGTCAACGGCGCCTGGGGTACCTCCGACCAAGCCGACTTCCTCGAGCCGATCGACGCGCTTGTCGCCGAGGGACTTGTCGACGGGGACCGTCTGGCGATCACCGGGTACAGCTACGGCGGATACAGTACGTGTCACCTGACGTCCGCGACGGATCGTTTTGCCGCTGCGGTTGCCGGCGGGCTGATCTGCGATTTCAACGCCATGGCCGGAGTCTGCGATTTCGGTCCGCACCTCGCGTCACTCGCCACCGGCACGACTGTTCCCGAGAACTCCGCGGGGCTCCTGGCAACCTCACCGCTCGCCGCCGTGAAGAACGTGGTGACCCCGACGCTGATCCTGCACGGAAAGTCGGACGAGCGGTGCCCGCTGGGTCAAGCCGAGGCCTGGTTCGCCGCACTGCGCCAGCAGCACGTACCCACCCGTCTGGTGGCGTATCCCGGTGCAAGCCACGGGTTCCTCGTCAACGGCTCGATCTCGCACCGAATCGACTACAGCACACGACTCATCGAATGGGTCAAGCGATACACCTCCGCGAAGCTGCCCAAGACCGGCCTGGCCAACGCGTCTGCCGGAGCCGACGCGTGGAAGCGTTCGCTGGACGTACTGTGTGAGCGTTACGGCGTCACCGGTGCTCAATTCGGTATTCTCACACTCGATTCCAACGGCAAGGAAATCACCCGTACGACGGTGGCTTCCGGCGTGATCAATGCAGACACCGGGGTCGAGGTATCCACCGACTCCCTGTTCCAGATCGGATCCATCACCAAGGTATGGACCGCGATGCTGGTCATGCAGCTTGTCGACGAAGGCTTGCTCGACCTGGACGCGACCGTCCGGTCGATTCTGCCCGATTTCGCACTGCAGGACGAGGAAACAGCTGCCCGCATCACGGTTCGCGCACTTCTGAACCATCGCAACGGAATCGACGGTGACCTGTTCATCGACAAGGGTCGCGGCGACGACGTCGTCGAACGCTACGTCGAGGGCCTGCGTGACTTCCGTCAGGTTCATCCACTCGAGGACGGCTTCGCGTACTCGAACTCCGCGTACGTCCTTGCAGCTCGTATCGTCGAGGTTCTTCGCGGCGGCATCTGGGACGACATCCTCAAGGAGCGGATCATCGATCCGCTCGGCCTCGCGCACACACTCACGTTGACCGGAGATACACCGAGATACTCTGTGGCAGCGGGTCATACGGGGAACTCCGTCGTGATGCCCGTCTGGCCGATCACGCGCTCGATGGGGCCCGCGGGTTGCATCACTGCCAGCATCGGAGATCTACTCACGTTCGCGGAACTCGGTCTTCTCGAAGGACAGAGCGTCGACGGCGTACGGATCGTGTCGGAAAAGTCAGCCGCCGCGATGCGCACACCCGAAATCGACATCAGCGAACTGTTCCCGGACAAGTCGGGTTGGGGCTTGGGCTGGTTCCACGAAACCTGGTCGGGCGAAGAGATTTTCGGGCACGACGGCAGCACCATCGGCCAGCACGCGTATCTGCGCATCTTCCCCCGCCACAATGTCGCGATCGCACTGCTGACCAGCGGCGGCAAGGCCGACGGCCTCTACCGTGATCTCTTCACCGAAGCCGCGGCCGCGTTGGTCGGACTCGAACCTCCGCAAGCCCTCGCCCCGAACCCCGCGAGTGTGGAGTCGATTCCGGATTCGGTTCTGGGAAAGTACAGCTCGGGCGGAATAGCAATCGAGTTCCGTCGTGGAGAGTCCGCTGACGAGGCCGTGATCACCGTCATCGGCGACGTAATCCCGAATCCCGAGGAAGACGAGACAGCTCCGAAGAAGCCTGCAACGGTAGCCACTCTCGTACCGTCGCAGATCCCGGGGACCTGGACCACCCGTCAACCCGGGGCCGCGGGTTGGACGACGGTACGGCCGCACCGAGACGGAGTGTACGTCGGATTCCGCTTCCTACCACGGGTTAACGCGTGACGATGACCGATACACATACGATGACGGAAACACAGAACGCCGAAACACAGAACGCCAGCGAACTCGAGGAATCAAAGATGCAAGAACAGCTTCAAGAACTCGTCGATCAGTGGAGGGTCGAGGCAAACATCCCCGGCGTCTCGGTCGGCATCGTTCACGGCGACAAGGACATCGTCGTCACCAGTGGCATCGAGAGCGTCGAAACCCAACTCCCGGTCACCGACAAGACGATGTTCATGATCGGCTCCACCACAAAGGTGTTCGCCGCAACAGCCGCGATGGCACTCGTCGAGGACGGCCTACTCGATCTCGACACCCCGTTGGTCGAGTACGTCCCCGACCTGACCTTCGCCGACGAAACAGCCACGCGCACAGTCACGATGCGTCATCTCCTCACCCACACCGGCGGATTCACCGGCGACGCGGGCCTCTCGGCAGGCTGGGGCGAAGACGCCCTGGGACGCTCGGTTTCACGGCTGAACGAACTGCGACAAGAATTTCCCGTCGGAGAAGTCTTCTCCTACAGCAACTCCGGATTCGTTCTCGCCGGACATGTCGTGGCCAAGATCAGCGGATTGACCTTCGAAGAGCTGGTCAAGCAGCGCGTGCTCGACCCCCTCGACATGAAGAACTCGGCCTTCCTGCCCTGGGACGTGATGACCCACCGGTTCGCACTCGGTCACTACATCCGCGACGGTGTGCCGTTCGTGTCCAACGAAACCGGGCTGGACCGCGGCATGATCCCTTGCGGCGGAATGTGGTCCTCGGTGCGAGACCAACTCGTCTGGGCACGTTACGCACTGTCTGGCGAACACCCCGGCGAAGGACAGCCGCTCGACGAGTCCACCCGGTTGTTGATGCAGAAGCCGCAGCGTCCCGCCGCGATGATGTTCGAGGAAGTCGGCCTGGGATGGCTGTTGACTCGATACGGAACCACACAGGTAGTGCGGCATGGCGGAAACGTGAGCAACCTCCAGGTCTCCGAGTTCATGACAGTGCCCGAGAAGAACTTCGCCGTCACCGTGCTGACCAACGCCCTCGGCGGCGGAATCGGCAAGAAGATCGTCGACTGGTGCATGGCCAACCTCACTGAACTACCCACGCCGGCATCCCTCGACGTGGTCGAGCCCGAACCCGCTGCCGTCGACGCAGTCCTGGGCAAGTATCAGGCCGGCTCACTGACGATGACCGTCGCCCCCGGTGACGAGGGAATCGGCATCCGGATGGGCAGCGCGCAGGATCTCGGTGAATACGAGGACATCGTCTGGCCGCCGGCAATCCCGATCGCCTTCCTCAACGACCGTGACTTCGCTGCGCGCGCCGACACCACCCGGGCGTTGGGACGCTTCGTCACCGACGACACCGGTCGCGCCGTGATGCTCGAATTCGGCGGCCGCACCGCCAAGCGAGTGGCCTGATCCTCTAGACGGGTGACGCGGTCCGATTACGGGACCGCGTCACCCGTCTTCGTAAATGCACAGCCGAGAAGGTACAGACTGGACGCCATGAACTTCATCGGCGAGTCGATTCTGCACCCCTCCCGGTGGAGCGTGCGTGCCCGTTCGACCGTGGCTTCGACACTCGTGATCGCCTTCTGCCTGGTGATCGCCGGGCTTGCACTGGTTTTCGTGCTGGCAAACTCCCTGCATCTGTCCGCGCTGAACAGCTCCGACGCTCGCGCCACGCAATTGGTCCAGCAGCTCAACGGAAAAAACCCGGCCGATCTCGACCCTTCGCTTCTGTCCACAGACAGTCAGATCGGAATCGTGCAGATCGTCGACGCCGATCACCGAATAGTCGCCCAATCACCTGGAACCGACAGCGACCTCCTGTCCGAACGTTTTCTCGGCCCTGACGAGTCGGACGCTCTCGGAAGGGTCAAGAAGTCCGACGACGAGGACTACTGGCTGATCGGGCGAGGCGCTCAGACGGCGACCGGACCAGTCACCGTCTTCGTCGGCGCCGACCGCGAACCGGTTGAAACCGTGGTGACGACCGTTGCCGTTCTGCTGGCCATCGTCGGACCTCTGGTCCTGGGGCTGGCAGCGTTTGCCACCTACCGCCTCGTCGGTTCGGCCCTCGCTCCCGTCGAACGCATCCGCGCTCGGGTAGCATCGATTTCGAGTGGGCGTCAAGGTGAACGAGTGCCTGTCCCGTCAGGGAACGACGAGATAGCCCGACTGGCAACAACAATGAACGACATGCTGGCGCGCCTCGACGAAGGTGCGCTGGCCCAGCAACGATTTGTCAGCGATGCCTCACACGAGTTACGCAGTCCGCTGTCCACGATCACGACGGCCCTCGAACTGGCACACCGACGCCCGGATCTCCTCGACGACGCGCTGATCGAAGACGCACTACTTCCCGAGGCGCGCCGGATGCGGCAGTTGATCGAAGACCTGTTGATTCTCGCGCGCTCTGACGAAAGCGAACTCGAAAAGTTCGGCATCGTCGTCGACGTCGACCTCGATGACATCTTGTTCGCCGAGCAGAAAAGGATCGACGGTATCTCCGCAGTTACGGTCGCCGCTGCCGTGGCTCCGGTTCGGGTCTCCGGAGACCCGAGAGCATTGACGCGGATGGTGCGAAACCTCGTGGACAATGCAGTGCGGCATGCGGAGACCCTCGTGTATCTCGAGTGCTCCGAAGCCGGAAACGAAGCCCACATCGTGATCGAGGACGACGGGCCCGGAATCCCTGCAGCAGAACGCGAACGAATCTTCGGACGCTTCGTCCGCCTGGACCAGCCGCGGTCGAGGCAGGGAGGCGGGTCCGGACTTGGACTCGCCATCGCGTCGGAAATAGTTGCGGCGCACCACGGAACCATTTCCGTCAGCGAGAGGGCGGGCGGTGGAAGTCGATTCGAGGTGACGATTCCGGTACCGAACGACTGACGATCAGGCAGTGCCGACAAAGCGGTACCCGACGCCTCGGACCGTTTCGATGCTCTGAGTTCCGAACGGGAGGTCGAGCTTCTTACGAAGGTAACCGATATACACCTCGACGATGTTCTCGTCACCTTCGTAGTTGGTGTCCCAGACAGAGCGAACGATCTCGGTCTTCGTGACCACCACACCATTGTTGCGCATCAAGAATTCGAGAACGCTGTACTCCCTTGGCGTCAGGGTCAATTCGATTCCCGCTCTGCTCACCTGATGTTTGGCCGGGTCGAGGGACAGGTCTCCAACGGAGAGTATCGCCGGACGTTGTGGAGCGCCGCGACGCACCAGTGCGCGCAGCCGAGCGAGAAGCACGACAAACGAGAATGGCTTGACCAGGTAGTCGTCGGCGCCGAGATCGAATGCATCAGCCAGGTCGTATTCGCCGTCCTTTGCCGAGAGCATGAGGATCGGCGTCCAGATCTCCCGGGCGCGTAGATCCCGCACGATGTCGTACCCGTGTTTGCCCGGCAACATGATGTCGAGAACGATCACGTCGAATTCGTCACTGCACGCAGTCGCGAATCCGTCGTCACCGTTGAGTTCGACGGCGGTCACGAATCCCTCGGCCACCAATCCCCGCCGGATCGTCTCGGCCAAGCGCACTTCGTCTTCGACCACCAGTACTCGCACCACCGGCCCCGTTTCGTCGCCACGCAGTTGTTCGGATGCACCCAGTAGAGCAGACGGTAGACCCAGAGCCGAGTTCCGTTCAGCGTTTCTTCAGCTTCGGCTCGTCACACTGCATTCATGCCTGCAACTGTGTCGACCGTGCGAAACGTGGTCACCGAAGTCCTGACCGAGAGCACCACCGCAGAGATCGCGGTTGCCGCAATCGTGGTGGCCGCAGCTCTGTTCGCGTTCGGTTCGATCTACCGAGCTTCCAGCGTTCGGTCTACAGCCCTTCGCACGTGCGGACTCGTGCTTGCACTGGTGACGCTGTCGATCCAGGTGTATGGAAGCGGGTG
This sequence comes from Rhodococcus sp. MH15, assembly GCF_019266045.1. Classification (NCBI taxonomy): domain Bacteria; kingdom Bacillati; phylum Actinomycetota; class Actinomycetes; order Mycobacteriales; family Nocardiaceae; genus Rhodococcus; species Rhodococcus sp. MH15. The sequence continues at coordinate 28,279 of NZ_LPNP01000071.1, forward strand.
GTTGACGAGCTTCGACGGGCCGGTGACCGACTGGATGGTCGATCATCGGAGCGGCGCCCTGAACCAGATCGCGGTCGCCGTCACAGATCTCGGTAGCCCGGTCGCCACCGCGCTACTCGGGATCACCAGCGGAGTGCTCATCTCATGGCGAGCGCGTTCGGTCGTTCCGGGCTTGATCGTGATCGGAACCGTTGGCGGGGCGGCGGTCGCCAGCACGGTAATCAAAGCGCTCGTCGGTCGCGAACGTCCGCCGACCAACATCCAGGTTCTTCTCGAGACCGGCCACTCGTTCCCGTCTGGTCACGTCACCGGGACCGCTGCACTGTTCGGCATCGTCGTCCTCGTTCTGAGCGCGCACCGCACACCCGCCGTCAAGAGACTGCTGATGCTCCTCGCCGTGACAGTCACAATCGTCGTAGCCCTGACTCGCCTGTATTTGGGAGTTCACTGGCTCACCGACGTCATCGCCGGGGCCATTCTCGCGACGCTTGCCGTCACCGTGGGCGGAGCCGTCTTCCGGTTCGTCAGCACTCACAACCAAGCTGAATCGACTACTGCTGCAATGCGCTCTGCAGAACCTTCAGCACTTCACGAGCCGCAGTCGGCCCGGTATTGAGGTAAAAGACGTCATCGTCAACAGCGACGGCGTGGTTGGCGACCACACCACGTAACTGCGCCCACAACGGCGCGTTCGTCAATGTCGCCGGGTCCCCGCCCTGCACGCCGTAGAAGATCCAGTCGGCGTCCGCCACGTTCAACTCTTCTTCACTGATGTCTCGGGAAGTGTCGTCGAACTGCTGCGACTGCGGACGGGTCAAGCCGGCATCCTCGGCGATACTGCCGGTGAACGAAGGAATACCGAAGATGCGCAGACGATTTCCGTTCTGGCGCGTGAACGACACCGTCGGCGGCGACGAGAGGGAAGCACCGAGGGCCGCGGCATCGGTATTGAAGGTATCCAGCAGTGCCGTCGCCTGCTGCGTCTTACCTACCCCGTCGGCAACCAGCAGGAAGTCCTGCTTCCAGTAGACGCCGGTTCCCTGTGTTGCCACCGTGGGTGCGATGGCGGAAAGCTGGTCGTACAGCGAATCAGCGTCCTTTCCTGCAACATTCATCAAGATCAGGTCAGGATCGAGCGTGACGATCGCTTCGAAATTCGGTGTGAAGCGTCCACCTGCGTCAACGACATCACTTAGCTGAGTACGGAATTCGGGGTACGCAGACAACAAGTACGGAGGCACCAGGTCCGCACCGTCACCACGCGTCGAACCTGCGGGCACGACACCGAGCGACAGGAGTGCATCTGCTTGCCCGGTCGAGATGACAACAACCTTTTCGGGCTGCGATTCGATCGTGGTGTCCCCTTTGAAGTGTGAGACGGTACGAGGGAACTCGCCGTCCGACTTTCCGCTCCCCATTCCAACCGGGACTTCTCGCGGAGCGACAAACGCAGAGTCCGCCGGAGCTGACGCACTGATCTCGGCATCTGTGGGCGAGGCGTCCTCGCTCGAGCAGCCACTGAGAGCTGCCACCAATGTCAGTGCGCCGATCAGCATTACACTGCGTGACTTCTGTCGAAAATTCATGATCGTGTCCCGTACGTCGTGAAGCATGACAGCTTCATCTTCCGTCATGGTTAGGTGACCCTACCCTTTGAAGAACTGTAAACTATATCTGTGTCAGATACAGTTCCAGGGCGTGGATCACACGAGGTCGATCGCTACTCCGATCGCGTGCCCACCGCGGAAGAAGCATCGAGATCACTCATCGCTGCGGCGTTCGAATTGCGTCGAGCGCTGCGGGAATACATGGATACGTCGGGTACCGACGCGACTCTGCCAGAGGCACAATCCGAAGCACTTCACGATGTCGCACACCATCCGGGCACTCGCATCGGGGCCGTGGCCGATCGCCTCTCCAGACGCCCGAACACCGTCAGCACGCTGGTGCGCATCCTCTCCGACAAAGACCTGATCGAGCGGCGACCCGATCCCACGGACGGCCGAGTGAGCACACTTTTCGTGAAGGACGAGCGAAGCGCGCGACGAGACCGTCGATCCGAACTACGCATCGGCGTTCTCGCCGAAGAATTGGCGGCCCTCGACGAGGGCGACCTCGACACATTGACCACTGCCGTCGGTATCCTCGACCGAGTCAATCGATCATTGCGAGATCACGCACCGCGGTGACACTCCGGGACATACAGAAGCGGTGCGGTGCAGCACCTGCCGCACCGCACCGCACCTGCTGACGAGTTACCGCCCTAGTTCATGTCGTTCGCAATGATGTTCTCGATATTCCGTTCGGCCAGAGCGGTGATGGTGACGAACGGATTGACTCCCACATTGCCCGGTACGAGGGATCCGTCCATGACGTACAGACCCGGGTACTCCGGCAGACGACCGTAGCCGTCGGTCGCCTTGCCGAGCACACAACCGCCGAGGGGGTGGTACGTCAACTGATCGCCCCACGTCTGCGTCGGGCCGAAGAGGTCGGTCCGGTAGATCGTGCCTTCCTTCTTGTTGATCTTGTCGAAGAGCTTCTTCGCCATGTCGATCGACGGCTGGTTCTGCGAGCGCTGCCAGTTCAATCCGACTTTGCCTGTTGCCGAGTTGAATTGGAACTGAGCACGTTGCGGATTCTTGGCAATCGCCAAGTACAGGCTGACCCACAGTTCGGTACCGGCCGGGAAGGGTGCGATTTCCGCAAAGACGGGAGCGGATGTGTCGGCCCAGTTGTCGATACCCATCACGGGGATCGCGGACTGCTTCGCACCGGTGGCGTCCCACATGTGATTGGCGCGGCCCACCATCACGTTGCCGTTGTGACCCCATTCCTGTCCAACTGCACCCGGCAAATTCGCCAGCTGCCCTTGCGCTTTCATCGCGACCAGGAGCTTGCTGGTCCCGATACTGCCGGCCGCGAAGAAGACCTTGTCCGCCGTCACTGTCTTGGTGCCGACGGTATTGCCCTGCTCGTTGATCTGGTTCATCACCACTTGATAGCCACCGCCGGTCGCGGCCGGGGCAACCGAGGTCACGACGTGCAGAGCTGAAATGGTGAGCTTGCCGGTGGCGGATGCCGCAGCGAGGTACGTCTTGTCCAGAGATTTCTTTCCGGCATTGTTGCCGTAGATGACCTCACTGACCAGAGCAGACTTGGTGACCTGGCCGGCAGCTTCCTGCTTCATGTAGTTGAAGTCGTAGACATTCGGCACGAACATTGTTGTGTAACCGGATCTCTCAGCGGTCTTTCGCCCCGTCCGCGCGAACTTGTAGTACTCGGTCGATTCGAACCAGGCCGGGTCGATGTTGTTGACTCCGAGCGCAGCGTTCGCGCGCGGGAAATACGTCGAGTACATCTCGTTGGAATCGACACCGGGCAGGATCTCTTCGAAGTAGTTACGCTTGGGTGTGACGGCCATACCGCCGTTGACCAGCGACCCACCGCCGACCCCTCGGCCCTGGTAGACCTTGATCCCGCCGAAGTCCTCGGCGTCGAGAACACCGACGTAGCGGCTGATGTTCTTGTCCACCGAGCCGCCGGAGAAGTGTGAAACCGGTTGAACTGTACGGTCTCTGAGCCAGAAGGACCGACCGTCGGGCGAGAGCATCGGGCAGAAGATCTTGCCGTCGGACCCTGGTGTGGTCCACGACTTCCCCATCTCGACCATGTGCGTGTCGATACCGGCCTGTGTCAGGCGAAGTGCCGCAACGGCACCGCCGTATCCACTGCCGATCACGAGCGCGGGGACACGGTCACCGTCGTTCAATGCTCGTCTGGGCGCAGCGGCCGCCGTGGTCCACGAGGACGAGAGTGCGGCGGCCCCCACAGCTAATCCTGTTGCTGCCAAGAAGTTTCTACGCGAGAGCGTGGAATTGGTACGTGCGTGCCGTTCGTTGGATTCAGCGCGAATGCTCAAGTGTGCCCTTCTCTTTCCGTGACCCCCGCGCTGAGATATACCGGGAGAAACCGAACGAGAAGTCCATACTCGTGGGTAACTTCGAGGAACCGTTGATTTTCCATGAAAAGGGCCGATGAACAGAAAGTTCACCGGCCCTCCGAAAGAACGAGTCAGGGAATTGAGATGCGACCTTCGACGGCGCCGAGTCCGATGTCCTTGCGGAAATGACCGCCGGGAAGCTTGACGTCGGCGATCTTTGCGTAGGCGTCGTCGCGAGCTTCGGTCAGATCCTTGCCCACTCCGACAACACTCAGCACACGCCCGCCGGCCGAGACGACGGCACCGTCTTCACGCTTCTTGGTACCGGCGTGCAGGACTCCGTCGGCGTCGGCTCCGGTGATCACGTCGCCGGTGCGTGGGGTTGACGGGTAGTTCTCCGCGGCAATCACGACCGTGACAGCGGAACCGTCGCGCCACTGCAACGGACCGACCGAATCGAGTGTTCCGGTCGAGGCTGCATTGAGTAGACCGCCCAGCGGCGTTTCGAGGAGAGCAAGCACGGCCTGAGTTTCGGGGTCACCGAACCGGCAGTTGAATTCGACGACGGCCGGGCCGTCGACACCGATCGCCAGACCGGCGTAGAGAAGGCCGGAGAAACTGCTACCGCGCGCGACCAACTCGGCAGCGACGGGCTTGACGACGTCGTCGACGATCTGCGTGACCATCTCGTCGGGCAGCCACGGCAATGGGGTGTACGCGCCCATGCCGCCGGTGTTGGGTCCGGAGTCTCCGTCGCCTACTCGCTTGTGGTCCTGAGCCGGGAGCAGCGGGATCACGGTTTCGCCATCGACGAGGCAGAAGAGCGAAACTTCCGGACCGTCGAGGAAGGACTCGAGGAGAACCGGGTGTCCGGTCTCGAGCAGTTCTGCGGCATGATCGCGCGCGGCGAGACGATCCGTCGTGACGACTACGCCCTTACCCGCGGCCAATCCGTCGTCCTTGACCACCCAGTTGGGACCGAAGCGGTCGAGTGCTTCGTCGAGCTTGGCCGGATTGTCGACGATCTCACTGTGAGCGGTCTTGACGCCGGCGACAGCCATCACGTCCTTGGCGAAAGCCTTCGATCCCTCGATGCGGGCGGCGTCGGCCGAAGGCCCGAAGCAGGCGATACCTGCTGCGCGCACCGCGTCTGCGACACCGAGGACCAGCGGAACCTCGGGTCCGATGACGACGAGGTCGGCTTCGACCTTCTGGGCCAGCGCGGTAACCGCGTCACCCGAAGCGACGTCGATGGGGTGCTGCTCGGCGATTTTTGCGATCCCGGCATTGCCAGGCGCGCAGATCAGGGCCGTGACACCTGGATCGCGAGCAAGAGAGAGAAGGAGGGCATGTTCACGGGCTCCGGAGCCGATTACTAGTACGCGCACGGTGAACAGACTACGGCCTGCGATAACAGGGCTCTCGGAGTGCCACTGGCGGGGCCAAGGTCCCAGCGTTCGGCCTTTGTGCGAAATATCCGTTTCGAGATGAGATCATATGAATACCTGAATAGGTGAACAGATGTTTTCGTACACCTGTCCACCAAGGAAAGGACACCCGTGAAACTCCACAAACCAGGCGTTCTGACGCTCACCGCAACCGCCGCAATCGGCGCACTTCTGATCACGTCGTGCAGTAGCCCGACTGGCACCGACTCCTCGGGCAACAACGACGGCCTGGTCTTGGCCGACGGCTACGAGCTGGGCGGCTACAACCCGGTCGCAGGCTTCGGCGCTGCCGGTGAGGCCAAGATGTACGACGGCCTCGTCCGACTCACCGGAGGGACCGGCATGCCGGGCTTCGAGCCGTCTCTGGCCGCGGAGATGCCCACTGCCAACGCCGACGCGACGGTCTGGACGGTCAAACTCCGCGACGGGGTCACCTTCTCCGACGGATCGACCTTCGACGCCGCCGACGTGGTTGCCACGTACAAGGCGATCCTCGATCCCGCTTCCGCCTCCGAAGCGCGTTCGTCGTACGACATGATCAGCGACGTCGTGGCCGTCGACGACAGCACAGTCGAGTTTCGTCTCGCCTACTCGTATGCGCCCCTGCTGACGAAGATGCTGATCGGCATGGTCCCGTCGGAATCCCTCGCGACATCCGGACTGGCCGCCGAATCGCCGTTGAACACCGCGCCTGTCGGTACGGGTCCGTACACACTCGTCGATCTCTCACCGGATCGAGCGGTCTTCGAGGCGAACGAGAACTACTGGGACGGTGCACCGGAGATCAAGAAGCTCACTCTCCTCTACGTTCCGGACGACAACACCCGCGCCCAACGTATGGTGTCGGGCGAGATCGACGGAACCAACCTCCCTCCACTGCTTGCCAATACGTTCTCGGGCAAAGACAACATGTCGGTGACTGCCCATCAGTCAGCGGACTGGCGCGGTCTCTCACTTCCGACGAACAATCCCGTGGCAGGCGACAAAGCCGTACGGATGGCGCTCAACCTCGCCGCCGATCGCCAGTCGATGATCGACAACGTCCTGGGCGGACACGGCCGCGTCGCCGCCACTCCGATCCCCGAGGTCTACGGCGATTCGTACAACCCGAACGCAACCTTCGCCTACGACCCGGCCGAGGCCGAGCGAATTCTCACCGAAGCGGGCTGGATCGAAGGTGCCGACGGAATCCGTTCGAAAGACGGTCAGCGGGCGCAGTTCACGATCATGTACAACTCCGTCGACACCGTTCGACGTGATCTCGCTCAGGCATTTGCCTCCGATGCTCTCGCTGTCGGCATCGAAGTGGATCTCGAAGCGCTCTCCTGGGACCGCATAGACCCTCGAATCAACCAGGATTCGACGCTTCTCGGTGGTGGAGACGAACCTTTCGATCCAGACACGCAGGCGTACGACGCGCTGAACTCGAAGTACATAGCGCCCGGGGTCGGCAGCATCTACGACAACGCCAGCGACTACTCCAATCCAGCAGTCGACGCAGGCTTGGAAGTAGGACGCCGCAGCCTGGATCAGGCAACGCGTGACGCCGCGTATCGCGACGTGCAGCAGGCGTACGTCGAGGATCCCGGATTTGTCATCCTCGTATTCCTCGACCATACGTACGTTTCGAAGGATTCCGACTGGCAGATCTCCGGACCTGTACTCGAGCCACACTCACACGGTGTGACCTGGGGCCCGTGGTGGTCACTGCAGACGTGGGCCAGAGGGCAATGACAGCGGTCGACGTTCGGGTAGACGCGCGGCAATCGCTCGACCACCGTGGCAACTCCCGCCGAAAGGCCATCCTCACGATGGTCGGTCGGCGGGCGTTGTTCATCGTGCCGGTGATCGCCGTGGTGTCCGCGGGACTCTTTGCCGCCGCCGCGATCTCACCGTTCGATCCACTTGTCGGCTACCTGGGCACGCGATACATGACGACCAGCGACGCGGACAAAGCGTTGATCGCCGATCAGATGGGTTTCGACAACCCCTGGTACAGCACGTACTGGAATTGGCTCCAGGGCGTGTTCACCGGTGATCTCGGGATCTCCAGATCGTTCAATCAGCCTGTTTCCCAAGTTATCTCCGAGCGTCTGCCATGGACCCTGCTGCTGGTCGGTATCTCACTCCTCATCGCGATTCTCGCCTCGCTGACACTCGGTGTTCTCGCCGGAATCCGCAGTGGAGGATTCTTGGACAAGACCGTGTCCGGGCTGAGCGTCGTGGTCCAAGGACTTCCGCCGTTTGTCTTGTCGCTGGGTGCCATCGCGCTCTTCGCGTTGACTCTCGGCTGGCTCCCGGTCGCCGGGTTGACCGACGGGGGTGCCGATCCCACACCGGGACAGGTGATCCGGCACTTGGTCCTACCGGTGACGGTCCTCTCCATCTCGCAGATGCCGTGGCTCCTACTCGCGGTCCGAGAATCCGTCGTGGGTTCGAAAAGTGAGGGATTTGTCGCGGGCGCCGTAGCACGCGGAATCCCGACGCCGACCATCACGAAACGCCACATACTGCCGACCTCACTGGCGCCTTTCGTGAACATCGTCGGCGTGCGACTGCCCGAGCTGATAGTCGGGGCAGTGCTGGTGGAAGAGGTCTTCAGTTGGCCAGGGATCGCCGGCGCCATCGTCTCGTCAGCCCGTGACCTCGACATGGCACTGCTCGCGTTCCTCACCGTCGGTACGACATTGACGGTCATGCTCGGCTCACTGATTGCCGACGTCCTCGTTGCAGTACTCGACCCGAGAGTGAGTACCGATGGCTGAACGACGCTTCAAGATCGCCGTCGGCGTGCTGATCCTCGTGGCGCTGTACGCGGCGTTGGTCCCATGGTTGGCCGACGTCGACGACCGAGTCACAGACTTCTCGGCGGCTCGCCTGGCTCCGTCGTTCGATCACCCGTTCGGAACTGACTCGGCGGGCCGAGATCTATTCGTGCGCATAGCTGCAGGCATCAGAACCTCACTTCTGATCGCACTCGCCTGCGCGCTGCTCGCCACGGTGATCGGCGTCGCCGTCGGCACTACGGCCGGACTGGTCGGCGGCTGGGTGGACAGGTTCGTCATGCGCGGCACCGATGCCGTCAACGCACTCCCCCACCTGTTGCTCGGCATCGTCATCGTCGCGATGTTCCGTGGAAGCATTGCCGCCATCGTGCTTTCGATCGCACTGACCCACTGGACCCAAGTGGCCCGGATCATCCGCTCCGAGATCTTGAGTCTGCGCGAGCGTCCCTACATCGACGCCGCCATTCTCGCGGGAGCCAGTCGACGTCACGTGATCATGCGCCACCTCGTGCCGGCGACGGCGCCGCAGGCTTTGATCGCAGTCGTTCTCCTGCTGCCCCACGCCGTCTGGCACGAATCGACGTTGTCCTTCCTGGGATTCGGCCTTCCCCCGCACAAGCCCAGTCTCGGGACGCTTCTCGAAGAGGCACGCAGTTCTCTACTCCTCGGCGGTTGGTGGACGCTGGCATTCCCCGCCGCAGTTCTCGTGATCGCCACCGTCGCAGTTGCCGTCGCCGGTTCGGCCCTGCGGTCGATGCTCACGCCCCCTCGACCTTCGGAGTTGCGACTGTGAACCACGGCCTGCGCATCGAATCTCTCACCGTCAGGATCCCTCTACTCGGAGGATCGGTAGTTCACGCTGCGAGCGACATCGACCTCGACGTTCCAGCCGGCACGGTGACCGCACTTGTCGGGGAATCGGGGTGTGGCAAGTCGATCATCGCCACCTCGGTCATGAACATGTTGCCGCCGAATGCTTCTCGAACCGGAACGGTCACCGTCGGAACACCGGACCTCGAGATCGACGTCTTCTCCGGCGCCGCGTTCCGTGGGCGGCACGTGGCTCTCGTTCCACAATCCGCCGCAACACATCTCACCCCCGTCCGGACTGCGCGATCGCAACTACAGGAGACGATCGACGCACTCGGCAGCGATCACACTTGCGATGCCTTGGCACTTCGCGTCGGACTCGAACCGTCGGCCCTGGACTGCTACCCGCACGAACTGTCGGGCGGCATGGCGCAACGCGTGGCCATTGCCGGTGCGCTGGCCGGGAATCCGTCGGTGATCGTCGCAGACGAACCCACCGCCAACCTCGACCGCGAACTCACCGACCACGTCATGGGATTACTTCGAGAGTGCGCGGACGCCGGAACGGCGGTCCTGCTCATCACCCATGACCTGGCATCCCTCACCCGCAGCGGTGTCGCTGATCGACTTGCCGTCATGTACGCATCACGCATCATGGAGACCGGTCCGGCCGCGCTGGTGTTCAAAGATCCGCTTCACGATTACACCCGAGACCTTCTCGGCGCCTTACCTTCCAGAGGTTTGACTCCCATGCCGGGATCGCCACCGCAACTCACCGATCTCCCCGAGGAGTGCGTCTATCACCTACGACGCCCGGAGTCGAAACAATCCGGTGGCCCGACCGAACTCGTCACACTGGGTGACCGCACGTACCGAACGCTGCGGAAGGTGGGCTGACATGAGTTTGCAAGCTCTGGGAATTACCAGCGGTTACCACCGGGACCGACCGGTGCTCGGGAACGTCTCGCTCGAAATTCCGCCGAGAAGGCTGATCGGCCTGAGCGGGACTTCGGGCACCGGAAAAACAACACTTGCAAGGATTCTCGCCACGTTGGACGCACCGTGGTCAGGCGAGGTGCGGATCGACGGATCACCCGTCGTGGGTACCAAATTCTCGGTACCCGCGGCACTACGCGGGACGGTGTCCATGCTGTTTCAGTCACCTCGCGCATCAACCGACCCTCGGCAGACGCTCGCCTCGATCATCGGTCAACCCAGCGATATTGCCAGTAGGTCAATCGATGTGGTCGCACTGGCAGCAGAAGTGGGCCTCACTCCCGATCTCTTGTCCCGTAGACCCCACCAGGTGAGCGACGGCCAACTACAGCGCGCCTGCCTGGCGAGATCGCTGGCGCAACAACCGAAATACCTCATCTGCGACGAGGCGACTGCGATGCTCGACGCCGCCACGACGGCCGCGCTCATTCGATTGATCGAGAGTCGCGCCTCCGAAACCGGCGTCGGCGTATTACTCATCAGCCATGATCGCGAATTACTCGACGCCTGCTGCGACGTGGTCCACGACCTCGACAGTATCAGCGCTTAGCCCCTGCGAAATCAACTCTTGACTCGAACACGTGTTCGAGTATGATTTGGGGAGGGGATCGGGGGATTCAATGAGCGTCTTGTTGTCGGATGTGGTGTCTGGTTCTGCGGTGGGGTTACGCGGACGCCTGTGGCAGTTGACTGCTGCCGAGTTGCGCGCTGCTGCTGTCGAGGCGAGTGCGGAGATTCTGCGCCTGGAAGCCGTTCGAGTGGCGGTGGTCGACGAGTTGTCGTTGCGCCCGGATGATCAGGTGATTGCCAGCCGCGGAGTGGGTGCGTGGTTGGCGGCTAACACCATGCTGCAGGTTCGGGACGGGAAAAAGATCGCCGCTCTCGGTGCAGCGTTGCGGCCGTTTCCGGCGGTGGCTGCTCGGTTCGATGGCGGGGATTGCTCGTTCGATCATGCTGTGTTGATCGTGGCGTTCTGTGAGTCACCGCCGAAGGGGATGCCGGAGGAGGCGCTCCCTCGTTGTATCGACCTACTGTTGGCGGCTGCGTCGGGGGTGGAGGCGACGACGACGAAGGTGCGGAACGTGATCGCGACGTTGGAGAGGTTGTTCGAATCCGATGAGATTCCGCCCGCCGAGGATGTCGATCTCAATGAGTTGCGAATCGCGTCGACATTGAACGGTCGGGTGGTGGTGCGCGGCGATTTCGACGCCCTCACCGGGGAAATGCTGCTGTCGGCGTTGTCGAATCTGACGATGCCCACCCCGGCACCCGATGGAACCCCGGATGCTCGGTCGACGGCGAAGCGCACGGCGGACGGGTTCACCGAACTGATCCGCCGTTACCTGGACTGCGCGAAAACCGGTACCGATGGTGGCCAACGCCCGCACGTGAACGTGCACATCAACGCACGTGATCTCGCTGAGCACCGTGACTGCGCCGCAACACCCTCCACTGCTGATGGTGAAGAGTCTGCGTCGGATCTCGATGTCGGGCACATGCCCTGGCTCGGACCACTGTCCGTGTCGCAGACCAGACTCCTCGGCTGTGATTGTTTCCTGTCCACCGTCCTGCTCGACAGTCACGGCGCGCCGTTGGATGCGCAACCAGGAAAACGATTGGTCACCGCCGAACAGCGAGTGGCGTTGATCGCCCGGGACAGAGGCTGCGCGTTCCCCGGCTGCACATGTGTACCGGCCTGGACTGATGCGCACCATATCCGGCACTGGGCGAACGGCGGCCCGACGGTGATGAACAACCTGGTCCTGCTGTGCCGTTCACACCACCGACTGATGCACCGAAAATCCGGGTTCGTCGGCAAATGGGAAATCCGAATAGGAGTCGACAACAAACCCTGGTTCATCCCGCCACCCTCGATCGACCCGCAGCAGCACCCGCGGCCGGCGAACACCACCTTCAAAACCTGAGGACGAACCTCAGGCATACAACTTCACGCCAGGTCCGCATCGGAGGAAGCACCTCCGATGCGGACCTGGCGTGCGTTCCTGTTGGTCAGCCTGCAACCGTCAAGTCGTAGAGGGTTACTCCGTCCACCGTTGTGGCGGTGAAGTTTTCGGTCACCCACGTCGAGATAGCGGTAGCGGTGCCTTCGGCGTTCATACCGCCACCCATCCCACCGCCGGCGATGAAGAAGTGAATCTTGCCCTCTGCCACGTACTGCTGGAACTGCGCGAGTGTCGGCGACGGATCGCTCCCGTTGAACCCTCCGATAGCCATGACCGGTGACTGCGTCGCAAGCTGATAACCCGAGGCGCTGTTGGACCCGATTGCCGCGGCTACCCACGTGAACTGGTCGGAGTTCTCTTCGAGTGTGGACACAACAGCGGCTCCCGGCGTGCTGCCCTGCAGTAGACCACCGGCACCGCCTCCCATTGCGCCTCGCGTTCCGTCGGTGGTCGGCGTGGTACCGCCCGGAACTGTTGCACCACCGGGTATCTGACCCATTCCTGCAGGGGGCGTGCCCGGCATTCCGGTCCCAGCCCCGTCAGTCCGACGGTTACCGCCATCAGCCGTGCCACCGAATCCGCCGAATCCTCCGCGGCCACCGCCGGGCCCGCCCATTCCACCTTCGACGCTCGGTCCGGCCGAAACTATGGAACCGGTATGCGGAGTGTTGATCGTGTCGATCGCGTATGCAGTCGGACCTGCCAGACCGGTGAAGATCGCTGCGAGAATCACTGCCACAGCCAATCGACCTCGCGTCACTGCCGGAATCAGCACTGCCACGGCACTGACGATGCCGACCACCAGAATGGTCCAGCGAAGCCACGGTACGAACGTAGGCGAGCGTCCGAGCAGTACCCACGCCATCGCGACGGTTGCGGCCAAGGACACCGCCAGAATGATGCGAACCCAGAGGACGTCACGATGACGCCACGCCACTACCGATCCTGAACCGATCAGCGCGGCGATCGCCGGCGCCAGCGCAACGGTGTAGTAGGCGTGGAAGATTCCCGCCATGAAACTGAAGGTCAGTCCGGTCACCAACAGCCACAGTCCCCAGACGCTGAATGACGCGCGCTGTGTATCAGCGCGGGGTGCCCTGCCTCGCAGCACGATTCCAGCCACCAGAAGTATCAGCGCAGCAGGAATCAACCAGGCGATCTGTCCGCCCTGGGCCGATTCGAACAGTCGGGCAATGCCGGTACTCCCCCACATACCACCGCCGGCCCCACCACCTGGTGCCATACCTCCCCCGGCCATACCACCTGCCGCCTCGCCCATACCTGGGAAACCGCCCGCAGCAGCGCCGGCCGCGGCATCACCAGCACCGCGCATTCCGCCGCCGCCGACGCTTCCGGTCTCGTTGCCGCTCAAGCGCCCGAGCCCGTTGTAGCCGAGCGTCAGTTCGAGAATCGAATTGTTCTGTGAACCACCGATCCACGGACGCGAGTCGGCCGGCCACAGTTCGACGATTGCCAACCACCATCCGGCGGAAACGATCAGTCCGCCCAGTGCCGCGAACAGTTGGAGTACGCGCTTACCCAGTTTCGGCGGTCCGGCGACCAGATAGGTGAGCGCCAGCGGTGGAACCACCAACATGACCTGTAATTGCTTTGTCAGGAAACCGAATCCGCAGAAGATACCGACCAACACGAGCCAGCGGGTGCGGCCGTCCTGCACGGCGCGCATCATCGCCCACACTGCTGCGATCATCAGGAGCACCAGCAGAGCATCCGGGTTGTTGAACCGGAACATCAGCGCCGCTACGGGTGTGAGCGCAAGTACCAGGCCCGCGAGGAGGCCGGCGGCCGCACCGAAATACCGTCGAACCGTTCCCCACAACAGTGCAACCGATCCGACCCCGAGGAGTGCCTGCGGCACCAACATCGCCCAGGAATTGAGTCCGAAGATGCGAACCGACAGCGACATCAACCACAGGGACATGGGCGGCTTGTCGACGGTGATCGAGTTTGCAGCGTCCGAGGAGCCGAAGAAGAAAGCCTTCCACGACACCGAACCTGCCTGTACCGCAGCGGCATAGAACGAGTTGGCCCATCCGGACGCGCCCAGGCCCCAGATGTAGGCGACTCCGGTGCCCACCAACAACACTCCCAGCGCCCACGGTTCCCAGCGCACCTGACGTTGCGGTTCCGGCGCTGGCAGCGGCGCGGCGAGTGTCTCTGCAGTGGCGGTCATCGATTGGCTCCTACGGATTGTGCGGTGCGAAACACCCAGCGCAGTGCGATGAATCGACTGACTGTGGCAACAAGATTGGCGATGACGAGTACGGCAAGCTCCACGTGCTTGGAAGCATCGGGCGCCATGACGTCGAGCACGAACAACGATCCGCTGGTGAGCAGTAGACCGAACCCGAACACGAGCAGGCCCTGCATCTGGTGACGAGCGGATCCTTCCGACCCTCGGATCCCGAAGGTGAAGGCCCGGTTGGCGGCGGTGTTGAATACCGCGGTCACCAGCAATGCGACGGCGTTGGCCCACTGCGCACCCATGATCGAGTGCAGAGCGAGGTAGAGCAGCGCGTACGCGAGCGTCGAAATGACTCCCACCACGGCAAAGCGTGAGAGCTGCCCGACCATTCCTCGTGGAACTCCGGGAACCAACGGTTCACGTCCGAAACTTGCCCTGAGCTCGGCCAATGGAAGGGAACCGGTAGACAGTGCTCGCCCGACACGGACCACACCTTTGAGGTCGGCAACTGCCGTGGCAATGATGTCCACCCGACTGTCCGGGTCGTCCACCCAGTCGACAGGGACCTCGTGAATCCGCATGCCCGCTCGCTCGGCCAGCACCAGCAATTCGGTATCGAAGAACCACCCGGTGTCCTCCACCAGCGGAAGTAGTTGCCGTGCAACATCGACGCGCATGGCTTTGAATCCGCACTGGGCGTCGGAGAAGCGAGCATGCAGTGCGCTTCGGAGGATGAGGTTGTAGCTACGTGAGATGAACTCACGCTTGGGGCCGCGCACCACGCGGGACGATCGTGCCAGCCGGGAACCGATGGCGATGTCCGAGTGTCCGGAGAGCAACGGAGCAATCAACGGCATCAGGGCGTTGAGGTCGGTCGAGAGGTCGACGTCCATGTACGCGACCACGTCGGCATCGGAGTCGCTCCATACCTGCCGCAGTGCTCGACCACGACCCTTCGCATCCAGGTGGACGACCCGGACGTCGTCGAATTCTTCGGCGAGGGAACGTGCGAGTGCCAACGTGCCGTCGACACTGGCGTTGTCCGCGATGGTAATTCGTGCAGAGAATGGCACCTGCGTGCGTAAATGCCGGCGCAGGCGCCGCACGCACGTCTCGAGGCCTGCCTCTTCGTTGTATACCGGGACGACCACGTCCAGCACTACAGTCGTCGCGGAGACCTCCTCTGCGTCCGTGCTGCCCGCGGTCTGCATGGCTTCTGTCGTCATGCGTCCTAGATTTGTCGGGCCGGCTCCGACGAACCTGCGTCCAGCCTGGGAGTTTCCTGGCAACCGGACGCGGGCTAATCTCGGGGTATGCCTTCAGTCTTCAGTGCCATCATCAACGGGGATCTACCAGGACGTTTCGTGTGGGAGGACGAGGACGTCGTCGCGTTCTTGACCATCGCGCCGGTAACGCAGGGCCACGTGCTTGTGGTTCCGCGAGCCGAGGTCGATCAGTGGCAGGACGTGGATCCTGAACTCTTTGCCAAGGTCACCGCTGTTGCCCGCAACCTCGGCCAAGCCGTGCGGAAGGCGTTCGACGCGCCTCGGGCGGGTCTCCTCATCGCAGGTCTGGAAGTTCCGCATCTTCACGTTCATGTTTTCCCCGCATACGACATGGGGAACTTCGACATCAGTGGCGCCGACACCTCGCCGTCACCCGAATCTCTCGACGAGGCACAGACCAAACTCAAGTCGGCGCTACGCGACCTCGGCTTCGAGGCAACTGTCTCGACTCGTTGATCGCATACCTTCGACCGAATTTCGCTGGCCGATAACTGGACTCCCCGCCGCAGCCTCCAACGGAGGTTGCGGCGGTCGCATTTGTCGCTCCTACCGACCGTGACCTGCGATTGCACACCGAACAGTCCGTTTCGCGCTGTCGCGCGAGCACGAGATTCGCTGCTACCGTGGGTCGCTGGTCCGGGACCTAGGGCCCTAAAACTGGTTCACGTGTTAACAGTCGGAGGACAAGGGAGCAATGCAGGAACGTGCCAAGATCAGTCGCCGACAGATTCTTCAAGGTGCTGCTGATCGGTTCGAAGTCACGGGGTACGGCAGCACGAGCATGAATGACATCGTGTCCGCGGCGCAGATGACCAAGGGCGCGGTCTATTTTCACTTCTCGTCCAAAGACGAACTGGCTCAGGCGGTGATCGAAGAACAGCACCAGATCTCGATCAGTGCCTTCACCGCAGTTGCAGCCACAGGCGCACCGGCACTGGAACAGCTCGTCATGGTGTGCCACGAGATGGGCCGCCAACTCGTCGCAGAACCTATTGTTCGTGCGGGAATCCGACTTACCCTCGAGTTGGCCTCTGCCGACGGTTCGCAAGGCCCGTACGTCGCGTGGATCCGCGAGCTTCGAAAACTGGCCGAGGCCGCGAAGCTCGAAGGCGACATCCGCGACGATGTGGAGCCGGAATCGGTGGGTCGCGTAGTGATCTCGGCATTCACCGGCGTTCAACTGGTTTCGAACGTGCTCACCAGACGAAGCGATTTGAACGACCGTATCGACGAATTGTTCACCCTCCTGTTGGCAGGCGTGGTCTCCGACAAGCGACGCAGCGACGTCGCCGAACTGGTCGGATGTCGCCTCGAAACTTATGCGTCCTGATCCGGAGAACACCCCGACGCCCGGATGATTCGGCGTATCAGCACCGAACCGTGCGCCAACCTTCGTCGATTCGTACAAGACCCCCCGTCGTCGACTCACTATCGTCAGATCCACGAATAACCCAGATACATGGATACCGACGAAAGGGCTTCTCGAATGACCGAAACCGCCACGTACGTTGAGAGCGCACAGCAGGAGATCGCTGCTGTACTCGCCGAAGCGAAGACCGATGCCTACGTCCACGCACGCGACATCGATTCCGGCGAAGAGTTCGGCTACGGCGCGGACGAAGGTGTCATCCTCGCCTCCGTTTTCAAGATTCCTGTTGTGCTTCAGTACGCCCGTGAAGTAGCGGCAGGCACCCTTGATCCGACCGAGCACGCCACGGTGACCGCCGAGTTCCGCTCCGGCGGCATCGGTATCGGCGGCTGCGCCGACGACGTGACTGCAAGCTGGCGAGACCTCGCTCTGCTCATGATGAGCTTCAGCGACAACGCCGCCACGGATTTCTTGTACGAGCGTCTCGGACTCGACAACATCGTCGCAACGCTGCGCGGGCTCGGTTTGGAGAAGACCAACTTGGTCCGTGACTGCCGAGGCCTCTTCAAGACGGTCTACGACGACCTCGGCGTCGACAAGGGCACCTTGCTGGAAATGCCCCCCATCGAAATTCTTCGGACAATTTCCGTCATGGATCCCGCCCGCTCCAATTCCAGTACTCCTCGTGAGATCACAATGTTGCTGGCTGCAATCTGGAGGGATGAAGCCGGCCCCGCATCGGCTTGTGAAGAGGTCCGAACCATCATGAGCAAGCAGGTCTGGCCGCACCGCCTTTCGTCCGGTTTCCCCGACGAGGTCACTGTCGCCGCCAAGACCGGAACGCTGGGACTGGTACGAAACGAAGCCGGCGTCGTGGCGTACCCGGACGGCAAGCGTTACGCCGTCGGTGTCTTCACCAAGTCCCACGAGCTCACCCACCGCGCCCCGAAGATCGACGCCTCCATCGGAACCGTCGGCCGCATCGCTGTCGAAGCACTTCGCAACAACAGCTGATCCGAACCCACTGACAAAGAATGCGGGTCGCGCTGAGAAATCAGTGCGACCCGCATTTTTCGGCTTTCGAGCTAGCGTGGACCGCGCAGACGAAGATGCACCATCAACCGGAAGCGGACGTTGGGGTCGTCGAGATCCAACGCGGCCATACCCTTCAACTTGCTGAGGCGATACCGAAAGGTGTTGGGGTGCACGTGCAATGACGCCGCGGCGTCACCGACATCACCGAACGCGTTGAGCCACGCATCGAGAGTGTCCACGAACGAGGTCGCATGAGCGGCGTCGTGGCTGGCGATCGCCTCGATCGGTCCGAGGTCCGAGAACCCTTCGGCTGCAGCTTCCGACGCGATCTCCAACAGGATGGCATCGACGTGGACGCTACTGAAGGTGGCGACGCTGCCCGACGCTCGTCCCGCCAACAACACTTCGAGGGCATGTTCGGCGTCGCGCTTCGATCGGCTCAGCTGCGCCGGTCTGGTCACGACCCGGCCGATCCCGATGATCGTGTCGCCGGACGCTCCGGTGCGGTCCAGGAAGTCCGAGGCCACACGGAACGCCTGCAACTCGGCTTCGGCCGGGGAATGCCCTCGTACAGACAGCACCGCGTAGCCGGTTCCGTTGACCAAGGCTGCCGCCGACTGCGAGTGGACGGCGCCGAGGTGCATGGCCAGAGCGTCGGTCAGTCGCACCACGTGGGCGGCATCGTCCGGCTTCGACGATCCCTCGAAAGACCTACGACCCAAAGCCATCACGAGTGCGGGGCCGGTCCCGAGACCGAGGCGATTCATCGCGTCGACCGCACCTGACCCACCGTCGAGAAGGGTTGCGATCAGGTCTGCGCGCAGTCGGCGCTCGGCGTCGGCACCGCCGCGCAACCGCAACATCTGCAGCGCGATCAACCCGGCAGAATCGCGCAGAGCACGCATCCGGTCGTCGGACATCGGCTCACCGGTTGCCACCCACATGGAGCCGAGGAACTCGTCGCCGGCTCTGATGGACACGGCGATACGACCCATTTTGGTACCGAGGGTCTCGGCCGAGACCCACACCGGATCGTCGCTGCGATAGAGCCGGTCGAAGACCCCGGCCTCTTCGAGCACTCGAATGTACTGGTCAGGAACTTGCCGCTCCAGAACGGTCGCGATACGTGGACCGTCTCCTTCTTCCTGGCGGCCGGAGAAGGCGATGACCCGTGAGCTGCGGTCCTCGATCGTGATCGGCGCATCGAGAAGTGCGCTGACAGCGTTGGCGAAGGCGAACAGATCGCCGGCCGGGCCGCCTCCGCGTGAGTGGATGTGCCCGACTTCGTTTCGGGCCGAGAGCACCGAATGAAGCAGGCTTGTCAGCTGAACCCACGAAACTCCACGCGCCAAGGCCAACAGCACGACGCCCGAGGCGATGACGGATTCGCGGTCCGCATCGCTGACCTCGGTGGTCACTCGCGCGACCACCACGCGTACTCCGCGCTCGGCCAGGCCGGCCACGGACTCCGCGATACGTTCGCCTCCGGTGACGCCGACGAGCAGCACCATGGAGTCCGGTGTCGAGGGTGAGTCGTCGTCGGGGTCGTGAATGACCACCGAGGCGATCTCCTGGACCGCCTCCGGGTCGCCGACAACCGGATTCAGCACCGTAGTTCCCACGTCTTCGAGAAGCCGCACCAAACTGATGCGAGGTCGTACGGTGCCCACGTCTATCACTCCTTCGTCCTGTGAACGAAGTGTGTCATAGTGATTCGTCAAAGCCGATCCATGCCGATCCATTCGACCGACGTGGTAATTGCTTCGAGCAGGTCGGGGATCGGTTCGACGCCGATACCCGGTCCTTCCGGAACCTTCACGTAACCGTTGTCGAGTACGAACGGCTCGGTGATGTCTTCGGCGAAGTACCGGTCGGAAGCCGATGTATCGCCTGGTAGGGCAAATCCGGGGAGCGCGGCAAGCGCGACGTTGGCGGCCCTGCCGATTCCGGTCTCGAGCATTCCGCCGCACCACACGGCAATTCCGTTGGCCTTGCAGACGTCGTGGATACGACGCGATTCCAGATAACCGCCCACACGTCCCGGTTTGATGTTCACCACGCTGCACGCACCGATTGCCAGCGCGTCGGCGGTGACCTTCGCGGAGGTGATCGACTCGTCGAGGCAGACCGGCGTCCGCATCATCTCGGCCAGCCTGGCGTGGCCACGCAGTTCCTCTTCGGGAAGCGGCTGCTCGATCAGCAGGAGGTCGAAGTCGTCGAGTCGCTGGAGATGACGGGCGTCAGCCAGGGTGTACGCGGTGTTCGCGTCGACCTGGAGGAGTACGTCGTCGCCGAACCTCTCGCGGACTGCGCGAACCGGCTCGATGTCCCAGCCCGGTTCGATCTTCAGTTTGATGCGCAGGTATCCGGCGTCGAGGAACCCGCCTACCTCTTCGAGCAGTTCGTCGATCGAATTCTTGATACCCACCGAAACACCCGCGGGTACGCGATCGACTACTGCACCCAAGTACGAAGACATGCTCGTCCCGGCAGCCCGTAACTCGGCGTCGAGAAATGCGGTTTCCAGTGCCGCTTTGGCCATGGGGTGCCCGGCGAACTGTTCCATCGTCGCGCTCAGTGCGTGCACGTCGGGATCGGTGAGTTCACCCAGAGACGGAATCAGGAACTTACGAAGGACTTCGGCGGCGCCGTCCGTGTATTCGGAGCAGTAGCGAGGCTCGGACATCGCCACGCACTCGCCCCAGCCCTCCGATTCCGAGGTGACCACCTTGACGAACAACACGTCCTTGGTGGTCTCGGTGCCGAACGAGGTACGGAACGGCGCCTTCAACGGCATTGCCGCCCGGCGTAGTTCAACTCCGTCGATCTTCACGATGTAACCTCCGCTGTTGTCCTGCCTGCCTGTGTTCCCGGCGCACGGTCCAGCACGTACTTTCCGGTTCTGGTAACTGCGAGAACCACTCCGTTCTCGGCGAGCACACCACCGAGAGTCTCGCGGACTGCCAGGCGCCAGTCGTTCGCTGCCGTCGGGTCCGACTTACGCAGTGTGTACACGTCATTCGGTGTAGCCACAGTGACGAATCGATTCTTGGTCGACTTCAACACGGGCAGGCCGGCTTCGGAGACGGACAGCAGTTCGCTCGCCCCCAAGGACTCGGGAGTCGGGACTTCTCCCGAACCGGCGACGACGTCGGCAACCTTGCTACTACCGATTTCCCAGTCGATCAACAACCGGTCGCTGTCTGCGCCGCCGTTGAGACTGTCGTTCATCGGCGCGTAGAAACGCGGCAGATACTGGATCGGGAACGCACCGAGTTTCGAGACGTTGAAGTAGGCATTGCGTGCGACGAGCGGGTCGAAAGTCCACCGCACGTGGAGAATTCCCCGTTCCAGTGCCCACGCTCGCTGGAACAGTTTCAACGCGAGGCCGATGTGCCCGTTCTGCACGTTCGGCAGGATCCCCGTGATGTGTGAATGCAAAGAACGATGTTGCGGTTCCTCGAAGAATGCAACCGAGCCGCCGATCAGATCTCCGCCACGAAACGCGCCGGCGACGTAGTTACCGGAGTGTGCGAGCGCTTTCATCATGTCCCGATGGACGGGAGGGTTACCGCTCTCCGGCTGCCATACCTTCTCGAACAGACCGAATACCTGTTCCAACTCGGCATGCCCGGTGACGGTTTCGATAGTCACACATGCAAGCAGAGCGGCCTGCTCGGCCTGGCTGATTGCCTGCCGCATCCGTGAAGGCGATACACCTCCGAATGGTTGAACGGTCTTGCGTTGGACATTGTTCGGCGACGTCATCGTCACAGTCCTCCCTCCAGGATTCGAGTCACCAGACCGGCCAACAAGGTGGCGCGCGGGATCATCTGATCTATCTCTACGTGTTCTGTCGCTGCGTGGGCGCCACCGCCGACGGCACCGAGGCCGTCCAACGTGGGAGTTCCTACTGCGGCAGTGAAATTTCCGTCCGATGCACCGCCGACGGCACAGTCGCGCAGCATCCCCAAACCGCTCTCACTGCTGACCTGGTGAGCGAGAAAGTACAGCTTCTCCGAAGACACTGATTCCAGTGGTCCACGGTTGGGGCCTCCGGACACCGAAATTCGACTTTCGGCCAGCGCCGGTGTCAGTGCACGGATCGAACGGTCGATGCGTTCCTGTTCCTTCGCCGACCACATGCGAACGTCACACCACAGTTGCGCTTGCGCTGCAACAGTATTGGTGGTCGTGCCGCCACTGATCACGGACGGAACCACCGACGTTCCCGCCGCCGGGTCCGCGAGCTCCACCACGGCCTGAATCTGGTGTGCGAGCTCCACTACAGCGTTCACACCTCGTTCCGGTTCCAGTCCGGCGTGTGCAGCGCGTCCCTCGATGTCGACGCAGTACAGCGACATACCCTTGCGCGCGGTCTTCACTGCGCCGTCGGCTGCGGCTTCGAGGACCAGCACCGCGTCGACCTGACGTGCTTGCTCCTCGATCAGTGCGCGCGAGGTCGGGGAGCCGATTTCCTCGTCGGAATTGAGGAGCACGACCACCCCGTCGAGCGACGGAAGCGATGCGAGCGCGTGGAAGAGCTGGACGATGCCGGCCTTCATGTCGAAGACTCCGGGTCCGGTGGCGATGTTGTCGGTGACAGACCAGGGCAACTCCGCGAGCGTTCCGAGCGGCCAGACGGTGTCGAAATGGCCCAGGAGCATCACCTTCGGCTCCGCGCCGAACGACCAACGCAAGTGCTGGCGCCCGTCTATGCGGATACGTTCGGGGGTGCTTCCGAGGTGGCGTTCGCCGATTTCGGCCACCACGTCCGCACATGCATCGACTGCGCCGAGATCGGAACTGGGCGACTCGGCGGTTACCAACGCCGCCAGGTCTGCCACCATTGATTTCTTGTCCACTCCGACGCTCTCCTGTCACCGACTTGCAACTTCGCAGTCAAGCTTGGTCGAAGCGACCCTGTCGGATCTTGTCCAAGACTCCTGTCCTTCGGGCTCGGATTCGTCGTGTGTCACGAACAGCTGGGTGTCATCAAGCAGGTGTGTCAGGTACCGATCTCTGTTCGGGCGGCAAACAGCTCGGGAAAGAAGCTCAACTCCAGCGCACGTTGCAGGAAGCCGGCACCACCACTCGAACCGCCGGTCCCCTTCTTCATGCCGATCACCCGCAGCACGGTCCGAAGGTGCCGGAACCGCCACAGCTGAAAGCTCTCCTCGAGGTCGACCAACTCCTCGAACGCCTCGTACGCCGTCCAGTGCTGTTCGACGTTCTCGTAGATTGCTTTGACCAGCGGAATCAGTTCGTCGTTTCGCACGTAGGGCGCGCTGACGTCTCGTTCGAGAGCCGACGCCGGAACGTCGTACCCCTGCCTGGACAGGTACCGCCAGAACTCGTCGTACAGTGTCGGCTCCCCGAGCAGGGTCTCCAACAATCGATGGGCGGACGGATCCGATTCGAACACCTTCAGCATGCCCGCGTTCTTGTTTCCGAGCACGAATTCCACGGCGCGGTACTGGTACGACTGGAACCCCGATGAGTTGCCGAGAACGCCCCTGAACTCCGCATACTCCGCCGGCGTCAGTGTCGCCAACACCGACCACTGCTCGGTCAAGGTGGCCTGAATGTGTTTGACACGTGCGATCCGCTTGAACGCAACCCGAATGTCGTCGGCAGCGATCGCTGCTCTGGCCGCCCGAATCTCGTGGAGAAACAGCTTGAGCCACAACTCGCTGGTCTGGTGCTGAATGATGAACAAGAGTTCGTCGTGGTGTTCCGGCTCGCTCACCGGGTGCTGCGAATCCAGGAGGGTATCGAGTCCGAGGTAGGCCCCGTAACTCATCTTCCCGGAAAAATCGGTGACGACGTCGTCTTCGATCTTTCGTGTGCCGTCCGTTGCCGACATCTTCGGTCTCCTTGTCAGAATTTCGCCGGGGTCTGAGGAACGATCATGGCCACCAATGCGGCAGCGCTCGTCGCTCCGACCAGGACTCCGAATGCAGCCATGTACGAGAACTGGTCCACCATCCATCCCATCACGAGCGGGGTGATGAAACCGGCGAACTGACCACAACCGTTGATCAAACCCATTTCGGAACCGAGGAATTCGGCCGGAAGTGCCCGCAACGGCATCGCGAAGATCGACATCGAACACAGACCGCTGATGCCTAGAGCCAACGTCTCGTAGAACGTGAACATCGCGACGGTGTCAGCGGTGGTCATCAGGAACAACAGGACTGCCGACGTGGCCATACACGGAACCAGAAGGATCCTGGCCCGGTCGTGGAAGTACTTGTCCACCAACCGCCCGCCCACAATCGTGGCCAGCGCCGTGACGATGAAGGGGATTGCGGCAAAGATTCCCGTGTCGATCAGCGAGAGTCCCTTGTCGTTGAGCAGATAACTCGGCACCCAGGTCATCAGCCCGTACGCGGACATGTTGGCCAGGCAGAACAGAATCGCGAACTTCCACACCGACGCGGACTTGAACACGGCGGCGCGAGAGTGCTCGCTCGCCAGAGGTTGCAAGGCTGCCTCGGGAT
This sequence comes from Rhodococcus sp. MH15, assembly GCF_019266045.1. Taxonomy (NCBI): domain Bacteria; kingdom Bacillati; phylum Actinomycetota; class Actinomycetes; order Mycobacteriales; family Nocardiaceae; genus Rhodococcus; species Rhodococcus sp. MH15. Next base: position 52,625 of record NZ_LPNP01000071.1, read on the forward strand.
CTTCCGAGATTTCCGTGTCCAACGGTGCGGGCAGCACCAACCACACCACCGTGCCGATCACTGCGCCGACGATCGCCACCAGCCAGAACGCGTCACGCCACCCCACGGCCATGAGGACCGGCGCGATGATCAGCGGTGCGATGCCGGGGCCGAGGTTGTTGGCGCCGAGCATGAAACCCATCGCGGTCGCCCTGGTTTTCGGACGCGTCCGCTCAGCCAAAGCCTTGAACGACGCCGCTGGAAAGAGCCCCTGGCTGATGCCGAACATCGCACGCATGACCATCAGCGAGACGAGACCCCACGCGAACCCTGTCAACGCTGTGAACACCGACCACAGGATCAAAGCAACGATCAACAGGGGCCTGGGTCCGAAGCGGTCGGCCAACATTCCGCCGGGGACCTGCCCGAGCATGTAGAAGATCGCGAATACCGAGACCACGCCACCCAACTGCGTACTGCTGAGCGAGAATTCGTCGCCGATCATCGGAAGCGCAAGCCCGATCATGACGCGATCCACCATGTCGATCAACCAGATGGTACTGAGCAGCCCCACCGTAACGGTGGTCGTACGACGAATCGACCTGTTGTCCATCATATTTCGAACCGGACCGTCGCTCGCCCGCGACGGTCCTTCCACTGTGACGCGTTCCGCCTTCATCAAGCCTCCCGAATTGTCTTGTGCCGCATGGACTGGAACATTGAAAAGACTGATGAAGTGTGACAGCGAACACGTCTACCGCATTGGTCCGTTTCACCAATAGCCGAAGCAACGTTTGGTCGGTCGGAACATGTTCTGCCCCAAGAGATGACAAATGCCGCCGGCGCACACGGCGTCGGCGGCATTTCGCGATGGAGTCGCTACTTCACTACGTGCGATTGGCGACTGCCACGATCGTCGAGACGCCTGCGGCTGCAAGCCGGGCATTGACAGTGATCAGACCGAGAATGTCGTCGACGCTGCCGAGTGTGTGCGAAATCGTACGATCCGAAATCCGTCGCGAGCCGGGAACAGCCTCGGCGAGTTCAGCTCCCGTGGTGGTGGGGTGAACGATCTCGAGGGTCCATTCGTCACGCAGCTCGACCGGCTTCAGTGTGTCGGCCTTACGCACTGCGCGCTCGGCTCCTGCTCGGATCTGCTCGCACGCCAGCGACGGCGGCAGCGAATTGGTTGCCGACCATCCATGTGCCTTCTTGACCTCGACGGTCTCGGTTGTCGGCGAGGCCGCGTCGACCAAGCCGCAGATGATGTCGTCACCCGTCACCAGGCCGACGGGAACGCCCTGGGTGGCAGCGTAGAGGGTGTTGACGTCGGTCTCCGAGACGGACTTGCCGTCGAGGCGGACGTCGGCGAACAAGCTCGAGAACGTGTGCGCCAGGACGCCGGGCCCACCGGCGGGTGCGTGATAGCCGACAAACAGCGCGACGTCGTGATCGGACGTCAGTCCCTCCGCCATGCACTGCATCTTCGGTGTTCCGAAGATCAGACGCGCCCGTGGATCCAGGTCGGCGTGAAGCAGATTGTCCATCGTTCCGTGGCTGTCGTTGACCAGGACGCTCGTCGCACCGGCGTCGAACGCACCGGCGATCGCGGCATTGGTCTCGGCGGTCATGAGCATCTGCGCACGGTGGTAGCCGCCACCGCCGCGGATCGTCTGATCGAGCGTCGCGATACCCGCGATACCCTCCATGTCCACCGAAATATAGACGTGCATTCCTGTCCTCCATCGATCTCAATCGGCTGAATTGATAACTTCGCTTTCACCTTCACACTCGAGCGCATCCGTTTCTTGTCCGCTCGAACGGTGAGTCGGCCTCCATTTGGGACGTTCACACCAGAATCCGATACCCGAGCCGTGAAACCATCGGGACATTCGCCGGGCCAGGCGGTTCGACCAACGACAGGAGTGCAGCGCTGATGCAGGTCCACGACATCGTGTTCACCGGCGGCCGTGTCGTCGATCCCGCATCGGGGACTGACGAGGTTCGGGGCATCGCGATCACCGACGGCAAGGTCTCGGCGTGGGGTCGCGACGCGATCGAAGCCCGGCAGACGATCGACGTGACCGGTCAGGTCATCTGCCCCGGATTCATCGACCTGCACAGCCACGGACAGGAAATCGCCGAGCAGCGACTTCAGGCATTGGACGGAGTCACGACGGCCCTCGAACTGGAAGCCGGCGTCATTCCTGTTGCAAAGGCATATGCCCGGGCCGGCGCCGAGGGCCGCCCGATCAACTACGGCTACGCGACGTCGTGGGCGCACGCCCGAATGATCGAACTCTCAGGGGCCGATCCCGACGGCGACATCAGAACGCTCCTGCACCATCTCGGTTCCCCGAGCTGGCAGGGCGAGCCCACCGCCTCCCAGCGCGCCCACATTCTCGAACTCCTCGAAAACGATCTGGCCGCAGGCGCTCTCGGCATCGGCGTGGTGGTCGGGTACGCGCCGAAATCCGATCCGGTGGAGTACCTACAGGTGGCGGATCTCGCGGCCCGAGCCGGTGTTCCCACCTATACCCATGCGCGCCCGCTCATCTCGGCCGATCCGTCGAGCCCGGTGGATGGTGCCGTCGAAATCGCCCGTGCAGCAGCCGAAACCGGCGCACACATGCACTACTGCCACGTCAACAGCACCTCGGGAATGCACGTCGACCACGCGCTGTCGGTGGTGGCACAAGTTCAGGCAGCCGGATCGCGCGTCACGACGGAGGCGTATCCGTACGGTTCCGGGTCGACGGCCGTCGGAGCTGCGTTTCTCGATCCCGACAAGCTGCACCTGATGAATCTGACACCACGGTCGCTGACATTCGTACCCACCGGTGAACGTATCGCGGACCGCAAGCAGCTGGAACATCTTCGGGCCACCGACCCCGGTGGACTGGTGCTGGTGGAGTTCCTCGACGAGAACGACACCGTGCAGCGCGAATTCCTCGAACGGGCGATGACTTTCGATCGCGCCGCCATCGCGAGCGACGCGATGCCACTGACCTGGCCCGGCCGTTCGCCTGCCGACGCATTGCAGTGGCCACTGCCGGAGAAGGCACTCGGCCACCCCCGCGGCGCCGGCACCTATGCACGTGCGATTCGTACGCTGTACCGCGAGCGTCGACTGCTGTCGCTGTCGGAGATAATCGCGCGCTGCTCGTTGATCCCTGCGCAGATTCTGGAGGAGTCGGTTCCCTCGATGGCGACGAAAGGTCGGATCAGCCCCGGTAGCGACGCGGACATCCTCGTTTTCGACCCCGAGCGAATTACCGACAACGCCACGTACATCGACGGCACCCGCCCCTCCACCGGTATCAGCCGCGTGCTGGTCGGCGGAGTACCCGTCGTCGAAGACGGTGTCGTGGTCCAGGACGCGTTGCCTGGTCGCCCGGTACGCCGCTCGTAGCCGGATCTCATTCTGACCTGCATAGTTCTGACAGAAAGTCACCACACATGAACACATCGTCTGCAATCAACGGCACAATCGATGCCATGACGGATTTCGCGAACCCCCCGATCGGTTGGCAGCACAAGGCCTTCGGCACCGACCTCGAAGGTCGCGACGGTTCCGACCTCGAGCCGCTGGGGATCTCGGCACTCGACGGCAACCTCCTGCTACCCGTGATGACACTCAACCGTGCAGCGATCGCGCACAATGTCGACCTCATGGCGCAGTTCTGCTCCGACCACGATGTGGATCTGGCGCCTCACGCGAAGACCACGATGAGCCCCGAACTGGTTCGACGGCAACTCGACGCCGGGGCTTGGGCGATGACGGCGGCAACCGTTGCGCAGGCACGCATTCTGCGTGAGTTCGGTGTGGACACCATCATCATCGCCAGCCAGGTTCTCGATCCCGCCGGTATTCGGTGGATCTGCGACGCCCAGGCCACCGACCCCGATTTCTTCGTCACCACCCTCGTGGACTCGGTCGAGAGCGTCCGCCTGATGGAACAGTTGATCGCGAAAGTCTCACCGGCCAGCCGTATCCGGGTTCTCGTCGAACTCGGCTACGACAGCGGACGCGCGGGCGCTCGCACTGTCGAGCAAGCACTCGACGTTGCACGCGCAGCATCGCAGGCACCTTCGTTGATACTCACCGGAGTCGAGGGGTTCGAGGGCATGATGCCCGGAGCCTCGGTAGCAGCCCGCCGTATCTCCGTCGATTCGTATCTCAAATCCGCGCGGGTTTTCACGGAAATCTGTGTGGCCGAGAACCTGTTCGAGAACAACTCCGCGAAGGCTCCCCAGCCACTGGTCACTTTCGGCGGCAGTGCGTTTCACGATCTCGTTGTGCGCGAACTGGCCGGCCGATGGGCACTCGACAACGGTGTACGCATCGTGCTGCGCAGCGGTTGCTATATCACCCATGATCACGGTCTCTATGCCGAAACTTCGCCGTGGGCTGACGGTCCGCGAACTCTGCAGGGAGCCGCAGAGGTCTGGGGTGTAGTGCTCTCCATACCTGAACCCGGACGGGTGATCCTGGGCTTCGGCCGCCGCGATGTCGGTTCCGACGCAGGCTTTCCCATAGTCCTGTGGCGCCGACGCGACGGATTCAACCGATCAGCGCGAGAGCTGACGATCACCGCACTCAACGACCAGCACGCGTACGTCGACGTTCCGGCTGACTTCGACGTGAAGGTCGGCGATCTGCTCGGTTGCGGAATCTCGCATCCCTGCACCACATTCGACAAGTGGTCACTGATTCCCGAGGTCGATTCGGATTACCGCGTCGTCGGTACGGTGCACACCTACTTCTGAGGGGACCGGTTGCGGTAATCCGGCGTCAGTCGTCCTTCGGGTCACGCGGCAATTCGACGCGGAACGTCGTCCCCTGCCCGAGGGAGGTCTCGACGCTGACGGTTCCGTCGTGCGCTGCAACCAAAGCCGAAACGATGGACAGGCCGAGACCGGCGCCCCCGGTCTCACGGGTGCGAGAGGTGTCGGCGCGGTAGAAACGCTCGAAGATCCGCGCGGCATCCTCGTCACTCAAACCCTGACCGGTATCCGAAACCTCGACCACCGCGGAGTTCTCGGTCGTACCGACACGAACGGTGACCTGCGCATCCGGCGGCGTGTGTTTGATCGCGTTGCCCAGCAGATTGGCGACTACCTGACGCAGCCTGGCCTCGTCACCATGCACTTCGGGCAGGCCTGGGCCGCCGGTCATCTGAAGTTCGACAGTTCGATCCGGTGCGATCGCTCGTGCCGCCTGTACCGAATCCGCCGCAACTGCAAGCAGATCCACAGGATTGTTCTCGAGTGGACGCTGTTCGTCGAGTCTTGCCAGCATGAGCAGATCTTCGACCAGAAGTCCCATCCTCGACGCCTCGCCCTCGATCCGGTTCATCAGCGTTTCCGTATCAGTCATGGCGCCTTGGCGATACAACTCGGCGAACCCACGAATAGTCGTCAAGGGTGTGCGCAACTCGTGGCTCGCGTCGCCGACAAACCTACGCATCTTCTCCTCGGAACGCCGTGCCGATTCCTCCGAAGCCTCGGTCGCGGCAAATGCGTGTTGAATCTGCGCGAGCATTCCGTTGAGCGCCACGGACAGTCGACCGACCTCGGTGCGGTCATCGCGCTCCGGAACACGTCGATGAAGGTCGCCGGCGGCAATGGCAGCGGCAGTCTCCTCCACCTCTACCAGCGGACGGAGGCTCCGACGAACCACGAAATACGCTGCGCCGCCGAGGATCAGCAGGACAACCAGACCGATGCCGAGTTGCAGGCCGACCAAGTCGTCGACGGTCTGCTCGTTATCCGTCAGTCGCACACCGATAGTCGTGGTCGTGCCGTCGCGGACCGTCGTGAGAACCCGCCAGTTCACGTCCGAACCGTCGCTCGATCCGACGGTGATCGGGCCGTTGGTGGAATCTTTCGACAGGTCGGGTTCGGTCGTCGTCGACTTGTCGTTCAGGATGATCACCCGTCCGTCCGGGGTCACGGTCCGAACGAAGAAGGGGCTGGGTGGGCGGGTGCCCGGGCCGACGTCACTGGGCGGCTGCAGGTCTCTGCTGTGCGGCTTTGCCCAACCGTCGACCGCTTCGTACAGCGTTTTGTCGGTTCGCTGGGTCAGTGAGTTCTCGAGAGCAGAAGTGACCGCTACACCCGACGCCAACAGACCCAGCGCGGCCAACACCAGCAAGGCCGCAACCAGGGTGAAGCGCAGCGGCAGTGAATGGAGACGGAAACGACCCCGCTTCGGAAGCTGATCGTTTTCCGCGGCGACGATCATTGCCGCGGTTCACGCATCACGTAGCCGACCCCACGCAATGTGTGAATCAGCGGTGTCTCCCCCGTGTCCACCTTGCGCCGCAGGTAGGAAACGTAGGACTCGACAACTCCGACCTCCCCACCGAAGTCGTAATTCCAGACGTGGTCGAGAATCCGCGGTTTGCTGAGAACCGTCCCGGCGTTGACCATGAAGTATCGGAGCAGTGTGAACTCGGTGGGCGAGAGTGCAACCAACTCGCCCTTCTTCCAGACCTCGCGGGTGTCGTCGTCGAGTTCGATGTCGGCGAACTTCACCCGCGGCGACTGCTCCGGCGCGACACCGCGACCGGCGCGGCGCAGGATGACCCGCAACCGCGTCACGACTTCTTCGAGGCTGAACGGCTTGGTCACGTAGTCGTCCGCGCCGAGGGTCAGGCCGCTGATCTTGTCGTCGAGCGAATCCTTCGCCGTCAGAAACAGGACCGGCGCGTCCACACCGTCGGCGCGCAGGCGTCGAAGCAGACCGAAGCCGTCCATCCCGGGCATCATGACGTCGAGAACGATCGCGTCGGGACGGAATGTCCGTGCGACGTCCAGGCCTTGGGCGCCGCTCGAAGCAGTTGCCACCTCGAAACCCTGGAATCGGAGGCTCACGGAGAGCAACTCCACGATGGTGGGTTCGTCGTCGACAACGAGGATGCGGGCTTCGGGGGTCTTGTCGGTCACGAGAACCATCTTCTCCCCTGCCACTGGATTCCCGCTGTATGTTCCCTGGGAGTTTCCTGTGAACGGCCGGGTGCAGGTGAAAGCTGACAGCAGGATCCCGGCAAGGATCCAGGCTTCGATCGGCTGGCAAGGCACACGTGACATCAGCGGATTCAGCTACTTCAACGCACTGTCGATGGAGACTGTATTCGCGGACGCTGCGGTGTGGGTCGCCGACGCAGTTCAGACAAATTTGGCCGGCTACGACTTCGTTCAGTGGCCGAGTCGAGGACGCCATCTGCTGGTTCCTCGACTTCGAGACGGGGAACCGGTGTGGATGGATCCGCACGGCGATGTGACGATCAGTCGTATCGGCGGGTTGTGCAAAAATTCGACGAATTATGCAGCAACGTAGCCCAGTTCAAATCGCTCAGCTCTACGGTCCTGTGGCGTCCGCGCTGGTCGGCGGTGTGGTAGCCGCGTACGCAGTGGCCGAGTCCCGAGTTGACGACTTCTCCTTCTCCGACGCCGGCGTTATCTCGGTGGTGATCACGCCGCAGTGGGCGGGAGCAACTGCCGCTGTGGTTGCGGCCGTCGGCGTAGCGCTACTGCATCGCTGGGGACGTGGCGGTCTCGCGAGTGTCTTCGCTGTGGTCGGCGCCCTCGCCATCGCGCTACCTGCATTCGTCCCCGTCTCCGCCCAGATTTCGGTGACTCTGAACGCAATCGGAGCAGGCGCTTTCCTCGCGGCAGCGGCATTTCCGACGAAGGGTCACCGCGGAGCACAAACCGCTCTCGGACTCGGCGTAACCACGACGACCCTGTACTTCGGCGCAGCGGACTTATGGCGCGATCGCGTCCCCAGGTGGTCGCTCACACTTCCGGGCGATTCCTACCCCGTGCCGTCCACGGTTCCCGTCTGGATTCTGCTCGCCGCAACTCTTCTCGTGGGTGGAGTCGCCGCACTCGCACGACCGAATCAGGAGCCGGGCGACATCGACGCACGCCTGGTGAAGCTGGGAGTTGTTCTGCCCCTGGTATTCACGGCTCTATGTGTGGTTGGGCTCGACGACATCACCTGGGTCATGGGTGATCGCGGTGGTATTGGCGGTTGCCGTTACCGTCGCACTGGCTTGGCGGTTGCCGCCACACGACGGTCGTTTCGTACTCGTCGGACTGGCAGTCAGCGCGGTTTCGGTCAGCTCGATTTCCTTTCCATCCGACTGGACCTGGGCGATGCCCGCGGGAGCTGCTGCCCTGGCGTTGGGCGTCGTCGTCGGCTGGAGAAGACCGATGCCGCAACTCGGGCTGGGACTCCTTGCCGTGACTGCACTCTCGGGATTGCTGGATGCCGCCCCGACCACGGTTGCCTACGTCCTCATCCTCCCGCTTGCGCTGGGACTGGCCGTCACGTCATGCATGCCTGTTGCCGTCGAAGCAGTCTCGAGCGGGGCGATGCTGCCCGTCGCTTTCACGTTGTTCTCGGTTTCACCGACCTTCTTGGACCCGGGCTCGCGGGAATTCGGGTGGTCTACCGGTGTGCTCGTCGAACACGGACCGGCCGCCGTGAACACGCCGATTCCTCTGACTGTTCTCGCTGCGACGGCGACGATCGTGGTGTCCGTGTCGACCATCCATCTGAAGAGAGTTCGAACGGCGGTGGTGACCTAAATCGCCAGCTGATCGGGTCGGAACGCAGAATTCTGTTGCTATGGTTGGGTGGTCAACGACGACATCCGGACGAGCGCACCGTACCCGGCCAGCGAAAAGACGGTGCCTTGGGAGTTGTTCACCATGGCATGGATCGTGCTCGTCATTTCCGGACTTTTCGAAGCTGTCTGGGCTACCGCACTCGGTAAGTCCGACGGATTCAGCAAGATGTCGCCCACCATCGTCTTCGTCCTCGGCCTGATCGTCAGTATGGCCGGCCTCGCGTATGCAATGCGTACCCTTCCCATCGGGACTTCCTACGCGATCTGGGTCGGCATCGGCGCCGCCCTGACCGTGGGATATGCGATGATCACCGGCGCGGAGTCCACGTCGATCGTCAAGATACTGCTGATCCTGGGCATCGTCGGCTGTGTCGTCGGTCTGAAGGTCCTTCACTGACCGGCGATCCTGGTGAGTGTTTGTGTGTTACCGGTTACAGTTAACGCATGAAACTGCTGGAGATGCTCACGCTTCCCCTACGCGCGGGCATTGCAGCCGCAGAGATCAGTTTGGGAATCGCCGAGCTGACGGTCACGACAGTTCGTATCGCCGTCGGTAATACCGGCGCGGTGACGGCGGGTGCTGCCGGCTTGGCAAGCCCCCGCGGACCCATGCAGATGATCCAGCAGTTGTCATCACTCACCGCTGACGATCGGCCCATCGGGCAGGCCTTGGCCCCCGGTGGGCCACTCGATCGACTTCTCTCTCCCGGCGGTCCGGTCGACAAACTGACTGCACCCGACGGCACTCTCGAACGACTGCTCGCTCCCGGCGGACCACTCGAAAGACTTCTTGCCCCCGGCGGACCGCTGGATAGGGTGCTCGCCGAGAACGGCGCATTGGAACGCTTGCTCGCGCCGGACGGTCTCCTCGACCGAATGATGGCGGAGGACGGTCCGCTGGAACGCCTGACAGCGCAAGACGGTGCCGTCGAACGCCTGACTGCCAAGGACGGTGTCATCGATCGCGCACTGGCCGAGAACGGCATCCTCGAAACACTCCTGGCAGAGAACGGCGCCTTCGAACGGCTCATCGCCGAAGGCGGCCCGCTTGACCAGATCGTTGCACTGTCCGACACCTTGACTTCCCTCGCCCCCAACCTCGAGCGGATGAGCGCGAGCATCGAGGTCCTTCAGGAAACCGTCGGAATCCTCAGCGCTGCAGTCGGTCCACTCGGAGAACTTGCCGGCAAACTTCCCAATCGGTGGCTCAAGAGCAAGAGCGACCGCCCAGGGCCGGACCTTCCGATCGAATCGGCATAACAAACGGTTACTCGCCGATTACGCGGTCAGTTGTTGATCACGATGTTGAGGTTGATGATGATTCCGCCGAAAGTCAGGATCGTGTTGGCCAAGCCAACGGTCATTCCACTGTTCAGAGCCGCGATCAGTCCGTTCATCGTCGTATCCCCTTCACTGTCTACGGGTTACGCGTACAAGATTGTGCGCTGGCGCTGACAATAGGCCAAGTTCGTGACCTGCGCGCCATTGCGGAGAAAACTTGTACCCCGGTCGCAGTTTCCACGTTAACTGTTGCAGGACAACATAATTCCAAGATCGGCGCACTACCCGCTAACGGCCGAATCAAACATCACGATTGGGCATACGCAGTCCACTTCACATAACCGTCCGCCCCATCAGACACTTGTCCACCGAAACAGAGTGCACAACAGTTAGTCCGGTGCAACAATGAGACGAATCGGACATGCCTGCGACGTGATGGGGAAGGGTGGTTGAGACAATGACGGCGCCGCGCATCGCCAGAGGACACCGCGGCCCTACCGGGGGCCGAAATTCCGCGTCGCAGGACAGCCTGGACGCCGCCTCGGACGCCCTGCAATCGCTGTACGCGCACCTCGATCCACATGCCCAGGCCGAGCAATTTCTCGAACAAGTCTGCAGGCATGCCGTCGATCTCATCGCCGACGCCGACATGGCCGGAATTACCATCGGCGGTTCGGACACGACATTCCGAACCGTCGCCGCCACCCACCAACTTGTTCGCACCGTCGACTCGATCCAATTCCGACTGGACTACGGACCGAGTGTGACGTCGTCACGCACGGGAACCGTTGTCCGCGCACATGCCAGCGAAGCCCACAGCCGGTGGCCTCAATTCGCAAGCGCGGCAAAGGCAGTCGGCGCCGTCAGCTTCTTGTCCATGCCACTGCCTGGCCGGGAACGCCCGCTCGGAACCCTCAATCTCTACAGCCACGACCTCCGAGGTTTCACCGGCGCCGACGTGGCATTGCTCCAACTGTTCGCCGTAACCTCGGCCTACGCGCTGCACAGCTCGCAGCGCCTGGACATCGCCAGAAAGCACGCAATGGACCTCGAGCGAGCACTCGAATCGCGAGGCGTCATCGAACAGGCCAAGGGCATCATCATGGGCACCCACCACGTCGACGCCGACCGAGCCTTCCGCATTCTCATCCAGGACTCGCAGCGCAGCAACGTCAAACTGCGAGTGATCGCCCAGCAGTACATCGACGGCGCGATCGACCCGCGCCAGGCTACGAACAAGCCCGAGACCAACTGAACCGGGCGCCTATCGGCACCTCAGCAAATACAGAGGCACCCACCACATTGGTGAGTGCCTCCTCTTTCGGAGCCTCCTGTCGGGATTGAACCGACGACCTTTCGCTTACAAGGCGAGTGCTCTACCACTGAGCTAAGGAGGCGAAGACCGACGCGTTGCCGCGACTGACTTTGCGGAGCCATCATATCCAAGCCGTCACGGTGGCCGCGCGCGGGTCACGTTAGATAGCGTGGGCCCCATGCGCAACTCCCACTCCGCCCCCTGATGGCGAAATTCACCGAAGTACTCACACGCCTGACGGGAAACCGGCAAGCCACCGTCGACACGGTCACGTCGGCTCCCGCACCGCTTCAACCGATCGACCTGACAGACGACGCCGTCGTCGCAGAGGTCCTGGACCTCGCGGTTCGGGTGGGCGAAGTCCTCCTCGCATCCGGAACCGCGGCCATGGACACCGCTGAGCAGGTGCAGTTCATCGCCGCCACGTACGGCCTTGCCCAGTGTGACGTCGACGTCACTTACAACTCGATTGTGCTCTCCGCCTATCGCGGCCCGACGCGACCGCCGGCGAGCACGATGCGCATCGTCCACTACCGCTCGATGGACTTCACGCGGCTGGCGGCCGTCGACCGTCTGACACGTCGTATCCGCCGTGAGGCGATCACACCGGACCAAGCGCACGACGCGCTCACAGCCATCACGACGGCGCCGCACCCGTACAACCGATGGACCGCGACCATGGCCTGGGCTGCGATGGCGGCTTCGGTCTCCGTCCTGCTCGGCGGCGGGTTCCTCGTTGCCACAGTCGCGTTTCTGACGACGATGGTCATCGATCGAGTCAACCGCGTACTGAACCGGTTCGGATTACCGTTCTTCTTCCAGCAGGTTGTCGGTGGTCTCATCGCGGCTGCGCCCGCCGCCACGCTCTATACATTTCAGGACCAGCTGGGGATCAGTATCCGGCCGTCGTTGGTCATCGCGGCCGGAGTGGTCGTTCTACTGTCCGGGCTGTCGTTGGTGGGCTCGGTCCAGGACGCGATCATGGGTGCACCCATTACAGCTGTCGCGCGATTCTTCGAAGTGGTGATGATGACGGGCGGCATCATCGCGGGCGTCGCAATCTCGTTGAGAATGACCGGGATGTTGGGTTCGACGCTTCCACCGATCAATGTGGAAGTCTCCACCATCACGCAGTTGCCGATCCTCATGCTCTCCGGTGCGTGTGCGTCGGTGTTCTACGCGCTCGCCTGCTACGCCGAGCGGCGTGCACTCACCGCGGCGTTCCTGGGCGGTGCGGCAGGCAGTGGTGTGTCGATCTTCGTGCAGACACTCGACGTCGGTCCCGTGATCGCCGCCGCAATCGCCGCAACCGTGGTCGGTCTTGCCGGTGGCCTGATGGCTCGCCGCGCACTGACGCCTCCGCTGGTTGTCGCGGTCGCAGGCATCACTCCGCTGCTCCCCGGTCTGTCGCTGTACCGAGGCCTGTACGCGCTGCTCAACGACCAGGTACTGATCGGGTTGACTGCCTTGCTGTCGGCGTTCGGTATCGGCTGTGCCCTGGCCGCGGGCGTCACGCTCGGCGAATGGGGAGCGCGCACGCTGCGTCGTCCACGGATTCTGATGCGCGTGGACTCGCTACGTCGCCCGATGGTCCGCAAGCGCAGGCGTCGAGTTCCCGTCACCGAGAAGTAGGCGTCGTTCAAGCAGAAAGAGCTGGGCACCTGACGGTGCCCAGCTCTTTTCTGTTCACTCGGGGTCTCGGGGGTTCCGAGCGGTGAGAGAATCAGCTCTCGACTGCGTGCTTTCCACCGGCAGCCTGATCGGCTTCCATGGCCTCACGCAGGCTCTTCGGACGCATGTCGGTCCAGTTGGCCTCGACGTATTCGAGGCACGCCTTGCGGCTGTCTTCACCGAACACCACTCGCCAGCCGGCGGGGACCTCGGAAAACGTGGGCCACAGCGAGTGCTGGTCCTCGTCGTTCACCAGCACGTAGAAGCGGCCGTCTTCGTCATCGAAAGGGTTAGTGCTCATCTCGCCTCACTCGTTACGTACGTGTCTTGTGCGCCCAGACTAGCAAGCGCACCAGTTCGGTTCTGGTGGCTCAGCACCGACGCCAGAATCTCCCCCGCCCGCACTGCCACGTTCGACAGCAGCGACGACGTCAATCCGTGAGTCTGTTCTGTCCCACCCTGCAGATAGATACCGCCTGTCACGTCCTCCGTTACAGCCAGTCGATAATCCCGACTGACGTTACGCGGAACGGACGAATCCGGCACGAGTTCACCCAACAAATCGTCCAGAGGTGCCGGGGTGAAACCCGTGGCCAGAATGAGTGCGTCGCACGCCAGCGTGTCGGTCAAGCCGTCGAGATTGCTACGGACAGCCAGTTCGATGCCGGATTCGGTCTCCACGGCACTCGTGATCTCCGAGGCCCGACGCATGAACAGTCGCCGCGGCCCACGAACCATCTCCTGATACTCGGTGGCATACAGCTTGTTGATCAGTTCGATGTCGACGACCGAGTAATTGGTGCTGCGGTGCAAATCGAGCAGCCGGCGTCGTTCCGCGGCGTCTGCACCGTGCAGCTGATCGACGGCTTCGGGATCGAAGATGCGGTTCGCGTACGGGCTGTCGTCTGCCGGGCTGTAGCCGTAGCGGGCAAAAACACTGTGAACTTCGGCGTTCGGGTAGTTCGCGTGCAGGTAGTCGACGATCTCCGCGGCACTCTGGCCGGCGCCGAGAACGACGAACCGGTTGTGTACGGGCTCCGGCATTGCTTCGAGATGGAAGAGGAACTGGTGATTGTGGAAGCACCGCGACGAAGGCGTCGCCCACTCCGGGATCCGCTCTTTCAGTCCGGCTCCGACAACGATGTTGCGCGCGATCACCGTTTCACCGTCGGCGGTGCGAACCGCAAAGCGATCGACAACGCCGTCGGAGTTCTTGATGCCCTCGACCCCGTCGACGGTTGTACCGAACTGCACGTCCGCGTCGACTCGTCGAGCTGCCCAGCACAGGTAGTCGTTGAATTCGTGGCGCGTGGGGAAGAAGGTCTGGTGGTTGACGAAGTCGACCAGTCGACCCTGCTCGAACAGATACGAGAAGAAGCTGTATCCGCTCTGTGGATTCCGGAACGTCACCAGGTCCTTCGGAAACGCGATCTGCATGGTGGCACCGTCGAGCAGCATCCCGGGATGCCACGCGAACTGAGACTGCTTTTCGAAGAACCGCGCGTTCACCCGATCAACGGCCGCACAATTTGCATTGTGTTCTTCGACAGCAATGGCCAACGCGAGGTTGGCCGGACCGAACCCGACGCCGACGATGTCGACAATGGCAGGTTCGGCGCTGGAGTCTCTTGGTGATTCACTCATTACAGGTAGTCCATCCCCGACGGAACGACCTGGTACGGCCGCCAATCGATGTCCCGAAGTAAGTAGCAAAGGCTACCCTTAATGAGGTGAGGGTATCAACACTGTGAGCCCCCGTATAGCGGTCGACCCCACGGAGCGATGCGACGTATGTCATAGTTTTGCCCCCTCGCTCGCGTCATCCCCTTCGGCGGCGACTGCAGCCTCGATCACGTCGACCAATTGACCTGCCCATACGCGGACTGCACCCGCATCGACGCGGTCGGCACGGAACCCGAGAGTTGCAAAGACAGGCCCATCGCCCACCGGCTCGTAAAAACTCAACGTCACATCCGCATCGGGCACTCCCACCGGAATCGGTACGAGAGAACCGAAGTCGCCGAGCCCGTCCAAATCGGCCTGTTGATGATGGATCACCATCACCTGAGGCCTCATGGACGCCGGATTACCCAGCGCCTGCTCGACATACACATATGAGACGTCCTGATTGCTCAGCGCTTCCAGATTGTTTTCCCGGATGCGAGCCAGCAATTCTGCAAACGTCGGACTACCGGACGTATCCGTGCGCAGGAGAACAACATTGAAGAACGATCCGATCATCGGTTCGAGACGGGGATCCGACCTGCCCGCAACCAATGAACCGATGGGAAGATCAGTACCCGCGCCGGCCTTCGTGAGAACGCTGGCCAGTGCGGCCTGCAGGACCATGAACATGCTCGTGCCGGTGCGCGCAGCCAGCGCGTCGATTCCGGCGTGCAGACCCGCGTCGATGTCGACGGCGATCACGTCACCTCGAGGCTCCGAGTCACCTTCCGGCAACGGAAGATTCACACTGGTCGGTATTCCGTCGAGCGCATCCCGCCAATATGCAAGTTGCTTCGACGCACGGCTGTCGACGTCTCGGGGGTCTCCCAACAGCTCCTCCGACCACACGGTGTAATCGGCGTACATCAATGCAAGCTCGTCCCAAACCGGTTGATCTCCCTGCGACCGGGCTGCATAAGCAGAGACCAGATCTCCCAGCAGCGGCACTACGGACCACTCGTCGACGGCGATGTAGTGCATGACGAGAAGCAGTGTCCTAGAGCCGTCTTCACCGAGCACCAGATGAACCCGCAACGGTGATTGCTCACGCAGATCCATCGGAAGTTGAGCCAGTTCGAACACCACTCGACCCACATCGCCGGCGCCGACATCGACCACATCGACAGTCGGACGCACCGATTCTCTTGCCACGACGACGCCGTCGACCTCGACGAAGGTGGTCCGCAGGGGTTCGTGCCGCGAAGTCACATCGTCCAAGGCGTGCCCGAGAATCTCCGGATCGATCTTCGATTTCAGGGTCAGCGCCAGAGCGTGGCTTGCTTGCGGTTGCGCGCCGGACGCGCGGAACAACTCCCATTGACGACGTTGCGGCGCAGACAGACCCATCGTCTCGGGACGTTTCACCGCCGGCGCCAGGATCGGGCGCCCACCTTCCGAACGCGCGACGACGGCCGCCAACTCCGCAACACTCGGCGCGTCGAATACGTCTCGAATACTGACGTCCACGCCGAACGCTTCACGAATGCGACCGACCAGTTTCATCGAAGCCATCGAATGGCCGCCGAGTTCGAAGAAACTGTCGTGGACTCCGACACTCGGGAGTTGCAGGATTTCCGCGAATGCAGCCGCAACCGTGGACTCCACTGCCGTGCGAGGAGCAACATCACCCGCCAGCTCCGACCAGTCCGGAGTGGGCAACGACTTGCGGTCGAGCTTTCCGTTCGGCGTCAACGGCAGCGGACCGTCAAGGGCGACAACCATGGTCGGAACCATGTAGTCGGGCAACGACACTGCCGCGAGGTTCCGCACTGCCGTCGTGTCGACGACGACACCGGGTTCCGGTGACACGTAACCGACCAGGCGCGTGATTTCGCCCTGCCGATCCGCGACGACCGTTGCCTGCTTCACCGAAGGATGGGCACTGAGAGCTCCGATGATTTCGCCCAACTCGATTCGGAAACCGCGGATCTTGACCTGATCGTCGACGCGGCCGAGGAAGTCGATGTTCCCGTCAGTGCGCCACCGCGCGCGGTCCCCGGTGCGATACATGCGATCGCCCGCGGTGAAGGGATCGGCGATGAATCTCTGCGCCGTCAGATCGAATCGGCCCAGATAGCCTCTCGCCAGGCCGCGTCCCGCGATGTACAGCTCGCCGGATACTCCCGGCGGAACCGGACGGAGTTGATCGTCGAGCACGTACGCCTGTTCGTTGGGGTCAGGGATTCCGATGGGCACGGGACCGTTCCAACCGGGTTCCGCCTGCCACAGTGTGTTGTTCACCGTGGCTTCGGTGAGTCCGTACGCGGCAAGCAAATTCAGCCGCTCCGCCCATCGCCCGATCAGCTCCGGTGGCACCGTCTCGGTTCCGACCAACACGGTGCAGCCCTGCGGCACTTCACATCCTGCCGGCAGAGCGGCCAGCAACGAGGGAGGGATGATCGCGTGGGTGACACGATTGCTCGTCATGAAATCGGTCAGCGCCGGACCGGCAACTCGTGCATTCTGCGGCACGATCACCAGGGTGCTGCTCGTGCACAGTGCCATCGCCAGCTCGAATACCGCGACGTCGAAGCCGACCGAAGCGAACTGCATCACCACCGAACCCGGTACCAGCCGCATCCGAACCTCAGCTGTGGCAACAAGACTCGGAATACCGTCATGGGAGAGGACGGCTCCCTTCGGCTTGCCGGTCGATCCCGAGGTGTAGATGACATAGGCAGCGTGGCTGGCGCCAACTGGTGGCCGGGGAGTTGCGACGATCACTGCCTCGTCCAGTTCCGCACGGATCAGCGGATCGTCCAGGAGGATTCGCTCGACGCCGACCACATCCTCGATCCGCGAGCTTTCCTCCGCAGTGGACAGAAGTACCGAGGCGCGGGAATCGGTGAGCATGTATGTGATGCGCTCGCTCGGGTGACTCAAATCCAGGGGTAGATACGCGGCCCCCAGCTTGAGCACGGCGAGGACCGACGCGACCATTTCCACCGAGCGCGGGACGGCCAGCCCCACCACGTCTTCGACCGACACTCCGCGGCGATACAGCACGCCGGCGATCCGATCACACTGCTCGGAGAGTTCGCGGTACGTGGCCTGCCCCGCCTCGTCGCGCACCGCAATCGCCTCCGGCGTAGCAACGACTCCACGCGCGAAAGCGTCGTAGAACGTCTCTTCCGGCACGTCGACGGCGGTGTCGTTGAACGAGGTGACAACTTGCTCGAGTTCGCCTGGCAAGAAGATGTCGATGTCACCGATCTCGATGTCGGCCGATTCCACGACGGCCGCGATCACCGATTCCAATCGGTTCGAAATTCGCTGGGCCGTTTCGCGATCGAAGAGGTCGCTGCCGTACTCGAGCCGGACGTCGATGCAGCCTTCGTCGCCGAGGTACTCGGTGAAGTTGAACACCAGATCGAACTTGGCTGTGTACTCCTCGAGTTCGAACGAATCGCCGCCCGTCTCCTCCCGGCTGTGATAGCCGACCATGACCTGGAACAGCGGATTACGTGCCAAAGTACGCGACGGATTGAGGCGCTCCACCACCGTTTCGAAGGGAACGTCAGCGTTGGCGAAGGCCTCGAGATCTCCCTCGCGAACGCGATCCACCAACTCCCGGAACGTCGGATTACCTGACGTATCCGTGCGCAGCACAATCGTATTGACGAAGAAGCCGACCAGTTCGTCGAGTCCCTGCTCACTACGTCCGGCGACGGGAGCGCCGAGGGGAAGGTCCTCACCCGCTCCGAGCGCAGTCAGCAACGCCGCCGACGCCGCGTGCAGAACCATGAACATCGAACTCCGGCTCTCGCGCGCCAGATCTCGCAGTGCAGCAGTTGTCTCCACGCCCAACCGTGTCACCACTGCACCACCGGAGAAACTCGGTCTGGCCGGTCGACTCCGGTCGGCGGGAAGCAGCAGTTCTTCGGGGGCTCCGTCCAAACTCTTCGCCCAGAAGTCCAACTGCGTGCTCAGGATGCTCGACGGATCGTCGGCGCTGCCGAGTAATTCCCGTTGCCACAGGGTGTAGTCCGCGTACTGAACCGGTAGCGGTTCGAAAATTGGATCTTCGCCCTGGATCCGAGAGGAGTAGGCCGACATCAGATCGCGCAGGAATGGCCGATCGGACCATTCGTCCGTCGTGATGTGATGCAGGACGATCACGACCACTACGGCACCGTCCACCTCGGCACCGTCCACCCGGATCAGACGTGCGCGGATCGGAATCTCGTCAGACAGGTCGAACGGACGACCCACTGCCACGGCAATTTCACCGGCGACACCGGATTCGTCTCGATGAACTGTCTCGACCGGAATCGTCGCCGATTCGAGAATTATCTGCTCCGGCGATCCGTCCACCAACCGGAACACCGTACGCAGGGATTCGTGTCGTTCCACGACGTCGCCGAGCGCCGCGGCGAAGACGTCCGCGTCCAGTGCGCCGTCCAAACGGAGCACGATCGGGAAATTGTAGGCCGCGGAGTTCTCCTCCATCTGTCCGATCAGCCACAATCGCTGTTGAGCGGCAGAAAGAGGAAGGTGGTCCGGCCGCGGCTTCGCTACCAGCACCGGTCGCGTCGATCCCTGCTCGGCCACAATACGTTCCGCAAGTTCCGCCACCGTCGGCGCTTCGAAGAGATCACGCATGGTCAGACTGTTCGGAATGGCGATCCGAGCTCGACTGATCAGCTTGGTGGCCAGAAGCGAGTGCCCACCGAGGTCGAAGAAGTTGTCGTCGACCCCGATATCGCCCACATCGAGTACGTCGGAGAAGAGGTCGCAGAGGACCTCTTCCGTGTGGTTACGCGGTGCGATCGACTCCCCACTCCGCTCCCCCAGCACCGAATCAGCGGTTGGCAGTGCCTTGACGTCGAGCTTGCCGTTGACGGTCATCGGTAGTGTCTCCACCTCGATCACCACGGCCGGAACCATGTAGTCGGGTAGGAGAACTCGCGCCTGCGCGCGGTAGTCGTGCCCGGCGCCGAGTCGCACGGGTGTCACGTAGCCGACGAGCCTCTTGACTCCACCTGCCCCGACGTCGACCACCACTGCCGCTTGCCGCACATGTTCGTCGGATTCGAGAACGGAGACGATTTCGCTCGGCTCGATGCGGTGACCTCTGATCTTCACCTGATCGTCGGTGCGGCCGAGGAAGTCCAGGTTGCCGTCACCGCGTCGCCGCACGAGATCCCCGGTGCGGTACATACGTCCACCGGTCCCAGCCGGATCTGCGACGAAGCGCTCGGACGTGAGCGCGAAGCGTCCGAGGTAGCCGCGAGCCAAACCGGCTCCGGCAATGTACAGTTCGCCGGCAACTCCATCGGGGACCGGACGCAGCCAGCCGTCGAGAATATGCGCGGCGGTGTTCCAGATCGGTTTGCCGACGGTCGGGGTGTCACTGTCGAACGTTCCGCCACCGAGCGTGTTGATCGTGTATTCCGTCGGACCGTAGAGGTTGTACCCCACGGTTCCCTCGGTGTCGCGCAGCCTGTTCCACACCGAATCCGGAACGGCTTCACCGCCGAGCAGGACCAACGGCGGGCGGTGGTGTCCCACACCGTCGTCGAGAAGCCCGCTGTCGATCAGGTGCGTCGCGTAGGTCGGTGTCACGTTGACGACGTCGATGTCCAGTGCGTCGCAGTATGCAACGAGTGCCTCGGCATCACGACGCAGATCCTCGTCGCAAATGTGCACCTCGTGGCCTTCCACGAGCCACAGAAGTTCCTCCCACGACATGTCGAAGGCGAAGGACACGGTGTGCGCGATCCGCAGGCGCCGGCCCGCCGCGGCGATCACGGGTTCGAAAATCGCCTCGCGGTGGTTGAACTGCATGTTCGTCAAGCCGCGGTAACCGGTGACCACGCCCTTGGGCTTGCCGGTCGAACCGGAGGTGTAGATGACGTACGCGGGGTGGTCGAGTCGATGCGGTGCCCCCGGAGCGAATGCTCCGAGTTCCGACGCGGAGAGTGCCCGCGCCGAGATCGTCAGTCTCCTTGCTGCTGTATCGGGTTCGTCGATCACGATAGTGCGGACGTCCGCACCTTCGAACCTCGGTGAGGCCGAAACGGTTGTCAGCAACACGACAGGATCCGCGTCGTCGATCATCACGGCCAACCGTTCGGCCGGATGGTCGAGTTCGAGGGGTAGGTAGGCAGCACCCGTGCGCAATACCGCGAAGAGCGCGACGACCATGTCCACCGAACGTGGTAGGCCAAGAGCGACAATCTTTTCCGGGCCGGCGCCGCAATTGATCAGCAACCGCGCCATCCGGTTGATCTCGCCGTCGAGATCGGCGTAGGTCATCCGGCGCTTCCCGAACACGAGTGCCGTGTCGTTCGGTTGCGCCGACGCGACTTCTTCGAACAGGTCGGCAATGGTGCGCTCCGGCAACTCCCGGATCTGCGTCTGCTGCGCTACTGCGGGAACCGGAGACGCAACAACCGATCCCGTCATGTCCTGCGACCAACTCTGCAGCAGGTCGACGAAGTGACCCAGTAGGTCCTCGGCCCGGCGCGCGGTCACCAGATTCGGATGGAACTCGAACTTGACGTTGACGGTGGCACCCGGTGTGACCACGACGGTCAGCGGATAGTGCGTGTGATCGATACTGTCGCTTCCACTCACGTCGTGAACGGCGTTGAGCGCGTGGACTTGCCTCTCGTCCACGAAGTTCTGCAAGACCATCAGCACGTCGAAGAGTTGACGATGCTCGGAAACACGCTGGATCGATGCCAAACCGAGGTAGTCGAAGGGCATCAGCGAAAGTCGATCCGCCTGTGTCCGACGAAGAAGTTCCTCGACGCTCTCGTTCGGATCCAGTTGCAGCCGAACGGGAACGGTGTTGAGGAACATGCCCACCACGGTGTCGATTCCCGGTACCTCCGGCGGCCTTCCGGCAACCGTGGAGCCGAAGACGACGTCCTGTCGACCGGTGGCTGACGCCAGCACGAGGGCCAGCGCTGCATTCAGTACCGTGTTGAACGTGACGCCGGACGCGGCAGCGCGCTCACGCAACGCACGCGAAAGCGTTTCCGACAGAACCGCATCGCGGCGATCCGGAAGCTGAACTTCGACGCCGGGCATCGGCTCGGCAACAAGCGTCGGCTCGTCGAGTCCTGCGAGCGCTCCGCGCCACCCCTCGTCGGCGGCTGCACCGTCGCGATCGGCCAACCAGGCGAGGTATGTCTCGAACGACCCCTCGGGTTCGCCGAATGCGCTGTCGTCGCCGCCGGTATCGTAAAGCGCCAGAAGCTGACTGACGACAAGGCCGTTGGACCAGCCGTCCCACAGCAGGAACTGCCTGTTGATCACCAGACGATCCTGGCCGCCGGGCAGATGCAGCACACTCATACGCCACAGCGGCGGCGCGGTCAGGTCGAATGGCGTCACTCGGTCTTGGGCGGCGACGGCCTCGGCACGCTCACGAGCAACCGAGTCGTCGAGTTCACGGAGATCGTGGACGACGACCGGAACATCGAGTCCAGCGCTGAAGAACTGCACCGGCTCGTTCAGCCCTTCGCTCACGAAACCCGCTCGCAACGTGGGATTTCGTCGTTGAAGTGTCCGGGCGGCCGCAGCCAACCTGTCGACATCGAGGGTGTGCCCGAAGTCCATCGAGAACTGTGCCGTGTAGATGTCCCCACCACTGCTGCTGTCGCTGCTGCCCGCGTAGCCGGCTTGGAAGTACAGGCCTTCCTGCAACGGTGAGAGTGGGAGGATGCTGCTGACACCTGCCGGACTCGCATCGGCTATCGCGTCGATCTCGGTCTGACTCAGGTCGAGCAACGTCACATCGGACGGGGTCAGAATGGGAGGCCCGGCGTGACGCGCGGCCGCAGCCGCCAGATCGCCGAGGGCCGAAACCCAGCCGTCGGAGAGTGACTGCGCGTCCTCCTCGGACAAATCTTCACTTGCCCAGGCAAACTCGGCGCGGAGCCCCGAATCCACGCTGACGACATTCACGATCAGTCGGTACGGGCCTCCCATGTCTGCGTCGGGATCGGTGGACAAGGCTTCGGATTCCGCTGCCAAGGACCATGCTGTCGATCCAGCTGTCGTCGTACGTCCGAGATAGTTGAACAGGATCTGAGATTCGGAGCGCCCCGCCAATGTCGATGCCGTGCGGGCATTCACGTATCGCAGCATCCCGTAGCCGATACCGCCGTCCGGAGCCGCCCGCAGGCTCTCCTTCACCTCGCGTAGCGTGTCCACCGGGTCGATTCCGCCGTGCAGTCGCATCGGGGCAATCGTGGTGAACCAGCCGACTGTTCGCGACAGATCGATGCCCGCCACCAACTCCTCCCGGCCGTGCCGTTCGAGATCGACCAGCAATTCGTGCTCACTGCGGCCGGTGGAGCGGCGCCAGCGATCGACGGACATCGTCAGCGCTGCCAACAGAACATCCGTTCCCTCGGCACCCACCATTGCCGCAACCGATCCAAGTGCTGCCTCGGAGATTGCTCCGTCCACCGTGACCGTGCGCCTCGAGCCTCCGGATACGACGGCATCGCCCGCGGCGTCGGGGATCAACTGCGCGCCCGGAGCGGTCACGGTCAGCCAGTGATCGAGTTCGGCGAATCGATGAGCACTGTATGCGTGTTCGGCCACCGTACGGGAGAAGGTACGCAGCGAAGTTCCGACGGCATCCAGTGCGGCGGGCTCTCCGGCTTCGACTGCCACCCAGGCCATCGCGAGATCCTCGAGCAGGGTTCCCCAGGAAACCCCGTCCACGACCAGGTGGTGCGCGACTATCGCGAGTCGGCCCAGACTCTCAGCGCCGCAATCGAACCAGACCACCGAGACCATCCGCCCTGCAGACGGATCCAATCGACTGGTCGCAGTTTCAGAGTGCTCAGTGACGAGTCTTCGCAACTCGGAGTCATCCAGTCCCCGAGCATCAACGCGTTCGACCAGGTTCGCTGCCCGGACACTACCGGGTTCCTCGATCCGCGCCGACCACATCCCGCGGTCATGTCGGATCAAGGTTTGGCGAAGTCCGTCGTGGTGATCGAGCACGGCCTGCAATGCGCCGGTGATCGAACCGAGAGATGTTGCCGGAGAGTGGATCAGAACTGCCTGGTTGAAGCGGTCGGTACCACCCGTCCATTCGGACAAGCGGTGAACCACCGGCAGCGGAACCAGCTCACCCACGCCGATGTCGGCCGTGACGGTGGCATCCGAGGTGGCGACATCACCCACCGCTGCAGCGATCGCAGCGGGAGTGCGCAATTCGAAGATCTGACGCGGGGTCAGCACTACCGAATCACGACGAGCCAGGTTGACCAGTCGGATCGCCAGGATACTGTCGCCGCCGAGAGTGAAGAAATCGTCGCGCACCCCGACACGGGGCAGTCCGAGAACCGTCGCGAAATGCCCGGCGAGGAGGTCTGCAACGCCCGAGGAAACCACTCCCGTCAAGTCGCCCACCTGTGCCGCAAAATCCGGTGCAGGTAGTGCTTTTCGGTCGAGCTTGCCACTCGGGCTCAGCGGCAGCGACTCGAGCCGCACGAAGGCACTTGGCACCATGAACTCCGGTAGCACTGACAACAACTGAGCTCGAACCGCAACATCATCAGCATCTCCGACCAGGTAGGCGACCACCTGTGCGCGGTTGCTCGGACCGTCGGTTCGGACGATCACGGCACTTGCCGTGACTCCGGGGCACAGCGCCAATTGCGCTTCGATTTCGCCGAGTTCGATTCGGAATCCACGAACCTTCACCTGCTCGTCGGCACGGCCGAGGTACTCGAGAACGCCGTCGGCATTCCACCGCACGATGTCACCGGTCCGGTACATCCGCGAGCCGCCGTCGCTGTACGGATTCGCCACGAATCGTTCGGAGGTCAATCCCCCACGTCCGTGGTAACCACGTGCCAGTTGTGGCCCTGCCAGATAGAGCTCACCGGTGGCACCGGCCGGGACGTTCTGCAGGTAGGGATCGAGAACCAACAGGCCGGTGTTGGCGGCAGGTGCGCCGATCGGGACGCTGACGGCGTCTGCCGGAGTTTCCTGCACCGACGGCTGCCAACTGACGTCGACGGCGGCCTCGGTGGGGCCGTAGAGGTTGTCCACCAGAGTATTCGGCAGGATCTCGGAGACCTTGCGCGCAACGTGAACGGGCAGTGCCTCGCCGCTGCAGTTGACGATCTCGAGCGAAGAGCACAGTGCTGCTTTCGGCTCCGCGAGAAACACGTCGAGCATCGACGGAACAAAATGCACTCGGGTCACGGAATGTTCGACGATGACGTCGGCCAGATAGCCAGGGTCCTTGTGCCCGTCCGGCTCGGCCATCACGAGAGTTGCCCCCACCAGGAACGGCCAGAAGAATTCGGGAACGGAGACGTCGAAGCTCGACGGGGTCTTCTGCAGCATCCGGTCGGAGACGTCCATCGGACGTATCTGCTGTGCCCAGAGCAATCGGTTGACCACACCCTCGTGGTTGACCACGACGCCTTTGGGGCGACCGGTCGAACCCGAAGTGTAGATCATGTACGCGGCATCCGCGGGCGATCCTGGGACACTCAGCGGATCGGCGGGGAACTGCGCCGACTCCGATACCGTCACCCGCGGAACCGAACCCGAATCGAGTGAAGAATCTTCCGACACCACGACGCACACAGGATCGGCGTCACCCAGCATGTACGTCAGCCGCTCCGCCGGGTAGCCGGTGTCGAGGGGAACGTATGCTCCCCCGGCCTTTCCGATGCCGAGTATCGCGACCATCAGATCAGGAGAGCGAGGCAAGGCAACCGCTACCAACGATTCGCGTCCGACGCCACGTTCGCGCAGCAGATGCGCAAAACGATCAGCGCGAGAGTGAAGTTCGGCGTAGGTCAACGACTCTTCACGGAAGATCACTGCGGTGGCTTCGGGCGTACGCCCGGCTTGATCCTTCAGCAGCTCGGTCAGCGTTGCGCGCGGCCGATCCAAGGCCGTGCCGACGCTCCCCTGCTGTGCGGGTGCCAGCGCGATCCGGCCGATGACCTGATCGAGATCGCGCGAGAGCTCGGTGAGTACGACTGCGAGAGTTTCGGCCAGCGACGCAGCGGCGTCGCCGTCCACCTGAGCAGCGTCGTACTTGAGCTCCAACGCCAATCGATCGCCGGGGACGACGATCAGGGTCAACGGGTAGGCCGGTCGCTCGTCGAATCGAATTCCCGTCAGTCGCACCGAGTTCGTCGGATCAGCGATTGCCGTGTCACCGAGTGGATAGTTCTCGAACACGACGAGTGATTCGAAGTCCTGCTCCAGTCCGCCGGTCCGTCGCAGTTCGGGTAACCCCAGGTACTGATGGTCGAGTAGTTCCGATTGTTCCCTCTGCCAACGGGAAAGCGCTTGCGCGGCTGTCTCTGCCGGATCGAACCGCAACCGAGCCGGCACAGTGTTGATGAACAAGCCCACCATGGACTCGATCCCGGGCAGGTCTCCACCGCGTCCCGATACGGTCGATCCGAACAGCACGTCTGTTCGGCCGGTCATTCGGCCGAGCACCAGCCCCCAGGCGCCGTGCACGAGCGTGCTCAGCGTCAGGCCATGGGAGCGTCCGTTGATCGCCAGTGCGCGAGTATCACTGTCGGACAGCTCGACTCGGGTGGCACAGACCCCGCTGCTGCCCGCGCTCGGCGCGGGAAGTTCGACCGCGGGCCCGGGAGAGTTCAGCGCTTCTCTCCACACCGCTGCCGAGGCCTCGTGATCGTGGCCGGCCAACCATTCGAGATAGCTGCGGTACGGCGCCGGAGTCGGGAGCACCACGCCGGAGTCGCCAACGCTGTACGACGCCATCAGCTCCCGCAGCATCACCGGAACCGACCATCCGTCTGCGACCGCATGGTGAATCGACTGCAGCAGAAGGTACTTCTCCGAAGAGGCACGGACAAGCGTGTAACGGACGAGCGGCGGTTGCGCCAGGCCGAACCCGCGCGCGCGGTCGGCGGAAAGCAGTTCATCGACATCGGCGCCGGCCACCTCGACTACCGCCATCTCCACGACAGCGCTCGGGTGCACCACCTGCACGACCCGGCCGTCACCCAGGACCGAGAATCCGGTGCGCAGCGCCTCATGCCGATCGACGACGGATTGCAGCGCGCGGCGCAACGCCGCACTGTCCACGGCTCCGGTCAGTTCCACAACCTGTTGCACGACATACTGATCGGCCCCCGGATCGGCAAACGCCGAATGGAAGTAGATCCCTTCCTGCAGCGGAGTGAGTGGGAGAATCTCTTCAGCCTTCGGTAACCCGTCCACGTCTGCCTGAGCGAGCGCCACCAGAGGGTAGTCCGAGGGTGTGGCTCCGCCGAAGGCTGCGAGCCCGGACACGGCCTCGAGCGAGTCCAGCCACAACCGCGCAAACCTGTCGATGTCGCTACGCAGGAAGATGTTCGACGCCCAGGTCAGGGTGGCTCGCAGTCGTGGTCCACCGGCGGCGTCCTCGGCTACGACGTCGACAGACAACGCGTGTCCCAGCGGCATGGACGGATCGGCAGCACCGTCCATCGACACCGGGAACCAGTCCCCCTCCGCTGCGGCAGTACGTCCCAGGTAGTTGAGCACCACCTCCGGCGCTGCGACGCTACCCAACTGATCCGAGCTGCCCAGGTATCGCAATGCTCCGTACCCGAAGCCGGCGTTGGGGACGCGTCGAAGTTGCTCCTTGACGCTCTTGAGAACCCCCGCCAACTCGCCGCTCGCGTCGAGATCCGGAGCGGCTGTACCGATCTCGAGCGCCACCGGGAACACTGTGGTGAACCATCCGACGGTACGAGTCAGGTCGACGTGCGCAGCGCCGTCACCGCGAACGATGTCCTCGTCGCGTCCGTGCCCCTCCAGGTCGATCGTCACCGATCCGGCACCGCTCCAACGGGTCAGCGCCACGGCAAGTGCGGTGACCAGCACTTCGCTCACATCGGCTCCGAACGCCCGTGGGACACTGCCCAACAGCTGATCTGCAAGTTCTGGAGGTAGGGTGATCGACCGCGCTGCAGCGGTGCGCGCGAGGTCAACTGCCGGGTCGAGTGCCCGACGGCCGAGAGATGCCCGTTGTGCGGACGTCACCGAGTCCCAGAACTCGATTTCCGAGTCCAGTCGCCCGGCTCCGACCGCATCCGAGACGAGTTCGGCGTACCTTCGCACCGACGTGCCGACCGGAGCGAGTGCGGGTTCGTCGCCATTCATCGCTGCGATGCCGGCGCGCGCGAGGTCCTCGAGGATGATGCGCCACGAGACGCCGTCGACCACCGCGTGGTGGATGACAAGCAACAGCCGTCCGGGACCGGTCACAGGGCGGAACAGAACAGCGCTGACCATCGTGCCGTCGGCCGGATTCAGACGGCCGACAGCTCGCTCGGTCTCGGCGACGATCAACGGTCCGCATTCTTCGAGCGGTGCCGGTAGTGCACGGGTCTCGAAGACCACAGCCACTTCGTTAGTCTCCGGGACGAGCAGTCTTCCTTCGGGCGTCAACGTCGCACGAAGTGCATCGTGGCGCGCCACCAGGGCGTCGAGCGCCGCCTGGACATGCTCGGACGTCAAGGCTGACGGGGTCTGAATCAGCGCACGCTGGTGGAAGGTTCGTACTGCGTCCGACACTCCGAGAACCCTGGCGGCAATCGGCGTCGTGGCTACGTGGCCGATCGGTTGGTCCGCGTGGTCGACGATCTCAGCCACTCGGGAGGACTGGGCACGCGCCATAGCCTCGGCGGTGCGCAGTTGGAACACCTCGCGAGGACTGATCGACAAACCGGCAGCACGAGCCGCGGTCACGAGTGCGATCGCGACGATGCTGTCGCCGCCCAGTGCAAAGAAGTCGTCGGTAACGCCGACCGAATCGAGGCCGACTGCCGACGCGATCAACGTGCAGAACTGTTGTTCGACTTCGTTTCTCGCAGCGACATGTGCACTCAGTTCGGCGAGATCGGGCTCGGGTAGCGCGCGACGGTCGAGTTTGCCGTTTGCCGTGAGCGGAAACTTGTCGAGGACGGTGACGGTGGTCGGGACCATGTAGTCGGGCAGCTTGCTCGCAGCCCACTCGCGAAGCTCACGTGAGTCGATCGCGAGGTTCGTCCCCGACGCTGCGCTCACGTAGGCGGCGAGATACTTTGCACCTGTTGGTGCTTGGCGCACCAGAACTGCCACGTGACGCACTGCGGGGTGCGAAATCACGGCGGCTTCGACATCCTCGAGTTCCAGGCGCATGCCACGGATCTTCACCTGATTGTCCGTGCGTCCGAGGAAGTCGAGGGTGCCGTCCGGGGCCCATCGGGCCAAGTCACCGGTGCGGTACATCCGGGATCCGGCCAGATCACCTGAGACGAAGGGATCCGCGACAAAGCGAGATGCGGTCAGCGCCGACGCGCCGACGTATCCGCGTCCCAGCAGGAAGCCCGCGGCGTAGAGTTCGCCGCCGGTGCCGATCGGAACCGGCTGCAGGTCGCCGTCCAACACGTACAGGCGAGTGTTGGGGTTCGGCCGCCCGATGGAGGTCGCGATTCGTTCCGCGTCCTCTCGGTAGATCACATGGGAGACACCGATGGTCGCTTCGGCCGGGCCGTAGCCGTGATACAGCGTCGTGGACAGTTGGGCACGGAACCGGTCGAAGAGTTCAGGCGTGAGAACCTCACCGCCGCACCACACGTGCTTCAACGAATCGAGCTGATCGGTCTCGTTCGCCAGGTCCAGCAGTATGTCGAGCATGGACGAGACCAGGTAGACGAAGGTGACCGATTCTCCGGCGATCAGGTCGAGCAGGTATTGCGGGTCGCGTTCCCCCTCGGGCTTCGCGATCACCAATCGACCGCCGGAGACGAGCGGGAGCAGGATCTCGTTGATCGAGATATCGAACGAGAGTGGGGCTTTGAACAAGGAGGCATCGCCGGACCCGAACCCGAGAATCCGCTCCCGTTGCCACAGCAACCTTGCGCAGATTGCCTCGTGGCGGATCATGGCGCCCTTCGGACGTCCGGTCGAACCGGACGTGAAGATGACGTATGCGAGTTGGGCACCGTGAATACGAATGTCGGAGGTCATTGTCTCGGACAGGTCCGAGGGCCCGTCCTCGTACGCCCACGCGGAGAGATCGACCGGAACGGAGTCGTCTACACCGTCCGAGGTGAGCACCAGTGTGGCACCGGCATCGGTGAGTACCGATTCGCGGCGCTCTGCGGGCCATGACGGATCCAGCGGAACGAAGGCACCGCCGACGCACATGACGGCCAACAACCCCACCACCATCTCGGCGGATCTCGGAAGGCCGATCGCCACAACGGTTTCGGTCGCGACACCGCGAGAGATCAAGTGCGCGGCGAGCTGTGATACCCGACTTTCGAGTTCGCCGTAGGTCAGCCGGATATCGCCGTCGACCACGGCGACGGCGCCCCGATCGGCAGAGAAGCTGCTGCGCAACAAATCCGGCACCGTCGTCACGGGCTGCGGCTCTGCGGTGTCGTTCCACCCGTGGAGCACGAGTTCTCTCTCCGCGAGCGACATGGGGTCGAGTGCCGAGATCGGAAGCTGCGGCTCGGCTACGAATCGATCGAGGAACTGTTCGATTCTGGCGGTGTGATCGGCCAACTCCCTGTCGAATCCGGCCGGGGCGCGGACGTCGATCTCGATCGGTTCCCCGTCCTGACCACCGCGCACACTCAGATCCAGGTCACTGACTCGACCGGTTACCGAATTACGCACGCGCACCGGGCATCCGCCGAAGGTGAGTGTGTGTTCGAACATCATCGAGTTGATGCCGGGGCCGAAGACCTGACGGTCGGGATCGATCGCCCGAATGTCGCGAGCGAGATCCTCACCTCGGTACCGCCCGTGCTTGAGAATCGAGACCAGGGCGGTGTCGAGACGAGTTGCCAACTGGCCGATGGTTTCCGAGCGTTCTACCCGAATACTCAGCGGCAAAATCGTCGACGCCATCGAAGGAGTGCGACGCATGTCGCGCCCCACCCGAGCGGCCATCGGTACCGAGACGACAACGTCGTGCTTTCCGGTGGTTCGTGCGATGTACGCGATCAGCGCGGCCATGGGCAGGCGAGTTCGTCGAATCCCGGCGTCGGCCGCATAGCGGTAGAGCTGTGCCGGGCGATCAGCGTCGAGCGTGAGTATCGCTGAGATCGGCGGCAGCGAATCATCCACCTGCCCATGCAGAATCCGCGTCGCTTCCGGTCCCGATTCAACGCGTTCGACCCAGTACTGACGGTCGGTCTGGAATCGCGGAGAGTTCCGGTAATCCAGATCGGCTGCAACCACGGCGTCGAGTGACCACCGCGGCGCGGCAGTCCCGAGATTCGGATCGTCGTATCGCTCGGCGACGTCGGCGACGATGAGCGAGATGCCGTACCCGTCGATCACGCTGTGGTGATAGCGCTGATACCAGATGACTCGGTCGTCAGCGGTCAGCAGAAGCACCTGGCGGAACAGCAGATCGTCCGGACCGAAGACCCGAGCCATGTCGGTGTCCATCCACGACTGCGCAGTCGAATCGGGATCCGCCTCGGCCCGAAGGTCGAGAATTTCCACGTCCCAGCGCGCATCCGGAATCGGCACCTGGATCAGCTGGTTGTCGGCATCGACCTCGAAGTGCACGAACAGCGCTTCGACGCGTCCGACGCTGGCCTCGATCGCCGCTGCCGCGCGCTCGACGTCGATCGTGCCGTCGACCTCGACGACAAGTCCGATGTTGTAGACCGGACTGCTCGGATCGACGTTCTGAGCAACCCACACCTCACGCTGAGCGGCCGTCGCCGGGAGCGCTGCGTCCAGATCGGCACCGCCCGATACCGCCGGGTGAGCTACCTGAGAGTGGTCAGACATCAAGAATCCGATCATCGTCGTTCATGCTCATCGAACGACGAACACCCTCGCAAGTTTAGGGTAGGCTACCCAGGAACGTGAAGGTGCGCTACCGCCCTGGTCAGACCTGTTCCCACGGACCGAATTCGAGCAAAACGTCAATTGCTGTCTTACCGTCTTGCGGCCGAACGACATGTTCGAGGGCATAGACCCTCGATCCCTCCGCAGCGCGAGCGAGATCGGAAATACCGGGCAGAATGGTCGGTTCGGGTGGACCGCCCACACCACGATGGAAGTTCTCGATGGAATGCCCCAAATAGAGGACCCGTCCGCCGGGCGTCAGCCACTCCCCGACGCGCTTCAAGGTTGCGGCCAGATGGTCGACCTCGAGGTGAAGAAAGCTGACCAACACCAGGTCGACCAGCCCTTCCGGCTGCCACTCGGTCGCGTCGCCGACCTGCCAGTCGACAGCCTTGTCCCCGTCACTCGCCCGTGCCAGATCGATCGCCACCGACGAGTAGTCGACCGCAGTCACCGACCAACCTTGCCCAGCCATCCACCGCGCGTGACGGCCGTCGCCGCAGGCCAGATCGATCGCGGTGCCCGGTCTCAGATCGGAAATTCTTGTTGCGACGGTTCCCGCCGGGTCGACTCCCCATGGCTCCGTCACCGCTCGGTATCGCTCGTCCCAGTCGCGTGCGTCCATGATTGCTCTCCCATATCCGTTTCACCGTTTCAGATCGGACGGTGCCCCCAGCAGCATAGAGAACCCTCGAATGTGACAGATCGATACCCCCGGGGGTATACAGGTGACGGACAGGAATACCCCCACCCGTATCAGGAGTGAAGATGTCAGCGACCAGAACAGTCACCGCGGACCCACCCACCCGAGCCGACGGCATACTTGCGCGTCTCGGTCGATCGATGGCGACTCACACCCGCCTCGTCGTCGGCGTCTGGTTGATCGCGTTGATCGCACTCGGCGCCGCAGCACCCAGCGTCTTCACCTCCCTGGCCGGCGCGGGTTGGCAGACAAACGGATCCGAATCCGTGCAAGTTCGCGAGTTGGCCGAGCAGCATTTCGGTGGAAATTCCTCCGCCGCAGTACAAGTGGTCGTTCACTCGGATTCTCTACCCATCACGGATCCGTCGATGCAGCAAACCCTGGCCGCGGCAACGGAAATCTTTTCCGCGGACCCTCGCTTCGGCGAAGTGATCGCCCCGCAGCCCGGTATGACCATCAGCCCGGACGGACATACCGGCATCATGGTCGCGGGCGCCAACGCGAGTACCGACGAGATGGTCAGCGCGGTAGACGAACTCGGCAAGAAGCTCACGGGCTTGTCCACCGACACGATCGAGGTGTACCCGACGGGTGCGTCGGCGTTGTGGAGCGATTTCAACAAGGCCAATCACGAAGCCATGATCAAAGCCGAAATGATGTCGTGGCCCGTCACTCTCGCGATCATGGTGTTGGCCTTCGGCTCCCTGGTTGCCGCGGGTCTACCACTACTGCTGACGCTTGCGGGCCTGGTCGCTTCGGCGGGCGGGCTTGTAATCCTCAACGAGATCACGCCGATTTCCGTGTGGGCCATGAACTTCGCGATGATGTTCGCTCTCGCGCTGGGCATCGACTACGCACTCTTCCTCGTCGCCAGGTTCCGGGATGCATTGCGAGCCGATCCGGATCCAAGGGCCGCCGTGGCTCAAACCATGGACACCGCCGGCAAGGCTGTGGTCCTTTCCGGCCTCACAGTTCTGGTCAGTTTGTCTGCGGTTCTCATCGTTCCAGCCCCGGCCGTACGCACGATGGCTGTCGGAATCATGCTCGCTGTGATCTTCGTTCTCGCCGCAACACTCACCCTGTTGCCTGCCGTGCTCGGCAGGATCGGCGCGAAGGTCAACGGCGGTTCTCTACCGTATGCAAAGCGCCAGCAGCACCGCTCCCCAATGTTCGCAGGTTGGGCATCATTGCTGCACAAGCACCCGTGGCCATTCGGCTTCGGCGCCTTACTCATCCTGATCGCACTCGTTGTTCCGGTCTTCGGACTGAAGGTGGCAATGCCCTCCATCGCCGTGGTTCCCGAGGACGCCCCGGTTCGCCAGGGCTATGAACTGGTGCAGCAGCAATTCGGGGACGGCGCCCCGGGGATGTTGCAGATCGTCACGTCCGCCGACGATGCAGCCGACACCTCACGTATTGCCATGAGCGTTGACGGCGTGGCCATGGTCACCCCAGCGCAACAAGCTGCCGACGGGTCCGATCTTGTTATGCTGCAAGCAGTTCCCACCGTCGACCCGTCAGATCCTGCGATGGAAACCATCCTTGCCGACCTTCGGTCGCAACTGCCGGAATCGGCGCTCGTCGGCGGCGCTCCGGCCGAAAATCTCGACCTTCAGCAGGCACTCGACGACTACCTTCCCATCGTCGTGGTCGTGATTCTGACGCTCGGATTCCTGTTGCTGCTGATCGCCCTCCAGGCGCCTTTGATCGCCTTGATCGGCACGCTGGTCAGCCTGCTGTCCACTGGGGCCGCATTCGGAATCGCGAAGCTGATCTTCCAGGACGGTCACGGAGCAGGCCTACTCGGCTTCACCCCCCAGGGTTTCCTCAACGGGTGGGGTCCGGTCTTCTTCTTCGCCATGATCTTTGCGATCGCGATGGACTACACCGTGTTCCTGCTTTCGAGTGCCAAGGAGCACTACGAACGCACAGGCGACCCCGCGATCGCACACATGGACGGCCTCGCGCATTCAGGTCGGGTCATTGCGGCGGCAGCAGCGGTGATGGTTGCGGTCTTCTTCACTTTTGCGCTCGCAGATCCCTTGCCACCCAAGGAAATGGGCATCATTCTCGGCGTAGCTGTCCTCCTGGACGCAGTGCTCGTCCGCTTGGTGCTGCTGCCCGTTCTCCTACGCCTCACCGGCCGGGCAGCCTGGTGGGCGCCGGCATGGCTGCGTCGCGTCCTGCCGAACATCAGCTTCTCGCATGGCTGATCGTGTACCCGACATCACTGTCCTACTGATACCCCCAGGGGTATGATGGGGACAAGAGAAATCAAAGCCGGCGACAGTGACAGCCCACGACGAGGAGTGCGCAATGACAACACCCACAGAACCGATAGCGATCGCAACCAAGGTCACCGGAACCTTCGACGACGTCGTCACCCGCACGCGTGGCGCTCTCGCCGAGCAGGGCTTCGGCATCCTGACCGAGATCGACATGCAGGCAACACTCAAGGCGAAGCTGGACGAGGACATGGAAAAGTACCTGATCCTGGGTGCCTGTAACCCGCCGTTGGCCCATCGGGCAGTTTCGGTGGATCGTCAGATCGGCCTCCTGCTGCCGTGCAACGTCGTCGTCCGCGAAGATACGACTACCGAGAATTCGTTCTTCGTCGAAGCGATGAACCCTGCTCTCATGGTTCAGGTTTCCGGCGAACCCGGCCTCGAGTCCGTGGCAGCCGACGCAGCCGTCAAGTTGCGCGCGGCCGTCGACTCGCTGATCTGACACCGCAGTCGGATCAAACACTGAATCAAGCAGTGACATGCCCCCAGGGGTACCCTTGACCGCAGCACGAACACTCGAGAAGGGGCCACCATGACCGGCGACGAAGAGAGCATTGCGCTCGTATTGAACAGACTGCGTCGTGCCCACGGCCAACTTGCCGGGGTCATCTCGATGATCGAGAACGGCCGCGACTGCAAGGACGTCGTCACGCAACTCGCCGCCGTGTCCAAGGCGCTGGACCGAGCAGGGTTCAAGATCGTCGCTTCCGGGCTGCGTGAATGCCTGAGCGGTGACAGCGCGGAAGGTCAGGAACCGATGACCGAGGCCGAACTCGAGAAGCTGTTCCTGGCACTGGCCTGAAACATGAGAAGGGCCTGACCTGCAGTTAGCAGGTCAGGCCCTTTCTCGCGTGCGGAAAACTACTTCGCCAGGAAGTCGATCAGCACCTTGTTCACGGCCTCCGGACGCTCGAGGTAGCCGTAGTGCCCGGCGTCGGGAATCTCTTCGTACGACGCCGTCGCGATGCAGTCCGCCACCTCGCGGGAGAGGTAGGGCGGGATCATGCGGTCGTCGGCGAAAGCGACGGACAGGCACGGGCGCATGATCGACTTGTACGCACCCCGTCGATCGAAGGCGCGGTCCATACCGAGCTGTGCGCGAACACCCGGTGACGTTGCGCCGCCGGTGAACTCGAAGATATCCATCCAGTCGCGCGCCGAGTGATCGTCTGCCAGCGTGGCCGGCGAAAGGTTCATCACCGCGGTCACTGCGGCACGGTACTTGGCCGGCAGAGCGACGCCACTGTCGAACAACTGGCGCTCGCCCTCGGTCAGGACCTGCTGGAAATGATCCATCCGGGCGTGGCCGGCGAGGAACACTGCTTTGCGAACCAGATCGGGCCTGGCGAGCGTCAGTTCCTGCGCCACCCGGGCGCCCATCGAGGTGCCGATGACATGGGCCGGACCGCCACCGAGGTGCTCGATCAGTCCGGCGGTGTCTGCGACCATGTCGGGCATCGTGATGCCGCCGAGGCTCTCGCCGGACGGTGCGATTCCGCGGTTGTCGAAGGTGCAGACTCGGTAGCCGGCGGCCACCAGCGCCGGGGTCTGGTGCAGATCCCAGACGCGGCCGGGGCTGCCGGTCCCCATGATGAGCACCACCAGATCTCCATCACCCTTGACCTGGTAATTGATGGGGATTCCGTTGATTGTGGCGACCGTCATGTCAGCCTTCCTCCTCGTACGTGTGATCAACAATTTTGGTTGGATAGCCTAAGCTGATGGGCGGTCGTGTGACCGCAACCCCAGCCCATGCTCGTCCAGGAGGACCCCCGTTGAGAGTCGCTACGCTCGGATACCAAACCTGGGGCCACCGTACCCTGCAGGCCTTGATCGACTCCGATCACGAGGTCGTGCTGGCAATCACACACCCGAAGAGCGAACACGTCTACGAACAGATGTGGGCGGACTCGGTTGCAGATCTGGCGGCCGAGAACGGTGTACCCGTTCACGTGGCGAACAAGCCTGACGACGCATTCAAAGCCGCGCTGGCCGAAGCAGCTCCCGACATCATCGTCGCCAACAACTGGCGTACCTGGCTGCCGGCGGAGGTCTTCGACGCACCGAAGTACGGCACCCTCAACATCCACGATTCGCTGCTGCCCAAGTACACGGGCTTCTCCCCGCTCATCTGGGCTCTGATCAACGGCGAAGAAGAAGTCGGGCTCACGGCGCACCTGATGGACGAGGAACTCGATGCGGGCGACATCGTGCTGCAGCGATCGACGACGGTCGGCCCGACCGACACCGTCACCGATCTGTTCCACCGCACGATCGACATGATCGGCCCCATCACACTCGACGCCCTGGATCTGATCGCGTCCGGCCGTACCGACTGGACGCCGCAGGACCGATCGCAGGCCACGTTCTTCCACAAGCGCGCACCGCAGGACAGCCACGTCGACTGGTCCTGGCCCGCCGAGGTCATCGAGCGTTTCGTCCGGGCACAGTCCGATCCGTACCCCAACGCTTTCGCCGAGTTCAAGGGCCAGCGCATCCGCATCCTGAAGGCGTCCGTCTCACGCGGGCACTACGGCGGAACCCCCGGCCGAGTGTTCATCCAGGAAGACGACGGCATGGTGATCGTCGCGGGCCCCGACGCGTGGTCGGGCAAGAACAAGGGACTGCGGATCGAGCGCGTCCGACTCGACGACGGCAGCGAGTACACCGCCGCCGAGTTCTTCCCCCACGGCGGCGGGTACCTCACCTGATCGCCGGATCAGACCCCCTCAGTACAAAATCCAGTACAAACCCCTCAGTCGCGACCTTCCCAGGCCGCCCACAGTTGTGCGTAACGCCCGCCCGCGGACACCAGTTCGCGGTGCGGGCCTTCTTCTACGATCTGTCCGTGTTCGAGCACGATCACTCGGTCGGCGCCCGCAGCCTGCGTAAGCCGGTGTGCGACAACCAGAGTGGTGCGGCCCTCCGTAGCGGCGTCGGCAGTCGCTTCCAGTTCCCGCGCTCCGGCGCTGCCCGCCTCCGCTGTTGCCTCGTCCAGTACGGCGACGGCGGGATCGGCCAACACCAGTCTCGCCAAAGCCAACTGCTGCGCCTGCGCCGCTGTCATCTCGTGCCCGCCTTCGCCGACGACGGTCAGCATTCCCTCGTCGAGAGCCTCCACCCACTCGTACGCGCCGACCGTCCGCAGTGCCGCGGCAACGTCCTCGTCCGAGGATTCGGGAGCCGCCAATCTCAGATCCTCGATCAGAGGTCCGGCAAAGACATGGACCTCCTGACTCACGATCGCGATGTGGCGTCGTAGGTCGTCGAGGTCGGCAAGCGGGACACCGCCGATCGACACCCGGCCCGACGTCGGAGTGATCGAACCGGCAGCGATCGCCGCGAGCGTCGTCTTTCCGGCTCCGGTCGAACCGACGAGCGCCACGCGTTCCCCCGCTCGCAGTGTGAGGCTCACTCCGTGGAGAACCTCATGACCACCGTCGTAGCTGTGCCGAATGTCATCCAGACGCAGCGAACCGTCGGCCGGAACGGAACCTGCATCCGTCGAAGGCTCCGTTTCCTCGATCTCGACGACGCCGACCAGTCGCGCGAGGCTGGCGCCGGCCGACTGCACTTCGTCGAAGGTGTAGAGCAGTGAGCCGATCGGGTTGAACAGGCGGTGGAACAGCAGGGCAGCAGTCGTCGTCTGG
Source organism: Rhodococcus sp. MH15 (assembly GCF_019266045.1). Classification (NCBI taxonomy): domain Bacteria; kingdom Bacillati; phylum Actinomycetota; class Actinomycetes; order Mycobacteriales; family Nocardiaceae; genus Rhodococcus; species Rhodococcus sp. MH15. The sequence goes on from NZ_LPNP01000071.1 coordinate 90,700, forward strand.
CCGACTGTCACGACGTCCTCACGGACCAGCAGGAATCCGACGACGAGAATCATGGACAGGCCCACGAATTCGGCGCGGTTACCTCGACCGGCGAACCTCGTGAACAGGCCGAACACTCCGACTGCCAGATCGCGCGCTTTTGCCGACGCCGCATCGATCTGCCCGAGGTGTTCCTTCTCGAGGCTGTACGCGCGGACCGTCTTCGCACCCTGGAGACTGCTGATCAGCGCTTGTGAACGAGCGCCCATCGCTACCCGCTCGGCTGCGTAAACAGGAGCCGAGCGTGGCAGGTACCACTTAAGCGCCAGCGCGTACATCGGCAGCGCGACCATTCCGGCCAGACCGAGTCGCCAGTCGAGTCCGAGCATGGTCACCATGCTCAGAGCCACGAGCAGAACCGCCGCGATCATGCCGGGAACCACGTCGGACACGGCCTTGGCGATCACCGACACGTCGTCACCAACTCGTGAGAGCAGATCGCCCTTGCCGACCTTCTCGACGGTCTGGATCGGCAGGCGCAGTGCCCGGTCCACGGTCCGCTCTCGCAGATCCGCCAGGATCGTCTCACCGAGCCGCTTGATCAGATAGGCAGCCACACCGGTGAACACACCGCCCACGATTGCGGCAGCGGCGATGATCACGACCACCCCGACGATCGTCGACGTGGGCGCGTTGTCCCGGACCCGGTCGACCAGGACGCCGAAGACGTAAATCGGCACCAAGGCCATCGCCGACGCCGAAGCCGCGACGATCAGGACCAGCAGGCTCTGCATCCGGTGTTCGGTCAGCGCCGCCCGCAACCACTTCCAGGTCTGGCGACCACTCGCGATCGGCAACAACTCGCGCTCTGTCACCTTCTCTGCGTTCTCCCCGGCCGGCATTTCGGTTGTCGTGTCCGTGGCCGTCACCGCAGCACCGCTCCTCGGTAGTTCGCGTCGCCGCGAGAGAGTTCGGAATGTGTGCCCGTCGAGGCGATCACTCCGTCGTTCAACACGATCACCCGATCCGTCACGGCCAGCAAGGCGGGGCTGCTGGTGATCAATACCGTCGTGTGGATGCCACCGGCACCCTCGTGCCGCAGTTGTGCGATTCCTTCGGCGATCGATGCCTCGGTAACCGCGTCCACCGCCGTCGTCGGATCGTGCAGGACCATCACGGGTGCCTGTGCCACCAAGGCGCGCGCGAGGGCGACGCGTTGCCGCTGGCCTCCCGACAAACTGGCGCCCCGATCGGTCACTTCGAGGTCGAGACCGTCCGGATGTGCGTCGACGACATCCGCCGCTGCCGACGCCACCAGAGCACTCTGGATGTCGAGAGCAGCGGCATCACCGGCGCCCGCGGTGACGTTCGACGCAAGCGACCCGGAGAACAGATCGGTGATGTGCGGCTCCACCAACACCGTCCGACGTGCCAATCGCAAGTCCATGTCGGACAGGCTGATTCCGCCAACCCTCACCACTCCGCGATACGCGTCCTGCGCCAGCTGACCGGACAGGACCGCGACAAGAGCGTCGGCGTCCTGCGGCTGGTAAGCCACGACGCCCAGCAGTTCTCCGGCAGGCAGATGCAGGTCGATGCCCTTGAGCGATTTGTACTCGACTCTGTCGAGAGTCAGGTCGGTGCCTTCGAGTTCGGTCTGCGAACCCGCGCCACGCAGTGGCTCCGCGTCCAAGACCAGTGCCAGTCGATCCGACGACGCTCGCGCCACCGCGAAGTATCCGGGAATGGACGCAAGCAAGCCGAGCGGTTCGATGATGAACTGCGCAAGCCCCACCACGGTGATCAGTTCACCGACCGTGATCCGGCCCTGCAACGCGAAGTATCCCGCGAAGCCCGCAACACCGACCGCGAGCAACGCACTGATGGTCGCGGCAACGCCGGTGTAGATACCGGTCGCCTTGGCCGTGCCGATCGTCGATGCGAGCGCTTGACGGCTGACCGTGCGGTAGCGCGCCGACGCGGTCTTCTCGCCGCCGATACCGCGCAGCGGACGCAATCCGCTGACCAGATCCGTAGCCATCGCCGACGCCCGAGCGATCGACGCCTGCTGGCCGGTGGCCCTCGACGTGATGAGAGGCGCCGCCAATTGCAGCAGACCGAGAATGACCGGCGTTCCGATCAGAACGGCCAGCCCCAGCCAGAGGTCGATCCACACCAACGCCACCGCCGACGCCACCGCAGCTGTCAGGGCCGCAGCGGCGCGCGGGACGATGTCCGCGATCCACGAAGTCTGCTCGGCATCGGATGTCGAGACTGTCAGCAATTCACCCGAACGCAGATCGGTGCGCACCCCACGCGGATCGAGGACGCGGTGCGCCACCTCGAGCCGGAGGCGATGAGCCTCCTGCTGCATCGCGGTGACGATGAAGCGTGCGCCGAAGCGCCAGGCGGCCGTCAGAACGAGAAAGAGAGCCGCGAGACCGACGATGGAGACGATCAGGGCCGTGGTGTCCGAAGTCTCCACCGCACGGTCGATGATCACACCGATGGAGATCGGCACCGCCGTCTCGGTCAGTTGGTGCAGACAGACCAGAACCGTGCCGATGGCGAGCGGGCCACGGTTACGGACGAGGACACGTCGCAAAATCGCAGCACCGCTGTGATTGCCACTATCCGGCTCGTCCGAGTCGACGGTCACACTCGAGGGGGTCGAACTCATGGAACTCCAAGCATCGATGGAAGCGATAAAGTTGAGTACAGAGATAAGTAAGTCGACCCTAATACATGAGCAACTAGCGTCGACACGCCCAGTTCTCATAGAGTCGCGAGTAAGAACCATTGCTTGCGCCGTGCAGGCAAGCACGAGAGGAACATGATGGCTGAGAACACGACCGTCGAAACCGAGATCGCGGACGAGGACCTCGAGCCCGTAGCGGACGAAACTGCTCGTCAGGCACAGCGCGTCGTCGCTGCCTACGCGGAAGATGCCGACGAGTGCAGGATGCTGCTCTCGATGCTCGGTATCTCCCCCGCCGCCAAGCTCGACTGAATCTTTCCCTCACCGACCGAGAAGGAACCACGTGCCTGTCAGTCCGGATTCGACCAGTTCAACCCTTTCTGACAGCGCACCTGCTTCTTCGACCGGTGAAGCCGTGTCCGGGCAGGCTGAGTTCGTTGTCGTAGCGAACCGCCTGCCCGTCGACTTGGAACGGCTTCCCGACGGCACCACCCGCTGGAAGCGAAGCCCCGGCGGACTGGTCACCGCTCTCGAGCCGATCCTGCGCAGCAATCAAGGCGCGTGGGTGGGCTGGGCGGGGGTGGCGGACGCCGAGCTCGACCCCATCGTCGAAGACGGGCTCGAGCTCTACCCCGTGCCGCTGAGCGCCGAGGAGATCAACGAGTACTACGAGGGATTCTCCAACGCCACCCTCTGGCCGCTCTATCACGACGTCATCGTCAAACCCGAGTACCACCGCGAATGGTGGAACGCCTACGTCGAGGTGAACCGGCGATTCGCCGAAGCCACCTCCAAGGCAGCGGCACAGGGCGCGACAGTCTGGATCCAGGACTACCAGCTGCAGTTGGTACCGAAGATGCTGCGGATGCTGCGCCCCGACCTGACCATCGGCTTCTTCCTGCACATTCCGTTTCCCCCGGTCGAGCTGTTCATGCAGATGCCGTGGCGCACCGAGATCGTCGAAGGCCTCCTCGGCGCCGACCTCATCGGCTTCCACCTTCCGGGTGGCGCACAGAACTTCCTGTACCTGGCCAGACGCCTTGCCGGGCAACAGACTTCACGTGGAACCGTCGGCGTCCGCTCCAAACTCGGTGTGGTGCAAGTAGGTTTCCGTAGCGTCCGCGTCGGCGCCTTCCCTATCTCCATCGACTCCGGCAAGCTCGACGAGCTCTCGCGCACCAAGGCAATTCGAGACCGCGCCAAGCAGATTCGCAAAGAACTCGGAAACCCCAAGCACATCATGCTGGGCGTCGACCGCCTCGACTACACCAAAGGCATCGACGTCAGGCTCGCTGCGCTCCACGAACTTCTCATGGAGAAGCGCATCGATCCCGCCGACACCGTCATGGTGCAGCTGGCGACCCCGAGCCGCGAACGCGTCGAAAGCTACGTACAGATGCGCGGAGACATCGAGCAGAAGGTCTCCCGGATCAACGGCGAGTTCAGCGAAGTCGGCCGCCCCGTCGTCCATTACATCCATCGGCCGATCCCACGCGACGAACTGGTCGCGTTCTTCGTCGCCGCCGATCTCATGCTCGTCACGCCGCTGCGTGACGGCATGAACCTCGTCGCGAAGGAATACGTCGCCTGCCGCAGTGATCTGGGTGGTGCATTGCTGCTCAGCGAATTCACCGGTGCCGCAGCAGAACTCCGCCAGGCATTCCTGTGCAATCCTCACGACCTCGACGACGTCAAGGATTCGATGGAGAAGGCCCTCAATCAACCGCGCGAGGACGGCCGGCGCCACATGCGTGCGCTACGTCGTCAGGTCCTGACGCACGACGTCGACCGCTGGGCGCGCTCGTTCCTCGACGCGCTCGCACACGGCGGTGCCGCAGGCCCGGCGCTGATCGCCCCGGCCGAAGCCCAAGACCACTGAGGACAGTGCACAAAGGCTGAGGCCGCGGAGAGTGAATCTCCGCGGCCCCAGCCTCTTTCGTACCCGACTCCAGCCTTCGTGTGTTTGATCAGAAGGGTTGGACGTTGTTCACGAGCCAACGCCCGTCCTGCTTCTCCAGACTCATCTTCACGCGACTGCCACTGGCAACGGCTTCGGGCGATTCCGAAGACGTCGTGATCTGATTGAGGAACAGCATCGTCGTCGCGCTGTCTGCCTCGGCGTCGAGAACCGCGGCGCCCTGGACGACGACCTGAACGGTCAGCGACTTTTCCTTGGCTCCCGGAATGATCACCGACTCGATCAGGTTGGTGAACGTGCCTTGAAAATCGCCCGTCAAACCGTCTGTGGCTGCATGCAACTGCTGGTCGACGTTGTTGTAGTCGTACTGGAACATCGCTACCGCCTGATCGGAAGAGGCCTGTGCCACTTCGTCTCTGGTCTGATCGATCGCTGCGGTGTCACGCGTTCCGTCCGGACCGAAGTAGAGATACGCCGACACTGCCGCCAACGCGATGGCCACTGCACTGATGACGCACAGGATGATGGCGAGCGGTGAGGCGCGCTTCGGCTTCGGCGAAACTTGCTTGGACGTCTCGGGGTTCACTTCTGGGGTCATGGCACAAACTCCACATTCGAGGCACGCAATTGCCCGTCGACGTCGCACATGGTGATTCGGAGTCGGTAGTTGCGTTCAGCGGGCGCTTCGTCGCCGTTCTTCTGCATCGCACGCACCGCGACCAATGAAGTCCCGCAATCGCCGTCGGATTTCTCGAACCCGGCTTCGAGCACCTCGCCGTCGGTCTGAACTCCGGCCTGCCCGAGGACGTTGACAAACGAATCCTTGCGTCCGTCGAACTGCGACTTGAACTCGTCGGTGGTGCCGGCGAGGAACTTGTCGAGGTCGGCAGCCGCTGTATCCGCGTGCAGTGTCGTCAGATTCAGTGCGGTGGTCCGGGCACCGGCCACGTAGCGGGCTCGGTCCTCGTCGGCATTGGACGCCTTGTTCCGGTCGACGAGAAGAAACACCGTCAGGGCCGCAAGAGCAACAGCGATCACCGAAGCAATGGCGATCCCGACTACCAACCCGGCCTTGGGCTTCGAACGAACAGGGGTGTCCACAGCAGTTTCTGCGGGGGTTTCGGCGGTACCGGTCGGCTCAGCCTCGGTCGTGACCTGATCACCGCTGACGACCTTCTCAGGTGGAGTATCGGGCTTGCCCAAAGCAACTGGCGCCGCCGCCTTCTGCTCAGCCACCTTCTGCTCAGCCGCCTTCTGCTCGGCTGGCTTCTGTTCGGCCGACTTCTTTTCGGTGGGCACTACTACCGCGGCAGCGTCTGCATCCGCACCCGTGGGTCCGGCGCTGCGGGACGCGCGACGGCGCACCCGCTGCCCGGCCTGTGGATCTTCGTCTGTCATCAACCCTGCTGACCCTTCATGAACTGTTCGAGACTGACGTCGCCGCCACCGAGGTTCGGTTGCGAGTACGTCCTTCCGTCCGGCCCGATGTACGTGCCTGTAATCGGATCGTACCGACGAGCCGAGACCGAAGGCGTCGACGTGTACGAGCTCGGGGTCGCGGTAATCGGTTCCGGAGGCCCGGATTGCGGGTTCGTGCCCATCGGTACGTAGCCGGAACGGCACTGTTCGACCGTCGGCGCACGACGTCCCGGATACTCCTCGCAGGGAAGGTTTCTCGCGCCGCGCACGGCGATCGGCGAATCCTGGGCAACCTGGCAGAAGAGATCCGACGGCGTCTCGATCGGTGATTCGTCCTTCGGACTGCGCCACTGCTCTGCGGGCAGGAATCCTGTAGTGCACGGCGGCGGGTCGTTGACCTCCATGTGGAAGTCCACCAGTGCACCATCCGCAGCCGGGCCGGAGCCTGCCACCGTGACCAGCGCCGCGGCCAGCGGCGGGTAGATGACCAGAATCTGCTCGATCGCGTTGTTGTAGATCACGCCGACCTGTCCGACGGACACGAGGTTCGCCAGAAGAATCGGCAATGTCGGCTGCATGTCTTGCAGAAGAGCATTCGCCTCCGCCGCTGCCGCCGGCCCCTTCTGGATGACGGCACGCAGATCAGGGTCGCTGGCTCGGAGCTGATCGGTGAACGTCACCAGATTGCTTGTCCAGGAACGGATGGCGTCGCTGCTGACCACCTGGGTGTCCAGGAGTGGACCGGCCTGCTCGATCAGGGTCTTGGTCGCGTCGGAGTTGTTGTTCGCCTCTTCGACGAACAGCCGAGCCGAGTCGATCAGCTTCTGCAGATCCGGGCCGGCACCGTTGAACGCCTTGAAGGATTCGTCGATGACGGTCTTGAGCTTGGTGTCGGAAATGCTCTGCAGCAACAGATCTGCCTGATCGAGCATCGCGCCGACATCCTGCGGAATGCTGGTTCGGTCTTCGGGAATCACCGATCCGTTTTCCAGATGCCCGTCGACCACGATCGCTCCGGAGCTGTCGGTGTGCGGAATCAGATCGACGAACTGCTCGCCGATCGCCGACACACTCTTGACCGCAGCGTCGACGTCCGAGGGCACCTTGACGCCGCTCTCGAGAGACAGACGCGCATTCACGCCCGTTTCCGACAACTCCACCGCGTTCACGACGCCGATGGTCTGACCGCGGTAGGTGACGTTCGAGTTCTTGTACAGCCCACCGGTGGCGGGCAATTCGACGGTGACGTCGTATCGGCCGATACCGACCATAGCGGGAACACGCACGTACTGAGTGGCCATCACTATCAAACCGACGACCGTCAAGACGGCGAAGATGATGAGCTGGATGCGGACGAACTTTGTGAGCATCATGGTGCCGGTGCCCCCTGAGGAAGTCCTGGAATGTTGATCGGCGGAAGTCCCGGAATCTGAATGGTATTCGGATCCGCTGCCGGAGCCTGTCCTGCGGGAGCCTGTCCGGCAGGGGCCTGTGCGGGCGGTGCGGCAGGCTTGAGCGGATCGCTCAACGGGTTGCCTGTCTGTCCGGCCAGCCCGGCCTGCTTACCCAACACGCCTTCCGGTCCGGAGAGCGTTCCGGCCAACGGAGTTCCGGTGAGGAAGTTCGCGTCCAGTCGGGGCAGCGAGATGTCGATGGTCATGGCCAGGTTGGCGTAGTCACCGCGAATGACGTTGTCGATTCCGTTCTGTGGGAACGGGAACGTCAAGAGGACTCCGAGAACCTGCGTGAGAGCGTTGCCCGAATCCGCCAACGCTTTCAGAGTCGGCGACAGCGCGCGAACGTTGGTCGCGAAATCGTCACCGCTCTCCTGGATGACGCGACTGGCCACCTCGCTGAGACCACCGAGGGAGGTCAAGGCGTTGGTGATGTCCTGACGCTGAGCGACAAGAACCTCGAGTGCCGGCGGAATACCTTCGAGTGCTTTGTTCAGGGTGTCGTGCTGGGCCTGGACCGTCGAGGACAGTCGATCGAGTCCCTCCATCGCCGAAACGATGTCGCCCCGTTGCTTGTCCAGACTGCCGACCAGCTGATCGAGCTGAGGCAGGAGGTCGCGAACCGAATCTTCACGCCCACCGAGAGCGGCGTTGAGTTCCTTCGTGATGTCCTGAACCTGAGCGAGACCGCCGCCGTTCAGTACCACCGACAGCGACGACAGCGTCTGTTCCGTCGTCGGGTAAGCGCCCGCCCGCTCGATCGGAATCAGGTCACCGGCTTCGAGTCGGCCCTCGGGCTCCTCCCCTACCGGCGGCGCCAACTCGATGTGCTGAGAGCCGAGCAAGCTGGTCTGACCGATTTTTGCCGTCGCGTTGGCCGGCAACTGAACCTCGGGATTCAGCGACACCGTCACCAGAGCGTGCCAGCCTTGAACCTCGATGTTCGAAACGCTTCCCACTGCCACGTCATCCACCCGGACGGGCGAATTCTGCGACAGCGTAGTCACGTTCGGCATCTCGATCTGAACCTCGTATGCGCCTTCGCCCCGGCCTTGAGTGCCTGGCATCGGCACCGAGTTGAGACCGTTCCATTCACAACCGCTGGCGCCGAGAGCCACTGCCGTGGCCAACACCGCAACCGTGGTCTTGCGAGCTACCCGCATCAGTTCCCTCCGCCCATGTTGAAGAGTTCGGCGAGATCCTTGGGAACACTCGTCATGGGAGCACCCGACATCGGTCCTGCGACGGTTTCCGGCTGATTCTGACTTGCCGCTTCCAATCCCGGCTCGGTGTAGACGATCTGATCCGGGAAAGCCTGCACACCCGCGACCGGGTTGAACAGGAATCCGGGGTAGTTGCCGATCATCGTGCTGAGCACCGGCCCGAGGTACTGCTTACACAGGTCGGCACTGTTCTGGGAGTTACCACTCTCGATACCTTCGATGGAACCACAGATCCACTGGATCGGATTCTTGAAGTTACTCAGTGCAATTGCGCCGGTCATACTGCCCTGAGCCGGCTTGTAGATCTGATAGAAGTTGGCAAGCGACGTCGGTCCGGAGTGCAGAACCTGCTCGATCTCCGGGCGCTTGTCAGTCAGTACCTGAGTGGCATCGGCGAGACGCGCAACCGATTCGCTCAGTCCCTCGCTGTTGTCCTTGACGAACCGCTGGACGTCGCCGACGGCCAGGTCGAGATCACTGAGGGCGGTACCCAACTCGTCGGAACTGCTTGCGAGAACGCTTGTCACCGAAGCGAGGTGACCGCTGAACTGCACGATCTGCTCGTTGCTCGAGGACAACGCAGTGACAAACGCCTGCAGGTTCCGAATGGTGGAGAACAAATCGGTCCGGCCTTCGGACAGCGTGTGCATCGTGGCCGAGAGTTCGCGCAGCGTCGACCGAATCGACTCACCGTTACCGTCGAGGTTCGTTCCCACGGTGTCGATGAATCGACCGAGGGAACCCTGATCGTCCAGACCCTCCGGTCCGAGTGCGTCCGACAGTTTGGTCAGTTCGGTCTTGATCTCGTCCCACTCCACCGGAACGGCGGTGCGCTCGATCGGGATCTCGCCGCCGTTGGGCATCTGTTCCCCGCCGGAGTACACGGGGGTCAATTGCACGAAGCGTGCGGACACGAGGCTTTGAGCAACGATGAGCGCCTTGGCATCTGCCGGAACGTCGACGCTCGAATCGATCTTCATCTCGACGTAGGTGTCCCGATCACGCGGTTCGATCTTGGTCACCTTGCCGACGTTGACACCGAGCACTCGCACGACATCGCCCTCGTAGAGACCGGTGGTCGAGACGAAGTGCGCGGAGATCTTGGTCTTGCCCAGGCCAGGGATGAAGAGGTAGGCCGCACCGGCGACGAGCAGCGCGACCAGCACACCCGCTCCGATCAGCACCCACTTCTTGCGTGGGTTGGTGGAGCCCTGTGGATCCTGTGAAGTCATGGTCTCGGTCATTCTCCCGGCCCCCTGATCGTCGGTGGAATACCGGGGAAGAAGTCTTCCAGGTCGCCCGGAACCTGCTCGGGCGCGACGCTGGTGTCCACCAGGGTCTTCCACCAGTTGCTCGGCAGAATGTTGATGATGAAGGCGTCGAAGAACGGGCCGCTGGCCACGGTCTCACCGAGCGCGGTGATGTACGGTCCGAGTCCGTCGAGCGCTCCCGCGATGTTGTCCTTGTTCTGCTGGAGAACCTCGGCGACCGAATTCAGCTTCTCGAGGGTCGGCCCCATCTGAGCCTCGTTCTCCTGCACCAGCGCTGACAGTTGACGTGAGACTGCGCCGGTGTTGACGATCAGTTCGCTGATCGCGTCACGCCGCAAGCTCAGTTCGGCAAACAGCTTGTTGCCGTCGACCAGCAACGAATCGATCTGACCGCTTCTGTCGGAGAGGATCTTGGTGACATCTTCGGCCCGCGAGAGCAATTGGAGCAGGCTCTCGTCGCGTGAGTTGATGCTCTGCGAAAGCCGCGTCATTCCGTCCAACGCGGTGCGCAGTTCGGGCGGAGTATCGGCCAGCGTGTCCGAGATCGCGTTGAGCGAATCGTTGATCTGTTCCGTGTCGAGTTCGGACACCGTCGTCCCGAGGTCACCCAGAGCGTCGTTGAGCGAGTACGGGGAGTTGGTGCGTTCGACCGGAATCGGCGTGTCCGTCCGCAACAGTCCGGATCCTTCCGGCCGTACCGCCAACGACTTTCGCCCGAGAACCGTGTTGGTCTTGATATCAGCCGCTGTCTGCTCGCCCAGGGCGACACCGTCCTGAACGGTGAAGGTGACCAACACCTTCTGGTCGTCGAGTTCGACGTCGCTGACCTTGCCGACCTTCACGCCGGCCATGGTCACGTCGTCGCCGGTGACCAGGCCGCCGGCATCTTGGAAGTACGCCGAGTAGCGAATGCCACCGTTGATGAACTGGAGTTGATCGTATTGAAGCGCGGCACCGACGGTTGCCACCGCCAGGACGAGACCGATGACACCGATCTGTACCGGATTACGTTCACGGGTTGGGGTCATGAGACTTTTGCGCACCTTCCCGTGTCCTGAACTGCCGTGGGCAAGATGATCGTCGTCCCGTCGGGTCCGGAGAACTTGAAAGTGTTGGCGCACAGATAGAACTGGAAGAACGCTCCGTACGTGCCCACTCGGATCAGCTTCCGGTAGTCGGACGGCAGACGATCGAGAGCGGTGTTGATGTCGTCCTTGCCCAGGTCCAGCTGCGTCATCGTTCGGTTGGTCTCCCCGATCAGCGTCTGGATGTCCGGACGTGTCGCCTGCAGCAACGACGCGAGATCTCCCGTGGCACCGGCGATCTCGGTGATCGAATTACCGATCGGGCCACTGTCCTTCGCCAATCCACTGACCAACTGCTGGAGCTGATCGATCGTGGTGGAGAACTGATCGCCCTTGTCGTTGATGGTGCCGAGTACGTCGTTGAGATTGGTGATGACGTCCCCGATCAGCTGGTCTCGGTCCGCCAACGTTCTGGTGAACGAACTGGTGTTTCCCAGCAACGAAACCAGCGTTCCGCCCTGGCCCTGGAGTACCTGCAGCAGGGCCCCGGAGAGGTCGTTGACCTGCTGCGGGTCGAGCGAACGAAGCAGCGGCTTGAATCCGCCGAGCAGCAGATCCAGATCGAGAGCGGGCGACGTCTGATCGACCGGAATGGATCCTCCCGACGGAAGCATCTCGGTGGAACCGGCGCCCTCGAGCAGTTCCATGTAGCGATCGCCCACCAGGTTCTCGTAGCGCACAGTCGCTTTGGTGCTCTTCATCAGCGAGTACTTGGTGTCGACGTCGAACTCGACCTCGGCCTGGTTGGAGTCACCGATGGACACTCCGGTGACCGACCCGACCGGAACACCGGCGATGCGGACCTTGTCGCCGGACTTGAGTCCCGAGACGTCCGAGAAGGTGGCGTGAAATCCGTTGCTGCTGCTGAAGCGCACCTGACTGAAGACGATCGCCAGTCCGGCGAAGATGACCGCCATGACGACGGTGAAAATCAGCAGCTTGACCGTGGTCGGTCTCATCACTTCCCGTCTTCCTGCTCGTAGGAGTCACCGAAGAGATACTGGAAAATGGTCGGCACGGTAACGCGCAGTTCGGTGTTGGGAACGAAGGGCACATTGCCGGTGTTGGTGACTGCGAACGGTGCATGCCCGTCGACCTTCGGATCGAATTCGGGCAGACCATAACAATTGGGTCCGCCGGAGGCCGCGACCTTGGGGAGAGATTGCGGATTCTGGTACGCCTCGGCGCCGTACATGAAGCTCGCACTCAGCATCAGTGCCGCTTTGTCACCGGTGCCTGCCAGTGGCTCGAACTTGATCCGGCCGTCGTTCAACCCGACGATGAAGCACGTCAGACCTGACGAGTACTTGTCGAGCAGGGTCGTCGTCGCGGTCAGAATGTCGAGGGCGGTGGTCAGGTTCTGCTCGTTGTCGGTCAACAACGCGTTGCCGGTGTCCGCGAGGCCGGTGACGTTGAGCAACAGCAAGTCGAGGTTTGCCTGCTCCGCCACGATCGATCCGCTTGTCGCGGTGGCATTGTCGAGAATGCGCATCAGATCCGGTGCCACGTCGGCGTACAGATTGGTGACATCGGCGGCGCCGACCAAGTCTTCCTGGAGCTGCGGCAGAACCGGATTCATCTTCTTCAGATAGGTGTCACCGAGCTCGAGAACCTCACCCAGCGACTCGCCGCGCCCGTTGAGTGCGGTGGAGATCGCGCCGAGTGTGGCGTTGAGCTTTTCCGGTTCGATCTTCGCGAGTACGTCCGAAAGATGTTCGAAGACACTGTTGAACTCGACGGTGACGCTGTCCGAAGCGATGACAGCACCCTCCTGGATCGACTGGGTCGACGGATCGTCGGGAATCACGATGTTGACGTACTTCGCACCGAACACCGTGGTGGTCTTGATCTCCACCCGGGCGTTCGACGGAATCTTCGACATCTGGCCCGGATCCATCGCCAACTTCAGGTTTGCCTGGTCCCCGACGAGGGAGATCGATTCGACGCGGCCGACCTGCACTCCGCGCAGCTTCACCTTCGCATTCGGTTCCATGACCAGGCCGGCACGCGTGGACGTCACGGTGATGGGCGTGCTCTTGGTGAACCCACCCGAGAACATGGTGAGAGCAACGGCGACGATCGCCACGAGTCCGAGGACCAGGCCGGCTGCGGCCAACTTCTTGTGCCATCTGGGTACGGTCATCGCTTGCCCGCCTATCCCGACAGGTTGAAGTTGCCGGACCCGCCGTAGATGGCGAGTGAGATGAGCAGGGTGACCGTGACGACCGCGATCAACGAGGCGCGCACTGCGTTACCCACCGCGACACCGACGCCGACCGGGCCACCGGTTGCGTTGAAGCCGTAGTAGGTGTGGATGAGCATGACGGCCAGCGCCATGACTATCGCCTGGGCGAACGACCACAGTATGTCCGTGGGTATCAGGAAGGTCGTGAAGTAGTGGTCGTACACGCCGCCGGACTGGTTGTAGAGGAACACCGTCGCAAAGCGGCTGGCGACGAACGACGCGATGACCGCCAGTGAGTACAGCGGGATGATCGCGATCATGCCGGCCATGACGCGGGTGCTGACCAGATACGGAATCGACGGGATCGCCATCGTCTCCAGCGCGTCGATCTCTTCGGAGACGCGCATCGCACCGAGCTGCGCGGTGGAGCCGGCGCCGATGGTCGCGGCGAGGCCGATTCCGGCGATGACCGGCGCTGCGATGCGAACGTTGATGAAGGCGGCGAAGAAGCCCGTCAGTGCTTCGACGCCGATGTTGCCCAGCGAGCTGTAACCCTGAACGGCGATGGTGCCACCGGTGAACAGCGTCAGGAATCCGACGATCACGACGGTGCCACCGATGACGGCGAGCGCACCGGTGCCCATGCTGATCTCGGCGATCAGTCGCAGAGTTTCACGTGGATAGCGCATCAGCGCCTTGGGAGCGTGACCGAGAGCCTTCGCGAAGAACAGCGCTTGATCACCGATGCTGTCGATACTGCGAGAGATCGAGCCGATCTGTCGACGTGTGCGCGGGAAGCGTCCCGCTGCGGCCAACGCCATCAGATCTCCTCCCGTCTGTCGTTTGTCGTTCTGTCCACTTCGATCTCTCCGACTGCCGTGGGCCTCATCCGGCCGTCAACTTGATACCGATGGTCGTGATGAGCACGTTGACGACGAAGAGCGCCATGAACGCGAACACGACGGTCTGGTTGACCGCGTCACCGACGCTCTTGGCGCCGCCTTTGACGTTGAGTCCGAGGTAGGCCGCAACCAGGCCGGCGATCATGCCGAACAGCCCTGCTTTGACCATGGAGAGCATGAGCTCACCGAATCCGGTGAGCAGTGTGATGCCGTTGACGAACGCGCCGGGGTTCACGTCCTGGATGAACACGGAGAAGACGAAACCGCCGAGGATGCCGATGGTGCAGACCAGTCCGTTGAGAAGCAGCGCCACACCTGTCGACGCGAGCACTCGGGGAACGACCAACCGGTGGATGGGATTGATCCCGAGCACCTTCATGGCGTCGATCTCTTCGCGGATGGTTCGGGCCGAAAGATCCGCGCAGATGGCGGTTGCGCCGGCGCCGGCGACGATCAGCACTGTGACGATGGGGCCGACCTGTGTGACGGTGCCGAGGGCAGCTCCGGCACCACTGAGGTCGGCTGCACCGATCTCGCGCAAGAGAATGTTGATGGTGAAGCTGACCAGCACCGTGAACGGGATTGCGACCAGCACCGTCGGCACCATCGAGACTCGGGCCACGAACCAGGCCTGATCGATGAACTCTTGCCGCTGGAAAGGGCGGGAGAAGACTGCCCTCAAGGTTTGGGCGGACATCTGAAAGAAGCCACCGACCGCTCGTAATGGCACCTCGACGAGGTCTACCATTCGCCCTCCTCGTCCTTGGTTGCCGCAGTACTGTCTGTTCTCATAGTCCAGCCCCCGACAGCTTGTGACTCAGGTCATATTAACTAGAACGTGTTCACCTGTCAAAAACAAGTGTCCAACTCTAAGGAGTAGCCTCACGGCGCCGATCCGAAACCGGAAGATCGGAGACATGGGAAGCATCCCTTTTCGATGTGATTTTCGCCGAAATATCCTGGAAATTAATACTTTTGAATGATCGGCGCCTTTCGGCGCCAGGTTCGAAAATCAGCCATGCGAGAGCCTTGACTGGGCACGCCGATCGAATATCGCATCGTTCGCAGGAATGCAAAATTGGAACACAGTCCAGTTTTTTCGAGACCGTTGGTCTCGTTACAGAACGCAGGCAAGCTGCCGCGCCCACCGACTCGTGAACACGCTATTTCTACCAGGAAGTGGACACGCAGACCGTCTGAGTGCGAACAACGGTTCTACGTGTCGCGAGCACCGTTCAGCCCAGCGCCCTCAAGGCCGCCGATGCCGAGAACATCTTTGCCGGGTCACGGCCTGCGAAGTAGTCACCCATCACTGCGGACAGCGTTTCCGGCGACCAGGAATCTCCCTCTGCGTCGAACCTCTGCTCGACGACGGGCGCCGCCATCAGCGCAACCATCGGTCCGTACACCACGAATACCTGACCGTTGACGGCGTCAGCCGCTGGTGATGCCAGGTACGAGACGAGCGAAGCCACGTGCTCGGGCGAGAGCGGATCCATGCCGTCGGCCGGCGCGTCGCCGAACACGCCTTCGGTCATCGACGTCCGTGCCCGCGGGCAGATCGCGTTGGCCCGTACGCCGTAGCGCGAGAGCCCACGTGCGGCCGACAACGTCAGCGCCGTGATTCCGGCTTTTGCAGCGCCGTAGTTGGGCTGCCCTTCCGGTCCGAGGAGACCCGCCTCCGAAGAAGTGTTGACGATGCGCCCGTACACCGGCGCCCCGGCTTCCTTGGATTTCGCCCGCCAGTAGGCAGCGGCGTTGCGGCACAAGAGGAAATGGCCGCGAAGGTGCACTTCGAGTACGAGATCCCAGTCTTCGTCGGACATGTTGAACAGCATCCGGTCGCGTACGACCCCTGCATTGTTGACGACGATGTCGACACTGCCGAACTGACCCTGCGCTGCTTCCATCAGTGCGTCGGCAGTAGAACGCTCACCGACGTTGCCTGCCACGAATTCGACCTTGGCACCGAGACCACGGATTTCCTCGAGCGTCGCTTCGACGGCCTCGTTCGGGGCCAGATCGTTGACGACCAACGAAGCACCGGCCTTCGCCAGACCGATGGCCTCGAACTTTCCAAGCCCCGATCCGGCACCGGTCACGATGGCGACCTTGCCTTCGAGACTGGTTTCTGGGCTGTTCACAGCATTCATCGAAGCGCTCTCCCGGTTCTCTGCGGTCGTGTGTCGAGTTACCCGGCTCGATTGCCGTGACCCACGAGTTCGCAACTTTAGAACGTGTTCTTGTTTTGGGCAACCATCGTCACGGATGTTCGGTCAGTGCCGCGCGCGGGCACTGAGCGATCGCGGAACGGACATCCTCCCAGCGATCCTCCGGTGGGCGCACAGAACTGATCACGAGCTCCTCGTTGTCGTCGAGGTCGAAAATATCGGGCGCGATCCCGACGCACACACCGTTTGCCTCGCAACGGTCCAGATCAACCCTGACCTCCATGGCGATTCCTCTTCTCTACTCACAACTGCTCACACGAACACGGATACGAAACGAGTGCCGCAGGGCTGTGCCGCACACCGTTCCTGGCGATAACACTAGAACCTGTTTCAGTCGTGTGCAATGATTCGAAAAAGTACCGAGAACGGACGTCGAACGATCCGCCGGCGACGGCGAGAGCGTCCCTTGTCGCCGATGTACGCATCGATAGAACCTGTGTCAATCGAATGGTTGACGCTTTGATTCGTATCTCTACGGAGAGGTAACCATGCACATCACCTACACCCCTGAGCAGCAACAGCTCCAGGAGGAGTTGCGTGCCTACTTCGCACAACTGATGACTCCCGAGCGGCGTGAAGCGCTCGCCGCCACGACGGGTGAGTACGGCGAAGGCAATGTGTACCGCGAAGTCGTCGCGCAGATGGGCCAGGACGGCTGGCTCACCCTGGGTTGGCCGAAAGAGTACGGCGGACAGGAACGCTCCGCGATGGACCAGCTGATCTTCACCGACGAAGCCGCCATCGCCGGTGCACCGGTGCCGTTCCTGACGATCAATTCGGTAGCGCCGACAATCATGCATTTCGGTACGGACGAGCAGAAGGCCTTCTTCCTGCCCAAGATCTCTCGCGGTGAGCTCCACTTCGCGATCGGCTACTCCGAGCCCGAGGCCGGCACCGACCTGGCCTCTCTGCGCACGTCGGCGGTCCGTGACGGTGACGATTACGTCATCAACGGGCAGAAGATGTGGACCAGCCTGATCCAGTACGCCGATTACGTGTGGTTGGCGTGCCGCACCGATCCGGAAGCCAAGAAGCACAAGGGAATCAGCATGCTGATCGTCCCCACCACGGCAGAAGGCTTCTCCTACACACCGGTTCACACCATGGCCGGCCCCGACACCAGCGCCACCTACTACCAGGACGTGCGGGTCCCGGCGTCGTCGATCGTGGGTCAGGAACACGGCGGCTGGGCACTGATCACCAATCAGCTCAACCACGAGCGCGTTGCCCTCACCTCGGCCGGACCGATTCTGACCGCGCAGCGTGAGGTCCGTGAGTGGGCACAGAACACCAAGCTGCCCGACGGCCGACGCATGATCGACCAGGAATGGGTGCAGATCAATCTGGCTCGCGTGCATGCCAAAGCCGAGTACCTGAAGTTGATGAACTGGGAAATCGCCTCCGCAACCGATCACGCTCCCGGCCCCGAAGCTGCGTCCGCCAACAAGGTGTTCGGTACCGAATTCGCCACCGAGGCTTACCGCTTGCTGATGGAAATCCTCGGATCCTCCGCCACGATCAGGCAGAACTCCCCCGGAGCCCTTCTGCGCGGCCGCATCGAACGTATGCATCGTTCTTCGCTGATCCTGACGTTCGGCGGCGGTACCAACGAAGTGCAACGCGACATCATCGGAATGACAGCTCTGCGGCTTCCCGCATCGAAGCGATAAGGACCCACGATCATGGAATTCACCCTTACCGAGGCCCAGCAGGACCTGTCCGGCCTGACACGATCCGTAGTCACCGAACTGGTCACCAACGATCGCCTTCGTGAACTCGACGCCGCGGAAGACCGCTTCGACGCCATCTTGTGGAACGCTCTGGCCTCGGCCGGCGTCCTCGGTGCGGCCCTTCCGGAGTCGGTCGGCGGAGACGGATTCGGGGTCCTCGAGCAGTGCAGCATCCTGGCCGAACTCGGACGCGGTGTTTCAGCCGTTCCGTTCCTGACGTCCATCGTCGGGTCCGCCGCAGCGATAGCGGAATTCGGCTCGGACAAGCAGCGAGACGAATGGGCGAGCGCCGCCGCCGCCGGCGAGAAGATACTCACCGCGGCCCTCGCCGAGGAATACAACGACGACCCGGCCCACCCCGTCACGCGTGCCGAGAAGACCGCCGAAGGTTGGCGCATCGACGGAGCCAAGATCACCGTCGACAGTGCACCGCTCGCAGATCTGTTCCTCGTCCCCGCCATCACCGAGGACGGCGTCGCGGTCTTCCTCGTCGAACCGTCGGACGCGGGCGTGAGCATTACCAGGCAATCGACCACAGATTTCTCGAGCGCGGGTCTCGTCGAATTCGATTCGGTGCAGATCCCGGCCGATCGTGTTCTCGGCTCGGTTGCCCAGGGATCGGACATCGCGGCGTGGATCGTCGAGCGAATTCAGCTCGGTTCGACCGCCTACCAGTACGGAGTGCTCGATCAAGCGTTGAAGCTGACCGCCGAATATGCCACCGAGCGTGTGCAGTTCGGTCGACCGATCGGTAGTTTCCAGGCCGTGGCCCAGCGCCTCGCAGACGGATACATCGACGTCAAGGGTGTCCGTCTGACTCTGTGGGCTGCCGCGTGGCGTCTGAGCGAAGGACTTCCTTCCGACGGCGCTGTACAGACGGCCAAGTTCTGGGCTGCAGATGCGGGACACCGCGTCGGGCACACCGCTGTTCACGTTCACGGCGGTGTCGGTCTGGACGAGGACCATCCTGTTCACCGCTACTTCCTCGCGGCCAAGCATCACGAGTTCCTGCTCGGCAACGCAACAGATCAGCTTCGCGCACTGGGCAAGGAACTTGCCGCAGTCCCTGCCTGAGTGCGTCCCACCGAGTGGAAATCCATGACCTGGTCCGAGACGAATCGATGATGATGCAGCTATGAGTCAGAGCCCCACTGTTTCCGATCTACTCCTCGGAGTCAGCGAGATCGACGACCGCGGTATCCGTTTCGAGGACCAGGTCATCACCTGGCGCGAGCACGTTCAAGGCTCGTTCGATCGAGCAGCGCTGCTGGACACGCTGCTCGATCGAACGCGCCCCAGGCATTTCGGACTTCTGATGGAGAACGTCCCCGAGTTCTCGCTGCTGCTCGGAGCGGCATCGTTCTCGGGTTCGGTCGCCGCCGGGCTGAACACGACCAGGCGCGGCCCGGCATTGGCGCGAGACATTGCGCTCTCCGACTGCCAGGTCATCTTCACCGAGAACAACCAGGCACATCTACTCGACGACGTCGATCTCGGCGACGTCCGGGTGATCAACGTGGATTCTCCGGCCTGGGCGGAATTGTTGGCGCCCTTCGCCGATACGCCGGCCTACGCATCGACGGCGCAGCCCGACGATCTGTTGATGCTCATCTTCACTTCCGGAACCAGCGGTGATCCCAAAGCGGTTCGGTGCACGCACCACAAGTTGGCCTCTCCCGGGGTCATGCTTGCCGATCGTTTCGGGCTCGGCGCCGACGACGTCGTCTACATGGCGATGCCCATGTTCCATTCCAACGCGATGATGGCGGCGTGGACGGTCGCGCTGCACGCTCGTGCGGGAATTGCCATGCGACGCAAGTTCTCCGCTTCGGGTTTTCTACCCGACGTTCACAAGTACGGAATCACGTACTCCAACTACGTCGGAAAGCCGTTGTCCTTCATCGCTTCCACCCCCGAGGTGCCGAACGAGCGGGACAACACCTTGAAGATCATGTACGGCAACGAGGGTTCGGCGCCCGCCGTCGCCACCTTCGTCCGGCGCTTCGACGCTCGCGTCATCGACGGGTTCGGTTCCACCGAGGGCGGCATTTCGATCTCCGCGGCACCGGTTCCCCGGCCAGGCGCCCTCGGACTGCTCCCGGACGGCGTCAAGATCCTCGATCCCGACACCGGAGCGCCATGCCCGCCAGCAGTCTTCGATGCCGACGGCCGGATCACCAACGCCGACGAGGCAACTGGTGAACTGGTCAATGTCACCGGCCCAGGCACATTCGCCGGGTACTACAAGAACCCGGAAGCCGACGCCGAGCGAATGCGCAACGGCCAGTACTGGAGTGGCGATCTGGCGTACACCGACGTCGACGGTTACGTCTACTTCGCGGGACGCAGTTCCGGTTGGCTGCGAGTGGACGGCGAGAACATCGGTGCCGCACCCATCGAACGCTCCCTGGTCGGTTACCCGGGCTTCGCGCAGGTGTCCGTGTACGCAGTCCCCGACAGCGACGTCGGCGACCGCGTCATGGCGTCGGTGATTCCGGTCGGCGACGTTGACAACTTCGACCCGGCAGCCGTAGCCGAATACATCGATTCCCGGCCGGAACTCGGGCCGAAGCAGAAGCCGACCTTGATCCGAGTGTGCAGTGAGTTCCCGAGAACGGCGACGTTCAAGGTGGTCACTCGAACGCAGAGCGCCGAACGCTGGAACACCTCCGATCCGGTGTGGATCCGACGGCGTGGAGAATCCGACTTCCAATTACTCACTCCCGAAATGGCACTCGGCCTCGAGAAGACGCGAGAGCCCGTCTAGCCCGATATCTCAGTAGTGCTGAGCAAGCGGTTTGTGCGCAGACACCGTTTTGTAGAACTCGGTGAGCCGAAGCTGTGATGCCGCTGCATCGTCGATCACCACCGTCGCGTGTGGATGCAGTTGGAGGACCGATGCCGGGCACACCGCGGCCAGCGGCCCCTCGACGGCAGCGGCAATCGCAGCGGCCTTGTGCTCGCCGGTCGCGATCATCACCAGATGCTTTGCTTCGCAGATAGTTCCGAGTCCCTGGGTGATCACGTGCCGTGGTACGTCGCCCGGACTCTCGAAGAACCGGGCGTTGTCGGTTCGAGTCTGTTCCGTCAGCGTCTTGACCCTGGTCCTCGAATTCAGTGAGGACGTCGGTTCGTTGAAACCGATATGACCGTTGCCGCCGATGCCCAGAAGTTGAACGTCCACCGGACCATTCGACGCAATCGCCCGGTCGTAGGCCGCCGCGGCGGCAAATGGATCCGGCGCGGTTCCGTCGGGGCTGAATACCCTTGCCGCGTCCAGGTCCAGGTGATTCACCAGCTCCGTTCGGATAACCTGGGCATACGACTCAGGGTGGCCTTCCGGCAGGCCGACGTATTCGTCCAACAGGAACGCCTGCACGCCGGCAAAACTCAACCCTTCCTCGCGGTGACGGCGCGCGAGTTCGCGGTACACCGAGAGCGGTGAAGATCCTGTCGCCAGGCCCAAAGTCCGTGCACCTGAATGCACCGCGTGTTCGAAGATGTCGGCAACAACGGTGCCGGCCGCCTCCGCACTGTCGACAATGACAATTTCCATCGGTTGATTCCTCAGCTTTCGGTGTAGTTCATGAGCCAGTTCCCAGCGGTCATGACGGCGCGGGTTTCGAGTTCTGGACCGGTGACGATCAGATCGGCGCGGCAACCCGGCACGAGATCGCCGACCATTCCGGCCAGCCCCATCAGCGAAGCAGGCGTTGCCGTCGCTGCGATGACAGCCGAAAGCAGATCGACGCCGGCGTGATTAACAGCCCGGCGGACTATGTCCATCAACCGACTCGTCCCGCCGGCAATGGCCGTTTCCCCCTGGCCGGCCAATCGCGCCACGCCATCGATCACGTCTACGTCGAGAGGCCCGAGTGGGTAACGGCCGTCGGGCATTCCGGCGGCAGCCATCGCGTCGGAGACCAACGCGATCTGATGCGGACCGACAAGATCGAACACCGTCGCCACCGTCTCGTCGGCGAGATGTACTCCGTCCCCGACCAACTCGACCACCATCTGTCCTTTCGCAGCCGCGGCAAGACATGCCGCCACTGCGCCGGGAGCACGGTGATGCATCGGAGCCATACCGTTGAACAGGTGAGTGGCACTGAGCGGTGCATGCGCCGAGTGTGCGATCGAACGTGTCGCAATCGGGTTGGACGCATCGGTGTGTCCGATACTCACGACGGCACCGTGACGCTCCAGCAATGAGGCAAGTTCGCCGAAGTGTGCTGTCTCCGGAGCGATCGTCATCGAGCGGATGTGCCCGCGGCCGGCTTCGAGCAGCGACTCGAGCAGAGCCGGGTCGCCGTCGAGAATGCTGTCGGGATCCTGGGCGCCACAACGGAGTACCGACAGGAATGGACCTTCCAGGTGAATTCCGGCCAGCGTACCCTCGTCCACCAGTCCTGCCAGGAGCTCGATGCGACTGCGCAGGATCTGCGGCGGCGCGGAGACGAGCGAGCCGATCACCGAGGTCGTGCCGTTCGTCCGGTGGTGATCGGCAGCCACGGTGGATCCGAACTCGTCTGCCTCGGGGAAACCGAATCCGCCGGCGCCGTGGCAGTGAACGTCTACCAACCCCGGGATGATCGTTGTACCCGCAGCTGGCCGTTCGGGTAACGGGTCGGTTCGCTGCGACGCGGGTCCTGCCCACACCACACGATCACCGGAGATCTCGACAATCCCGTCCGAGAGCAATCGACCACCGGTCACCAATTGTCCACGCAGAATTTGTCCACGAAGTATCACGACATCACCTGCGGTACAACGGGAACTTCGGTATCCGCGATCGACAACTCGCGGAGCACGGCGTCCGCGAGCACGTAGTGCCCTTGTTCGTTCGGATGGAATGCGTCAGCCAGGAGAGCCGGCGGTGGACCATCGGGAGAATGGGCCGTCCACTGCGCGTAGTGGTCGACGAACACAACGCGCGTCGAGGCGGCAACCTGCCGCACGACCTCGACGTACTGAACCAATCCCGCTCTGGTGGGCGCATTCTCGACGTCGATCGGTGGCGGCGTCTGCAGGATCGGCACCGCACCGATCGCTCGCGTCCGGAAAATCATGTCCGAGAGGTCGTCTCGAAACCGCTCCAGTCCTTCTTCGTCATCCAGTGCGTCATTCGTACCGAGCATGATCAACACCACCGAGGGTTCGAACACTTCGATGCGGTGTGCGAAACCCGCACGCACATCGGAGGATCGATTGCCGCTCACCCCGGTGTTGACAAGGACGTGGTTGAACAAGGAAAGTTCACCACGGACGCGCTCGGCGCAGTGTTCGACGTAACTTCGATGACCGTCGGTGTGCGTCAATCCCTGAGTGATGCTGTCGCCGGTGAAGACCCACCGTATCGGCGTCGAGGAGTCTACGAGCAAAGTCTCCAGTCGAATCCGTTCAGCAGTCCTGGACTTCAAAGCCTTCGACGTCGGGGTCACACCCTCGACCTTTCGGCGCCCGATACTGCGGCTGCGAATTTCGACGTGATGAACGCCGGATCCGTGATTGCGGTTCCGACAACCACCGAGTCTGCACCCAGGGCGATGGCGCGTGCCGCATCCTCCGGGCTGTGGTATCGCCCCTCGGCAATGAGGACTGCATCTGGAAGTGCCTGCCGCAGTTCCGAGATCAGTTCCAGGTCCGGGCCGGCCAGCCGTCGGCTGTTCTCGGTGTATCCCGCCAGTGTGCTGGAGATGACGTCGGCGCCCGCCGCGGCGGCAGCGACGCCGTCCTCGAGTGTTCCACAGTCGGCCATGACGAGGCCGCCGCGATCATGGACCGCGTCGACGGTGTCGGCAAAGGTCAGCCCGTCCGGACGAGGCCGCAGCGTGGCGTCGGCAGCCACGATCTGCGCACCCGAATCCACGACTTCGAGGGCTGATTCCCTTGTCGGCGTGATGAACACGCCCTCCGAGCCGATCTTCGTCAAACCGATCACCGGTACCTTCACTGCCGACACGACTGCTTCGACATCCGGGGTTCCGCCCACACCGCCGCAGCGGATCGCCACTGCTCCGCCGTCGACCGCGGCGCGGGCCATCCTCTCGATGGTCCCGGTGTCGCGCAGGGCATGGCCGTGTCCGGCCTGACAGGACACGATCAGCTTCCCGCTGATGATCGTGAGCAATTCTTCGACAGTCACGGTGTTACCTCGATTCGTGTTGCGGCGGCCAGGAGCGCAGCGCCGACGAGCGGCGCATCGGTGCCCAAACGAGCAGGAAGAATGGCAGTTTCGGCAATGGGGCCCATCGCTTCCACCCGGAAAGCGGAGGTCAGCGGCGACAGGAGGTCGGCTCCGATCTGGGCTGCACCGCCGCCGATGACGATCACCTCGGGATCGAATGCGGTGGCGACGCCGGCCAGGACGCGGCCCAGCAGAGTACCTGCGTCGGAGACCACGGCACGGGCGATCGGATCGCCCGAGTGCATGAGCGCCACCACTGCCTGTAACGGTTGAGTGGGCACACCCGCCCGCGCTGCGTACTCGGCTGCCATCGCCGGGCCAGACGCGACTGCCTCGAGGTGATCGGTTCTGCCGCAACCGCAACCTATCGCCCCGGAAACCGGAACCAACAGATGCGCGAGTTCGCCGGCTGTTCCGTGGGCACCGTGGTACAGCTGACCGCCCACGGTCAACGCGCCACCGATTCCGGTACCGATCGAGACGAACAGTGCAGAGGTTCGACCGCGTCCGGCGCCGATCATGTTCTCGCCGTGGGCCATCGCGCGCACGTCGTTGTCCACCGTCACCGGTAGGCCTGAGTGTGCCTCGAGTTCTCCGCGAACCTCGGCGCCACTCCATCCGGACAGAATGTCGGAGGCGAAGACGACGCGGCCACGCACCCGATCGATGATTCCCGGTGCACCGACTCCGATTCCGGCTACCGTGTGATTCGCCCTCAGACGGTCGATCAACGCGGTAGCGGTCCCGAGAACGGCTTCCCTACCCGCCGTCGGTGTTGCCGCACGAACGGTGTCGATCACGTCTCCGTCGGACGTCACCACCGCGGCAGCCACTTTGGTGCCGCCGATGTCGATACCGATCCATCGCTTCTGCCCAGATGTCATGTCAGAGGAGCCCGGCCTGTTCCAGAACGACCTTGATCGTTGCGGTCTCGGACTCGTCGAGCGAGAGCATCGGCGCGCACATCGTGTTGCCGGTGATGACGCCGCGCAGGGCCAGAGCCGTCTTGAACGCGCCCAGACCCGCGGCACCGGCACTGACGCGACCCGGTGTCGGCGCCTCGACGATGGAGAACAGATCGGTGAGTCGATCCTGCTCGGCCTTCGCTGCGGCCCAGTCTCCTGCCTGCGCAGCGCGCCACAGTCGTACGTAGCCGTGCGGGTCCACGTTGGCCAGGCCGGGCACTGCGCCCGAAGCACCCATCAGCAGGCATCCGTCGACGACTACCTCGTGCCCGGTGAAGACGGCGAAGTTTTCGAGCCCGGCCGACTGACGGAGCAACATACGGAAACTGACGTCGTCGCCGCTCGAATCCTTCACACCGGCGAGGACTCCCTCGCGACCGAGCTCGACCAGCATTGCCGGGCTGAGCTTGCTGTGGACACGAACCGGGACGTCGTAGGCGAACAACGGAAGATCCACTGCGGCGTGGATGGAGCGGAAATGCGTTGCCGTCTCGGCTGCATCGGTGATCGCGTAGAACGGCGCCGTCGCGACGATGGCATCCGCACCAGCCTCGCGCGCCTGCTCGGCGACGGCGATGACCCGGTTGGTGGTCATGTCGTTCACTCCGACGAGGACCGGTACCTGGCCGCCGACGTGACCGATGGCCGTCTGCACCACCTGGGCGCGCTGAGCGTCGGTGAGGTAACCGACCTCACCCGAGGAACCGAGGACGAACAAGCCGTCGACTCCGGCTTCGATCTGCAGTGAGAGCAGGCGTTCGAGCGACGTGGTGTCGACCTCGCCCTCGAGCGTCAGTGGTGTGACGATCGGCGGGACGATTCCGCTGAAGGTGGTGGTTTCCGTGCTCATGGGGTCTCCATATGTTGGTTGTCGGATTGAGTTGTGGGTGCGGCTGTCAGGGAGAAACGGAGACCGGCTGACCGCTCGAGGCGGACAGATAGGCAGCATCGATCACGCGCATCGACGCGCGGGCGTCTGCCACGGTGTAGTCGGGTTCGGTCCGTGTGGGAAGTCGATCGAGCACGTGAGAGAGAAAGCTCGACACCGCGTTGTCCGAACCGAAGCCGCCGATGGGTAGTGCGGTCACGTCTCCCGAGGCCGCGAAGTGGGTCACCGCGGGTTTGTCGTCGTCGGAACTCGCGTATCCGTGGGATCCGAGGACGCGAACCGTCGCGGTATTCGCGCCGAAACCCGGTGCTGCGGGGATTCTTCCGACGGTCACCGTCGCGGTGACGCCGTTTTCCAGGGCGAGCGAGATCAACGCCGTGTCTTCGACTCCGAACTGCTGGTGGGCCCCGCCGTAGAGTGTGCTCGTCTCGGCGTACACCTCGGTGACGTCCAGGCCGGTGAGGTATCGGAGGTAGTCGGCGGCGTAACCGGCGAAGTTCACTACTTCTCCCCCGCCGGAAAGCGCGGGATCCACCACCAGTTCGGGACGCTCGACAGACGTCGCGAAATGTGTTCCGCTTGCGAGGAACTCGATGTCGACGTGGCGCGGCAGTCCGAGATTTCCGGCGTCGATCCATCGGCGCAGTCGCCGGAGCGCAGGTGAATGAGTGCGGTTCACCACCGTGCAGATTCGCCCGTTCGACCGTGCGGCTTGCTGAACCGCCGCGGCCTCCGCCTCGTCGACGCCCACCGGCTTGTCCACCAGGACGTCGAGTCCGGCGTTCAATGCGGCAATCGCAAGCCGCGCATGCCTGGTCGGCTCACTGCAGATGATCGCCAGGTCAATCCGTTCGGGGTCGAGCAACTCGCCGAGTTCGTCGATCCACTCGATGTCTGCGGCCTTTGCCATCGCGATCCCGTCCTCACGAATCCAATCGGGGACCGAGGATTCGTCGGAGGCCCCGACCAGGCTCACTCGAGGATCGGATCGCAACAGGTCCGCATAGGAGCCGGCATGCCTGACGCCGCTGACAAATCCGACGCGGATCGAACCGGTGCCGGTCATTGGTTTTCTCCGATCGAGACAGCGCGGCCGGTGTCGAGCGATTGCTGGGCAGCGATGGCAGTCGCGAGAGCTGCACGCACCTGCCAGTTCTCGACTATCGGGCTCGCGGAACCGTCGAGAGTGGCGATCCAGTGACGCATCTGATGCGACATCGCGTCCTCGATCGACGACGGCGGCGCGTTGGTCGTGTCCGTCATCAGTCCCGGGTCGTCGCCGGTGTCGTGCGCGAGCGTGCCGGAAGTCCCCGACACCACGATCCGACGCACCATCTTTCCCGATTGTGTTAGCGCGTAGGCCAATTCGATCAGAGCCAGCGATCCGTCCTCGAAGCGAACGGTCAGATGGAAGCTGTCGTGCACGGGCATCCCCGCCGCGAAGGTGGGGAAACTACGAGCGAACACACGGGTCGGACGACGACCGATCAGCCACGTCACCAGATCGAGTGCGTGGGTTCCGTTGTGAACGGGGTGACCACCCGAACGTTCCTTGTCGTGTTGCCAGCCTCGCCAGCCCCCTGGCCAGACATGGCCGGTGTACCAACTGAGATGGATCAACCGGGGGTCGCCGATGACACCTTGTGCAACCGAGTTTCCGATCGAGGTGATCGACGGCTGGAATCGTACGGTCTGTCCGACCATCAGTGAGGTGCCGCCACCTTCGGTGGCCTCGACCATGGCGTCGAAGTCCGCGACTGTCAGCGCGGCCGGCTTCTCCACGTGCACATGCTTTCCCGCGCGGCCCGCGGCTATCGTCACGGGTGCGTGGTCGGGAGTGGCCCCGACGACGTTGACCGCCTGCACGCTCGGGTCGGCGAGAATCTTCGCCAGATCGGTACTGGCCTTCGCGCCCGGCGCCAACGCCGCAACCGATGCGGCCCGGTCCAAGTCACTGCCGAATACGTAGGCGACTTCGACCGACGGGATGCGCGCCAAGGCGCTGACGTGGTCCCGCGCGATTCCGCCGCTACCGATGACGGCTACACGCACCGTCACTTGGCACTTCCCGAGAGCACTGCCGGTTCGCCGCCACCGAGTCGCACCTGTTCGGCGACGACGAGTGCGCGTTCACGTGCGTACGTCAACGGCGAGTCGGGATCAGCCTTGCCGTCGAGAACTGCTGCCATCTCGTCGATTTCGTGACGAATCGCAGCCTGCATCCACAGCGAGGATCCTCCGTTGCCCGAGTTGTACTTCTGCGTCCTGCTCGCAGCGTCGATCAACGATTGGTTCTCGGCGTCGACGTCGAAGATCGGCCACGACTCTACGACCTGTCCCCCGCGCACTCGGCTGACCCGGCCGGTGTGGAAGTCCGCGTGGACCGAACCTTCGGTGGCATCGACGGTCAGCTGCCACGACGAAGTGTGTGAACGCGTCGAGATGGTGTGTCTGCCGATCGCGCCGCCGGCGAACGACACCACTGTGTTGCGGAAGCCGTCGTCCGCGGTGGCGATGCTCGACACGGCAGTCACCTCGCCGCCGAGCCAGCACATCAGGTCCAGTTCGTGAATCTCGTGAGTCAGTTCTCCACCCGTTCGGCTCTTGTCGAGCTTCCACCACTGTGGATCTGCGCCGTCGGTGTCGATCCAGCGTGAGCGAGACGTTTCGATCGCAGCGACCTCGCCGAGCTCCCCCGACGCCAGCAGGTCCGCCAGACGTCGTACACCCGGCATCATCCGCATGATGTGCCCGACCATCAACGGCGAACCGCTCGCGTCAGCGCTCGCGATCATGTTCTGCGCATCGACCAGTTCGACGGCGAGTGGCTTCTCGACAAAAACTGCCTTGCCGTGTTCGAGCGCCGCGATGGCAGGTTCGGCGTGCGCGTGATTGGGCGTCGCGACGACAACGAGGGCCAACTCCGGGTGAGCGGCCACCGCGTCGTGATCGTCTGTCGGGGTCGCCGAGAACTCTGCGGCGACGTCCTTGGCCCGCTCGAAGTCACGGTCGCACAGCATCGTCAGTTCGAAACGTGGATGGGCAGCCAGCTCGCGAGCGAGGGAACTACCGAAGAATCCGCAACCGACCACACCGACTTTGTATCGGGTCATGAAGTCTCCAAAGATTGGATGAGGGATGTCCTATGTTATACGGCCAGCGTCATCGCTCGTCAATTCGACGCCGGTAACACAGTCTTCATCTATGCAGGTGAGCGCACTATTTTTGGCTCGAAACCGGCGAAACGTCGAAGTTCGGCGCCGCCAGTTCCGAAGATTCTCTAGACGCTTTCTGATCCACAATGTAAGTTACGCAACATCGGACGTCGAACATAGGACATCCCCTATCCACTCCCTTGATGTCCCGCTCCCCGCCTTGGAGGCCGCCTTGAAGAACGAACGACCGCTGAGCTCCGCGTTCACCCGCCGAGACCTGTTCCGGTACACCGGGCTACTGGGAGCTGCAGCAGGTATCACCGCGACTCTCGCGGCCTGTGGCGGCGGGCCGTCGTCGACCTCGGTTGTCGGCGGTTCTGCGAGCACCGGCGATCTGACCACCGCCATCGGATACGGCAACGACCAGAGCTTCGACCCGATGCAGACTGCATCCGGTTTCCTCATGGCAGCGGTCAACCACGTCTACGAGGGACTGCTCGAAAACGATCCAGGCACCGGTGAGACGTATGCGGCGCTCGCACAGGCCGTCCCGACCGACGCCACTGCCTCGAACTGGACCATGAAAATCCGCGAGGGAGCAACCTGGCACGACGGCACTCCGGTCACCTCGGACGACGTCGTCTTCACCTTCGATCGCATCCTCGATCCACAGCAGAACGTACTGATCCGCTCCTTCTTCTCCTCCTGGCTGCAGTCCGTCACCAAGGTCGACGACCAAACGGTGACCCTGAACTTCAACTACCCGTTCAGCGCTGCCGCACAGCGTCTCTCGATCGCCAAGATCATGCCCAAGCACGTCTTCGACGGCCACTGGGACGAGGCCAAGTCCGGAGCGCTGGTCGTCGGTTCCGGTCCGTACAAGCTCAAGAGCCACACCCCCAAGAGCAACACAGCTTTCGAGGCCTTCGAGGCGTACAACGGGCCGCGTCCGGCCAACTTCGCGACCATGAACTGGCTCTCCATCGTCGACACCTCCTCACGCATCGCGCGCGTCTCGGGCAACAATGCCGGTGCACAACTCGCCGACAACATCCCCGTCGCCAACGTCCCCACTCTGACCTCCGGTGGGCGCACCGTCGAGGGCAACCCGGGCATGAACCTCATGTACCTGCTCTTCGACACCACTCAGGCACCGTTCGACGACGTTCGTGTTCGCCAGGCGATGTTCTACGCGATCAACACCCCGAAGATGATCGAGATCGCCCTCGGCGGCAAGGCAGCACCGGCCACGAGCTACCTGTACGAGCGCAACCCCGACTACGCGCGAGCGTCCACCGTCTACTCGTACGATCCGGACAAGGCCCGCTCACTCCTCGCTGCCGCCGGCGTCAGTGGCCTCGACCTGACACTGCTCTCCACCAACGTCAGCTGGCTGGCCGACTGCTTGCCGACCATCAAAGAGTCTTGGGACGCAGTCGGATTCAACACGACGCTCGAACCGCAGGACACCAGCGCCATGGTGAGCAAGCTCAACAGCGGCCAGAAGTTCCAGATCGCCGCCGGTACGTCCAACCCGCAGGCATTCGGCAGCGACGTCGACCTTCTCGTCCGCTACACGTACAGCAAGGGCGGCTTGTGGACGAAGACCTACGCCAAGTGGGACGACACCCCCGAAGCGCAGAAGATCTACGCCACCATGGACGAAGCCACCCGCGAGACCGACCCGGCAAAGCGCAGCACCCTCGTGCAGTCGTACCTGAACCAGATCGCCGAAAATGCTGTCTACTACCCGGTTCTCCATCAGGAACTCCTGACTGCGTGGGATCCGAAGAAGATCGCCGACGTCACTCCGCTGCCGTACCCCGGCGTCAACCTGCTTCAGGCGAAGCCGGCCTGATACCCGCCCGCTCGGCCGTTTCCCACAACTGAGAGATCCCCCGATGGCAAGAGTCCTCCCCATGCTGATCAGGCGATTACTGATACTGATCCCCCTGATCCTCGGCATCATCGCGTTCGTCTTCATCGTGATGCAGTTCGCGCCCACCGATCCCGCAACCGCGGCGTTCAACGGTGGCAACCCGACTGCGGAACAGTTGCAGCAGTTCAAGGAAGAGAACGGACTGCTCGATCCGCTTCCGCTGCAATACGTTCACTTCGTGACCGATCTGGTCAGCGGCAACATGGGTGACAGTCTGATTTCCGGTACCCCGGTGTTGGATTCGATCTCCACCGCTCTGCCACTGACCATTCAGCTCACGGTTCTCGGTCTGGTGATCGCCATCGTGCTCTCGCTGATCTTCGGCGTCACCAGCGCACTGTTCCGCGATCGTTGGCCGGATCAGGTCATCCGAGTGATCTCCCTCGGTGGTGTGGCGGCACCGTCATTCTGGTTGGCACTGCTGATGATTCAGTATCTGGCTGTTCAACTCGGATGGTTCCCCACCGGTGGCTACGTCAATCCGAGCGACTCCGTCAGCGACTGGCTCTGGTACATGGCGCTCCCGGCACTGTCCCTGTCACTGCCCGTCGCAGCACAACTCACGCGCATCATCCGCACGTCGATGGTCGAGGAGTTGGACAAAGACTACGTCCGGACCGCGATCGGCAGCGGCCTGCCCTATCACGTGGTGATCGGACGGAATGTGTTGCGTAACGCACTGATCAACCCGCTCACCGTCCTGGGTCTACGAGTCGGTTATCTCCTCGGTGGCGCTGTGGTCATCGAGCAGATCTTCGGCCTGCCCGGCATGGGTCAGCTCATGATCAACGGCGTCACCAACGGTGACCCCGCAGTCGTTCAGGGTGTTGTCATCGTCATCGCGGTCGGCTTCGTCGTCGTCAACCTCGCCGTCGACATCCTCTACCTGCTCGTCAATCCACGACTTCGGAGCGCAGCATGATGAGAAGAAAACTCACCGAGAAGCTTTCGCGACCCGGCATCACCTTTTCTCGCTTCCCCCTCTCGGCCTGGCTGTCGATGGCGGTTCTCGCGATCATCGTGCTCGCCTGCCTCTTCGCGCCGCTGATCACGCAGTACACCCCGCTCGAACAGGCGGTGGGTACCGCGGGCCCCAGCGCCGAGCACTGGTTCGGTCAGGACAGTCTCGGTCGAGATCTGTTCAGCCGCTTGCTCTACGGCGGACGCTGGTCGCTGACCATCGGTCTCGGTTCCACCTTCCTCGCACTGTGCGCCGGCGCTCTCATCGGATCGGTGGCCGCAACGAGCCGAAAAGGCGTCGACGAGACCATCATGCGTGTGCTCGACGTGGTCATGGCGTTCCCGGGCATTGCGCTCGCTGCCGTACTCGTCGCGGCCTTCGGTGGTTCGATCCCGGTTCTGATCGTCACTATCGCGTTCCTCTACACACCGATGGTGGCTCGCGTCGTTCGCGCAAACGTTCTCGCTCAGTACGGCGAGGACTACGTCGCGGCCGAAAAGGTCATCGGCGCAAGAACTTCACACATCGTCGTCAAGCACGTCGTAGCCAACTGTGCTGCGCCCGTTCTCGTCTTCTGCACTGTCATGGTCGCCGACGCCATCGTGCTGGAAGCCAGCCTGTCGTTCATCGGCGCCGGTGTGCGTCCCCCGGACCCGTCGTGGGGATCGGTGATCGCGGACGGCAAGAACATGGTCCTCCTCGGTGGTTGGTGGGCAACGGTGTTCCCCGGCCTGCTCATTCTGCTGACGGTGCTCTCCCTCAACGTGCTCGCCGAGGGCCTGACGGACGCGATGGCCGATCCGAGTCTGAAGAAGACCAAGAAGACGCCCTCCGCGCTCCAAGCAGCGCAGACCGCTGCAGCGGAGGAGACCTCCAACGAGCTCATTCTGGAGGACGAAGCCGCATCGGTCACCGACACTCCGGAGTTGATAGACGACTTCGCCGATCCGAGCGTCGTGAAAGATGTTCTCGAGCCGGCCGCCGAGCCGACTCCTCTCGAAACGCACCTGAAGATCCTGGCGGAAACCGAGCGGTCCCGCTCCGATCGTCTTGTGTACGAGGGCGATGCCGCGCCACTCCTCGAGGTCCGCAATCTCACGATCCGGTTCCCGGAACGCTACGGAGACACGGCGATTGTCGACAACGTGAGCTTCACCGTCCGCCCGAACGAGACGATGGCACTCGTCGGCGAGTCCGGTTGCGGAAAGTCGCTCACCTCGCTGGCGATCATGGGTCTGCTACCCAAGACGGCAGTGGTGACCGGCGAGATCCTGTTCGACGGAGTCAACGTCCTCGAGCTGAACAACCGGGAGCGAAACAAGCTGCGCGGGCACGACATGGCCATGATCTACCAGGATGCGCTGAGTTCACTGAATCCGGCGATGCTGATCCGCGCGCAGTTCAAGCAGCTAACGAAGCGCGGCGGTACCCGCACAGCCGAGGAACTGCTCGAACTCGTCGGACTCGATCCGGTGCGCACTCTCTCCAGCTACCCACACGAGCTTTCCGGTGGTCAGCGTCAGCGCGTTCTGATCGCCATGTCGCTCACCCGCAGTCCGCGGTTGATCGTCGCGGACGAGCCCACCACCGCTCTCGACGTCACCGTCCAGGCCCAGGTCGTGGACTTGCT
This sequence comes from Rhodococcus sp. MH15, assembly GCF_019266045.1. Lineage (NCBI taxonomy): Bacteria > Bacillati > Actinomycetota > Actinomycetes > Mycobacteriales > Nocardiaceae > Rhodococcus > Rhodococcus sp. MH15. The sequence goes on from NZ_LPNP01000071.1 coordinate 124,521, forward strand.
CAACGATCTTCGGGAAAAGCTGGGGTTTGCCATGGTTTTCGTGAGCCACGATCTTGCACTCGTTGCTTCACTCGCTCACAAGATCACGGTGATGTACGCCGGTCAGGTCGTCGAGTCGGCGCCCACGAGTGATCTGCTCGTCGATCCCCGCCACGAATACACCCAGGGCCTTCTCGGGGCCGTTCTCTCGATCGAGGACGAAGCGCCGCGGCTGCATCAGATTCAGGGAACTGTTCCCTCGCCCGGAAACTTCGCGCCGGGTGACCGTTTCGCCGAGCGTTCCACTCGCCCGGACTCCGACCCCCTCCGAAAGCCGGAGATGGTCCGGGTCGACGGGACCGAGCATTGGTTCGCCAACCAGTCCGCGACTCCCGTACGTACAGAATCGGAATTGGAGAGCGTGCGATGACTACAGCTGAAGCACCCATCCTGGAACTGAAGAACATTCACGTCGTCCACAAGACCCGTTCGGGATCACTGTTCAAACCGGGCACGGTTCACGCGGTCAACGATGTCAGTATCGACGTACGACGAGGGACGACGATCGGCATCGTGGGCGAGTCGGGTTGTGGCAAGTCCACTCTGGCCAAAGTCATGGTCGGACTGCAGAAGCCGACGTCGGGCGACGTGGTCTTTCGCGGCCGAAGCGCTCTGACCCGGTCGGCCGGCGTGCGCAAGGAGTTCGGCCGAGCGATCTCGATCGTCTTCCAGGATCCGGCTACCGCGCTCAATCCCCGAATGACGGTGGCCGACATCCTCACCGATCCACTCGACGTCCACGGCATCGGCAACCGCGCGAGCCGAACCGCCCGAGTTCGCGAGCTGGTCGGTTTGGTCGGGCTCCCCCAATCTGCACTCGAAGTCATCCCGAGCCAGATCTCCGGCGGTCAGCGGCAACGTGTCGCGATCGCGCGTGCACTCGCGCTCGAACCTGACGTCATCGTGGCCGACGAGCCGACGTCGGCGCTCGACGTCTCGGTGCGAGCGCAGATCCTGAATCTGCTCAGCGACATCAAGGCTCGGTTGGGGCTCGGCATGGTGTTCATCTCGCACGACATACAGACGGTGCGGTACGTCTCCGACACCATCGTCGTCATGAACGCCGGACGGATCGTCGAGCAGGGAACGGCCGAGGAAGTATTCGACAGCCCGTCCGATGCGTACACGGCCAAACTGATGGGTGCGGCGCCCAGCCTCCTGCAACGCACCGTTGACGTGGGTTGACCAATGGAGCGGATGACCGGACATAGGATGAAGGACGTTCGTATCAGAAAAGGGGAATCGATGTCTGTCCGGAGTGGCACACAGGGCGCTCGTTTCAGCGCGCAAAACCGCATGCGCGCACTTCAGACGGACATCATGAACTTGATCCTCGAACGCAGGCTCTCCCCCGGCGACCCGATGCCCACCGAGGCCGAACTGTCCGAGGAATTGGGTATCGGCCGAAACACGCTCCGGGAGGCGCTCAAGGTTCTGCAGGCCTTGGGTGTCGTCGAGATCCGTCACGGCTTCGGAATGTTCGTCGCCCCTAGCAACTTCGACGCTCTCGCCGACGGCCTGACCTTCCGTGGCCGGTTGTCCTTGCAGGGCACCGGGCACGAGGCGATGGAACTGGTCGACATTCGTCAGGCACTCGAGACCGGACTGATCGGTGCGGCGATGGCCGAGATGACGTCGGCCGACCACGCCGACCTCGACGAACTCGTCACCGGCATGGAGGTCCGTGCCGCAGCCGGGAAGAACTTCTCCGACATCGACGCGACCTTCCACTCCCGCCTGTACTCCCCGCTGGACAACCAGGTCCTCGGTCAGTTGATGGACGTCTTCTGGCAGGTGTACAGCGAGATACAGCAGGCCATCGGGCATTCGGATACGCCACTGATCGACATCGCGTCGAAGCACCGTGCGATTCTCGACGCGATCCGTACGGGTGATGCAGTCGAGGCGGCGCACACTCTCGATGTGCACTTCGGTGGCCTGCGCGAGCGGATCGCCAGTCTCCATGCGTCCGAAGCGCAGTAATTTCGAAACACGTGATTTTGCTCCGCTGGCTCACCATCGCGCCCGTTCTTCCGGCAAAATTACAGGTATGAAGAACCCGAACCTGACGCCTTCGCGCGTTCTCGCAGTTGTCCTCGCTGCCGCCCTGGTCATTTTCGTGATCGCACGCCGCCGCGACGACGGCGCCCTCAGCCGCGGAGAATGGTTGTCGGACACCGTCGGACCGGACGACCTCGCCGGCTGAACGACGTGTGCCCTCGGCCGAAACTCGGCCGAGGCCACACGCACGTGTCATCTACTACTTCATCGAATCCAGTCGGGTTCGCGCGTCCTCGAACCCGGACACCAGCTCTGCCATGACCTCGGCGACCGGGCGGATCTCGTTCATCCGTCCCACGATCTGACCGACGGGCATTGCCACAACTTCCGGGTTCTCCGATGCAGCGATTCTCTGATGAGCGTCGCTGACCAGAAGGTTCTGCAGCGGCATCGGCAAGGGCGCCGGTGCTCCCGGGTTCGACCAGGCTTCCGTCCACTTGGTCTTGAGCAACCGAGCGGGCTTACCCGAGTAGATGCGCGAACGAACGGTGTCGGCCGACGTCGCGCCCAACAGTGCACGCTGAATAGCGGACGGGCCCTCGCCCGATGCACTGCCGAGTTTGTATTCGGACGTGGTGAGCCAGTACGAGCCCATCCACACTCCGGACGCACCGAGTGCAAGTGCGGCAGCCACCTGACGGCCGCTGCCGATACCCCCGGCAGCCAGCACAGCAGCTGAATCACCTAGTGCATCAACGATTTCCGGAACGAGAACCATCGACGCAATTTCGCCGGTGTGACCGCCTGCCTCGTAGCCCTGCGCGATCACGATGTCGACACCGTTCTCGACGTGACGACGCGCATGCTCGACGGCGCCGGCCAGCGCTGCTACCGGTACGCCCTTCTCGTGCGCCTGATCGATGACGTCCTTCGGCGGTGATCCCAGCGCATTCGCAATCAACGCAATCCGGTGTCCCAGAGCAACATCGACGTGTGACCGCGCCACCGAGTGAAGCCATCCCAGTACGCCGGTCGCATGCTCGACGTCGTCGGAAAGCGGCGGCACACCGAGCTCGTCGAGCGTGCGGTTGACGAAGGCGCGGTGCTCCTCCGGAATCAGCTTGTCGAGATCGACGGCGCCGCCCTCGGTCGGCACCTTGGCCGGCATGACGATGTCGACGCCGTACGGCTTACCGTCGGTGTTCTCGTCCATCCACGTCAGTGCGGCTTCGAGCTCTTCCGGGTCGTTGAACCGGACGCAACCGAGCACGCCCAGACCTCCCGCGCGGCTGATCGCGGCCGCGACGTGCTCGGAAGGAGTGAATCCGAAAATCGGGTATTCGATGCCGAACTTGTCGGCGAGATCCGAACGCATCAGGCTTCCACGCTTTCGTTTGCGGACGCCACAGGAGCGCCGTTTCCGTTGTGATCATCGGCCTCGCGCGATTCCGTTTCGGCCTTCGCCCAGCGGTAGTCGGGCTTGCCTGCCGGGTTGCGCTTGATCTGGTCCACGAACCACACGCTGCGCGGAACCTTGTATCCGGCAATCTCTTTGCGTGCTGCGGTGGCGATGTCGTGCAGCGTCGGCGACGTGCCTTCGCGTACCTGGACCACTGCGGCAACGCGCTGACCGAAGCGCTCGTCGGGGATACCGACCACCAGGACGTCGAAGATGTCCGGGTGCGCCTTCAAAGCGCCCTCGACCTCTTCCGGGTACACCTTCTCGCCGCCGCTGTTGATCGACACCGAACCGCGGCCGAGCATCGTGACCGTGCCGTCGGCTTCGACCTGCGCATAGTCGCCGGGGATCGAGTAGCGAACGCCGTTGATGGTGCGGAAGGTTTCGGCCGTCTTGACCTCGTCCTTGTAGTAGCCGAGCGGGATGTTGCCCTTGCGAGCGAGCATGCCGCGCTTGCCCGATCCGGGTTCGACCTCGTTGCCGTCGTCGTCGAGAACCGTTGTGGAGGCGTCGATCTTGACCGTCGGACCGCCAGTGTGCTTCTGGCCCTTGCTCAGCACGGCGAGTCCACCGAAGCCGGTCTCGGATGCTCCGATGGAGTCCGTCAGCAGGCGGTTGGGCAACAGTTCGAGGAACTGCTCCTGGATACTCGGCGAGAAGAGTGCAGCACTGCTGGCCATCACGTAGAGCGTCGAAAGATCGTACGGCTCACCGGTCTCCGGGTTTCCGGCGATGAGTGCGTCGAGCATCGGACGGCCCATCGCGTCACCCGTGATGAAGATCAGGTTGACCTTGTGCTTGTCGATGTTCTGCCACACCTCGTGGGCGTCGAATTCCGGGTGCATCAAACAGGTTCCGCCGCCGAAGAGGCTGTGGAATACCGCCGACTGCGAACCGCCGTGAATCATCGGGGGGATCGGGTAGCGGATCATGCTCGGGTTGGCGGCGCCGACCTTCGCCATCTCGTACTCGTCCTCGACCGGAACTCCGGTGACGAAGTTGATGCCTCCGCCGAGAACACGCCACCAGTCCTCGTGACGCCACATGACGCCCTTGGGACTTCCGGTGGTGCCGCCGGTGTAGAGCATGAAGATGTCGTCGTTGCTGCGCTCTTCGAAATCACGCTCACCCGAACTCTGCGCGAGTGCGTCCTCGTAGCCGATGCCGAAAGCACTGAAGTCCAGATCGGTGCCGTCCTCGACCACGATGACGGACTTGACCTTGGGAGTGTTCGGCAGGACGTTCGCGACCTTGTCCGAGTAGCGGCGCTCGTGAATGAGCGCAACCATGTCGGAGTTGTCGAAGATGTACTGCAACTCGTTCTCGACGTACCGGTAGTTGATGTTGACCATCACGGCCCGGATCTTGAAAACCGCGACCATGGCCTCGATCGCCTCGATGACGTTCCGGCAGTAGATGCCGACCTTGTCACCCGGCTGAACGCCATGTTCACGCAGGTAGTGACCGAGGCGGTTTGCTCGGTCCTCCAACTGTGCATAAGTCATCTCGCGGTTGTCCGAGACCAGCGCAACGCGGTCCGGAACGAGGTCGATTGCGTGCTCTACGAAGTCTGCGATGTTAAGGGCCACGAGTTCAAAGTAGAACGTGTTACCGTTTCTGGCAAGACCTAATTTGAGAGCCAGCTCACAGACCCGCCAGGAGCCATCAGTGTCCACTTCGACGACCGAAAAATCAGACATTTCGGAAACCGCGCCGCATTGCCTCGTGGAGAAGCGTGGCCACGTTCTCATCGTGACCATGAATCGCCCCGAGCGTAAGAACGCCATCACCGGCGAGATGATGGCGATCATGGTCGACGCCTGGGATCAGGTCGACAACGACCCCGAAATTCGTGTCGCCATCCTCACCGGTGCGGGCGGCGACTTCTGCGCCGGCGCCGACCTCAAGAACATGTCCGCCAAGCCGCCGGGAGATTCCTTCGCGGGCGGTGGCGTCGACATGTCCAAGATCGAAGGCCTCCTCAAGGGCCGTCGGTTGACCAAGCCACTGATCGCCGCCGTCGAGGGTGCAGCTATCGCCGGCGGAACCGAAATCCTGCAGGGCACCGACATCCGCGTCGCGGGTGAGAGCGCCAAGTTCGGCGTCTCCGAAGCCAAGTGGGGGCTCTTCCCGCTCGGCGGTTCCGCAGTGCGTCTGGTGCGACAGATTCCGTACACGATCGCGGCGGACATCCTGCTCACAGGTCGTCACATCAAGGCTCCCGAGGCCAAGGAGATCGGGCTCATCGGCCACGTGGTCCCGGACGGCCAAGCCCTCGACAAGGCGCTGGAGCTCGCGGACCTGATCAGTGCAAACGGCCCTCTCGCCGTGCAGGCGATTCTCAAGACCATCCGCGACACCGAGGGCATGCATGAGGAAGAGGCCTTCCAGATCGACGCACAGCTGGGTATGAAGGTGTTCATGAGCGCCGACGCCAAGGAGGGCCCGCGGGCTTTCGGTGAGAAGCGGGCGCCCCAGTTCAAGGGTGTCTGACCCACCCCTGTCTGAGCCACCCCCGTCTGACCGACCCCGCCTGAGCCCCCTTTCCCGTCCGCTCTCGGTCCCACCCACCCCCTTTTCGAGCGAACGTACCTTTCGGCGCCTTCAGTGCGCCGAAAGGCACTTTCGCTCAGCCGGTTTCGTCCAATTTCACCCATCTCGACCTCGCGAACACCTGCGGCCGGGGACGTGACTGCGCCAATCTGTAGTGCGCACGCAGGTCCTCGATCACGCGATCAGGGTCCGTTCGCAGTGCACTGGGCACCGTCGGCAACACGATGATTCCCGCATTCTGCATACGCGTCCGACGCTCCACCGTGCGCTTGTAGTCCGTCGGCGCGGCATGCCATTCCAAGGAGTCGATGTCCCACGCGAAGGCAACCGAATCGATCCATCCGTCCGGAACTGCGATGAAGTCCCCGTTGGCATCCCGGATCTCATGGTTGAACAACATTTCCGGCAGCCCGCTCCGCTGCCACAATTTTCGCGCGTGAACCTCCGGAACCGAGTGGACGTTCGCGTTCACTTCGCGCAACACGACCCGAGGTAGCGCGGAACCCCGACTGCTACCCGCTTCGAGTTCCTTCGCAAGTTCGCGCACCGAGACATCGCCGCGCTGAACAGCCTCAGCGATGAGTGCCCGTGTGGGATCGAGCGCCTTGTACCGCCTCGCAGCGTCGAGTAACGCTCGCGGCAGCGGAGCACAGCGCAGACCGTTCCGAATCTCCGGCTCGGGCAGTCGAACAGTGCGCTCCACCGTGACGAACCCAACCGATTGAACTCGACGGTCGATGGGGATGAGCACCTGCACATCCCCCGAGTGCGTTCGATATCCGTACTCCGACATGGCTGATCGCCCGGTCAGCAGGGAATCGTCACCGCTCAACATGAGCGCAGCGATCGAGCGTTGACGTGGCGTCGGTTGACCGTTTCTGAGCAGAACGACCCCCGGCAATATGCGCTGCCACGGTCCACCTACCCGACACCGGGTGTGCACTGCGGAGTTGGACACGCCCAATCGCGCCAACTCCGCCGTTCGGATCACTCCGCTTCGACTGACGCGGTAAATCGCGTCCAGATCATCGCCCCACGTTCCTCGCCGCATGGTTGCAGCATGACTCGAGCATCAGCGCGGGCCCCGGCGGCGAACTGGGGTTTCGGTGCGCCTGTGGATAACTTTGGGCGAGCGAAAGGTACGTTCAGCGCCTCAGATGCGCTGAACGTACCTTTCGCTCGAAAAAGGGGGGGTACCGCTCGAAAATGGGGGGTGCCCCGCTCAACCACTCACCGCGGCCGCGAGCTCTCGCACATGGTCGGCGTCGCGGCAGGTCACCAGCAGCATCGTGACTCCGGCTTCCTCCCAACGCTTCACGTCCGCGCGCACCTCGTCGACGTTGCCGATGATCATGGTCTCGGTGACCATCTCGTCGGGGACGACGGCAGCAGCTTCGTCCTTGCGGCCCGACATGAAGAGGCGACCGATCTCGTCGACCTCCTTCTCGTAGCCCATCCGCTTGTAGACCTGCGCGTGAAAGTTCAACTCCGGGGCGCCCATTCCCCCCACGTAGAGGGCGGTCATCGGCTTGAGAGCAGCGATGGCAGCGGCGCGATCGTCGGTCACGATGACCTGGCACGTGGCGGCCACCTCGAAGTCTTCGCGACTGCGACGGGCCCCGGCGCGCGCGAACCCTTCGTCGAGCCACTTGTTGTACATCGGGGCCAGGCGCGGGGTGTAGTAGATCGCCAGCCAGCCGTCGGCGATTTCACCGGCGAGCGCGACGTTCTTCGGCCCTTCGGCGCCGAGCCAGATCGGGATGTCCGCACGCAGCGGGTGCGTAATGGGCTTGAGCGGCTTGCCAAGTCCCGAACTACCCGGTCCCGCATACGGCAGAGGGTAGTGTGGACCGGGACTGGTGACGGGCGCTTCACGGGCGAGGACCTGGCGCACGATCGAGACGTATTCGCGGGTGCGCGCGAGCGGCTTCTCGAACGGCTGGCCGTACCAACCTTCGACGACCTGCGGTCCGGATACGCCGAGCCCGAGGATCGTTCGCCCACCGTTGAGGTGATCGAGAGTGAGCGCGTGCATGGCACAGCTGGTCGGTGTTCGCGCCGAAATCTGTACGACGGAAGTACCGAGCCGAACCGTCTCGGTGCGCGATCCCCACCAGGCGAGCGGGGTGAAAGCGTCCGAGCCCCACGACTCCGCCGCGAAGACCGCGTCGAATCCCGCGCCTTCCGCGGCCTCGATCAGTTCCGGGGCGTTTGCCGGCGGCTGTGCGCCCCAGTATCCGAGTTGCAACCCAAGCTTCATCGCAGGCCTCCACATTGCCGGTGATCAGAAGTGACTCTTGCCACAATCTCTAGAACCTGTTCTACTCGATCTTGTGACCATCGGAAAGAGCGGGGTGGCCGACAAGCCCCTGAGCGCACCATTGAATCTCCATTTCGACTACACCAGATCGACGGGACCGACCATCGGCGCGTTCGTGACTGCCCTGCGTGATCGCAAGGTGATCGGCGCACGCGGGTCGAACGGTCGTGTCTTCGTGCCGCCACCGGAATTCGATCCGGACACGGCCGAACCACTGACCGACTTCGTCGGAGTCTCCGACGGCGGAACGGTCGTGAGTTGGACGTGGATGCCCGAACCCATCGAGGGTCAACCCCTGACGAAGCCTTTCGCGTGGGCCCTGATCAAGCTCGACGGCGCGGACACGTCCATGCTCCACGCAGTCGACGTCGACTCCCCCGACGACATCAGCACCGGCCTGCGGGTCCGTGCTCGCTGGGCGTCGGAGCGGATCGGGCAGATCAAGGACATCGAGTGCTTCGAACCAGGTGAGAGCGAAAATGGAATCGCGACAGTCGATTCCAGCGCCGATCCTGTCACCATGATCACGACGCCTGTCGACCTGCACTTCATGCATTCCGCTTCGGCCGAGGAGAGTTTCTACCTCCGCGGTCTCGCAGAAGGCAAGCTCATCGGTGGTCGCAGCGGACCCGAAGACAAGATCTACATCCCACCGCGCGGCGCGAATCCCACCAACGGGAAGCCGACGAGCGAGCAGATCGAACTGCCGGACAAGGGAATTGTCACCACCTTCTGCATCGTCAACGTCCCGTTCCTCGGGCAGCGAATCAAACCGCCCTACGTGGCCGCCTACGTGCTTCTCGACGGGGCCGACATTCCGTTCCTGCACTTGATTCTCGAATGTGATGCCGCGGACGTACGCATGGGCATGCGCGTCGAAGCCAAGTGGAAGCCTCGCGAAGAGTGGGGTTACACCCTCGAGAACATCGAATACTTCCGGCCGACAGGTGAACCCGACGCCGAGTACTCCACCTTCCAACACCACCTGTGAGGCTCCTGAAATGACTTCTGCAGACATCGCAGTCGTGGGCTTTGCTCAGGCACCCCACGTCCGCGAAACCAACGGCACCACCAACGGCGTCGAGATGCTCGTCCCGTGCTTCCAGCAGCTCTACAGCGATCTGGGAATCACCAAGTCAGACATCGGCTTCTGGTGCTCCGGATCTTCCGACTACCTGGCCGGACGAGCGTTCTCCTTCATCTCGGCCATCGACTCCATCGGAGCGGTCCCGCCGATCAACGAATCTCACGTCGAGATGGACGCCGCGTGGGCCTTCTACGAAGCGTGGATCAAGATCTTGACCGGTGAGGTCGAGACCGCGCTGGTGTACGGATTCGGCAAGTCCTCCGCCGGGCACCTGCGCAAGATCCTGTCCATGCAGCTCGATCCGTACCTCGTCACTCCGCTGTGGCCGGACTCCGTCTCGATCGCCGGACTTCAAGCCCGACTCGGACTCGACGCGGGTAAGTGGACACAAGAGGACATGGCGGAGGTTGCCGCTCGTAGCCGTCGTCACGCGCTGAGCAATCCGAAGGCTCAGCTCGCAGGTGAGGTCGACATCGAGGCCCTTCTCGCCAGCCCGTTCCTCGCGGATCCGTTGCGCGCACACGATTGTGCGCCCATCACCGACGGCGCGGCAGCAATCGTCCTGGCCTCGGGTAACCGCGCCCGCGATCTCTGCGAGCGGCCGGCGTGGATCACCGGACTCGAGCATCGCATCGACTCCCCCAACCTGGGTGCACGTGACCTGACCACCTCACCGTCTACTACGTCGGCAGCCAAGGCGGCAACGGGCGGCGAGGTCGGCAACATCGACGTCGCCGAACTGCACGCACCGTTCACTCACCAGGAATTGATCTTGAAGGAAGCGATCGGCCTGACCGACGCCACCACGATCAACCCGTCCGGCGGTCCGCTCAGCGGCAACCCACTGTTCGCCGGTGGTCTGGAACGAATCGGCCACGCCGCCAAGGCAATCTTTGACGGCCAGGCGAATCGCGCTCTGGCCCATGCAACAAGCGGCCCTGTGCTGCAGCAGAACCTGGTAGCAGTCTTGGAGGGACGGAACTGATGGCCGGAACGCCTCAACTCGCGGCCGTGCTCGGCACCGGCCAAACTCACTACGTCGCAAAGCGTCACGATGTCTCGATGGCGGGCTTGGTCCGTGAAGCCATCGACGCCGCGATGCTCGACGCCAACGTCGGCTGGGACGACATCGACGCCGTCGTCATCGGAAAGGCCCCCGATTTGTTCGAGGGTTCGATGATGCCCGAACTCGCCATGTCGGATGCTCTGGGCGCAAACGGAAAGCCGTTGCTGCGTGTTCACACTGCCGGATCGGTGGGCGGTTCGACGGCTATCGTCGCCTCCAGCCTGGTCAAATCCGGTGTCCACAAGCGGGTTCTGACGGTTTCCTGGGAGAAGCAGTCCGAGTCGAACGCCATGTGGGCGCTGTCCGTACCGGTTCCGTTCAACATGCCGGTCGGCGCCGGTGCCGGTGGATACTTCGCCCCGCACGTCCGTTCGTACATTCGTCGATCGGGCGCACCGGAGCACATCGGCTACCTCGTCGCGGTGAAGGATCGGCTCAACGGCAGCCTCAATCCGTATGCGCACTTGCGGCAGCCGGACATCACTCTCGAATCGGTACAGGCATCTCAGATGCTCTGGGATCCGATCCGATACGACGAGACCTGCCCGTCCTCGGACGGCGCGTGCGCTCTGGTGATCGGCAACGAGGAAGCGGCCGCACAGGTCGAGGCCGAGGGTCGTTCGGTCGCGTGGATCCACGCGACGGCCATGCGCACCGAGCCGACCTTCTATGCCGGACGCGATCAGGTCAATCCGCAGGCCGGCCGTGACGCTGCAGCAGCACTGTGGAAGTCAGCGGGAATCACCGATCCGCTGAACGAGATCGACTGCGCCGAAATCTATGTCCCGTTCTCGTGGTTCGAGCCGATGTGGCTCGAGAACCTCGGCTTCGCGGAGGAAGGCCAGGGCTGGAAGCTGACCGAGGCAGGTGAAACCGCGATCGGCGGCAAGCTCCCGGTCAATGCCTCGGGCGGTGTTCTCTCCTCCAACCCGATCGGCGCCTCGGGCATGATCCGATTTGCCGAGTCGGCGATGCAGGTCATGCACCGCGCCGGCGATCACCAGGTAGCCGATGCTCGCAAGGCGCTCGGCCATGCCTACGGCGGTGGCTCGCAGTACTTCTCGATGTGGGTCGTCGGCTCCGAACGTCCCACCACGTAAGCAGCAGCACACACGCCGATCAGGAAGAGGCCGAAGATGAAGTACACCGTCGGGGTTGCCATGAACCCCTTGGACCAGTTAGCCGGTATCGCCAAAACTGCCGAGGAATGCGGCTTTTCGTCGATCGCTCTCCCCGATTCACTGTTCTTCATGGAAACACAGGCGGCGGATTACCCGTACACCCCGGACGGGTCTCGGATGTGGAATGCCGAGACCCCTTGGGTCGATCCGCTCATCGCCGCGGCTGCAATGGGCGCGGTGACCGAGAAGATCGAGTTCTACACCCAGGTGCTCAAGCTGGGTAGCCGCAATCCCGTCCTGCTCGCGCGGCAGGTCGGTTCGGTGGCGGCATTGACGAACAACCGTTTCGGCTTCGGCGTCGGAATCGGTTGGGCTCCGGAAGAGTTCGAGTGGTGCGGCGCTCCGTACAAGCGTCGGGGCGCACGTGTGGACGAGATGATCGACGTCCTCAAACTGATCCTCGGCGGCGGCATGGTCGAGTATCACGGTGAGTTCTTCGATTTCGATCGCCTGCAGATGAGCCCGGCCCCCACCAAGCCGGTTCCGTTCTACGTCGGCGGCCACACCGAGGTCGCACTCAAGCGTGCTGCGCGAGTCGGCGACGGTTGGACCTCGGCGATGATCAAGTTCGACGACCTGGTGGGTGTGATCGCACGACTACGCGAACTGCGCGCCGAGTACGGCCGCGAGAACGAGCCGTTCGAAATCCAGACGGTGTGCATCGACCGTTTCGGCAAGGACGGTTACGCAGAGCTCGAAGATGCCGGCGTCACGGACATCATTACCGTGCCTTGGGTTTTCGACGGAATCGGATTCGATGCCCCACTGGAGGCAAAGCAGGATTCGATGCGCAAATTCGCCGAGCAGTACATCAACTGAGGAGCCGCGATGACCGACGAACACCCCGCCCGCGTCGCGGGTAACGCTTCGCGCGCCGCAGCGAGTGGCAAGAACAAGGAAGCCTGGCTGGACCTCTTCGCCGAGGACGGTTGGGTGGAAGATCCGGTCGGGCCTTCGGGCTTCGATCCCGAAGGCAAAGGCCATCACGGGCGCGAAGCGATCTCCAAGTTCTACGACATGACGATCGCGAACGCGGACAAGCTCGAATTTCTGATCGACGATTCCCTGGTGTGCGGCAACGAGAACGTCAACATCGGCAAGATCCGAACCACCATCGGCGGCTCGATCATCGACGCCGAGGGCGTGTTCGTCTACCGGGTGAACGACGACGGCAAGATCGCGTCGCTTCGAGCATTCTGGGAAGTGGACCGTGCAATGAAGACGGCACGCAAAGCCTGAGAACCCACAGTACGAGCGCGGCCCCGGTCATCGACCGGGGCCGCGCTCGTCGTATTCGAATCAGCCTGTCGTACTTGCACCGAGAAGCTCGAAATGGTTTCCTGGTTCCCAACGTCGCGTGTCGATGACGGACTGCGTCAGGCATGGAGGCGTCGTACCGCAAGGGGTCACTCATGACCATTTCGTTCAATCACACCATCATCGCCGCAAAAGACCGACAAGAGTCTGCGTGGTTCTTCACTCACATGTTCGGCCTTCCAGGCCCGGTCGAAGCCGGCTACTTTCTCGGCGTTGAACTCGAGCACGGCGTGACGTTGGACTTCGCACAGGTGGAAGAAGGCGCCGAGGTTGCGTCTCAGCACTATGCTTTCCTCGTCTCCGAGGATGACTTCGACGGCATCTACCAGCGGATACAGGCGCTGAAACTGGATCACTGGGCCGATCCGCGCCAGTCGAGTACCGGCTTCAACACCAACGACGGTGGGCGTGGGGTCTACTTCCTCGACCCGTCGGGACATTTCCTGGAAGCCATCACCAAACCGTACGGCGGCTGAATTGGAGATTGAACTACAAACGGCGGCGCCTACGGGAGATGAGGGATCCCGCAGACGCCGCCGCAGTTCCAGGTTGCCAACAAGTGGCTCCCCGGAACGTCTACTGTAGTTCTGCGTGTTCGAGAGTGCAGAGGCAACTCCCGAAAACTTACACAGAACCTACTCGCCGGTTACCAGGTCAGTATATGTCCGGATCAGTGTTTGACCGGGCAGCCCGATGTCTTGTAATCAACCTGAAACTCTTTGATGCCGTTGAGCCAGCCCGAGCGAAGGCGTCGGGGATCCCCGAGCCTGGTGATGTCGGGTAGGTGATCGGCGATCGCATTGAAGATCAGATCGATTTCCAGACGGGCCAAGTTGGCGCCGATGCAGTAGTGCGCACCGGTGCCGCCGAATCCGAGGTGCGGATTGGGGTCACGCATGATGTCGAACTTCGTCGGGTTCTCGAAGACGTCCTCGTCGAAGTTGGCCGACGCGTACATCATCACGACGCGATCGCCCTTCTTGATCTTCTGTCCGCCGAGTTCGGTGTCTTCGAGCGCGGTGCGCTGGAAGGAAGTCACCGGGGTCGCCCAACGAACGATCTCGTCGGCCGCCGTCTTGGGGCGTTCCTTCTTGTACAGCTCCCACTGGTCGGGATTGTCGAGGAAGGCAACCATGCCGTGTGTGATGGCATTGCGAGTGGTCTCGTTACCCGCGACCGCAAGCAGGATCACGAAGAAGCCGAATTCCTCTGGGGAGAGCTCATTTCCGTCGATGTCAGCTTCGATGAGCTTGGTGACGATGTCATCGGCGGGACACTTCTTGCGCTGATCCGCCATCTGGTACGCGTATCCCAGAATCTCCATCGAGGCTGCCTGCGGGTCGATGTCGAACTCGGGATCGTCGTACGACGTCATCTGGTTGGACCAGTCGAAGAGCTTCATTCGATCTTCCTGCGGCACACCGAGAAGCTCGGCGATTGCCTGCAGCGGAAGTTCGGACGCGACCTGAACCACGAAGTCACCGGCACCGCCGGCAGCCGCGGTCGTGACGATCTTTTCGGCACGCTCGGTCAGTTCCTCGCGCAGGCTGTTGATGGCGCGCGGGGTGAATCCACGAGATACCAGCTTGCGCAGCTTGGTGTGCTCCGGAGCGTCCTTGTTGATGAGAATGAATCGCTGCATCTCGACGTTCTCACGCGGGATGTCGTCGGCGAAGCGAGGAATCGCAGTGTTCTCGTGGGTCGAGAAGATGTCGCTTCGCTGCGAAACTTCCTTGACCTCTTCATGACGGGTGACCACCCAGAAGCCCTCGTCCTGGAATCCACCGATTTCCGGGGGCTGCGGATTCCACCACACGGGGGCCGTCTTCCGGAGTTCGGCGAACTCCTCGAACGGCATGCGTTCCGCGTAGATGTCGGGGTCCGTGAAGTCGATTCCCTCGGGGAATGCGGGCTGTGCCACTGATGTCTCCTGCCCTAAGCCTTTTCATCACAGGGGTGATGGGGATCCGTGATGTGTAACACGTTCTACTCTCATTGAAACACAAGCCTGCTTACTAGGAAAGGAAACGTCGGCAGGTCTTGCTTCCCGCAGAGAACCTGTTCTACTTTTTCATTACAAGGAAAGGAGCCCGCTGTGGGCACACCAGTAATCGTCGAGGCTGTCCGTACACCGATCGGCAAGCGCGGAGGTTGGCTCGCCGGTCTGCACGCCGCCGAGATCCTCGGAGCTGCACAAAAGGGAGTTCTCGACCGGTCGGGAATCGACCCGTTGCTGATCGAGCAGGTGATCGGCGGCTGCGTCACCCAGGCCGGCGCTCAGTCCAACAACATCACGCGCACGGCCTGGCTGCACGCCGGACTTCCGTGGCAGACCGGCGCAACCACCGTGGACTGCCAGTGCGGTTCGGCCCAGCAGGCGAACCATCTGATCGCCGGTCTGATCGCCACCGGCGCCATCGACGCCGGTATCGCCTGCGGCATCGAAGCCATGAGCCAGGTTCCCCTCGGCGCCAACGTCGGCGATCAGGCCGGACCGCGCCGACCCGCGACGTGGGACATCGACATGCCCAACCAATTCGAAGCTGCAGAACGCATCGCGCGTCGACGCGGACTGACCCGCGACGACGTCGAAGCCCTCGGCGTCCGCTCGCAGGCGCTGGCCAAGCAGGCTTGGGAGGAAGGACGTTTCGACCGCGAGGTTCTCGAACTCTCGGCACCCCAGGTCGACAAGGAAGGAAACCTCACGGGCGAGACCAAGGTCGTCAATCGCGATCAGGGCCTGCGCGATACGACGGCGGAGTCCCTTGCCCGACTGAAGCCCGTCCTCGAAGGCGGGATTCACACGGCCGGAACGTCTTCCCAGATCTCCGACGGCGCGGCCGCAGTCCTGCTCATGGACGAGGACAAGGCTCGCGCGCTCGGATTGAAGCCGCGAGCCCGCATCATCGCCCAGGCGCTGGTCGGCTCGGAACCGGAATTCCACCTCGACGGACCGGTGCAGGCAACCAGCCGTGTCCTGGAGAAGAGCGGAATGAAGATCGGCGATCTCGATCTGTTCGAGATCAACGAAGCATTCGCATCCGTCGCACTGTCCTGGGCTCAGGTTCACGAACCTGACTTCGACAACGTCAATGTCAACGGCGGCGCGCTCGCTCTCGGCCATCCGGTCGGCAGCACGGGATCTCGCCTGATCACCACCGCACTGCACGAACTCGAGCGTCGCAACGGCTCGACGGCTCTGATCACGATGTGCGCCGGCGGCGCACTGGCCACCGGAACCATCATCGAGCGTATCTGAGATGACTACTCCCCCAGCCAAACCCAAGGGACTCGACGCTCCGGCGACGGTCAAGATCATCAAGTGGATGTCGAAGGCGAACGTCGCGATGTATCGCGCCACCGACGGGCGGCTGGGTAGCAAGTGGCGGGTCGGCAGCGCGTTCCCTCGCGGGCTGCCGATCTGCCTGCTGACCACCACCGGTCGCAAATCCGGCGAGGAGCGGATCAGCCCGCTGCTGTTCCTCGAGGACGGCGAGAACGTGATTCTGGTGGCGTCGCAAGGCGGTCTTCCGAAGAACCCGATGTGGTACCTCAACATCAAGGCAGACCCGGTGGTGACGGTGCAGATCAAGTCTCGGATCCGCTCGATGAAAGCCCGCGTCGCGGCCGAGGACGAGCGCGCTCGGCTGTAGCCGATGTTGAGGGCGATGTATCCGGATTTCGACAACTATCAGGCCTGGACCGACCGGGTCATTCCCGTCATCGTGTGCGAGCCACTGAAGAGTTAAACGAACTGTTTACAACAAAACGTTTACATTGACCCGGGTTCGTGCCACCCTGGGTTCATGACCGATGACCAGTTCAGACCGATCGATTCCGGCCGCGAACGCGCACATCGCGAGTACGCCGGACTCTTTCGAATCAGCGAGCGCCACGGCGCGACCCCAAGCCAGCGCGCGCGGCAATCTCATCCGGAGATGCTCGAGCCCTACGGCGCGGTGCGCGTCGTGGCTCGTCTTGCGGGTGGCACCGACACACCGCAGCCGAACGAACCCGAGGTCGACGATGCCGACGTCATGGCCGCGTTGACTCTGATCCCCAAGGCCCGAGCCGAAATGGAACAGCTGGAAGCACTGTTCCTCGGGATTGCCCGCGAACGGGGCATGACCTGGCAGGACATCGCTTTCGGACTGGGACTCGGAAGCACTCAAGCCGCCCGCCAGCGCTACGAACGGCTCGTTCGCCGCACCGGAGGCTGAACGCGTGCCATAACCGGCGAGTTGGAGCACTATTGACTCGTACGGTCCGCACGGCGTTTCGACAGAGCCTCGAACACAGCAAGGAGTCGCATATATGACGACGCATATTCAAGATCAAATCCTGGACCGACGCGAGATCACCTCAGCCCTCGTGCGTGCGCTGGAGCGTCGCCACGAGGTGCTGGACGCAGTGGTCGACAGCAAGGACCACCAGGAGGCACTGACCACCGTCGCGGAACTCCTCGGCACGTCGGAAGCAAATGCCGAAGCAGTTCTGAGCCTCAAGTTCAGCGCACTGACCAAGGCAGCGCGCGATCGCATCCAGGGCGAGCTGGAGAATCTCGACGCCACTCTCGAATGGACGACGCTCGATCGTCCCGCGAGCAGCGGGCAGAACTTCACCCTGCGTCCGTTCAGCGACAGCGCAGAAGACAAGGCACTGTTCACGATTCGCTCGGCCGAGCAGCTCGGCGAAGACGGCAAGCCGTGGAGCGAGGATCGGATCGAAGCCGAGCGCGTCGGCGGTCTCGGTCGGATCGACGACGAGAGCGCTGCCTGGTTCGTCGCCGAGGACGTCTCCGGTGACGGCCCGAAGAGCGTCGGCCTGGTATTCGGCGAACTCGACGGCCAAGAGGTGAACGTGGCGATCTGGATCGCGCCGGAATCTCGCAAGAAGGGCTACGGCACCGCCTGCGTGAAGCATTCGCGGCGCGAACTCGCAGCTGAGTTCCCCGGCACCGTGTTGGTGGTTCGGGCGCCCGCGTAGGCGGCACGCCGCCTGTGAGTGGTTGAGGAGTTCCTGCACTCCTTAACCACTCACGGGGCCGGAGGCCCTACGCCCCGTACACCGGCGTCGGAATCTCCGCCTTCTCCAGCAGCGTTGCCACGACGGGCCCGATCTCCTTCGGGTCCCAGCGATCTCCCTTGTCCTCGCTCGGGCCGTGACGCCAGCCCTCCGCGACGGTGATCTTTCCGCCCTCTACCTCGAACACCCGGCCCGTGACGTCCTTGGACTCGGCGCTACCGAGCCAGACGACCAGCGGCGAGATGTTCTCGGGAGCCATGGCGTCGAAGCCCTCTTCCGGAGCTGCCATCGCTTCTGCCATCGCCCCGCCCGCGCCGACAGTCATGCGTGTGCGCGCAGCAGGCGCGATCGCGTTGACACTGACTCCGTAATTCTTGAGCTCGGCGGCGGCCTGGATGGTCATCTCGGCGATGCCGGCCTTGGCCGCGGCGTAGTTGCCCTGGCCGATCGAACCTTGCAGTCCTGCACCCGAACTGGTGTTGATGATGCGTGCGTCGACGGTCTTGCCTGCCTTGGCCTCGGCGCGCCAGTAGGCAGCTGCGTGACGGAGCGGCGCGAAGTGCCCCTTGAGGTGCACGCGAATCACCGCGTCCCACTCGCCTTCGCTCATGCCGACCAGCATGCGGTCCCGCAGGAAGCCTGCGTTGTTCACGAGTACGTCCAGGCCACCGAAGGTGTCGATCGCGGTCTTGATCAGATTCTCGGCGCCCGCCCAGTCGGCGACGTCGTCTCCGTTGACCACTGCTTGGCCACCGGCGGCGATGATCTCCGCGACAACCTGCTCGGCCGGACTCTCACCGGTCGCGGAACCGTCGGCACCCGCACCGATGTCGTTGACGACGACCTTGGCGCCCTCGGCAGCAAATGCCAATGCATGCGCACGTCCGATACCGCGGCCAGCCCCGGTGATGATGACTACGCGTCCGTCGACCAATCCACTCATATTTGTCTCCTAATGCACTCTGCTCGGGCTTGTCGGCTCCGCTTGTGTGCTAACTTACCAAGCAATCGCTTGGTTTGGTACACAGACGTAAGGAATCCCGATATGGGCATCAGCACCTCCTCCGACGGAACCGGCATCACCACGGTCACCATCGACTACGCGCCGGTCAATGCAATCCCGTCCAAGGGATGGTTCGAGCTTGCCGACGCCATCCTCGACGCGGGCAAGGATCTCAACACTCACGTGGTGATCCTGCGAGCCGAGGGACGCGGATTCAACGCCGGCGTCGACATCAAGGAGATGCAGGCCACCGAGGGATTCGACGCGCTGGTCGCCGCCAACCGCGGTTGCGCCGCGGCCTTCGCTGCCGTCTACGACTGTGCTGTACCCGTCGTCGTGGCCGTCAACGGATTCTGTGTCGGCGGCGGCATCGGACTCGTCGGCAACGCGGACGTGATCGTCGCTTCCGACGACGCGATCTTCTCCCTCCCCGAGGTCGACCGCGGCGCACTCGGCGCTGCCACACACCTCTCGAGGCTGGTGCCACAGCACATGATGCGCACGCTCTACTACACCGCACAGAGCGTCGACGCACACACACTCAAGCAGTTCGGCAGCGTCTACGACGTGGTCCCGCGCGAGAAGCTCGACGAGTGCGCTCGCGAGATCGCCGCGAAGATCGCTGCCAAGGACACCCGCATCATCCGGTGCGCCAAGGAAGCCATCAACGGCATCGACCCGGTGGACGTCAAGGGCAGCTACCGCCTCGAGCAGGGCTACACCTTCGAACTCAACCTCCTCGGCGTGTCCGACGAACACCGCGACGAGTTCGTCGCCACCGGCAAGCCGCGCGAGAACGCAACCCAGAAGGAAGGCTGAGACAAACATGGCTAGCAAGCGTGACAAGACGAAGTCGCTCGACGAGGTAGTCGGCGAACTCCGCAGCGGAATGACGATCGGCTTGGGCGGCTGGGGATCTCGCCGCAAGCCGATGGCCTTCGTGCGTGCGATTCTGCGTTCGGACATCAAGGACCTGACCGTGGTCACCTACGGCGGACCGGATCTCGGACTGCTGTGCTCGGCCGGCAAGGTCAAGAAGGCGTACTACGGTTTCGTGTCCCTCGACTCCGCGCCGTTCTACGACCCGTGGTTTGCCAAGGCACGCACCGCCGGTGAGATCGAAGTCCGCGAGATGGACGAGGGCATGGTCAAGTGCGGCCTCGAAGCAGCTGCCGCTCGCCTTCCCTTCCTCCCGATCCGCGCCGGCTTGGGTTCGGACGTCCGCAACTTCTGGGGCGACGAACTCAAGACCGTCACCTCCCCGTACCCCGAGGCCGACGGCCGCTCCGAGACCTTGATCGCGATGCCTGCGCTCAACCTCGATGCGTCGTTCGTTCACCTCAATCTCGGTGACAAGCACGGCAATGCCGCGTACAACGGCGTCGACCCGTACTTCGACGACCTGTACTGCATGGCGGCCGAAAAGCGTTACGCCTCCGTCGAACGCATCGTCGAGACCGAGGAACTGGTCAAATCCGTTCCACTGCAGAACCTTCTGCTCAACCGCATGATGGTCGACGCCGTCGTCGAGGCACCCAATGGTGCGCACTTCACGTTGGCCGGCGAAAGCTACGGCCGCGACGAGAAGTTCCAGCGTCACTACGCCGAGTCCGCCAAGACCCCCGAGTCGTGGCAGGCGTTCGTCGACACCTTCCTCTCCGGCAGCGAAGAGGACTACCAAGCCGCAGTAAAGAAGTTTGCCGATTCATCAAAGGCAGGGGAGCAGGCAAAATGAGCGAATCCACCGTCACCCGCGCAGAGTACGTTGTTCTCGCTTGCGCTGAAATCTTCTCCGGTGCAGGCGAAATCATGGCCAGCCCGATGTCGACGTCGTCCACCATCGGCGCTCGCCTGGCTCGACTCACCACCGAACCCGACCTGCTGATTACCGATGGTGAAGCCCTCATTCTCGAGGACACTCCGGCCGTCGGAACAAAGGGCCCCGTCGAAGGATGGATGCCTTTCCGCAAGGTGTTCGACGTCGTCGCTTCCGGCCGCCGTCACGTAGTCATGGGCGCCAATCAGCTCGATCGCCACGGCAACCAGAACCTCTCCGCCTTCGGCCCGCTTCAGCAGCCGACGCGTCAGATGTTCGGTGTGCGCGGCGCCCCGGGTAACACCATCAACCACGCGACGAGCTACTTCGTCCCCAAGCACTCCAAGCGAGTGTTCGTCGACAAGGTCGACGTGGTGTGCGGTGTCGGCTACGACCAGATCGATCCCGAGAATCCGGCTTACAAGTACCTGAACATCCCCCGCGTCGTCACCAACCTCGGTGTCTTCGACTTCGGCGGACCAGGAAACACCTTCCGCGCGTTGAGCCTTCACCCCGGCGTCACCGCCGAAGAGGTAGCCGAGAACACCTCGTTCGAGGTTGCCGGACTCGCCGAGGCCGGTATCACCCGTGACCCCACCGTCGAAGAACTTCACCTCATCCGCGAAACCCTCGATCCGCGCAAGCTCCGGGACCGTGAGGTCTCGGCATGACCCCCACCCTGAAGACCGCGCTGACCGAACTGGTCGGTGTCGAGTACCCGATCGTGCAGACGGGTATGGGCTGGGTTTCCGGTCCCGCTCTCACGTCGGCAACGGCTAACGCCGGTGGTCTCGGCATCCTGGCTTCGGCCACGATGACGTACGACGAGCTCGAGCACGCGATCAAGAAGACGAAGCAGCTCACGGACAAGCCGTTCGGCGTCAACATGCGTGCCGACGCCACTGACGCCCCGCAACGCGCGGATCTGCTGATCCGTGAAGGCGTCAAGGTCGCGTCGTTTGCGTTGGCTCCCAAGAAGGAACTGATCGCCAAGCTCAAGGACCACGGCATCGTCGTCGTGCCCTCGATCGGTGCCGCGAAGCACGCGGTCAAGGTTGCATCCTGGGGCGCGGACGCCGTCATCGTCCAGGGCGGCGAAGGTGGTGGCCATACCGGCGGTGTGGCCACGACATTGCTTCTCCCCTCGGTTCTCGACGCGGTCGATATTCCGGTCATCGCCGGT
This sequence comes from Rhodococcus sp. MH15, assembly GCF_019266045.1. Classification (NCBI taxonomy): domain Bacteria; kingdom Bacillati; phylum Actinomycetota; class Actinomycetes; order Mycobacteriales; family Nocardiaceae; genus Rhodococcus; species Rhodococcus sp. MH15. The sequence goes on from NZ_LPNP01000071.1 coordinate 146,571, forward strand.
GGCGGATTCTTCGACGGCCGCGGGCTGGCTGCCGCACTGGCGTACGGCGCTGCCGGTGTCGCGATGGGAACGCGATTCCTTCTCACCAGCGACTCTTCGGTGCCCGATTCCGTCAAACAGGAGTATCTCAAGCGCGGACTGACGGATACGACTGTCTCCCGCAAGGTCGACGGCATGCCTCATCGTGTGCTCAACACCGACCTGGTCAACAGCCTCGAAGGTTCCAGCTATGCAACCGGTTTGATCGCCGCGGCCAAGAATGCCACGAAGTTCAAGGCCATGACGGGCATGAAGTGGTCGACCCTCGCCAAGGACGGTCTCGCAATGAAGCGGTCGGGTGACCGCACGCTGATGCAGATCATCATGGCAGCCAACACACCGATGTTGCTCAAGGCCGGACTGGTCGAGGGCAACACGGAAGCCGGTGTTCTTGCTTCGGGTCAGGTTGTCGGCATGATCAACGATCTGCCCAGCTGCAAGGAACTGATCGAAAGCATCATGGAAGGTGCCGCGGGGCGTATCGACGCGCTTGCGGCTCTTCGCTGACGCAGATTCATCCGAGTGCGTCTCCCCCACTGCGCTTTACGCGGAGTCGGAGGAGGCGCACTCTGCGCATTGCCGAGCTAACCGGTCTGCTGGTGACGACCACCCGGCACCTCGAAATACTGGGAGATTGCCACCGCGGCCATCTGTACCGGTGCAACGTGTCGATCGTCGATCTTGCCTCGAACGAGTGGGCCGCTGATCGACAGACCGACTTCCGCTTCACCCAGCGCACCCACCCGCACACCGATGCAGCCGAGACCCGAAGTACACGTACCGAATACGACGCCGTACCGATGGTTGGCTATTGCGGAATGTTGCGCGACCGTCGAACGGCGGCCCGCTGCCAAGAGTGCCTTGCCGATTGCCGAGGATCGCGCCGGGATGCGAGAGCCGACGCCTGTCTGGAGGTCAGGTATCGCCTGGCTGCCGATCTTCTGAAGGTATCGCACGTTGCTTCCCTCGAGGACCCCGAGATGTACGGCCTGATTGGTGACGAGGTGCAGGTTGTACAACAACGGCACCACCACCCTCTCGAACTTGTTTCGATACAACGAGATTGCCCCAAGATCGCCGAGTTTGTCGCCGATTTCGTACTCGAGGCCTTCTCTGCGAAGCCAATCCATCCTCACTAGCTTCAGAAGCATCCTGTGCACGGACGATCGCGGAATCCCGGTTCGACGGGCCACCTCGCCCAGCGTCAACCGCGGCGTGTCACGAAAGCAATCCACCACCATCGCCAACCTGTCGAGGGTTGACATAGGGATGGGCTCTTCTGTGATCGGTCCGACCGACATGGCGTCTCCGTTTCGGTGATCCGCCCGTCGAGAGGACAGCGCTGGGCGTGCTCTGCTGACTGCAAATCTGGGCCTTCACCGGACGAACCGCCAGGGTGTTTCCCACCGTGCGGGAGACAAACCTGCCTGGCCACTCCACCTGCAGCTATACCGATCACCGGTTACCCCCGTTGAACCTGGACCAACTCCTCACCACAGTGGCCAACACAGATCACTGAACAAAGGACGACGTTTTGACCACAGACGTGACGACCACAATGGACCTCGGCGAAGTCGACGAGATCCGCATGATCGACGAGGGCGCTGCGCCCGAACGTTTTGCCCGCGGATGGCACTGCCTCGGACTTGCAACGGATTTCCACGACGGGAACCCACATCCGATCGAGGCCTTCGGCACCAAGCTTGTCGTATTTGCCGACAGCCAGGGCGAATTGAAGGTCCTCGATGCCTACTGCCGTCACATGGGCGGCGACCTCAGTCAGGGCACGGTCAAGGGCGATTCAGTCGCCTGCCCCTTCCACGACTGGCGTTGGGGCGGCAACGGCAAATGCACCGCGATCCCCTATGCACGCCGCGTTCCACCGCTTGCCAAAACTCGCGCCTGGACCACCCTCGAACAAGACGGACTGCTCTTCGTCTGGCATGACCCCGAAGGCAATCCGCCTCCGACCGAAGTCGCCATACCGACAATCAAAACTCCGGACCACGAATGGACCGATTGGGTATGGAAGTCAATCGTCATCGACACCAACTGTCGAGAAATCGTCGACAACGTCGTGGACATGGCGCACTTCTTCTACGTGCACTTCTCGTTCCCCACCTATTTCAAGAACGTCTTCGAAGGACACGTCGCCATCCAGGAGCAGAGCGGTATCAACCGCGACGACATCGTGACCTGGACGGATCCCGACGTGCCGAAGCTGGTCTCGAACTTCTCGGTGGCCGCCTATCACGGACCGTCGTTCATGATCGATGATCTGGTGTACCAGTACGAAACATTCAAGGTGGATTCGGTTTTGATCAACTGCCACTATCCGGTCAGCCCGAACAAGTTTGTCCTGATGTACGGCATCACCGTCAAGAAGACCGACGACCTTCCCGCCGGGATCGCGGACCAAACCGTCGACGCGATGATCGGATACATCGGTGTCGGGTTCGAGCAGGACATCGAGATCTGGAAGAACAAGACCCGCATCGACAATCCGCTGCTCTGCACCGAGGACGGTCCGGTATACCAACTGAGGCGGTGGTATGAACAGTTCTACGTGGACGTCGCCGACGTCACGCCCGAGATGGTCGACCGTTTCGAATTCGAGATGGACACAAGCAAACCCATCGAAGTGTGGAAGCAGGAAGTCGCGGACAACCTTGCACGCAAGGCCGCTGCCGGAGCGCCGCAATGACCATGGAACCGCTGGACTGCGAGCGGTGTGGAACGTACGTCCTCGTGGAGAAGAACAGCTGGCATCACACGTCGACCCAGTGGCGATCAGATTCGCGCACCGCATGTTTGGAGTACCGTGACGACGCTGCATCGCCGAGAATTCGATCCGGAAGTTGTTCCGCATTGAGAAATTCCATCAATCAGGCAGCGACCGACGGACGCATAACCGTTCCCGAATGACAATCTCCCTCGCGGCCTTGAAGGCTCACCTCATGGCGGCGGCCAACTGCTGAGACAACGTGCCTTTGTTCTCCACCTCGATGGTGTCGCAGCCCTGCCAATGCGCAGTTCTCCGAAGGAGTTCCGCCAACCGCGGCGCAGTGTCGGCGTCCGCGGTGGGTTCGGCCCACGCCGCGCGGACAAGCAGTCGACGGTTCTGACGGTCGTTCTTCAGATCGACTCGGGCACAGATCTTGTCGTCGATCAAGACCGGAAGCACGTAGTATCCGTGAACTCGCTTGTGCGCCGGAGTGTAGATCTCGATCCGGTAGTGAAAGTCGAAGAGCCGCAACGCTCGATCGCGTGCCCACACTACCGGGTCGAAGGGTGACAACAACGCTTCCGCACGGATGGACCTGGGACGCTTCGCTCGCGGATCGATCCACACCTCCCTTGCCTTGCCTCGACGCTCCCAGCCGTCGACGGACACCCGGCGCACACTGCCGGCATCTTCGAGTTCCTGCAATGCCGTTCGTGCTTCTGCGCTGGGCAGACGAAAGTAGTCGGCGATGTCGTCGAGGGTGCCGAGACCGTGTGCCGTCACACCCCGCAGCACCAGTTCGCGTATCGCCTCCGACCGCTCGACGTGTGCGTCGAGTATCTCGGGTGCAAGCATCTGCTCGGCCAGGCCGTAACGACGCTCGAAACCGGCGCGCCCCGCCGAGACCACCTCGCCCCAACGGAACAGCGTCTCCAGCCCGACCTTCACGTCGGACCACCCCCACCACGGACCGCGCCGTGTGTTCGCCTCGTGTTCGATCTCGCTCGCCGCCATCGGACCGTTGTCGCGCAACTCCTGCCGCAACCAATCGAGGAAGACACTCCGATCGGAAGCCCACCCGTCCTTGTCACTCAACGCTTTGGCGCGAAACTGGTCCATCCGCCAACGGAACAACGGCCACATGTCCACCGGCAAGAACGTTGCTTCGTGGCCCCAGTATTCGAGGTATCCCGAACCGGGGGCGAAGGCAAGCTGATCGAGTCTGGATTTGTCGTATGCGCCCAATCGCGCATAAACGGGTAGGTAGTGACTGCGTTCGAAGACATTGACCGAGTCGATCTGCAGCACCTGCAGCCGGTCCATCACGCCGACCAGATTGCGACGCGTCACCGTCGTGGGATGCGATTTGCCGAATCCCTGAGCGGCAAGCGCTATGCGACGGGCAGCTGCCAGTGACACGACTTCGCTCATAGTGGGCCAGACTACGCACACTCACCGACACGCTTCAGGCGGCCGAAGCCCGACGGCCGAACAGTACTGCCGACATGAACACCTGCAACATGGCCGCGTTCTCTGCGGCAGCGTCGAACTTCATCATGCGGCCGACATCCGGGACCAGGTTGAGCGCAGCGTGAACTACGAACTTCGCCTCTACTGCCGACAGCTCAGGACGAATCTCTCCGAGCACTCGCGCCCATTCGACCACGTAAAGCTTCTGGCGATTCTTCAGATCGCTTCGATGACTCGGCAGAAGGTTGTTCATCTCGGAGAAGTAGACCGACATCAATTCGTGCTGTGCAAACGACAACTCCACGTACATCGCCGACAGTGACCGGAGCACTTGTTCGTGCGAAGTCGCGGAGTCGAAGACCGCTGCCGTCGCCAAGTCCAAGCGATCTGCAGCTCGATAGAACACGGCGCCGAGAAGCTCTGCCTTGCTGGGAAAGTAGCGGTACATACCGGACGCGTTCAAGCCGGCGGCCGCGGCGATCTCTTCGATGCTGACGTCGTGATACCCGCGAGAGTCGAAGAGGCGCACGGCTTCCTGCAAGAGACGTTCACGTTTGTTCGTGGTCACGGTTCGAGGTAACGAGGACTGCTCCAAGCGGCTAGCGGTGATTGCACCCTCACCTTGATCTATCGCCAGACACGCGTCGAGCAGAACCTTCTCCATCGCTCGCTGGGGCAGCAACAGGTTATGGACGGTGATACTGCCGATGACGCTGAACATCGCTGCCACGACAAGGGTCTCGTCCCTCGCCGCCATCGCGGGTTCGGAGCGCGAAAGATACCGGGCTACTCGGCGATTGACCGTACTGGCTTGCGCTCGAACGGATTTCCGATCATCGGTGTCGAGAAACCGGCTCTCCCAACGATAGATTCCGGCCGTACGCCGATTGCGGATCGTCGTTCGTATCACTGCAATCAGATCTTCGCGCAACCGCTGCGCATCGGTTGCCGCAGGCGCAACCGAAACGGCATCGAGGGCACTGGCGAGCGCTCCGGTCAACTCCAGTGCCGCGTGGCGGAACATCGCGTACTTGTTCGGAAAGTGCCGATAGAGCGCCGAACCCGAAATACCGACCGCCGACGCGATGTCGTCGACACTGACAGCAGGATATCCGCGCTCACTGAACGCGATTGCCGCTGCTGCCGCAATCTGCGCCTTGCGGTCCTTCGGTCGCCTCTTGACGGAGTCGGACCTCGGCTGCCGAACAATCCCATTCGACGTCTGCGCGTCGACGAACTGATCGTTCAGGCTCACCGTGTACCCCACTCTCCAGCCCTCACGCACGAAGCACTTCGATCCGCCTGCTCATCAGACGAGAATCAGCATAAGCATGATTCTGAAAACTCGTACACCGATTTCAGCACATCGCGCGTCTAGAGTTTCATACATGCAGGTAACACTGCCTTTGATCAGAACACACCACTCGCCATTCGCCACCTCCCCCGTTGCTTCCACCGAGAATCTTCGTTAACAAAACGTTGCCTGTGGCCACCAGCAGTGGGTAGGGTCACCGCTCGAAGCATCCAGCCCGCATCCACGAAGCAATCCGACTGACAGATTCGGAATATTCGTAAACATACACAGGATGTCGATATGAACAGTTCCGATATCTCCACGTCAATGAAGGAAACTCGGTCAACAGGGCTGACAGTTCGACGAGAATTTCGGTTCACATAATGCTTGCTTGGACACATATATGTGTGAGATGCTTCACAGGCAGTTCGCTCGACCGCCAGCGCTCGAACAGTTCGAACTCCGTGCCGAACACTGTTGATCTGCAAAGGAATTCAATTAGATGACGTACGAGCTGCCAGCCGCGAAGGGCCCGGTGCGAGACGTAGCGTTACAGGGGGGCTATCTGATCGGATTCTCGGTTCAGGCACTCTTCGGCCTGTTCACGGCAATCCTGCGCAGACGACTCTCATTGCACGAGACGGTTACTCAGACCCTGTTCATCGGTCGCGTCAGCACCGGCCCGTCGCTGCTTCTCATGATTCCGATCGGTGTATTCATCGCCGTCTCGGTCGGTGAACTGGCCGGCCGGATCGGAGCCGGTGGATATTCCGGAGCTGTCGTAGCTTTCATCATCGTCGGTCAGGCCGCGGCGCTGGTGTGCGCGTTGATGATGGCCGGTGTCGCAGGATCGGCGATCTGCACGGATTTGGGTTCACGAAAGATCCGGGAAGAGATCGACGCGATGGAAGTGATGGGCATCGACGTGATCGAGCGCCTCGTCGCACCGAGATTGGTTGCGGCAGTGATCGTCTCCCTTGCATTGTGTTCGATGGTCACCTTCGGCGGTGTGATCGCGTGCTACCTGTACCACATCTACGTCCAGCATCTTCCGGCCGGAACATTCATGGCAACGTTCAGTCAGTACGGGCGATCTTCCGACTTCGTCATGGCTTTGGTAAAGGCTGCGGTCTTCGGCATCGCTTCGACTTTGGTCGCCACCTTCAAAGGTCTACATGCAAAAGGTGGCCCACGCGGCGTTGCCGACGCAGTCAACGAAGCCGTGGTCATCGCGTTCGCGCTCGTCTTCATCGTGAACACAGTGTTGTCCGCGCTCTACACCGTAATCGTCCCGGCAGTCGGTGAATTCTGATGTCGCTCGTCGATCTCCGTGTTCGAGCACGTCAAGCGAGCAGACCCCTGCGAACCGCGGGCGACGGCCTCGTCTCCCTCGGTCAGCACGTCACTTTCTACGTCCGCACTATCGCATCGATCCCCTTTGCGCTCACCAAGTACCGCAAGCATGTACTCGGTCAGATCAGCGAGGTCAGCTTCGGCACGAACTCCTTGTTGTCCGGCGGCGGCACCATCGGGATCGTCTTCGCGATGTCGCTGGCCGCGGCGATGATGTTGGGCGTCGAGACCCACCGGGGCCTCGAGCTTGTCGGGATGACCTCGCTCTCCGGCATGCTGTCTGCGGTTGCCAACACCCGTGAACTGGCCCCTGTTGTCGTCGCGATCGCGTTGGCCGCCAAGGTCGGAACGGGTTTCACCGCCCAGATCGGGGCCATGCGTATCTCCGACGAAATCGACGCGCTGGACTCGATGGCGATCCGATCGATCCCCTTCCTCGCGGGTACCCGGGTGATCGCTGCCATGATCTGTGTCATCCCGATCTACATGATCGGACTCCTGGCCAGTTACCTCTCGACCCGACTGGTCGTCGTGTTCTTCAACGGCGCATCGGCAGGTACTTACGACTACTTCTTCCATCTGGCGATCTCTCCGCAGGATCTCCTGTACTCGGGTCTCAAGGCCGTGGTGTTCGCCGCTGTTGTCGCGCTGGTTCACTGCGCGTACGGCTACTACGCATCGGGCGGTCCGGCCGGCGTCGGGCAAGCGGCCGGGCGCGCGCTCCGGACTGCGATCCTCGCGATCGGAATCCTCGACGTACTGATGACTTTCGCGCTGTGGGGCCTCGTGCCCCAGATCCCGGGAATGGGGGTCTGAGCCGTGGACAGACTCACTACACGCACGAAGATCGTGTACGCCCTTCGCGGCGCGATCGCCATAGTCGTAGCCGTCGCCGCCGCCGTGACAATGGTTCTACGCGGTTCGGGAAATCTCGAGCAGAGCACCGACATCTTCGTCGCTGTTCCAGCCACAGCCGGTCTCATCAGCGGTGAAGCTCCGGTTCGGTACCACGGCGTCAACGTCGGCCGAATCGGCGAAATCGAATCAGGAACCGCCGAATCCGTTGTGCAGTTGCAGATTCAGACCGATGACGCGTCGAAGATTCCCGCTGACGTGGTGGCTCGCGTTGTTCCACGCACCTTCTTCGGCGACATCTACATGCAGCTCGTGGACAGTCCGAATGAGCAGGGCCAGACGACTCTGGCGGACGGAGACGAGATCCACATGGACGACGGTCCCGAAGCCGTTGCGCTCTACGACGTGTACACCAAGTTGGTGGGCGTCCTCACTGCGATGCAGCCCGAGAAGTTGCAGACAGCCCTGACTGCGCTGGGCCAGGCGCTCGACGGAAACGGAGCCGAGATCGGTACCACGATAGACAATCTCAGTGCCGCGTCCGGCGTACTGACACCCGCCGCACACCAATTCCTCGAATCGACACCCGAATTCAAGTCGGTCGTCGACGCGTTGGACCGTGCGACCCCCGACATTCTCGATACCTTGGCAGCCGCCACAACCGTCTCGAACGACATGGTCGCCAACAGAGCGAATCTCGAGTCCTCGATCGGCGCGGCCGCAGTCTTCGCCGCTACCGTCGACGATTTTGTCGGGGCGAACAACCGAAACATCATCACTGTGATCGATTCCGCCGGAAAGATACTCGCAACCACCGCGGCCAATCCCGGAGGACTGCGTTCCACCCTCGCCAATGCCAGTACGTTCGGCGCCGCGGGCGCTCGAGTCTTCGCCACCGGAAAGTTCGACATCACAGCAGTTGCCACGTTCGCCGAACCGCTCCCATACACGGGTGATGATTGCCCGCAGTACGGTGACTCGCGCGGAGCACAGTGTTCGGGCTCCAACCTGACGCCTGAACAACCCGTCAGTGCCCCGGTCGTGGGCGGCGTAGCCGAAGCGGCCCCCCTGCGGTACCTCGAAGATCAACTACTGGGCGGATCGCCGGAACCCTCGGATACCCCCAACCCGGCAACAACACTGATGTTGGGGCCGATGGTCAGAGGTAACGAGGTGACCGTCCCGTGAAGGTCCGTCCTGGCCAGGTAATTCGGTTGTCACTCTTCTGTCTCACCGGCGTCGCCTGCGCGTCGTTCGTGGCGAACACGTTGTCGGTCCCGGTTCGCGGAAGCACCGATTCGTACTCGTTCGAGTTCACCGACGTCGAAGGACTCAACCCGGGCAACCCGGTCACCATGTCGGGTGTGCGTATCGGCCGCGTGGACTCGGTTGCGTTCGCCGACAACGGAGGCGGGACGAGCAAGGCGATCGTCGACGTCGAAATCGAGTCGCGATATTCCCTCGAGTCGGATGTCCGTGCCGCCGTGCGCTACGGCGACATGCTCGGTGCTCGATATCTGGCACTGACGCAGGACGACAGCGCAACAACGGTATCCGCACGACAGCTCGAACCAGGTGACACGATACCGCTGGCGCAGACAACACCGCCGATCAACTTGACGGCCCTGATGAACGGGTTCAAACCGTTGTTCGCCGCGCTGCAGCCCGAGCAGGTCAACACGCTCACGCGAAGTTTTGTCGAAACCTTCAACGGCCAGGGCCAGGCAATGACCACCCTGCTCGACCAGATCGCGACCATGAGTTCCGGCCTGGTCGACCGTCAGGACGTCTTCGCGCAACTACTCACGAACATGAACACTCTTCTCACCTCCGTCGACGAGCGTCAACCCGAATTGGTCGGTCTGTTGGACGGTTTGAACGATCTGAGTATTTCCGTCGTCGGGCAGAACGATCAACTGGTCTCGCTCTTGGATCAGGGAAACCGCACTGTCTCGTCCTTGGCTCAGATCATGGCCGGGTCGAACGGTGCATTCGGTCAGACCGTGCAACAACTCGAAAGTGTCACCGGGAGTTGGATTGCGAGCACCGACGAGTTCAACAGACTTCTCGTCAACCTTCCCCAGTTCGCCGACGCCGCCAACCGGATTGGAAGTTACGGAAGTTTCATCAGCCTGTATCTGTGCAATTTCACTCTGAAGGCAGGCGACATGGAAGCCAACATCTTCGGTCCGACACACTCGCCGGTGTGCTCATGATGTTCCTGGTCAAGCTGATCGACGTGTTCGTCGGCATCATGCTCTTCCTGTTCAAAGGGGATCGCCGTCGCAGCGGTAGCGGCACCGCTCTCGCCCTGGGCAGTCTCGGAATCTTCGTTCTGGTGGTGGGACTCGGCGCCGCCTTGGGCATTCCGAAGCTCTGGTACAACGTACGCACGTCGGCATACACAGCCGAGTTAGCCAATGCCAGCGGGCTTTCCGACACCGATCCGGTTTACGTGGCCGGGGTTCCCGCGGGCCGAGTGGATTCGATCGACCTTGCCGGCGACCACGTCGTCGTCAACTTCCGCTTGGACAAGGACCAGCCTTTGGGAAACCAGAGCACGGCGACGGTCAGGCTCAAGACGGTCCTCGGCAAGCGCTACCTGGAGATCGTGCCGGCCGGAGTGGTCGACGACTCCGAGGCGCGGGTCATCCCGCTCTCCCGCACAACCGTGCCGTACAGCCTCGACGACGTCAGCAGTGATGCCACCACTGCGGCAACAGGCGTCGACCTACAGGCGATGGAGTCCATGATGAACACCCTTTCGCAGGTGATTCCCACTGATTCCGATCAGGTGGGCCGGGCTCTGGCCGGAATCAGCGGCGCCTCGGCGGCTTTCGCGCAGAACAGTGAACAGATCGACCAGATTCTCATCATGTCTCGTGAGCTGTCGGACATGGCTGCGGCACAAACCGATTCGATCGTCGGTACTGCGGCCAATGCTCAGACGATCGTTCGAACTCTTGCGATGCGCAAGGACGCACTGACTCAGCTGGTCGACAACCTGACAATCATCATCTCGAAGCTCTCCACCACTTTCGTCGATCGTCAGGACGAGTTCGGAGCCATGACCGACAACCTCGTCGCGGTCACCACCACGCTGAAGAACAACGCAGATCAGATCGACCTGCTGTTGACTCGTCTTCCTTCCGCGCTGCGTTCGGTCACCGATTCAACCGGCACCGGCAATTGGACCGACGTCAACGCGCCGGCGGCCGTGATCCCGGACAATCTGCTCTGCGCGCTCGGCATCATGGAGGGCTGCAAGTGAATACACGAAAAGCCGTCACGGCCATGCTGGTAGTGACCTTGGCGATCGCCCTGCCCGGTTGGTACATATTCGGACGAACAGATCAGTCCAAGACCGTCTACGCCGATTTCAGCTACGTCGGCGGAATCTACGAGGGAAGCAAGGTCACCGTCCTCGGAGTCGGCGTCGGGACGGTCACGTCGGTGGAACCTCGCGGAACTTCTGTTCGAGTAGCGATGTCGATGCCCGACTCCGTGGACCTGCCCGCCGACGCCTCGGCCTATGTCCTCAATCCATCGGTGATCAGCGATCGACACATCGAACTCGGCCCGGCGTACACCGGCGGAGAGACACTGAAAGACGGCGACCAGATTCCGATCGAACGTGCCCACTCCCCCATAGATTTCGACGGCTTGATGGGAAGCGTCAGCACTTTGGCCGACGCATTTGCCGGGGATGGGGGCAATCTCGGCGATCTCGTGAGCCGCGGCGCCGCCGGGTGGCAGGGCCAGGGCGATCAATTCAACACCGCAATTCGCAACCTCAGCACGGCAACCGGAGTTGTCGGCGCTCGGTCGGAAGACATCGGTGCCCTTGTCGACAATCTCAACACTTTGATGAATGCTCTGGACGCACGGCAGGTCAGCCTCGACGAACTTGTCGGCGACCTCGGCGTCCTGGGTGATCAATGGGCGAGCCAGAACATGGACATCTCACAGCCTCTGCAGGATCTGCAGGTGGTCTTCGACCAGTTGAACAGTTTCATGACAACTCACGGCGATGATGTCGGTGCCATAGCCGACAACGTGCGAGTTCTCGGTGACACTCTGGCTGCCAAAGAACCCGGCCTCGCCGAGTTCATGGACCTGGTGCCGTTGATGATGCAGAACCTCTCCCAGACAATCGGTCCTGATCAGCGCGGGCGCATTCGGCTCAACGTCTCGACTGCATTGACTCAGTTCGCGGTGGCGAAACCGCTGTGCGACACCTACAAGTTGCCGATCTGCACCGGAGCCGGGTTCACGAATCCGATTTCCTTCCCCCTCAGCACTTCTGATCCGCTCGGCATCGCCTCCGCGATTTCCGGCGGAGCCGTCCCCGGAGGTGGCAATTGACGCGGCAATCAGTTCGAATAATCGCCGGTATCGCGATCATCGGTGTGGGTTCCGCGGCCGTGTTCGCCTTCGGCGGCTGTAGCGCAGGCATTCAAGACCTACCCCTCGGTCGTTCGGCCGACGGTGACGCGTACAACGTGGCGCTGCAGCTGGCCGGCGCCGACGGCCTGGTGTTGGGAGCAGACGTCCGCAGCGGCCAGAAAGTCATCGGTCGAGTATCCGCGCTGTCAGCCGATGTCGTCGGAGCCGATGTGACTCTGAGTCTGGACGCCGCGACGCCATTGCCCGACAACGTCGAAGCTTCCGTCGAACTCCCGTCCGCACTTGGCAATCCGTTCATCAGACTCTTGGTGCCGGAAGTTCCGTCCGGCTCCACGCTCAGCGACGGAGACACAATTCCGGAGTCTCGCACCGAGATCGGTCCGCAGGTCGAAAGTGCGCTTGCCACCCTCGGCACGGTTCTGACCGGAAGCGGCATCGACCAACTCGATACCGTGGTGCGCGAGCTGAACACCGCGTTTTCCGGGCGCTCCGGTGAAGTTCGTTCTCTGACCGAGACCCTCACCTCGCTCATGGCAGAGGCAAGCAGTCACCGCAGCGAGTTCGACGAGGCCGTCGACCTCGCTGCCCGGGTCTCCTCCCAACTGGCCGGCCAACGCGTAGTTGTCGACAACTACCTCGATTCCGTTCCACAGGTGGTGTCGATTCTCGTGGGACAGAAGGATCAGATTGCGAGCCTGTTGAACTCGACCGTTCAGCTCGCCACCAACGCAAACACCATTCTCGACTCGTCTCCCAACGGCCTCGACGCGATGCTGCACGATGCGTCGACCGTTGTCGGGACTCTGGATTCGTTCAACTCGGAGATCGGCCAGACGCTGACGAACATGAACGGGTTGCTCGAAAACTTCACCGGTGCAGTGCAGGGCGACTACCTCGTTTTCGACGGCGCCCTGGATATTCCGGGAACGATCGACAAGCTCTGGAGCGGCGGTATGGCCGGTCAATCGATCGCACCAGCGGGAACTCTCACCGATCTACTTCAGGGAGGTCTGCGTTGAGTCGCCTTGCGCTTGTTCAACTTGTCCTGTTCGCTCTGATCGCTGCTGTGGTCATCCCTTTCGGGATCGTCTACGTGGTCGGCCCTCAGGGTTTCGGGGGTCAAATCCTGCTGCACGCCAACATGTCCGACGCCTTCGGACTGACCAAGGGCACGGTCGTCACGTATCGCGGCGTACAGGTGGGGAAAGTGAGTGAAGTCGAACTCGACGCAGGCACCCGCACGGCTCGGGTGGAACTCTCACTCAACGACAACACCGAGATACCTACCGACAGCGTCGCCAAGGTGACGATGGGGACCGCAGCCGGAATTCAGAATGTCGACATCTACCCCAACACAGACCACGGCCCGTATCTTAGGGACGGCGACGAGATCGCCATGCCCGCGGATCAGCAACCGGTCCAGATGAGCCAGTTGATGCTTCAGGCGTCCGGTGTCTTGGAAGGGATTGATCCACAAGCGATCAGCGACATCGGGACCGAGCTGGGGAATTCGTTCAACGGGCTCGGCCCGAGCTTGGCGACGATGATCGACAACGGTGGGACCATGTCGGCGCAGTTGAACGACCAGTCGGCCGAACTCGCTGCGCTGCTGTCGCGAACCTCCACGTTGGTGGACTCCATGGCGACACAATCGGATTCGTTCGTCCGGGGAATGGCAGCTGCCAAGAACTTCACCGAACAACTCGAATCCAATGCGCCGGTGCTGATCTACCTCACCGATCATTCGCCCGCCGCCCTGAACAGCGCTCAACAGTTGTTCGACAAGTACCACAACACTTTCGGAGCGGTCCTGGCCAATCTCGTCACTGTCGCACCGATCATCTCCGACCGCACAGAGGCCCTGGAAACCGGACTTGTCACGATTCCTGAAGGTCTCGCCAAACTGGCATCCATCGTCAAAGGCGATCGCGCCGACTTTGCCTTGGTTGCGACCCAGGGGCCGGTCTGCAACTACGACACCCCTCGGCGTGAGGTCGGCGATCTGTCTCCCACCAGTCCGAGTCTGGCGATGTACTGTCCCCCCGCCGACGACCTCGTCCAACGCGGAGCACAGAATGCTCCGCGTCCGAACGACCTCGGTTTGCAGAACTCGACCGTCCCGGGCACTCCGATCGGACCGCCCGTCGTCGCAGATCCGATTCTCGTCCCGACCGGAGTCGACGCCCTGAACTACTGGAGATTGATGTTGGAAGGACTGGGAAATGGCACACGGTGACAACGCACTACTCGACGAGACAGAAGCCGAGGTGGCCGAACATCCGACTTCTCCGTCGCTACTTCACCGCCTGAAGGAGCCACGCAACGCACTGATCTCACTAATGGCGGTAGCGCTGGTCGCAGCATTGGCGGTGCTCGGATTCCAGATGTACTCGGCGAATCAGGAAGACACGCTGCGGCAGGAGGCTTTGGACACCGCACGGGATTACTCAACCATCATGTCCTCCTTCGATTATCAGAACCTCGATGTCAACAAGGACACTATCGCCTCGATGTCGACCGACGAGTTTGCCGGCACCTACCGAACGATGGTGGATTCCCTGAGGGAAGTCGTTGCCGGGGGCCAAGGTCAGGCGAGCGCGACGGCGACAGACGTCGGCATCGGATCACTGGACGATTCGTCGGCCAAGGTGCTCGTGTTCGTCGACCAACAAGCCAAGAATGTCGCAGCGCCAGAGGGAAACACACAGAAGTACCGCATGGTCGTGTCCCTGGTCCGCTCGGGCGACCGGTGGCTCGTGAGCAACGTCGAGACCAAGTAACTCACCACACGCGGAGGAAGATCCATGCCCACTCACTACCTGGATTCGGAAAAGTCCGAGTCGTCGCTTCGCACCGATCAGACACGCATCACCATCACGGCCGAGCGTAGACGGTGGGCACGTAAGCCCGCACACATCACCGACGCACTCGATTTCTGGTCGTTCGCCGGAGCCGCTGCCAACGTCATCCTGCAACTCGGTTGGCCCGAGGTGGCGTACGGCGTCATGGAGAGCAAGGTCGAATCGGGTGCTCTGACAGCGCATCCGTGGAAGCGTGCACGAACCACGACGCAGTACCTGACGGTCGCGATCCTGGGTGACGAGGAAGAGCGAAAGGCTTACCGCGAGGCCGTGAACTCGGTGCACCGACATGTGAAGTCGGATTCAAACAGCCCGGTCAAGTACAACGCCTTCAATCGCGAACTCCAATTATGGGTTGCTGCATGCCTGTTCATCGGTTTCGAAGACAGTCATCAGTTGCTGCACGGCAAGATGTCCGAAGAACAGGCGGAGTCGTTCTACAAGTCCGCGTCAACTTTGGGAACGACGCTGCAGGTCACCGAAGAGATGTGGCCGGCCACACGTGCCGACTTCGAGCGCTACTGGAACCTCGGTTGCGAACGCGTCGTCATCGACGAACGCACCAAGCAGTACCTGATCGACTTGGTCAACCTACAGATGATCGCGTGGCCGATACGCCTGGTGTTCCGAAACTTGTTGCGGTTCCTGACGGTCGGATTCCTTCCACCGATCTACCGCGACCAACTCGATCTCGAGTGGACCGAAGACGACCGCCGCCGGTTCGAACACCTCTTCATTTTCGTGTCGTTCGTCAACAGGTTCATCCCACGCTCCGTTCGTCAGGCCGGCAACACCATTCAGATGCGCGACATTCGCCGCCGGATCAAGGCGAGCAAGAATCTCGTCTGAGCCAGCGGCGCGTTATTCGTTGTCAATTCTGCTGCCCTACAGGTAAATCGGGCCGGTCGGTCGACAACAGATCACGGCTGGACATGGGTTCCAGCACGACTGGAAACCGGGTCGAAAAGCCGACAAACCGGGCTGATTGAGTGTCACATTCGCCGCATATCGACGCCGTCGAGGCACGTTTAAGGTGACTTACATCACATTTTATCTCGTTTATGTAACGCCGGGAGAGGTGGCATATCGCCATGCGACCTGGGAAAACACTCTTTGATGCATTTCTGTTGCACAAACATGTGTCGACACGCCGACCCGTGACCAATCCGTAATCATCTCTTATGGTTGGTGACAGCCCGATCAACCGGGCATTACCGAATCGCCACCGCCCGTCCCACCCCGCGGTTCGGACTCGACAACATTCCTAGTGGTGGGAGCGGAGCTGAGACGGTCACCGTCCTCCGTCGGCGGGACTCGAGAGGATTTACCGAAAATGACCAAGACCACCGTTACCCGTGCACTTGCCTCTGTCGCCGCAGCCGGAGCCCTCGCGGCCGGAGCCCTCGGACTGAGCGCAGGCACCGCATCCGCAGCCACCCACGACTGGTCGGGTGTCGCAGAATGCGAATCTTCGGGCAACTGGGCCGCGAACACCGGAAACGGCTACTACGGCGGACTCCAGTTCAGCCAGAGCACGTGGGAGGCCTACGGCGGAGCGGGCAGCGCCGCCAACGCCAGCCAGGCAGAACAGGTCCGCGTTGCTGAAAACGTCCTTGCCGGTCAGGGCGCCGGCGCGTGGCCGGTGTGCGGACAGTACCTCCGCTGACCCCAGTTCGAGTAGTGCGTCACTGCCCGGTGTTCGTCGAGAATTCGACGGGCCCCGGGCAGCGTCGCACTAGCGACCTTCATGCCCCGCCTGATCCGGCCCCTCCGCCGCTGCTGTTGAAAGACATTACGGCGGTACGTGATCCGTCGGGATGACGCGGAGCGAGCGAGGTGTACCGACTCGCCTTCCGATCACGCATCAGCCCTCGGAGAGCCATCCACAATTTTTGGGCCGCCCTCGCCAACCGGTTGTGAGAACTGACCAGCGCAGCCGTAGAAGCGTACGGGATGGGGTCCTTACGCACGTAGTGCTCCATAACCCCAGCGTAGCCGTGTTTCGATGCCGAAATGTTCGTTTTCAATCGCTACCTCGCATCCCTCACGGCGACCGAACAAATCGATCCGGCGCACTCGATGGCCCATCCTTGACCAGGCGTGCAAACCGGTCGGGTAAATCGCGTGGCCCGAACACTTCTCGACCACTGTGTGACAAGAGACGGTCAACGCTCCACCACTCGAAGTGCTCGACCAGCTCGGCGGCCAGCGCTTCGCGCCCCAACGACCCACAGGGCTCGAATGCGGTCGCCACCGGCACGAGGAAGTAGTCGTTGATCGCACCACCCCAACCCGGCAATATCGCCGGGTCACGGATCTCCTCATGCCACACATGGGTGGCTGCGCCGTAGTCGCGCAAGCCGATCTCCTCGTCCAATTCGCGCGCGAGCGCCTCGGACGGGGTTTCGTCTCCTTCCAAGCCTCCGCCCGGAGGACACCAGACCGTCAGCCCTCCCCCGGGCGCGATGAATCGGTAAAGCAGAAGACGGGACTGGTCGTCAACGACCAACCCCCTGGCCGAATGCCTCAGACGCATGAGTGCCACTGTAAGCCAGCAGGTCAGGCCATAACGGCCAACTCCGGCAGTCCGGCAACCACAACCGCGAGGTTGTATCCCGACATCCGCAGTTCTCCGTTGTCTCCGGTCCTCGCGTACTCCGCATGCCCGAACGCCCGCTCGTGTTTCACTCCATCCGGGGTGATCCCCTCGGCCGTGGACAACCGATGGAACTCGGTGCGCGTCGGATCGCCACCGAAACGGCCGAACCCCGCGATACTGTCGCCTTCCGCTTTCATGACGTAGACGTGCCGGTCGGCGATACCGAGGTCCGACTCCACCTTGGCTCGCACCCCGGGTGAACCGTAGAACACCACGTCGTCGACCGCTGCGCTTGCCCCGCGTTGCAGCGCAAGAGAAGTCGCGAGGGATCCGTAGGAGTGGCCCAACGCGGTGATATGGACTCCGTCGTTGACCGACGCGGCACGAAGACCGTGAAAGAAGCTACCCAATGCGTCGGCGGCTATGCCTGCTTTGGACGATCGACTGACGTCGAAGCTGGCCCGACCGATGTCGAACTTTCCCGGCCCGATCACCTGTGGCGCGTCATATCCGATCCAGGCGATGGTGGCCACGCTTTCCTTTCGGCCGGCCAGTTCGAGCTGCTGCATCGCCTCGGCTCGTAATCGCGTTGCCTCTCCGACCATTCCGCGCATCGAGTCCTTGACGTTGGTGTTCAGTCCGGGAATCGTCACGGAGATGTGATCCGCTGTGTCCGGATCACCGATCGCAATTGCAGCGAAGCCGCGTTCGCCCGAGCGCATGTCCATGAGCAGTAACCGTCGATCAGGTTCGGCGCGAAACAACTCGTCGAGCGCGTCCAGATCCTCGAGTTTGCGTTCGGCGTACCACTGGCCCGCCCCGGTGTTACTCAGTCTGCCGCCGAAGAACTCGCGGTGAAGTTCTTGCGAGATTCGGACTGAATCATCTTGCAGCCGTGCTCGTTCCGATTGAATTCGATCGAGATTGGCCGGGCTGCGAATCACAGCAGGAATGCCGTCGAGGTTGGCGATCAGGCCTGGTGCATGACGCAACATCTGACGCTGCCGATCAGGGCTGAACGCTCGCCACTCCTCCCCCACACGCACAGCTTTGTCACGGAGGTCGGTGCCGACCTGAGACCGCAGAGACAACGCATGATGAAGATCCGCGCTGACCAGCAGTGCCTCACCGATCAGTTCTCGAACTGCGACCTCGAGCAACTGGGCGTGCACGTGGAGCGGGTGACCGTCGGCGATGGGCGCAATGGCAAAGACGGTTCCATCCTGACGAATATGCAAGTCGTCGGCGACGGCCTCTTTGCGCAGCGTATCCAGCCGTCGACGGATGTCGCGAACGCGGTGAGCGACCAGAACGCCTTCCAACCCAGCAGACAGTTGATCCAAGGCTTCGACGTCCCATACGTCGATATCTGTGAGATCCACTCGGGTCAGGACGAACGAGCAGCGATCCGAGCCTGTACTTCCGGGCGACGCAACGGAGGGACGGTCTGAGGTGGCTGTCTGCGAGGCGGCAACGCACTGAGCAGGCGCGTCGTCGTTTCGGTCACCTCACGCACCGCCTGTTCGAAGGCGTCTCGGTTCGCGTCGGACACCTTGGCTATTCCGCTCACCTTACGTACGTATTGGCGAGAGGCCGCTTCGATCTCCTCCGGCGTAGCAGCGGGCTCGAGTCCACGAAGTTCAGTGATGTTTCGGCACATAATTCGACGATAACCCTGCTCACCGACGCCGTCACGGTTCGATACATCAATGTATCCAAACTGCCACGCAGATCCGGGCATCACGGTAGTTTCAGTGAAATTCCCCCAGTGACTGGAAGTAGCCACTAACTCATGGACTCTGCACTCACCTCCGTCGGCCTACCCGCCGCACTCGCCATCATCATGTTCGGCCTCGGGCTTTCCTTGACGGTCGGAGATTTTGCCCGCGTGGCAAAAGCGCCGAAAGCCGTCTCGATTGCCCTGATCTGTCAGTTGTTGTTGCTCCCGGCCGCGGCCTTCGGTCTGGTCACGTTGTTCGACCTCGACCCACTGCTCGCTGTCGGCATGATGCTCCTCGCCGCATCACCGGGCGGCACCACGGCAAACCTGTTCAGCCATCTGTTCCGCGGCGATGTCGCTCTCAATGTGACACTCACTGCGGTCAATTCGGTGATAGCGGTGGTCACCCTTCCGCTCATCACCAACTTCGCGTTGGGCTACTTCGAACCCGAGGACGCGGACGGCACCCTCGGACTGCAGTTCACGAAGGTACTTCAGGTCTTTGCCGTCGTACTGATTCCTGTCGCCCTCGGAATGTGGGTTCGATTGCGCTCGAGCGCCTTTGCCGAGCGCATGGACAAGCCCGTCCGCATCGGATCCGCGGTGGTTCTGGCACTGGTGATCGTCGGAACGGTTGTTTCCGAGCGCGAGAACATCGCGGACTATCTCGTCGACATCGGCGTCGTCGCTGCCTTGTTCTGCCTACTGAGCCTCTCGATCGGTTACGTCGTTCCCCGGATATTCGGCATCGAGGATCGTCAGGCCATCGCCAGTTCCATGGAAATCGGCATCCACAACAGCACGTTGGCGATCACCATCGCCGTCAGTCTCCTCGACAACGTGCAATTGGCAGTGCCGGCCGCGGTGTACGGCGTTCTGATGTTCCCGCTCGCTGCAGCCTTCGGCGCCGCCATCACCCGAAAGTCACGGACCATGGCCGAAATCGACTAATATCAGGCGGTTTTCGATATAGGTGATCTGGTATCGCCAACCCTACGATCGATACGGACTCAGACCGAAGGGTATCGAAAAAATGCTGACCAACACACCTACCGTGCCGGACGAACGCGTCTGGCAAGAGCTAGTCGACGCACTTACCCGTCGCCAATTCGGCATCGGAGCCGGGATGGCAGCAGTCGCAACTATTCTGTCGTCCTGCAGTTCCAGCGACGGTTCAGGGGCCGATGATGACGCTCAAATGCGCACCGTCACCACGCCGTTGGGGACCTACGACATACCTACCAACCCCAAGCGGGTCTTGGCCGTCGACGCCCGAACCGACCTCGAGCTCGCCATTGCCCTGGAACTACCGGTGTTCGGATACAACATCTCGCCCGTCACCAAGTGGGTTCCCGCCGACGGCTCGGCCGAATACCTCAGCGACAAGCCCAATCTGGAGCAGATCCTCGGACTCGCACCCGATCTCATCATCTGCGTCAACGCCGACAACGAGTACTGGCCCGCTGCAAAGCTCCAAGCCATCGCTCCTGTCCTGACGACCGAATCGAAGCAGACGTGGCGGGAGAACCTGACCCAGCTCTCCGATTGGCTGGGCCGAACACCCACCATGGATCGCCTGATCACCGACTATGACGCTCTGATCACCGACATTCGCACTCGACACGCTTCCGCGATCGCGGGCAAAACCGTCGCAAGCTTGTCCTACAGTCCGGACAAGGCCACGATCTACATCGACAGCCTGCCCGTGTCGGAGGAAACGGGAAAGAAGAATCGTCAACCCACCGACATGACGCTCGCCGATATCGGCGGAAGAACATTGAACACAACCGGTTTCGACAATCAGGGACGACTGAGCATCGAAGAGATGGATCGTCTGCAAGGCTGCGACGCGTTCATGGTTTCTGTCACAGACAGCAATGACACCACCTTCGAACAACTCTCGGACACCAAGTTGTGGCAAAGACTTCCGGCTGTGCAGGCCGGGAACGTCACCGTTCTGCAAGGAAGTACGTACTACGGGTCCATCTACACCAACATGTACGTCGCCAAGGGCTGGGACGATCTCTATTCGACGCTCGACTGATCAGACTTGTCCGTGGAAATGCCGGCCGCTCCCGCGCGGTCGGCATTTCACGTTTCGAGGTCGATGCCCAACGCTCCGGAGAGGGTCCGCAGACAGATCACTCTCAACTCTTCCTGCGGTATGGAAGGTTGATCGAGCCAGTCGAGGCAGA
This sequence comes from Rhodococcus sp. MH15, assembly GCF_019266045.1. Taxonomy (NCBI): domain Bacteria; kingdom Bacillati; phylum Actinomycetota; class Actinomycetes; order Mycobacteriales; family Nocardiaceae; genus Rhodococcus; species Rhodococcus sp. MH15. Next base: position 168,089 of record NZ_LPNP01000071.1, read on the forward strand.
CAGCTCGGACGAACGCGATCCATCCCCGAACTGCAACGGCAGCGAGCTGTCTTCTTTCGCCCTCGAATCCCAGTGCATCGAGGATTCGAATCTGCTGCTGTTCGAGTTCGCGCTCGACAATCGCCCGGATACCGGCCTCGGCCGAGAGCGTCCCGACGTTGATGGCGCGCACTCCCCTGCTGTGCGACTTCACGTACGCGAAGTAGGCGTCCAACCCGGCTGCCACCTGTTCGCGCACCGGTAGCGTCGCATCGGGTGCGGTCACCTCGAGCAGGTGCTGCGATTCGCGCTCGACGATTGCGGCGAAGAAGTCTCGCTTGGTCGGAAAATAGTGGTACATCAACCCGCGCGAGACGCCCGCAATCTCGGCGACCTCTTCGATCCACACATCCTCGTACGAGCGATCGGCAAAAAGTTGCGCGCCGATGTCGAGCAACTGCGTGCGCCGCTGCTCTCGGTCCAGGCGTTTTCGTGGTGCGACCATAGGCAAGTCAGATTACTACTTGACACCGATTCAGTAAGGCGTACTTTGCGTACTAGACATCAATTCAGTAAGCGATCTCACCCCGGGGGACACACAATGAGCGTCGACACCACTCCAGAGGCGACGACCGATGCTCGGATCCCGCATCCGGCGTGGCGCCTGCCGGTCCTCGGGGACGTTCTCGGGATCAATATCCGGACACCGCTGCAGAACTCCGTGAGCATCGGCCGCGAACTCGGCCCGATCTTCGAGAGAAATGTCCTGGGAAATCGCTTCGTCTTCGCCTCGGGCGCGGACATGGTGGCAGAACTGTCCGACGAGTCCCGGTTCGCGAAGCACCTTGCACCTGGAGTCAAAGCACTCCGCGGAATCGGCGGCGACGGCCTGTTCACGGCGTACAACCACGAACCCAACTGGGGCAAGGCGCACAATCTCCTGGCACCGGCGTTCAGCCAGACTGCGATGCGCTCGTACCACCGCACCATGCTCGACGTGGCCGGCGAGTTGGTCGACCATTGGGACAGTCGTGAAAGTGACTCCCCCATCGACGTCTCCGCAGACATGACCAAGCTGACGCTGGAGACCATCGGACGCACTGGATTCAGCTACTCGTTCGACTCCTTCGAACGTGAAGAACAGCATCCGTTCGTCAAGGCAATGGTCGGCGCACTCTCCCATTCGCAGCGCACGACGTTCCTGAAGTCGACCGCCCTCGGGCGAGTGCTCGCACGTCGCGCCGATCAACGTGACGAGGTCCGCAAGGCGTACATGGCCGAGGTTGTGGACGAAGTGATCCGTGCCCGGCGGACAAGTACCGAACCGGGGCCCGAAGATCTTCTCGAACTGATGCTGCGGGCGGCACGCGAGAACGATCCCAACCGTATCGACGAACTGAACATCCGCCATCAGGTCGTGACCTTCCTCGTCGCCGGACACGAAACGACCTCCGGCGCATTGTCGTTCGCGCTGTACTACCTGTCACGAAACCCTGACGTGCTGGCCAAGGCGCAAGCCGAGGTCGACAAGGTATGGGAGGGCGAGGAGCCCGCCTTCGAGAAGATCGCGAAACTTCGATACGTACGACGCGTCCTCGACGAATCATTGCGTCTGTGGCCGACCGCTCCCGCCTACGGGCGCGCGGCGCTCGAAGACACGACGCTCGTCGGCAAGTATCCGATGAAGAAGGGCGATTGGATGCTCGTGCTCATCCCCTCACTTCATCGTGATCCGGTGTGGGGCAACGATCCCGAGGCGTTCGATCCGGATCGCTTCCTGCCCGCCAACATCAAAGCCAGGCCGGCGCACGTGTACAAGCCGTTCGGAACAGGTGAACGCGCCTGCATCGGAAGACAATTCGCTATTCACGAAGCGGTCCTCGTGTTGGGCACCATCTTGCAGAAATACACGATCGAGGCCGATCCGGACTACGAGTTGAAGGTAGCCGAACGGCTCACCCTGATGCCCGAAGGCTTCAACTTGACGGTCCGCCGACGCTGACCTCGCAAAACTGCGTCGCGCAACTCGGTTGAACAGTCCCGAATGCGGTAATCCCTGAGGTGGCAGCAGCGAGCACCGGCGCACCCTGGGAGTTCACATGACAAAGAGGCCTGCAGTGGGAATCGTCTTACTCTCGGCGGCATTGGCCACGGGAGCTTGCTCGGCAAGCGTCGGGACGCCGCAAGTGGACAAGTCCGAAGTCGCAAGTCAGATCTCCACTCAACTCGCCGAGAAGATCGGCGAGCCACCCGACGACGTGACGTGTCCGGAGAACCTCGACGCCGAAGTCGGCGCATCGATCACGTGCGTCCTGACCGAGCAGGGCACCGAATACGACGTCACAGCTACCGTGACCAGCGTTGACGGTGAAAGTGCGAACTTCGACATCAAGGTCGCGGATGCGCCGAACAACTAACTGCTGTGCGCCTTTATTAACCGCCGGCGGTTAATAAAGGCGCACAGCAAGGCGTCAGAGACGCTCGATAATCGTCGCGTTCGCGGTGCCGCCACCTTCACAGATGGTCAGCAGGCCGTAACGACCGCCGGTGCGCTCGAGTTCGTTGAGCAGGGTTGCCATCAGCTTGGTGCCGGTCGCGCCGAGCGGGTGACCGAGTGCGATCGCGCCGCCGTTGACGTTGACCTTGGCCGGATCTGCGCCGATTTCCTTGATCCAGGCCAGGACGACCGGGGCAAAAGCTTCGTTGATCTCGACGATGTCGATGTCGTCGATGCTCAGGCCGGCCTTCGCGAGAGCATGCTTCGTGGCCGGGATCGGCGCACTGAGCATGAAGATCGGGTCGTCGCCGCGTGCGCTGAGGTGATGAATCCGGGCGCGGGGCTTGAGGTTGTACTTCTCCACCGCTTCCGCCGACGCCAGCAGCAGCGCACTCGCACCGTCGGAGATCTGGCTGGCCACTGCTGCGGTCATGCGTCCGTCTTCGACGAGAACCTTGAGCGTCGCCATCTTCTCGAGGCTGGTCTCGCGGGGTCCTTCGTCGACGGTCGCGTCGCCCATGGCGACGATCTCGTTGTCGAAACGACCCGCGGCGATTGCAGCCTTGGCGCGCTCATGGCTCTGCAGGGCCCACTTCTCGAGCTCTTCGCGGCTGATGTCCCACTTCTCGGCGATCATTTCGGCGCCCTTGAACTGCGAGACCTCTTGGTCACCGTAGCGCTCGGTCCAACCGACCGAACCCGAAGTCGGCGTGTCGAATCCGTACTGCTGACCGACGATCATCGCTGCCGAGATCGGAATCTGGCTCATGTTCTGAACGCCGCCGGCAACGATCAGATCCGCGGTGCCCGACAGGATGGCCTGAGCGCCGAAGTGCACTGCCTGCTGGCTCGAACCACACTGACGGTCGACGGTCACCCCGGGAACGTGCTCCGGGAATCCCGCTGCGAGCCAGGACATACGGGCGATGTTGCCGGCCTGGCCGCCGATGGCGTCGACGCAACCGAAGATCACGTCGTCGACGTCACTGGGGTCGATACCGGTGCGCTCGACCAGTGCCTTGACGACGTGCGCACCGAGATCGATGGGGTGCACGCCGGACAGCGCGCCGCCCCTCTTGCCGATCGGTGTGCGAATGGCGTCGACGATGTAAACCTCGGACATAGCGTTAGCTCCTAGTTTCGTTGTGCAGCAATAGTTCTTGAAGTTGATTCAGCAATAGCGTCTGAAGTTGTGGCCGGATCGGAGAGCCCGTCGAGCACGATCGCGAGATATTGAGCCGCGACGGCGTGCGCCGAGAGGGATCCACCCGGGCGGTACCAGCGAACCGCGACCCACACGGTGTCGCGCATGAAGCGGAAGACCAATTCGACGTCGATGTCGGAGCGGAAGGTCCCGTCCGCGACGCCGGCTTCGAGGACGCCGACCCACAGGTCCCGGAATTCGGTGTTGCGCTCGGCCAGGTAAGCGAAGCGCTCGTTCCCGACGAGGTGCTTGACCTCGTCCTGGTAGATCGCCACAGCCGAATGTGAGGCGTCGATGGCCTCGTACGACGTCACGACCAGTGCTTCGAGCGTCGCGCGACTGTCCAACCCCGCCGCGACGATCTCGCGGTATTTTCCGAAGAGTTCGTCGAGGAATTGGTGCAGGATCTCGTCGACCATCGACTCCTTGGAATCGAAATGGTGATACAGGCTGCCGGACAGGATCCCGGCGGCGTCGGCGATGTCGCGGACGGTCGTCGCGCGCACTCCGCGATCGGCGAAGAGCCCCGCCGCGATCTCGAGCAGCTCGTCGCGGCGCCCGGACTTGCCGTTTGATTCGTCGGAATTTCGAGGTGGCGTCATGTATTCAATCCTATCCAGGGCCTTCCCCTGTGCGCGGTCAGCGAGTCCAGGGGCTCCTTAACCGCGCACGGGGACGCTAGGCCCTCTGCGAAGAAACGGAGACGATCTCGCCGGTCATGTAAGTGGAGTAATCGCTGGCGAGCATCGCGATGACCGTTGCGATCTCCCAGACCTCCGCGGCGCGGCCGTAGGCCTCACCGGAAGCCAACTGGTCGAGCAGTTCCTCACTGGTGACCTTCGCCAGGAACGCGTGACGCGCAATGGAAGGCGAGACCGCGTTGATACGGACTCCGTACTCCGCTGCTTCGATGGCGCTGCACCGAGTCAGCGCCATGACGCCGGCCTTGGCTGCGGCGTAGTGCGCCTGGGAATGCTGCGCGCGCCAACCGAGAACGGACGCGTTGTTCACCAGAACACCGCCGTGGGGAACGCTCTTGAAGTACCGCAGGGCGGCGCGCGTCGAACGGAAGGTGCTGTTGAGTGTGATGTCGAGAACGCGATCCCACTGATCGTCCGTCATGTCGACGACGGGAGTTTCGCCGCCAAGGCCCGCGTTGTTGACGACGATGTCGATACGTCCCAACTTCTCGGCGGCGCCGACGAACAACGCGTCGACCTGCTCGGTGCTCGATACATCGCAGATGATCGATTCGACCTGCTGACCGGGGAATTCGGCCTTCAGCTTCTCCACCGTCTCGCCGAGTCGACGCTCGTGGAAGTCGGAGACGAGAACGTCGCCGCCCTCGAGAAGCACCCTGCGCGCAGTGGAGAAACCGATGCCGGTTCCGGCTGCGGCGGTGATGATCGCCTTCTTGCCCGCGAGCAGTCCGTGGCCCGGGGTTTCCTCCGGCGCAACGGAAAGCGGGGACGCGGCTTTGGTGTCAGACATTAACGGGCCTCTCGGGGAAGACCGAGCACGCGCTCGGAAATGATGTTGCGCTGAATTTCGTTGGAGCCGCCGTAAATCGTGTCGGCGCGGGTGAAGAGGAAGAGTCGTTGCCATTCGTCGAGCTCGAGGTGCTCGGGATCGGTGATGTCCGAGGCATTGCCTTCGGAATCCGCCCACGGTGCAACCAACGACGACGCACCCTGCACGTCCATCGCCAGCTGTCCCAGATCACGATGCCAGTTGGCCCACAACAGTTTTGCGACGGACGCTTCTCCGCCACCGGTTCCGGCGTCGACCGCGTCGAGAGTACGCATCGCGTGGGCGCGCATCACGCGCAGTCCGACCCACGCGCGGGCGATCTTTTCACGAATGTGCGGATCCTGGTCACTGCCATTGGCTTTCGCCAGGTCGACGACGTCTTGGAGCTCGCGGGCAAATCCGATCTGCTGTCCGAGCGTGGATACACCGCGCTCGAAGGTGAGCAGCCCCATCGCGATCTTCCAGCCCTCGCCGGGTTCCCCGACCACCAGATCGGCATCGGTAACGGCGTCGTCGAAGAAGACCTCGTTGAACTCCGATGTGCCGGTGAGCTGCTGAATGGGCCGAACTGTCACACCGGGCTGATCCAACGGGACAAGCAGGAAGCTCAACCCCTGGTGACGCTTGGAGCCCACCTCGGTGCGGCAGACCACGAAGCACCACTGCGCGACGTGAGCCAGTGAGGTCCACACCTTCTGGCCGTTGATGATCCACTTGCCGTCTTCGAGGCGTGCGGTCGTGGAGACGTTCGCGAGGTCGGAACCGGCGCCGGGCTCGGAGTAGCCCTGCGACCACAGTTCACTGACCGTGTTGATGCCAGGAAGGAATCGGCGCTTCTGCTCGTCGGTGCCGTACGCGATCAGCGTCGGGCCGAGCAGCTCTTCACCGATGTGGCTGACGCGAGCGGGCGCACCGGCCTTCGCGTACTCCTGATGGAAGATGACCTGCTGGGAGATGCTTGCTCCCCGCCCGCCGAACTCCTTCGGCCACCCGAGGCACGTCCACCCCGACGCTGCGAGGTGCTTGTCCCACTCGAGTCGTTGCTCGAAGAACTCGTGCTCACTGCCGGGGCCGCCCTTACCCTTGAGCTGGGCGAATTTGCCCGTCAAGTTCTCGGCCAACCACTGCGCGACCGTGGCCGCAAACTCGTCGTCCGTCATCTGCCCGTCCGGGCTCTCGCTCTGGTCCACATATGTAAGATAACCTACCAAGCACTTGCTAGGTAGCGTGTCAGGTAGGAGTCCAGTGACCGAACAACCGAGAACCATCCCATCAGCCCTCATCCGGGCCGCCGAGGAGTTCGGTGAGCGCGCGGCTATCGCCGATGGCGACACCCGACTGACCTTCGCACAGCTACATCAGCGCGTCCGCGATTTCGCCGGCGCACTGATCAACCGTGGGGTGAAGGCAGGCGACCGCGTCGTCATCTGGGCGCCCAACACGTACCACTGGGTGATCGCCCTGCTCGGCGCTCAGTACGCCGGCGCAGCCATCATCCCGATCAACACGCGCTACACCGGCACCGAAGCACTCGACATCATCGAGCGCGTCGACGCAGCTGCCCTGGTGGTCGTCGGCACGTTCCTCAAGGCCGACCGGTACCAGCAGTTGCTCGACGCCAATCCGGACCTGAGGATCCCCACCGTCATCCAGGTACCGATCGACGGGGACGACGACCGTGACGGCGTCATCGAGTTCGAGGACTTCCTCGCGCTCGCCACCGACGCCGCCCGCACCGAAGCCGACGCGCGTGCTGCGAAGGTGCAGCCAGACGACGTCAGCGACATCCTCTTCACCTCCGGCACCACGGGGCGCAGCAAGGGTGCGATCACCGCGCATCGTCAGTCCATCGCTGTCGCCAAGTCGTGGGGTGAATGCGCCGAGGTCACCGCCGACGACAACTTCCTCATCATCAGCCCGTTCTTCCACACCTTCGGGTACAAGGCCGGAATCCTGGTCTGCCTGTTGAACGGTGCGACGATCGTGCCGGTGTCCGTCTTCAACATCGACGACACCCTCGCATTGGTCAGCAGCGAGAAGATCAGCATCCTGCCTGGCGCCCCGACGATCTACCAGACCATCCTCGATCATCCCCGCCGCAGCGAATACGACCTGTCCTCGCTCCGCATCGCGATCACGGGCGCAGCACCCGTGCCGGTTGCTCTCGTCGAGCGCATGCAAGCAGAGCTTTTCGACGCCGTCCTCACGGCATACGGTTTGACCGAGGCAGTGGTTGCGACCATGTGCCGCACCGACGACGACCCGGTCACCGTCTCCACCAGTTCCGGCCGCGCGACAGCCGATTTCGAGGTCAAGATCGGCGACCAAGGCGAGATCCTGCTTCGCGGACCGAACGTCATGCTCGGGTACCTCGACGACCCGGAATCCACCGCCAAGGCAATCGACGTCGACGGCTGGCTGCACACCGGAGACGTCGGAACCCTCGACGAGCGCGGATATCTCGACATCACCGACCGTCTGAAAGACATGTACGTCAGCGGCGGATTCAACGTCTACCCCGCCGAGATCGAGGGCATGTTGGCTCGCCTGCCCGGCGTCCACGAGTCTGCTGCCATCGGCATCCCCGATCACCGGATGGGAGAGGTGGGCCGCGTCTACATCGCCCAACTCGACGGTGCCGGCCTCACCGAAGAGTCGGTAATCGCCTTCCTCAAGGAGAAGATCGCAGGCTTCAAGGTGCCCCGCGAGGTGCGCTTCGTAGATCACCTGCCCCGTAACCCTTCGGGCAAGGTCCTCAAAACGGTTCTGCGCGAGGAACAATCATGACCGTTCCCTTCGAAGCCGACGTCGTGACCTACGAGGTTCGTGACTCGGTCGCCGTCGTGACCTTGAATCGACCCGACTACCGCAACGCCCAGAACTCGGTGGTCACGTACGCCCTCGACGCGGCATTCCAGCGCGCCGTCGAAGACGACGAGGTGAAGGTGATCGTCCTGGCAGGCAACGGACCTCACTTCAGTGCCGGTCACGACCTGGGAACTCCGGGACGCGACCATCACGTCGAGTACGAGAACAAGGCCACCATGTGGTGGGATCACGTCGACAAGCCAGGCGGTGACCAGCGTTTCGCCCGCGAGATGGAGGTCTACCTGGGCATGTGCCGCCGTTGGCGGGAGATCCCCAAGCCCACCATCGCGATGGTGCAAGGCGCCTGCATTGCCGGCGGGCTCATGCTCGCCTGGGTCTGCGACATGATCGTCGCGGCCGACGACGCCTTCTTCTCCGATCCCGTTGTCCGCATGGGCATCCCCGGCGTCGAATACTTCGCGCACCCGTGGATGGTCGGTTCACGATTCGCCAAGGAAATGCTCTTCACCGGCGATCGGTTCACCGCGCAACGTGCATACGAAATCGGCATGGTGAACCGCGTCGTCGCCCGCAAGCATCTCGAGAAGGAGACGTTCGAGCTCGCCGGACGTATCGCCGAGATGCCGCGCTTCGGACTGGCTTTGACCAAGAAGGCCGTCAATCAGTGCGAGGATCAGATGGGGATGCGCAACGGCATCGACTCCGTCTTCGGTCTGCATCACTTCGCTCACGCTCACAACGCCGAAGTCGGCAAAGACTCGCTTGGTGGTCTCGACGCCAAAGCTATGGCTGCCAGTGCTCGCGCACCGCAGGAAGGAACAAACTAGTGGATCTCGTATTCGACGACGCCACAACCGCATTCCGTGACGAGGTTCGCTCGTTCCTGGAAGCGAATGTGCCCGCGACTCCCCTGAAGTCGATGGATACCGCCGAAGGCTTCGAAGAGCACCGTCAGTGGGAGCACACACTCGCCGATGCCGGCTACGCCGTCGTCTCCTGGCCCAAGGAACTCGGCGGACGCGATGCGTCCCTGCTCGAATGGGTCATCTTCGAGGAGGAGTACTACCGCTCGGGCGCGCCCGGCCGCGTAAGCCAGAACGGCATCTTCTTGTTGGCTCCCACACTGTTCGAGCATGCAAATGCCGAGCAGTTGGCTCGCATCATGCCGCGCATGGCTCGTGCCGACGACATCTGGGCCCAGGCCTGGTCCGAGCCCGAGTCCGGTTCCGACCTCGCAAGCCTGCGTTCGAGCGCCAAGAAGGTCGACGGCGGCTGGCTGCTCAACGGTCAGAAGACGTGGAGCTCACGCGCGAGCTACGCCGACTGGGGCTTCGGCTTGTTCCGCTCCGATCCGGATGCGCAGCGCCACAAGGGCATCACGTATTTCATGTTCGACCTCCGGTCGAAGGGTGTCACCGTTCGCCCGATCGATCAGCTCGACGGTGAGCCCGGCTTCGCCGAGATCTTCCTCGAAGACGTCTTCGTTCCGGACGACCCGGCCAACCCAGGTGAGTCGGGTGTGATCGGAAACGTCAACGAAGGTTGGCGGGTCGCGATGAGCACCGCGAGCAACGAGCGTGGTCTCTCGCTGCGCAGCCCCGGCCGCTTTCTCGCCACCGTCGACCGCCTGCTCGAGCTGTACAAGTCCAGCGGACGCACCGACGACAGCGCTCTGCGCAACCAGGTCGCCGACGCCTGGATCGGCGCTCGCGCTTACCAACTCAACACATTCGGCACCGTCACCCGTCTGGCCGACGGTGGACAGCTCGGCGCCGAGTCCTCGATCAACAAGGTCTTCTGGTCCGAGTGGGATATCGCCACCCACGAGACTGCTCTCGAACTTCAGGGCCCTGAAGCCGAGTTGGCCGACAACTGGATGGACGGATACCTGTTCTCCCTGTCCGGCCCGATCTACGCAGGCACCAACGAGATTCAGAAAAACGTCATCGCTGAGCGTCTGCTCGGCCTACCGAAGGCGGACCGATGAGATTCGCGCTCGACTCCTCCCACCAGGACTTCGCTGCAAGCATCGATGCACTGCTGACCAAGTCCGACATGCCCGCCGTCATCCGTTCGTGGAACGACGGTGACACCGAGCCGGGCAAGAAGCTCTGGCAGCGCCTCGCCGAGACCGGCGTCAACGGTCTCGTCATCTCCGAAGAGCACGACGGACTCGGCGCCGACGCCGTCGACCTGGTCGTTGCGCTCGAACAGCTCGGTCGGCACGCAGTACCCGGACCGGTCGTCGAGACCATCGCCGTGGCGCCGACGCTCCTGGCCTCCGTTGCACCGGAACGTCTCTCTGCTCTCGCCGAGGGTTCGCTGGCAACCGTCGCAGCTCCCCCGCGCACACCGTTCGCGCTCGACGCCGATGCTGTGGATCTGGTTCTGCTCGCGCAGGACGGTGCCGTATCACTCGGCGTCCCTGGCGAAGCCAAGGCATCGGTGGATCTCTCCCGCAAGCTCTACGAGGTTTCCGCCGGCGAATCACTGGGCTCCGCCGACTTCTCGGCCGCCTTCGACATGGGCGCTCTTGCCACTGCCGCGCAGTTGCAGGGCCTGGGACAGACACTGCTCGAGGTCACCACCGAATACGCGAAGCAGCGCAAGCAGTTCGGCAAGGTCATCGGACAGTTCCAGGCCATGAAGCACCACCTGGCCGAGGTTGCCGTCTCCCTCGAGATGGCTAGCCCCCTGCTGCACGGCGCCGCCCTGTCGGTTCGCGATCAGTCGGCCGACGCCTCGCGTGACATCTCTGCGGCCAAGGTCGCGTGCGGGGATGCTGCGTACAAGGCCGCTCGCGTCGGACTCCAGGTTCACGGCGCCATCGGCTACACGATGGAACACGATCTCTCCTTGTGGCTCACCAAGGTACGGGCGCTGCTCACCGCGTGGGGCACACCGTCCGAGCATCGCGCACGCGTCGTCGAAGCGCTGGTTGCATCATGAGCATCGACACCGAAGACCAGGCAGCATTGCGCGCATCGGTACGCGATCTCCTGAGCAAGCATTCCGACTCCGCTGCCGTCCGCGCCGCCATCACCACAGAGATCGGCTACGACGCCGCTTTGTGGAGCAAGCTGTGCGAGCAGATCGGCGTCGCCGCGCTGGCGATTCCGGAGGAGTTCGACGGCGTCGGAGCAGGTTTGGGCGAAGTACACGTGGTCCAGGAGGAATTGGGCCGCACGCTGACCCCGTCACCGATGCTGGGTTCGGCGATTCTTGCCGCACAGGCACTGCTGCTTTCCGGTGACAACGACGCATGCTCGCGACTGCTGCCCGGTGTCGCGTCCGGCGAGAGCACGCTCGCTCTGTGCTGGGCAGGTGCCGCGGGTTGGAGCACCTTCGGCGTCGAGGCAACCGAAGACGCGTTGACCGGCACGGCGTCGTACGTCCTCGACGGACACGTCGCAGACACCCTGCTCGTTCTGACGGCTGACGGGTTCTACGAAGTGGATCCAGCGGCCGAAGGCGTCTCCCGCCGACGCGTCCCCACCATGGATCCGACGCGAACGCTGGCGGAGGTCACGTTCTCCGGTGTTCGTGGTCGGCCACTGGAGTGGTCCGAAGATCTGGTCGATCGGATCCGAACCGTCGTTCTGATCGCGTTGTCTGCTGAACAGGTGGGAGCGGCCACAGCGATCGTCGAACAGACCGTGGAATACACCAAGTCGCGCAAGCAGTTCGGTCGCGCGATCGGTTCTTTCCAGGCCCTCAAGCATCGGATGGCCGACATGTACACGTTGGTCGAGACGGCGCGGTCGATGACGTACGCCGCCGTGGCGACGCAGTCGGCGGACGACGCGGCAGTGGCGAAGGTCTACTGCTCGGAAGCCTTGCAGCAGATCACCTCCGAAGCGGTTCAGTTGCACGGCGGAATCGCGATCACCTGGGAGCACGACGCTCAGCTGTACTTCAAGCGTGCACACGGCAGCGCTCAGCTCTTCGGTCAGCCGAGCACCTACCTGCCGAGCCTCGCGCAGGCAGCGGGCCTCTAGGAGACGTCGGTGCTTGTTCGCTCGGGATTGCGAGCGAACAAGCACCACTGGTGCCCAGTCAGTGGAATGCCCAGCAGATTAATAGCTCTGGATCGCGCAGAATCGGTCACCAGACAGCTGTCCATCCCACAGACCGGAGTTTTCTCGTGAATCGATTCGACGACAAGCGCGTCCTCATCAGCGGCGCAGGATCCGGAATCGGCCAGGCCACCGTTGCCCGCATCCTGGCAGAAGGTGGCACCGTCGTCGCCGCCGACATTTCCGAGACCGGCCTCGAACAGACGCTGAACGCAGCGAAGGACGCAGGCCATTCCGATCGCCTGACCACGGTGAAGGTCGACATCTCCAGCGAAGAGTCTGTTCGCGAACAGGTCGGCGCTGCGATCAAGGCTCTGGGCGGGCTCGACGTGCTGGTCAATGCGGCGGGCATTCTGCGCTCCGCGCACACCCACGAGATGACACTCGATTTCTGGAACACCGTCATCGGGGTCAACCTCACCGGAACTTTCCTCATGACGAGGGAGTCCCTGCCGGCACTGCTCGAAAGCGGAGCAGGCGTCGTGGTCAACTTCAGTTCCACATCGGCGACCTTCGCCCACCCGTACATGACGGCATATGCGGCGTCGAAGGGTGGAATCCAATCCTTCACGCACGCACTTGCACTCGAGTACAGCAAGCAGGGCCTTCGCGCCGTGGCCGTCGCACCCGGCAGCATCGCTTCGGGCATGACCTCCGATCCCGGCTTCCCGGCCGACATCGACTTCACGCTGCTCGGCAAGCTGGCCCCGGCAATCGGTGAGGGTTTCGCTCCCCCGTCCGCGGTCGCCGGCGTGATCGCGATGCTCGCTTCCGAGGACGGCTCGTTTGTCACCGGAACGGAAATCCGCATCGACGGCGGCACGCATATGTGACCACTTGCTGTGCGCCTTTATTAACCCCCGGCGGTTAATAAAGGCGCACAGCAGCGAGGCGGCATACTTATCTCGTCGCCCGGAACCGGTCCGGCGGTACGACGTGCGGTGGGGAGCCAGCGGTGAGCGAGTCAACAGGCACTACGAACCTCGAGCCCGTGCTGATCAGTCCCGTCGTCGGCGGAAAGATCCGCACCTGGTCCGAGGACGAGACCCGCTTGTGGAGCGTCGACGATCCCGCGGCGCTCGGCGCACTGTTGGGACGCGGTCTCGTAGCCCGTACGACCCTGCCGGACAACAAGTTCCGAGAGGTTGCGTTTCTGGATACCCAGACCCAGGCCCTCACTGTGCAGCCGCGCTTCGCTTCCCCTGACAGCACTGCACTTGCCGCACCGTTCAAGCTCACCGAGGCGTCGGCCCCGACGTCCGACGCTTGGGAAGATCTCGAATCGGTACTCGCGTCGGTCGCGATCTCCGCTGCTGGACGTGGCGAATTCTGGCTCGCGGAACTCGGCGGGTGGGATGCTCCGCACGAGCCGAACTGCCTCTTCACGACCGTCGACGAATCGGGACTGGCCAACGCGGTCATGGAGGCCACCCCCGCGCCCGCCGGAACCGGCGTCTGGCCGGAGGTTCCGAGCGGACAAACCGGCGTTTCCGTTTCGGCACCAGCCTCACAGGACACCATCGAGGCTGCCGGAATCTTCGCGGTATCAGCGATCGAGACGTGGGGCGTCACACCGTGGGACATCAACCTCACTTTCGGCAAACTGGTCGATTTCGCCTGATCAGCGGCGCCGACACGCGGCGGTGAGTTGTACGTCTCCCCTCAGCCGACGGCTCACGGTTCGTCACAACACGCCCGATGGCGACGACATCGGGCCCCTCGGTGGGCATACTGAGGGAACTGGGGTTACTCCCGGTCACAAATACCCGTGGATCCGCGTCGGGGCGGGTGCGGTCCGACAACACGCGAGCAGCCACAGACACTGGCGGCTCCGAAAGGTTCAATCATGGCAACCGACCAACTACAGACGGTTGTATTGCACGGCGACCAGCTCAAGTACGTCGACCAAGGCAGTGGCCCCGTTGTGGTGCTCATTCACGGCCTACTGGGCGCGCACTCCAATTGGGAGCCGCAGATCGAGACGCTCTCGCGTCATTACCGCGTGATCGCCCCTGATCTCTTCGGACATGGTGCGTCGGACAAGCCTGCCGGCGACTATTCACTCAGTGCTCACGCCGCCACCGTTCGCGACCTCCTCGAAGCCCTCGATATTCCGTCGGCCACCCTCGTCGGTCACTCCCTCGGTGGTGGGATCGCGATGCAGACGCTGTACCTGTTCCCCGACCGGGTGGAGCGGCTGTGCCTGGTGGCCAGCGGCGGACTCGGCCCCGAGGTGAGCCCACTCCTGCGCGCGGCGACTCTGCCCGGCAGCGAACTGGTACTTCCCGTCCTCGCGTCGAGGACGCTGACCGACGTGACCGACAAAGCGCTCGGACTTTTCAACAAGATCGGCCTGTTCAAGCTCGGTGCCAGCGCGAGCGAGGCCCGTAAGAGCTTTGCTTCGGTGTCGGACGCGTCGACGCGTCAGGCATTTCTGGCGACCGCGCGATCGGTCATCAACTACAACGGCCAAACCGTCAATGCCACTCCGCATTTCGCCAACTTCAAGAATCTGCAGGCACTACTGGTGTGGGGTGAGGAAGACACCATCATCCCCAACGCCCACACCGAGAACGCTCGCGCCGAACTACCGCTGGGGCGGGTGGAGATCTTCAAGCGCGCCGGACATTTCCCGCACCTTGACTACCCGGATCGCTTCGACCGCGTCTTCTCCGAATTCATGACGGACTGCGGAGTCGGTATCGGCACCGGACCCAAGGCCGTCAGCAGCTGAACTAGCTCCCCGCAACCAGCTCTTCGAGGTAGCTCGCCACCCCGTCCTCGTCGTTCGTGGGCAAAATTCGGTCGGCGAGCTCGATGACCTCGGCTCTGGCGTTGGCGGGCGCCAGAGCCGTTCCGGCCCAGGTCAGCATGGCAACGTCGTTGAAGGCGTCACCGGCTGCGGCCACTTCCGACGCGTCGATGCCGTCGATCGCGCACAACTGCGCGAGAGCGCTGGCCTTCGAGACGCCCGCTGCAGCCATTTCCATGTACGGAGCCCCGGAGTGGGTCAACTCCACACCCTCGATGCCCGCAGCGACCGCAGTTCGGTACAGGTCGGCGCTGGGAACCTCGGCATGCCGGGCCACGATCTTGACCATCGGCTCCACGTCCAGCGGCAGCGTATCGGCGAGCACCATCTCGTGCAGGTGCCGGTGATGGTCCGCGAACTCGCACAGAGCGGCATACTCCGGCTCGGCAAAGAACTGCGTGGGTCCGACGTTCGCGAACACGACGCCAGGAATCAGAGCACGAACCTGCTCCATAGCTGTTGCAGCCAAAGATGTTTCGATCGAAACGGTGTCGACGATCTCCGGAGTCCCGTCCGCCAGGTCGAGAATGACAGCTCCGTTGGCACACACAGCTTTACCGCGAAATCCGCACGAGCTCGCCAACGTGTGTACCGAATGCCTGGCCCGGGCCGTCGCCCACACAACTTCGATCCCCGCGAGCCGCGCGTTCTCCATGGCCTGCGCGGTGCGCGCCGAAATCGTTCGGTCGGAGCGCAGCAGGGTGCCGTCGAGGTCGGTTGCGAACATACGAATACGGGTCACCAGACCATGATGGCAGTCCGTTCTCAGCCCTCACCAACTACGTGACATGGGCCGTTGCTCTGTCAATTACTTGCTTGGGCCTCGAGAAGGTGCCGACGCATCTCACCGAAGACCACACCCAGCCGCTCGACATCTCGCGGGCTCAGCAGGTCGAACATGCTCTCCCGTACAGCGGCCACGTGCGCCGGGCTTGCCGACGCCAATTTCTCGGCACCCTGGTCGGTCAGCTCCGCATTAGCGCCCCTCTTGTCGTCGACACACTCGACCCGGCGCACCCAACCGCCACCGACCAGCCGATTGACGGCCCTGGTCACACCACTTCGGGTCGCCATCACAGCATCGGCGAGCTCACTCATGCGCAGTTGCCGGCCGGGCGCTTCGGATAGAGCAACCAACAGTTCGAAGTCCGTGAACGAAATGTCGGAGTCTCGCATCAATTGTTGGTCGAGCACACGCTGCAGCAGTCGCGTCGAGTCCAGATACGCCCGCCAGGCCGATTGCTCCGAGTCGGTCAACCACCGCACTGATTCCATAACGCCAGCATATCCGAAGTAGTTGACAACGAAATCAAATGAGCTATTCTCAATGTAGTTGATTAGTCAACTACTTGTTCGAAGTGAAGATTCAACCGGGAGGCGGGCGCCATGAGCGACGACAACGCAGTGCAGGTCGACAACGCAGTGCGGTTCGAGGAACGCCGCGCCGAGATCAGGGATCGACATCTGATCCCCGCCGACAAACGACCCACATCGACCGCACGGGGCTTGCACCATACGGCCCTGATCAGCAGTGACGTCGAACGAACCGTCAAGTTCTATCAATATCTCCTCGGCTTCCCTCTCACCGAGCTGATCGAGAACCGTGACTATCCCGGGTCTTCGCACTTCTTCTTCGACATCGGCAACGGGAACCTCCTGGCCTTCTTCGATTTCCCGGGACTCGACGTGGGCCCGTACCAAGAAGTACTCGGCGGCCTCCACCACATCGCGATCAGCGTCGAACCTGCCAAGTGGGCGAAGCTACGTACCAGACTGACCGAGGCCGGCGTCGAACTGATCGAGCACAGTGAGGTTTCGCTGTACTTCCGCGATCCCGACGGCGCTCGACTCGAACTGATCGCAGACCCACTCGGTGAGATGTACGGCAATCACGTCCTCTGAAAACTTGCTCTCCCCCATACCATTCGGAAGGCACACCATGACCTCCACTCTGTCTCAGCCGAACCTCGATATCCGTCGATCCGGGGATCGTTTCAAGTCCAATGCCGGCTGGCTGGACTCGAAGCACTCGTTCTCGTTCAGCAATCACTACGACCCGAAGAACACTCACCACGGCCTTCTTCTGGTGAACAACGACGACATCGTCACGCCGGGAATGGGATTCGACACCCATCCCCACCAGGACATGGAGATCGTCACCTGGGTACTGAGAGGTTCTCTCGTACATCAGGATTCGATGGGGCATTCGGGCGTCATCTACCCCGGTCTTGCCCAGCGGATGAGCGCTGGAACGGGAATCCTGCATTCGGAGAAGAACGATTCGTGGCGACTCGGTGACGTGGCCGGCAGCCATTCCGACAAGCACAGCGACCCGGTTCACTTCATCCAGATGTGGGTCGTCCCCGACGAAGCCGGAATCACTCCCGGCTACGAGCAGTTGGAGATCGACGCCGAATTGCTTGCCGGTGGTCTGGTTCCCGTCGCCTCCGGCATGGACGCGTACGCCGATCACTCGGCAATCCGGATCAAGAACAAGTACGCCGCGATGCACGTCGCGCGTCTGCAACCCGGACAGCCCGTGACCCTGCCCGACGCACCGTTCCTGCACGTTTTTGTCGCCGACGGTCAGGCGGCCATGGAAGGCGTCGGCGTGCTCGAACAAGGTGACGCGGTACGCGTGTCCGGCGGCGGAGGTCAGCAGCTCAGCTCCGATACCGGGGCAGAGGTCATCGTCTGGGAAATGCACGCCACCGTTTCGCAGGGATGACATGAAGCCCTTCTCGTACGACGCTTCACCGGCTCGAATTGTCTTCGGCCAAGGGATGATCGATACGATCGCCGAAGAAGTGCGGCGGCTCGGCCGTAGCCGAGTGATGGTGCTGGCAAGTCGTCGACTGGACGCGCTTGCCGCCGACGTCACCGAATCTCTCGGCGACATGGCCGTCGTCCGCTTCGACGGCGCTGTGATGCATACTCCGACCGAAGTCACGACAGCCGCGCTGAAGCTTGCCGAGACCCATCACGTGGACATCGTCGTCGCGATCGGCGGCGGTTCGGCAACCGGGTTGTCCAAGGCATTGGCACTACGAGCGGGGTTCGATCAGATCGTCGTTCCGACAACGTACGCGGGATCAGAAGTCACTCCGGTGTTGGGTGAAACAGAGGACGGACGCAAGACAACTCGCTCCTCTCCCCACATCAGACCGGAAACCGTCATCTACGACGTCGACCTCACTCTCAATCTGCCGCTGGATACCACCGTCACCAGCGCCGTCAACGCGATGGCGCATGCGATTGAAGCGTTGTACTCCACCGAGTCCAACCCGATCACGGACTTGATGGCGATCGAGGCGATCTCCGGGATCGCCCGTGCGCTGCCGAGCATTGTCGATGATACGAAAAATCTGGAAGGTAGGGCCGAACTACTGCAAGCAGCCTGGTTGGCCGGAACCTGCTTGGGCACGGTCGGTATGGGGCTTCATCACAAGTTGTGCCACACCCTCGGTGGCAGCTTCGGTTTGCCGCACGCTCCCACCCACGCCGTTGTCCTTCCCCAGGCAATGGCGTTCAACGCGCCTGGCGTCCCGGAAGTCATGTCTCGAATAGCGACTGCCTTGGGTGTATCCGACGCCGCCACCGGCGTTTTCGACCTCGTCACCTCGTGCGGCGGACCGACCTCTCTGCGAGAGGTGGGAATGAGTCACGATCAGATCAGCCGTGCAGTGGAACTCGCGACCTCCGCCGCTTATCCGAACCCGCGTGAGATCACCGCGCCGGGCTTGAGCGAACTCCTCGAGAACGCCTGGTCCGGGCGTCGCCCCGCCATCTTGTGAGAACGAATCAGGCCGTACCGCCTCTAGGCCTGACATGTTCGAAGATCAGAATCGTCTCGGTCGCAGCAACCGCCGGATGTGCCGAGAGATTGTTGACGACGAAGTCGCGCAACTGCGCCGAATCCGTCGTTGCGACGTGCAGCATGTAGTCGTCGACACCGGCCACGAAATACACGTTGAGCACGGAGTCCAGCTTGGCGAAGTCGTCACCGAGCCGGTTGAGATGCGACCGCGCGTTGGCCTGCAGTCGAACTGCGATCATCGCCTGCAGATCCATTCCGAGAGCGGCGGGGTCGATGTCCGCATGGAATCCCCTGATCACGCCGTTGTCCACCAATGCGCGCACACGTCCGAGGCATGTCGACGGCGCAATTCCCGCGATCGCAGCCAGCGCATTGTTCGGAATCCTCGCGTCCTTCGCCAGCTCTTCGAGCAGAACCCGGTCGATCTCGTCCAACTTCATTGCTGCCCGAACATGCTTCGGCGAGGCAGCCGTCTGAATACCGATTTTTGAACTTTCACGCACCATGCATACAGCGTAGAGAATTATCTTCACTTCTCTTCACTATCTGGCGACGAAACTTCATGCTTGGCACCTGCCATTCGAAGAAACAACAGACTCAGTTCGGAGCCGTGTCATGAAGGTCGGAATCCCCCGCGAGATCAAAAACCACGAGTACCGCGTGGCCATCAGCCCAGCAGGCGTCCACGAACTGGTCGGCCGAGGGCACGAGGTCGTCATCGAAACGGGTGCAGGCGTCGGCTCCTCGTTCAGTGACGAGGATTTCAAGGCCGCGGGCGCGCAGATCCTCGGATCTGCCGATCAGGTCTGGACGGACGCAGATCTACTCCTGAAGGTCAAAGAACCTATTGCAGAAGAGTATTCGCGACTCCGTAAGGATCAGGTGCTCTTCACCTACCTGCACCTGGCGGCGTCGAAGGAATGCACCGACGCGCTCCTGACGTCGAAGACCACCTCCATCGCCTACGAAACAGTTGTCGGTTCCGACGGTTCACTGCCCCTCCTCGCCCCGATGAGTGAAGTAGCCGGACGCCTGGCACCGCAGGCGGGCGCCTATCACTTGATGCGTCACGGCGGCGGACGCGGAGTTCTGATGGGCGGCGTCCCCGGAGTGCGCCCCGCCAAGGTCGTGGTGATCGGTGCGGGAGTCTCCGGCAAGAACGCCATCGCCGTGGCCTACGGCATGCAGGCTGACGTCACCGTTCTCGATCTGTCGATCGCGCGCCTGCGGGAAATCGACGAGCTGTACCACGGCCAGGTCAAGACCATCACGTCCAACAGCTTCGAACTCGAACAGGCAGTACTCGACGCCGACCTGGTCATCGGCGCAGTGCTGGTCCCCGGGGCGAAGGCGCCGACTCTCGTCTCCAACAGCCTGGTGGCGCGTATGAAGCCGGGTTCTGTCCTGGTCGACATCGCCATCGACCAGGGCGGCTGCTTCGAGGATTCACACGCGACCACGCACGCTGATCCGACGTACCAGGTTCACGGTTCGGTCTTCTACTGCGTTGCGAACATGCCCGGAGCCGTCCCCCGTACGTCCACCTACGCACTCACCAACGCGACGCTTCCGTACGTCGTCGCATTGGCAAACAAGGGGTGGAAGGACGCGGTCGCGACAGTTCCCGGCCTGGGGTCAGGTCTGAGCACACACGACGGCCTGCTCCTGTCCGACAGTGTTGCAGCGGCGCATGGGTACTCGGCTACCACTCTCTGACCCAGGCAGCTCTGACCCAGGCAGTTCTGACCCAGGCAAGGACAGCTCGAGATCGCTAGCCTTGATCCATGAGCATTCCTGACATCACGCTGAATTCCGGAACCGCGATCCCGCAACTCGGCCTCGGAGTCTGGCAGGCCACCAACGACGAAACCGAGCATGCAGTACGGTTCGCACTCGACGAGGCCGGCTACCGGCACATCGACACCGCTGCCGCCTACGGAAACGAAGAGGGCGTCGGACGAGGTATCGCCAACTCGTCCGTCGCGCGAGAGGACATCTTCCTCACCACGAAGCTCTGGAATGCAGATCAGGGCTACGAGCCGGCGTTGAAGGCTTTCGACACCGGCATCGACAAGCTCGGCGTCGACTACGTCGATCTCTACCTCATCCACTGGCCTCTGCAGGACAACGACCGACTCCTCCGCACGTGGGACGCACTCGAAAAGATCGCGGAATTGGGCCGCGCCAAGGCAATCGGGGTGTGCAACTTCGAGCCGCATCATCTGCAGCTTCTCGTCGAACGCGGTGGATTGTTGCCCGCAGTCGATCAGGTGGAACTGCACCCGCACCTCACGCAGCACGCCATTCGCGACAAGGCCGCCGAGCACGGGATCAAGGTCGAATCGTGGAGCCCACTCGGCGGTACCAGTAACGCAGGTTGGGGTAAGGCGTCCAAGCCCAACACCCTGCTCACCGACCCGATCATCACTCGAATCGGTGACCGCCACAGCAAGACTGCCGCGCAGGTCCTGATCCGTTGGCACCTTCAGAACGGCCTGATCGTCATCCCGAAATCCGTACACGATGCTCGAATCGCTCAGAACATCGACGTATTCGACTTCGAACTCACCGATCTCGACCTGAGCGAAATCGATACGCTCGACGACGGTACCCGCGTCGGCGCGCATCCCGATGAACTCAACATCGGTGCACCGAACTGATCAAGCCGCTCGTTTGGTGGGGCGAAGCGCATCGAATCCGTTTCGCCTCACCATCGTTCCGAGGGTCTTCCACCACGGCCGAGCCGGATCCGGCTCGCTTCCGTCGCCCATCCGGTGCAGCTGATCGGTATGCCACTGCAGGTCGAGTGCACCGTCGAGCATCGAGATGTCGGCAACCTTCCCCAACAACTTCCGCGCTCCGAACTCAACAGTCGGCACGGTCAATCGTTCCCGATCCGATTCCAGGAGAACGGTTGCCGCGTCGGGGATCGTGATCGTCGGCCGGCCGAGGCCGATCACGTCGCACGCGCCGGAAGCCAGTGCCTCGACCATCGCCGATCGCGAGCGGAAGCCGCCGGTGACCGCCAAGGGAATGTCGCCGGCAATCGCTCGGACTGTCTCGGCGTACTCGAGGAAATATGCCTCTCGATCGCGAGTGCTCTGCTTCTGCGCTTTACCCATCATGGCCGGCGATTCATAACTGCCACCGCTGATCTCGATGAGATCCACCGACTCTTCGGTCAACGCGCGCACTACTTCTCGCGACTCGTCTTCCGAGAATCCACCTCGTTGGAAATCAGCCGAGTTGAGCTTGACCGAGACCGCGAATCCCGGAGCAACGGCAGAGCGTATGCGCCGAACGATCTCGATCAGAAAGCGTCGTCGACGCTCAGGATCTCCACCCCACTCGTCCGTCCGCTGATTGGACAAGGGCGAAAGGAACTGCGCAACAAGATAACCGTGCGCTGCGTGTATCTGCACGCCCCCGAAGCCGGAGGACTCGGCGACGCGAGCGGTTTCCGCGAACTTGTCGATGATCTCGTCGATCTCAGCGGTCGAGAGTTCTCGCGGCGTCGCCATTCCCGGAATCTTCAGCGCGATCGCGCTCGGGGCGACCGGTCTACCTCTGCTGGCAATCGGGTTGGATTGCCGCCCTGGGTGGTTCAGCTGCATCCAGATCTCGGCGCCGCCGTTCTTGGCGGTCTTGGCCCAGGCAGTCAGTGCTTCGGCATCACGATCGTCGTCGACGACGACATTGCCCGGTTCGGCGATCTGCGATCGATCGACCATGACATTGCCGGTGATCAGCAAACCGAACCCGCCACTGCCCCAACGACCGTACAGCGTTTCCAAGCGAGTGGACGGTCCATGAGTGCGGTCACCCAGAGCCTCGCTGAGCGCAGCTTTCATCGTGCGATTCCGCAGGATCTGCCCGCAGGGCAAAGTCAACGATTCTCCGAGCGTGGTCATGGATGCCTCTCGTATGAAGGGAAGAAAGTCAATGGCGTGGCGCAGAACCGAAGTGCCGCTTGGTATCGCGCACGAAGCTCGAGAAGATCAGCGAGTTGACCGGTAGCCCGCCGCGCACCGCGAGCGACAGCTTCGGACGCGGCGAGAATGCAAAATTCCACTGCAGTCTCGAACCCACTGCGAGCTCGTCGACGCGGTAGTCCTCCGCGAAGGATTGGAACAGCGGAACATTGGACTGTTCGACGTAAAACGAGTGCCGACGCGTTTCGTCGTCCCAGGTGATGAACTTTTCGCGCATCTGCATCGCACCGCCGCCCACCTCCGCGATTCGGCGCGTGCCGACGCCGTAGGGGCGCGGCGAGGTGTAGTGCACTTTTGTGAGCAGTCGGCACCACGACAAAGGCTCGTCGGCGGTCAGACCGGCCCAGACGGCGTCAGGTTCGGCGGCGAGATCGATCGAGTACGTGAAGATATGCGGTGCCGTGTCGAAGAAATCGACACCGACCGGTTCGAGGTCGAACCAATGTGTCATCGCCTACTCCTGCCCAATTAGCCGTTACATGAAGTTACGGATACTTGACGACCGAAGTCAACCCCCGAAGGCTCAGCGGGACCAAGCCTCAGAACGAGAGAGCCCCTGCAGTGAAGCGATGACCTGTTCGAGCGGCTCGATACTTCGAGTCGTCTGGCACACCGCCACTGCACCTTCGACCGACGTGATCGTCAGGTTTGCCATCGATTTTGCCTGCACTGCAGGATAACCCGCAGTTTCGAGTTGCGATTCGATCAACTTCTGCCATCCCAGCATGACCTCAGCCGACACTTCCGCGACTTCTGGCTCACTGGCACGCGCCAACCCGCCGGCAATCACCGGGCAGCCGATCGCGAAGTCCGAGCGTGTGAGATTGAGTCGCCAGATGTCTCCGACCGCTTCGATCACGTCGGCCGTGGAACCGGTAGCCGCAGCCGAGCTGATTCGTCTGGTGATGATCGCACCGGCCGCGCGCACAGCTTCGACCATCAACTCGGTCTTGCCGCCTGGAAAGTGATGGTAGATCGACCCACGGGGCGCGCCGCTGTGCTTGATGACGTCGCTGAAGGATGTCGCATCGACGCCGTTGCGGCTGATCAGTTCGACCGCACTACGAATCATGCGATCACGTGAGCTCAGCTCTGCCATGTCACAGATCCTTCGGCCGTCGGTACACCTGTCGACTCATACGCTACGTTATGTATGACGACCTACATAGTGATGGGATGAAACAATGAGTGACGAGACAACCGCGACCGTCGATCCGGCGCAGATGACAGGCCTCGAACTTCTCCGCTGGATGGGAACGCAGGTCAACGACCGGCCCAGCATCGGACGCCTCCTCGGCATGGAGATGCGCGAGGTCAACGAAGGATCCGTGAGCTTCGCCCTGACCCCGCGCGCCGATTTCAGCAACCCGCTCGGCACTGTGCACGGCGGCATCTGCGCAACGCTGCTCGACTCGGTCATGGGCTGCGCGGTACACACGATGCTTCCGGCCGGCGTCGGCTACACGACCCTCGAACTCAAGCTCAACTACATCCGCACTGTGCCTCTCGACGGTGACGAGCTGACAGCCCACGGCAGTGTCATTCACGTGGGTGGGCGCACCGCGACCGCAGAGGGCAAGGTCCTCGACAAGAACGGCAAGTTGGTGGCGCATGGAACCACGACGTGCATGATTTTTCGCTGAGCCGACGAAGGATGGCGGGAATGTAGCCGCGCCGACGAAGGATGGCGAGAATGTAGCCGCGCCCGACGTGAGCAGGGTGCGAGTGCCGATGTACGATCGGCTCGTGACCCTGCTCACTGCGCACCTCTGGTGGCCCGACCGCTGACGGTCAGCCGCAACTGCGTGCTGCCCGGACCGATATCGGGTGGTCCAGCAGGCTCCTCTCAGGATCCCCGATCCGGCAAATGCCGTACGCGTCGTCGCTACGACCGCCAAGATCAGGTACCGAATCCACGAAGGAGAGTTAGTTGACCACCACCCCACTCAACCGTTCGCTCGAGCCTTTGGGCGTCTCCATCCCGTCGAAAGTGCCGACGCACTGGTACAACCTGGCGGCTGACCTCCCCGAGCCTGTTCCCCCGCACCTGCATCCGGGCACTCGTGAGCCGCTCGGCCCCGAGGACTTGGCGCCGCTGTTCCCGATGAACCTCATCGCGCAGGAAGTCGCAACCGAGCGCTACATCGAGATCCCGGAGACGGTTCGCGAGATCTACGGCATGTGGAGGCCCTCTCCCCTGTTCCGCGCGCATCGACTCGAGCGCGCTCTCGGCACACCTGCCCGCATCTACTACAAGTACGAAGGCGTGAGCCCGGTCGGTTCACACAAGCCGAATACTGCTGTCGCGCAGGCTTACTACAACGCAATCGAGGGAACCACCAAGCTCACCACCGAAACCGGTGCGGGACAGTGGGGTGCGTCGCTGTCGTTCGCGGGCGCGCTGCTCGGACTCGACGTCGAGGTATGGCAGGTTCGCTCGTCCTTCGATTCGAAGCCGTACCGACGCATCCAGATGGAGGCGTACGGCGGAATCTGTCACCCGTCGCCTTCGGACCTGACGGAAGCCGGACGCGCACTGTTGAAGTCGCATCCCGACACCACCGGCTCGCTCGGTATGGCCATCAGTGAGGCCGTCGAGGTCGCTGCGCAGGATCCGAACACGCACTACTCACTCGGTAGCGTGCTGAACCACGTCATGCTGCACCAGACCGTGATCGGTCAGGAAGCAATGGTCCAGCTCGAAGAAGCCGGCGACGCCGTCCCCGACACCGTGTTCGGTTGCGCCGGTGGCGGTTCCAACCTCGCCGGACTCACCTTCCCGTTCCTGGGACGAAACCTTCGCGAAGGCACCAAGACTCGTCTGGTCGCCTGCGAGCCGTCGGCATGCCCGTCCCTCACCCAGGGCGAGTACCGCTACGACTTCGGTGATGTCGCCGGCCTGACGCCGCTGCTCAAGATGCACACTCTGGGTAAGGATTTCGTACCGCCGGCCATCCATGCCGGTGGCCTCCGCTACCACGGCATGTCGCCGATGGTCTCGCACGCGGTCAACCTCGGACTCATGGATGCAATTGCCGTCGATCAGGACGACGCACTCCAGGCAGGTCTGATTTTCGCCCGCGCCGAAGGAATCATCCCGGCTCCGGAATCCACCCACGCGGTTGCCGGCGCTATCGCTCACGCCCGTGCCGTCACCGAACCCGAGGTGATCGTGATCGGGCTGTCCGGCAACGGTCAGTTGGATCTTCCGGCGTACTCGCCTTACGTCTGACGCCGTCGGTGTGGTGGTCTCGTGCGTACGAGGCCACCACACTTCGTCACACCGAGCACGTGGGCTCGATCTCGC
The DNA here is from genome assembly GCF_019266045.1 of Rhodococcus sp. MH15. Taxonomy (NCBI): domain Bacteria; kingdom Bacillati; phylum Actinomycetota; class Actinomycetes; order Mycobacteriales; family Nocardiaceae; genus Rhodococcus; species Rhodococcus sp. MH15. Next base: position 194,132 of record NZ_LPNP01000071.1, read on the forward strand.
GATCGACATCGTGCCGGCCGTCCGCGAAACGAACCGATCAGTTTGATCGATCGGTTACGGTCTTTCGATGCAGCTTCGGTTGAAGGAACATTGGAAACTGGTCGCACTCGGACTGGCATTGCTCGTGGCGATCGCGTTCATCGTCGTATCGGTAATCTCCGACTCCAGTGATGCGGCATGGCCGAAGCAGAAGACAGGCGGTCCGATCGTCGAGCAAGGCGTTGTCGACGTAGACCTCTCCGATCCTCCGCAACAAGCCTGGGAACTCGATGTCCGAGCGCTCACGGACAACCCCGGGGACGTGCTGCTGTCGATGCCTTCCACGCTCGATAGCTACTACGGCTACGGCAACACGTACCAAGTCGGTGACGTGCTGGTGGCCGCGACTGCTTATCCGCTTCCCAAGACCGACGAGTCTTCGTCGAGTCAGGGAGTCGGTGCCGTCACACTCGTCGGGGTGAATCCCGACGACGGAAGTCCGCTGTGGAAAACGCGAATCGGCGGAGTCATCGGCCAGTGCAGTCAGCAGAACGAATCCACGATCATCGCGTGCTGGGGCGATCGACGGATGATCTTTGTCGATACCGCGACCGGAACTCTGATGTCCGACCTCGGAACCGACTTCGATCTCAATGGCGCCACCATCGCCGGAGACACCGTGTACACGTCCGGCGAAAGGATGGACGGAACGGTTCGAACACGAATTCTTGCCAGCGGCACCACAACCAATTTGACTGCCAACTTCGTGCGTACCTTCGAACCAAGTGAGAAGTTCGGGGCCGTCTACACGGTCCCTCACACCGACACTGTCATTGCGATGGAACAGGGCGACGGCGGGGACCCGCAGTACCGCTATCGAATCTACGATCTGCAGTCCGGCGCCGAACGATTCCGATTCGAGGGCGATTCGCTTGTCCCTACCGGGAACGGATTGTTCCTCACCAGTGTCGGCGGCCGGTCGGGATATGCCGGAACCCAAAACCTCTTGGCTTCCGACGGATCCACGATTCGTGCGATACCGATTCCCTCGTACTCATCGTCGTCCTACCCGAGTAAGCCCTCGACGGCGGTGCCGATGTTTCTCGGCGACGGCGCCTACGATCCGGAGTCGGGTGACGAACTCTGGCGCAGTTCACAAATCGTCAACACCGCGACGGCCGGGACAGGAAGCGCCATCGCCGCAGTGGTAGGAAAAACAATCCTCGTCACGTCGCCGGAGACCCGCACAATCTCGGGTCTCGACGTCGAGAGTGGCCGACAACTGTGGCAAACACCCTGGCAAGACGCGTACTGGGTTCGAAGCGGTGCGACTGATGGCGATCACTTCGTCTTCAGCGACTACACCGGCATGCATTCGATCAGGGCTCGCGACGGAAAGATGATGTGGTCGGTCCCCCTTCCGCCAGAGGTCGATCCGCGCGGAGTCGTCGTCTCGAATGCCGGCAAAAACGTGTCGTTCTCCTGGCAAAACCACTTCACCGTTTGGCGATAGGCCGGCAACATCACCGGTTCAATGTCGTACTGACCAGCCGGCTCAGCAACCAGCAAATGGATAGACGTACAGCCTCGATGGCCACAATCCAGTCTGGCGCGTTTGTTCAATTTCGGGGGAACGATCTCGAACAACTGCATGTATCTCCGCGACTCCGACTTCGGAAAGATCAGACCAGACCTGCGGTGAAGGGGTGCATACGAATCGCACCGACTCAGGTATCTGATCCAATCCAACGATAAAGGGAGCCAACGGGAATGGATGCGAAATCCCCAATTTGCAGTCGGCAACAAATAGTCCAGTTCGCGCGCGAACATCTGCGTACCGGGGGACCGAACTCAGACCAAATTCGTCGTCATTTCGGTTTGCAAAAACGCGCGTTCTTCACGCAGCTCGACACCCATCTGGACGATTCTGCACTTTCAATGCCCGAAAAAGTTGCACTCCGCCGCATCTGCCGACAGGAGGATAGAAGGTGCCCGATCAAACGTATGAACGTCTCAGCAGGTCAAGCCAACCCACCCCGGCCGATGTACGACGCGCTTCCTTTCCCACCCCAGAACCATCATGCTTGACGATCGAAAGCCGCCAACTACGTTGAGCCGCTGGATTCTTCCGCAGTCCCCTCTTCTCGGATCGGGATCATCGGAGATCCAACAGCCGCGCGACTTTCAGGCTCAAATGCAAGGCCAACCGGTCGTCGCCGTTTGCCAAGTCTGCTCGTGTTATCTCCTGAATTCGCCGCAAGCGATAGTACAAGCTCCCTCGATGCACACAGAGCGCCTCTGACGTTCGCTTTACGTCACCGGCATTGTCCAAAAAGCTCTCCAGCGTCGCGAGAAGAGCCTCACTTTTCGAGTCCTCATGGCTGAGCAAGGACTGCAAACCTGAGTGAATACTGTTCTCGAGTCGATCCTCCGACAGTTCGGCCAGAAGTCCGTAGACGCCGAGATCCCGATAACGCACAACATTTCCGAGCACCTTGACGACCTGGGCCACATCTGCGGAACGTCTGGACTCTTCGTAGGATTCGCGCACATCCGCAACCGAGGTTCGCGGTTCACCGATACCGACCCAACATTCGATGTTCTGGCGCCCACTTTCAGACAAGACTCGCTCCCGGGCTGCCACGATCAGCGAGTCCAGATGGGTTTGAGTCGAGCGTTCGGCCACCGATACGATCAACAGACTGTGGTCGGGGCGGTCGAGTTGGATTGCACTGTTCCGCGGGAGCCTCCGACGAAGCTGATCGACGCCGACGGCAACACTCAGACGATCTCTTTCGGTCAATGTCGACTGGTCGCCAGGACGGAGCAACACAGTGACCACGACTGCTGGACCCGCAGCCAACAAGCCCTCCTCGGCCAACCTGTTTGCCGCGTCCTCGCGCAGCGACCGCTCGCCCGACAGGACGTCTCGAGTAAGTTCCCGCTCCCGACTTCGGGACAACTCGTCCAGCAACTGTTCGCGGTGGAGGATCATCGCTGCCGCATCAGCCGTGCGCCTCAAGACCTCGGCTTGATCCTCGTCAACTTCGCCCTCCGAAGTCAACAGCCAGACGAAGCCCAGCAGCGCATTGCGGTACCGGATCGGCATCCCGACCCGGCCAAGGGTCAGCCCTAGTTCTTCGTTGACGGGAACAGTGAAGAGATCGAGGGCTTCACGGCCTCCACTCGCGTAGATGAAGTCTACGATCTCGCGTGAAACATTCCGCTGTAGAACGGAATTCATTCTGACTGAATCGACGGCACTGTCATGCGAGTTGTACGCGAGCAGACGAATCTGTACATCATCGATCGCAACGGAACGGTCCAGTCGGCGCCCGGTAGTGTCCACCAAATGCTGCAGTTCTCCGACCATGGTCGAACTGTACGAGCCCCCTCTCCGGTTTGCAACATATGCCCAAATTTCTACGTAGAAAATTGAACGCATGACAGTGATGCAACTAACTTTTGCACCATAGGCTCGCTTCATGCCAAGCACTCGAGACCCGTGACGTCTTCACTCGGTTCGCAACCCGTCAGACGTGGCAGCGACGAGATCTGTTGCAGCCGTGGGATTTGCATAGTGGGGCGCGAGGCCGGCCGGCACGATCTCCCTCAGACGAAGTCGCCTCCGACCCGAAATCGACAACGACCTTCGTTCGCCAGTTCAACATCGAATCCCACCGACCTCTTTCAATGTCGAATACCTCGAATGACATCGGTGACCGTGATGTCGCAAAGCCGTTGCCATTCAGCATATCCCGAGAGGAATCATCATGACCGGCACAGCAAATGCTCCTGCAGGGCATCAAACCGAGACTCCACCTGGACGTCGATCGGCGCGCCGTAGGGCCCTGATCGCCGGGGCGACAGGCAACATCGTCGAATGGTTCGATTTCACGATCTACGGTTTCACTGCCGCAGTTCTCGCGACAGTGTTCTTCCCTCCGGAGTTCGGCAGTGGCGCACTGCTTGCCACCTTCGCTCTTTACGGAGTCGCCTTCTTGGCCAGACCTGCCGGCGGCATATTCTTCGGACGGCTTGGTGACCGCCTCGGCCGACGGAGGTCACTGTCCCTGGCAATTACGCTCATGGGCTGCTCGACGGCGGCAATCGGTCTCCTACCGACGTACGCTTCGATCGGTGTTGCCGCACCGCTGTTGCTGCTGCTGTGCCGATTGGTTCAAGGATTCTCGGCCGGGGGCGAATACACCGGAGCTGCCACCTTCGTCGTCGAGCATGCGCCGTCCCACCGCCGAGGCTTGTACGCAGGGATAATCAGCTCTTCGTCATTTGTCGGCAGCATCTTGGCCACGGTCACAGTCTTGTCATTCAGCTCGGTCGGCGCTGAGCACTTCGCCGACGGAGGATGGCGTTGGCCGTTCATCATCGGAGGCGTTGTCGCCATGGTGGGCCTGTTCATGAGGCTTGCCGTCGAGGAGACTCCGGCGTTCAAGGAAATGCAAGAAAACGATTCCCTTCCAAACCGCCCACTCGCAGATCTGTTCCGCAATCACTGGCGGACTCTGCTCACGTCCTTCGTGTACTTCGCCTCGCTCGGTGTCGTTACTCATATGCTGCTCGGCTACATGCCGACATTTCTGGTTCTCTCAGCCGATGTTCCGAGCACGGTTGCACTGCTGATGACAACCGGCGCTTTGGTTCTCGCAGTACCGCTGTTCATCTTCTTCGGCGCCACAGTCGACCGAATCGGCCGGAGGCCACTCGTCAGAATCGGCATGGTGATGTCAGTTTTCGTCTCGGTGCCCAGCTACATGCTCATCGGTACCGGAAACATTTTCGCGATTGCCGTTGCACTGGCTTCTCTGGTCCTCGCGCTTTCCTTACTCGCGTCCGCTTTGCTCGTAATTCTCGAAATGATGCCGACGCATGCGCGATTCACCGGCACGGCAATCCCCTACAACATCGCATATGCACTTTTTGCAGGGACCGCTCCTCTGGTGTGCGCAGCACTGGTCAACGCCACTGGAAGCGATCTGTCGCCTGCCTTCTATGCGACCGCCATCGCTTTGATCGCGCTTCCCATTCTGTGGCGAGGGATTCCGGAAACGAAAAACTGGTCTGCCACGCAGGGCAGCCCGACGAAACATTTCTGACAACGGACGCGCCACGGCTGTGATTTTTTGCGCAGCTGTCGATAGCGTTCCGATGGCCGCCACGAGAGAGTTGAGGACGACGAACACCTCTGGACTTTCAGGTGCCAAATTCATTAAGGCAGAGCCGAATCCGAGAAGTCGGGATGAAGCTCTCCAGAGGAAGTCGACGGCGTCGGAATTACCAGAACCCAAGCTTGCCGGATCGAACAGCTGTGCTTTCGATCCGGCGAAGCCATCAGTAGAAAGAGAGGCCGAAAGTGCCTACCGACAAGACCGATGCAGTTGTGGTCGGAGCTGGAGTGATCGGCAGCTCCATCGCCTACGAACTGGCCGCTCGAGGCTACGAAGTCCTGGTCATCGACAAGTCTGGTGGTCCGGGCTACGGCTCGACCAGTGCATCCAGTGCGGTTATCCGGTTCAACTACTCCACATTCGACGGTATGGCTGCGGCTTGGGAGTCGCTGCATTGCTGGCAAAACTGGAGCGAGCATCTCAACGCGACAGTCGACGGCGCGCTTGCGAAGTTTCGGCAATGCGGGATGGCACTGCTCGATGTCGACGTCGCGCCCCACGCGCGCACGATCGGATTATTCGAGAAGATAGGAATCGATTACCAGCTTTGGGACGCAACGACACTCGTCGAGAAGATTCCCGGTATCGACGCCGGCAAATACTATCCTCCGAAGCCAGTCGACTCGGAGTCCTTCTTCGCAGATGCCGAAACCACGCTCGGCGCGCTGTACACACCTCAGGCGGGGTTCGTCGACGACCCGCAACTGGCTGCCGCGAATCTTGCTGCGGCAGCACGTTCGCACGGTGCGGTTTTCGCATACAACACGCGTGTAGTGGCAGTCGAGCAGTTGCCTGACGGCATCTGGCAGCTAGGGCTCGACGACGGGGAAAGTGTGAAATCCAAGATTGTCGTCAATGCCGCCGGCCCCTGGTCAGGAGCGTTCAACAAGCTGTCGAACGTCGGGGCCGACTTCAAGGTTTCGGTTCGGCCCTTGCGCCAGGAAGTTCATCACGTCACCGCACCCACTGGCTACAACGACGACGAGATCCTCGGCCCGATGATCGCCGATTTGGATCTCGGAACCTACATGCGAGCCGAACCTGGAAACGGTTTCCTTGTCGGCGGAACCGAACCGGATTGCGATCCGCTCGAGTGGATCGACGACCCTGATACCGCCAACCCGAATCGCACTGTTGCCCGGTTCGAAGCGCAGGTTTTCCGCGCCGCCAGGCGTTTCCCCACCCTGGAGGTCCCGTCACAACCGAAAGGTATTGCCGGCGTGTACGACGCAGCATCCGACTGGACCCCGATCTATGACAAGACAGACAGGCAAGGTTTCTACGTCGCCATGGGCACCAGCGGGAACCAATTCAAAAATGCGCCCATCGCTGGGCGCCTCATGTCCAGGATCATCGACCAGGTGGAAGCTGGACACGATCACGACGCTGATCCCCTGACCTATGTCGGGATGCACACCGGGCTCGAAATCGACCTCGGCGCATTCTCCCGCCTTCGGGCACCCAATGTCGAGTCGACCGGGACCGTCATGGGTTAGAAGTGTTGTCCGGCTTGGAGAATCGATAGCCGCGACAACTGAATAGACACGGCTGTGGGTGTCCACCACGTGGTGGACACCCACAGCCGACTTCTCCTTCAACGGCGTCTACGGAAAATCGCCCGTCGAACGTGTCAGCGTGCACATCGTCGCCGGGACAAACAGCTACCGTGCATGGCATTTTTTCAAGTAGCTCAGGAACGATGCCTGCAGCCCGGTGACGTGCGTCTCGTGCAACAACGCGGTCGAAACATCCTGCGACCACCCATTGCCGTGCAACTGCTCCACGACAGCAAGAACGTTACGTGCCAGTCCGCGATAGATCGGAATGGGCCCTGTCAGTTCGGCTTCGTTCAGCGTGACGTGCAATTGCGGTACGACTGAGCCCACGCCACGCTCGGGCAGTGCCTCGACCAGTGTGTGGATCTGGCTGTCGGCGTTCACAACTCCGGGACTACCCGCACCGAAGGTCGCGAATGGGGGCGCGTCGCGCAGCCATGCGTAGAGGGCGAAAAGGCCTCCGTACGAGTACCCGAAGAGTCCGTGCCCGGACTCGCTGACACGTAGCTCCGACGAGTACAGGCGAGGGTGGAGTTCGTTGGTCAGGAAGTCGAGGAAGACGTCCCCGTGGGTGTCTGCCAGCTCCTCGAGGTAGGCGTCCACGTACTCCTGGGTCATTGCACCCGAGTCGCGAGCAGCGGCAAGAGTAGCCATCATTTCTTCGCCTACCGGTTCCCCAGGCGGCACGAGATCGCGGTTGCGGAGCCGTGCCCAGTTGGCGGCTTCCTCACCGGCATATCCGACGCTGACCTGGATGTACGGGGCGACCGTCAGGTACGGGTCTGCCTGCGTGACGATGAGCGGGGCGGTAAGACCTACAGCCCAGTTGCCGTCCATCACGTAGATCAGCGGTAAGGGATCCATGGAGTCCGCGTAGCCGGGGGGTGTGGTCACCCAGACGCCGTAGCTGTGTCCCGACTTCGCCTTGATTTCGAAGTACTCCGTGTCTGCAAAGCATCCGTGCAGCATTGCGCTCATCGAACGTCTCCCTTGACGATATTTCCGGACTTCACGACGAGAACAGCCATGTCCGGATCGGCGAACACCTTTGCGTCTCGGAGTGGGTCTTGCTGCCAGGCAACCATGTCCGCCTGCATACCGACGCGGATCGTCCCGACGCTTTCCCCGATACCGAGAATGTCGGCATTGACGCTGGTGGCCGAAACGAGTGCATGCATCGGCGACTCCAACTCCGCGCGCAAGTGCAACTCCTCACCTCGGCGCTTTTGGTGCGGCCCGATGAGGTCCGAGCCCAGGCCGATCCTCAGGCCTGCTGCGCGAGAGGCCTCGAGCGCTCTGGCCATGCGTTGACGCACTCCGGCTGCACGCTCTCGTATTGCCGGGTCCAGGTCCATGCTTTCGGTGTCCGCCAACTGCTCGACCACGGCGAAGGTGGGGACAAGTGCCACGTCATGTTCCCGCATCAGCTGGGCCGTCTCCGCATCGATGTCGGTCCCGTGTTCCACGCACCGGACGCCGGCCCGCACCGCGTTGCGAATGCCCGCATTGTTGTGCGCGTGGACCGTGACGTAGGTGCCGCGCGACGCTGCTTCTTCCACTGCCACGGAGATTTCCTCGACGGTGAACTGTGTGTCGGTGAGGCTGTCATGGCCTCCGACGACACCGCCGGTGACGCACAGTTTCAGAAATGTTGCGCCTCGGCGGAACGACTCGCGCACGTTGCGTCGTAGCTCGTCGGCATTACCCGACATCAAGGACAAGGCGCAGAGCCCTGGAATGTGGTGCATGTTCCACAGCTCGGTCGGCTCCCATGCGGCCCCGTAGTAGCCGTGTCCACCGGTCTGGCACTGCACAGGACCGCACGAGAGGACACGCGGACCACGCACCTTGCCGCTCGCAATAACGTCGACGACTCCGCCGTCGATGCCACCGACGTCTCGCACCGTGGTGAAGCCCGCGTCGAGGGCATCGCCCGCGGTGGCGAAGATGCCCGCAGCCAGTTCGGCTGCCGAGAGCTCAAACCCGAATTGCCTTCGGATCGGACTCGAAATACCCAGGTGGACATGAGCATCGATCAGCCCCGGAGTCAGAAGCATGCCGTCCAAGTCAACTGTCGTCGAACCCGACGGCGCCTGTCCGATCGCGGTGACAATGCCGCCACTCACGCACACGTCGACTTCGACCGGGTCGGTGCCCGATCCATCCGCGACCATGCCGCCGGCAAACCATACGTCAGTCAAAGGGACCTCCCGAGCATTGGAAACCACTCTCCTAAACACTGGTGAATTCGATATGCGGTACCGTACTCAACAGTGGTGAACCCGTCAATGGAGGTAGCGTGAGATCGCCGGTTGGGGAGGGTCGAGAGCGACTGTTACAGGCGCTGTTCGACGAGTTCGGTGAAACCGGCCCGAGTCCGAAGCTGTCGATGCGCCAAGTAGCGGAGCGACTCGGCGTGCACCACACGCTTCTGACCTATCACTTCGGATCACGACCAGGTCTCCTCAGCGCCGTACTGTCGGAAGCGCGCCGCCGTGACAACCTCGTCATCGCCGCGATGGGCAAAGATCTCGGGTTCGCGGCCCTGTGCAGGGCGATCTGGAGTTTCTACTCGAACGCCGAGCATGAAGATCGAAGCCGCACCTTTTTTCACCTGGCCGGACTTGCGGTGTACGAGCACAAAGCATTTCAAGATTTCGCCGCCGACCTCGACGACTTGGCTCATCTCCTTGAAGCGGCAGCCCTTCGCGAAGGATTCACAGTGGTGGATGCAAAGCAGCAGAGCATCATCGCAACCGCATGTCTGCGAGGACTGTTGTTGCAGAGGTTGCTCACCCCCGACGCCGAGGTCGACGCGGCAGCCGAGCGCTTCATCACTTCGTTGACAGCGTCCACCACGTAAGGCCTCACAACCGATCACCCTCGTTCGAAATCACCGACGCGGGGCCGTTTGCCATTGGCTCGGTCACGTTTCGGCGTGAGACGGGTCTCTGAACCCCGGTTGAATGGTGGCCGATCGCACTTTCGACATCTGTACGAGCGAAACGCCGAAAGATGCGACAAGTGAATGTATCCCGGCTCAGCAGACACACGACATCATCGACAAGTCCGATGATTCACATGAGTTTCGAAAGTCAGGATTGAATTGTGACCATTACCTTCCGTGCCGCAGAGTTGAACAGCGCAAGTGGGATCTTCCAGCAAGCACTGCTCGGCCAACCCAGTGCAGAGCCACTCGGCGGAGACATCATCACTCGTGCAGATGTCGAGTTCACCAGTGACGACGGCCGCATTCAATCCGGAGTCTGGGAGAGCGAACCGGGAAAGTCGCGGTGGGAGTTCCTCACCCGCGGCGAGATCATCACCATCGTCTCCGGCGCCATGACCGTGGAGGAGGACGACGGCGATCCCGTACATCTCGTTGCCGGTACGAGTGCAATCTTCCCAATCGGATGGAAGGGTACGTGGACGGTCACCGAGACCGTACGCAAGGTGTTCGTCGTATACAACGTATGACCGAGAGAATCCGCAACATCCGACTTTCACGGCCCGTCGTACGGACGGATCTCACGACGCAGCCCACTTGCCCTGAGTACCTGTCGCTGCACTCCCGCCCTCACGGAATCCTCGGTGCCGATTACTCTCACATGGTTTCTGGCGCGAGTGATCGCCGTGTACAACAACTCCCGAGTCAGCAGTGACGACGCCTCGGCCGGCAACATCACCGATACGGTGTCGTACTGGCTGCCCTGGCTCCGGTGAATCGTCATCGCGTAAACCGTCTGCACCGACGAGAGTTGGCTCGGGTGAATCAGAAACGCATCACTGCCCCGCTGGAATGCGGCAATAGGCACGCCATCCTCACGCTGCACGATCACCCCGGCGTCCCCGTTGTAGATCTTCGCCTCGTAGTCGTTGGCCGTCACGAGCAGCGGTTGGCCCGGATACCACCGCGTCGGGTCAAGAAACTGCCCTGATGCCGTGCCGACCCACTCCATCGCCTGCTGCGCCCACCTCCCGACACCGTACGGTCCGTCACGGTGGGCGCACAGAAGGCGGTGCGATTCCAAGCCTTTCAGCGCGCCGATCGCATCACCCACCTCGGCCGACGCAGTCACCACCTCTGAACTCGCAACGATGTCGGCGCGCAATGCGTCAACATCCTCGGGCGAATGGAAGGAGACGGCGGGATCACCGCTGCGCAGGATACGCAGAACCTCAGCGGAATCTCCCGCTCGAACTGCCCTGGCCAACGACGCGATGGTTCCGTCGAAGCGGCGCCCGCGTGAGAGTTGAATGATCCCGCCCCGCAGACGATCCTGCTCATCCGCACTCAATGCCTCTTCGGAACCAGTGGCCGTGAGATCGTCACCCACCAACTGTGTCAGCGTCGGATTTCCACTGACGTTTACCGGGCGGGCGACAAGATCAGCAAGAACAGCGCCCGCGTCGACTGAGGTCAACTGATCGGGATCGCCGACGAGCAGTAGCCGGGCATCGGGGCGAACGGCTTCGAGCAGGCGCGCCATCAACGTGAGGGAGACCATCGACGTCTCGTCGACGACGACCACATCGTAGGGAAGTCTGTTGGTCGCATTGTATTTGAAACGACTCGAACTCCCCCGCTGCCAACCGAGTAGGCGGTGCAGGGTCATGGCCGCGAGTTCTTCGGGAAGGCCAAGGCTCGCGGTCTGCTCACGTACGGACTCCTGCAGCCGTGCTGCGGCTTTACCCGTCGGTGCGGCCAGACCGATGCGAGCATTCGAACCCAGTTCCTCCGACAGGAGAGCGAGAATACGTGCGACCGTATGGGTTTTGCCGGTTCCGGGCCCACCGGCGATGACGGTGGTCCACTGTGTCGCGGCGAGAGCAGCTGCTATCCGTTGACGATCCGGCGCGATGGTCGGCCCGTTCTCGTCGACGAACAGCGAATCCAGCCGCGTTCGGACCGCTTTCAGGTCGGCGGGCGGCCACGTGGACGCCCGCTCGTCGAGCACTCGCCGAATCGTCTGCTCCTGCAGAAAATATCGATCGAGGTAGAGGAGTTCACCGTCGTCCGTGTCGACCAACCGGAGCGGTCTGAGAGGTCCGGCGTTTCCGCCGATCACCAGAGGGCTCAGCCGAAGGGCGGCAACGATCTCCGACGGTTCGGGCCACGGCAACGACGTGAGTTCCTCCTCCGTCGCATTGTCGACGCTCACATCACGCATCCGTCGTAGATCGAGGCACACCGAACCTGATCGCACGGCCCGAACTGCCAACGCCGCGGCCAGCATCACTTCTTCGGAAGTTTCACCGCCCAGGCTGCACACTCTCGTCGCGACATGAACATCGGCGGCAACCAGAACCCCGGCTTCGTTGAAGATTCGCACGATCCCTTTGGCGCGCTGAGCCAATTGCGCCTCGGTCATCGAATCTTCTCCCCTACTGTGTGGGACGCATCAAGACCGGCCAGCAGATCCGATAGTTCAACCGTCAGCTGAGCAGGCGGTTTCCATTCGAAGACACCGCATTCCGGCGGGCTGTCCGGGCCGAGCATCCCACGCACGAATTGATACTGCGCGCCCCCGAGATGACGGTGCGGATCGTAGTCGGGCAGGCGCCACCGCAGATACCGATGCAGTGCAACCGAATACAGCAGTGCCTGCAGCGGATAGTGCGAGCGCATCATCTCCGTCGCCATGAGTTCACGCGTGTAGTTGGCAGCCGTCAGATCGCCGCGACCGATCCGGTTGGTCTTGTAATCGACGATCACGAACGACGGGCCCGGGATCCGCAAGACTGCGTCGATACTGCCCGTCAGGAATCCGCGCATCGGTGACGTCTCGACACGGTCCAGATAGTCGGCGTACGACGCCAGAATGTCGTCGGAGGAAAGGTGGCGCCTCAACAGTTCCGACACTCCGCGGAGTGTGACACTCATCGACACCGGATCGTCGCCACCGGCCAGTGGGAGTTCGAAATCGAGTTCGGGAAGACGATCTTTCGGCGCGATCGTGGCCAAGGTTCCGAATCCCAAGGGAGTCTGCATCACCAGATACAGCGCATCCGCGAGTGCTTCGGAGTCGACCTCGGCCGCCCGTACCGAGACCGCCTCGGCGCAACGCATCCCGAGTTCCTCTCTCAGATCTGCCACAGCCGTGTCCACCACCTCGAGCACCTCATGCACCAGCGTGCCGAATGCGGCGCCCGCGGGAAGTCCGTTCATGGGTGAAGGGAACGCCTCCAGGGGCGAGGGGGTAATGCTCTCGAGGTCTACGGAATCCTCTGGCTCGTCGTCTTTTTCGGGATCCTCGACCTCACTGCCCGTGGTCGTGACCGCGTGGTGCGCTCCGGCGGTGAGTGCCGAGTACGACGTACGACGCCACAGAGTGTCCAGGTCTCGATCGAAACGCGCCGCGGCCAGTTCGGTCACGTCCGCAGCCGCTCTGGACCAGTGGACGGGCGAGGGCGGATGGGGACCAACAGGTTCCACCGAGATCACGTCGGACGCTGCTGCCGGCCAGGTTGCGAGCCGTGCTGCGGTTGTACCGTCGTCGAGCACCTTCACTACCCGAGCAGGTTCGGCGATGCCGGGTGTACGTCCGAGCATCAACCGGTGCAGCGGTGAGCGGGAGGTCCCGTAGCTGGGTGCCCACCAGAGCACGAGTTGGCACTGCGCCCGGGTCAGCGCCACGTACAGCAGCCGCAGTTCTTCGCCCGCTTCTTCGACCTCCGCAACAGTCTTTCTGGCGTTGTACCCCGGGCCTTCCTGGCCGCCGACGTCGAGGATGCGGCGTCCCTCCGGGTCGTGCAACAGCTGCGTCGGCGAGTTGAAGCCGCCAACGCTCTCCCAACTGAACGGGACGTAGACGATCGGGAACTCGAGCCCTTTGGTGGCATGCACCGTAGCGATTTGCACTGCGGCAGCGTCACTGTCGAGGCGGCGGCTTCGATCGGTGGCGCTCCCGGACGTCGGGTCCTTGATCCGATCGGAAAGCCAGCGAACCAGTGCGCTCAACCCGAACGCTTCCTCGGTCGCGACGCGACCGAGGAGTTGTGCGACGTGCCGCAGATCGGTGAAATCTCGTTCGCCGGACGGGGCCGCGAGTACACGCTTCTCCAGATTTGTTTCGGCAGAGATTCTTTCGAACACAGCCGCAAACCCGACGCGTGCGAACAGCCCGGAATAGGAGCGCAGTTGACCTGCAAGTTCTGCAACAACGTTGTCGCCGTCCTTGTCCAGTTCTTCGGAGGTGCGCCCGAAAATCGGCGAGAGGGCCGTCAACCGGACACGATCGGAGCGATGGGGCTGCTCGATCGCCTGCAACAGCCACAGCCACTGGGTCGCACTGGGTGTCGCGAAAACACTGGACCCTCCGGTCAATACGGAAGGTACACCGACGGCATCGAGAGCATCGCGGATCATCGCCACGTGCTTGTGGGTGCGCACCAACACCGCGACGTCTCCTGGTTCGACCGGGCGTGGATCACCGTCGACTGCCAAGCGGGCATCGCCGCCCAGGAGCGCGACCACGTCTGCTGCGACGTCGTCCGCGACGCGACTGCGAAGTCTGCCTACGGCCGGAAATCCCGAACGATTGAGCGGTCCGGCTCCGGTACGGGGCAGATGGCGTACACGCATCGGCACCGGGCCGAACAACCGAGACTTCTTGTGCGAAGCCTCCACTGGATGCGCGACGATGCCTTCGTTGCCGAGTGCGGCACCACCGTAGAGGTGTTCGAGTGCCGCCAACAACCCTGGGTCGCTACGCCAATTGGTGGTCAACTCCTGGTGCGCATCCGCCTGATCGACCGCATCGAGATAACTCAGGACTTCTGCCCCGCGGAACGCATAGATGGCTTGTTTGGGATCACCGACCAGGACCAGGGTGGTGTGTCCGTGGAAGGCCAACCGCAGAATGTCCCACTGCAACGGATCGGTGTCCTGGAACTCGTCGATCAACACAACCTTGAACTTTTCGCGCACCCGACGACACGCGACGGGACCGTATTCCGGATCCGTCAATACACCGTGCAACAGCGTCAGCAGATCGTTGAAGTCGCGAATTCCTTTGGTCCGCTTACGTCGTTCGACCTCGACGCGAGCAGCGGCCGCGAAGAGGACGCGCTGACCGGGTGCGGTCTCCTCCTCGCCGTCGGGTTCGAGAATTGCCTGACCATCGCCGACTGCGCTTCGGGCGATGGCCAGCGCGTCCTTCGTGGAGAACGGTGGAGACGAGTCCGTCCGGCTGTAGCGGCTGAGGTACAAATCCGAGACGACCTCACTGATCAGGTCGTCGACCGACTCCACAAAAGTTGTGTCCGGTTCACGTTCCCCGGCGATGCCCAGCCCGTCGAGCATCCTCTGACAGAAACTGTGGGTGGTCGTGATGGTGCCGGCGTCGAACTCCGCGAGAGCGCGCAGGAGTCGACGACGCCGCACGCCGATCTCCTCGTCGTCAGCTGTGGCGAGGTACGCCACCAGATCATCATCCGACCGCCTCGCCGCCTCCTGGTCGACCAGAGCGGCGGACACTCCCGCGAACCTCTCCCTGGCACGCTCACGAAGTTCCTGAGTGGCGGCCCGGCTGAATGTCACCAGCAGAACTTGCGAAATGTCGGCGAGACCTTCGGCAACACAACGGGTCGCGAGTCCGACGATCGCGTAGGTCTTGCCAGTTCCGGCGCTCGCTTCCAACACCGTAGTGCCGGTAGGCAGTGGCCCCAATAGATCGAAGTCCACGGGTTACTCCGCTCTTTCGTTGGTCAGCAACGGATCCCACAGTCGTCGGGCGAGAACTCCGAATCGAGTCGGTTCCTCGGCCCAGACGAATTCGTCGTCCGACGGCGGATCCGCAGCCAACTCCGCCAGTGTTCGAGCTTCTCCGAAAACGTAAGCGTTGCTTGGATCGATCATCTCGCCGTACTGCCCGGTCCACTGGGTGTCCGCACCGTTTGTCGCATCGTCGACCGACTCGCCACCAAAGCGTCGGCGCGCATATTCGGCTGAAGTAGCGGCCCACATCGGCAACGGACGCTGCAGCCCCCGCTCGCGTAGGTCCACCAGTTGCTGCAGGATCTCGACCGCATTGCCTGGCGCATCGAGCACCGACCGTGCCGCTGCGATCTTTCCCCGACCCCGTCCGATCGAGACTGCATCGAGCGCACCGGGTCGTCCGTGCGCTTTCAAGGCGAGCAGGTTTATCCAGGCCGTCATCCGATGTTTAGGCGCCAGTGAGGAATACGACGCTCCCACCACTGAATTGCCGTGCACACCGGTTACCGTTCCGGTGAGACGACGCCCGTCACCGAGGTCGATGTCGACGTCGACGGCCTCGGAGTCGCCCTCGAGGTGTGGCAAGGCAAGACCGGCAAGTTGGTCTACCACCCACTCGACGTTGCCCAGAACCGTGGCGCCCAGGTTGTAGGGCGGCAAAGTACCGCGGCGCCACTCGGCTGCACGGAAATCCGCCGAGCTGCGTCCAGCCAAGCGCGAGAGAAGCATTCGGTCACCCAGAGCCCAGGTGGACAGTGGATCGAGCTCGGTTGCCAGCGAATCCGCGATGTCGTCGTCGAGTTCCGGTACCCGGACGCCGAGGCGTTGGCGCAGAAAACCACGCGCGGGATGTACCAGGAAGTTCACCAAGTCGGCGAGGTTCACTTCCTTCGGATGCACCTCGGGTAGCTCGGCCGACAAGACTGTCGGCAATTCGACCGGTGTTCCGGAGGCAGCCCTCGCACCGGCCAGCGCTGCCGTGTCGAAGCTGAACGGCTTGTTCGGCGCGAAGTTTCGATTGTCGAACGATTGCAACGGATGCCGTGTCAGCACTCCGTTGATCGCTTCCGGACCCACCGTCGCACTGAGTACGTCGAGAAGGCCACTGAGGGGGATCGCCGGTGGTCTGACGACACCGGTGACCGGATCGGCACCGGTATACAACAGAATCAGATGTTCGCCCGCAGACATCACGGCATCGAGAAGCAGTTGCCGGTCTTCACTGCGCAGATCACGCTCCCCCACAACGGGATCACGGGACAAGATGTCGTCGCCGTCGACTCCACCGGTTCGAGGGAACACCTCGTCGTCGAGTCCGATCAGCACGACCACGCGATGCGGTACCGAACGCATCGGAACCATCGTGCACACCGTCAGTTCGCCGGTTCGGAAGTTGGCACGCGTCGGTCTGCCCGCGAGGCTGCGCGAGAGCATCGCGCGAACATCGGCCAGACGTAACACCGTCTCTCCGCCGAATTCCACAGCAGCTACCAGTTCGCGGTGGGCCCCCGCGCTCTGCCAGGAATCTGCGGGCGCTGTGTCGGTCAGCAGATCCAGGGCCCGCATCAGCACACGAAGCCATTCGGCCGGTGAATGTGGGCCGGCAAGATCGCGAAGCGAGACGGCCAGGCGATCGACGAACTCTGCCAAACGTCCAGTCAGGTCGATGTCTGTGCCGTCCACGTCATCGAGTGGTAGCGCGAGATCCAACCAGGCATTTTCCGATTCGTCCGCGCTGACCCCCAACAAGATTCGGTCCATGGCGGTGTTGAAGGTGTTCTGCGGAAATGCGTCGAGGCCGAACGTGGCACGCTGCCGACTACCGATTCCCCAGCGAGCACCCGCTTCCGTCGTCCATTCCCGCAGTCTTTCCAACTCGTCGTCGCCCCACGAAAAACGTGTGCGGACAGGCTCGGTCGCGGCCAGGTCGAGAACCTCACTGGCTGTGGCCCGGCCGTCGGCCAATTCGAGGAGAGAGCCGAGAACGGCCAGGACAGGATTGGTCTGACGTAATCCGCGGTCTGCCAGCCTTACTCGAAGGCGATGCCCCGGGTGGCCATGGACGCCTTGCCCGAATGCAGCACGAACCAAAGGTGCGTACGTTTCGACGTCCGGGCACATCACGAGTACGTCGCGCGGCTGCAATGTCGGGTCGTCCTCGAACAATCGGAGCAGACATTCGCGGAGCACCTCGACCTGCCGTGCCGGCCCGTGGCAAGCGTGGACCTGAACTGTCCCATCCGGTTCCGCTGCAACGCTGGGAGCACGATCTGCGATGACATCGGCCTTGACCGTCGCCAGGAGGGATTTCGGGCCGGCTGGTTCGGGAAGATGCACCGACTCGAACTCGGCGGCACCGAGGCTGATCTGAAGTTCACGAACGTCGCGAGCAAGACTCGACAGCAACGGATTGGCGGATATCAGCGCTGACCCGTCTTCCGAACGTCGGATCGTGCTCTCACTTCGAGGCGGTATGCGCGAGCTCATCTTGGTCCACAGCGCGGGGCTGGGATGCGGGAGCCAGATGTGCACGTCCCGATTCGCACTGAGTGCGCTCAAGATCATTCGCTGATCGACCGGCAGCCGGGTCGGCCCGAAGACCGACAGACGTTCCGGTAGGTCGACCAAGGCCGGGTCCTCGACCAGTGCGCGGCTCACTTGCCCCAGTCGCTCTGCGGGCCCCGGAACGTCGATCTTGTCCGCGACGATGCACCACAGACGTGCCTGCCATTCGAAATCCTCCGACAGCGCCAATCCGTGTCCGTCGGTCAACCGCCCGGCGGCCCAGTCGATCAGCATCTGCGGGCGTTGCGCGGCATAACTGCGGAAGAGTTCGGTGACATGTGTGGCGGAGGCAAACCGTCGACCTTCACGATGGCCTTCGAGATGTTTCGCCAGGACTCCGCACCAGGGCTCGCCGAGGGACTCGTCGATCACATCGAGAACCGTCCACACCAATCGCGTCGGCGACCATGGGTCGTCGTCAGCCGTGATTCCACTGACCGCGGCCACGGACTCCGCGACCAGGCGCGCGGGTGAAGGAAACGCGATGTTCGCAGAAATTCCGTCCACTGCTGACGGTCCGGACGTGCCTAGCTGGGAGGACAGCCGCTGATTGAGCCAACGCTCGACGCCCTTGGCCGGCACCGCAACAGTTTCCCGGGCGAATGGATCCGACAGCGGGGTACGGAGGAGCGTGGCCAACGCCGAGACCAAGGTGTCCGAACGCTCGGCCCGGTACAACTTCAGCAATCTTCGCTCCCCTCACTCCGTCCAGACGTCCATCTCACCACGGCGCTGTGACAGGAGACGCCGAACCAGCCTCACGCAGCGGTGACGCGCAGGCAACATGACCGCAACCGGACGTTCGTACTGTGCGGGAATGACCAGTCCCGTCACCACACCTCGCCCCGCTGGAACCGGTCTCGACATCTCCGGCCTCGGCAAGACCTTCGAGATGGGTCGTCGGTCGGTGACCGCGCTGACCGACGTGTCCCTTCAAACCAGCGAAGGCTCTTTCCTGTCTCTGCTCGGGCCGTCCGGATGCGGGAAGTCCACCGTTCTTCGCATCCTTGCGGGCCTCGATAATCCGACGTCGGGAACGGCCCTTGTCAACGGGCAGTCGCCCGCCGAGTTACGCAAGCGCCGCGAACTCGGAATCGCCTTCCAGGATTCGGCTTTGCTGCCGTGGCGAACAGTGGCCTCCAACATCAAACTGCCCCTTCAGGTTGCCGGCATCGATCCCGACCCCGGACTGATAGCCGACCTGATCGCTCTCGTCGGCCTCGAAGGATTCGAGAAGGCCAAGCCCGCCCAATTGTCCGGCGGTATGCGTCAGCGTGTGTCGATCGCACGATCGCTCGTGGTCAAGCCGAGTGTCCTCCTACTCGACGAACCCTTCGGCGCGCTGGACGACATGACCCGTCAACGGCTCAACATCGAATTGCTCAGGATCTGGACCGAGAAACCGGC
This sequence comes from Rhodococcus sp. MH15, assembly GCF_019266045.1. Lineage (NCBI taxonomy): Bacteria > Bacillati > Actinomycetota > Actinomycetes > Mycobacteriales > Nocardiaceae > Rhodococcus > Rhodococcus sp. MH15. Next base: position 213,544 of record NZ_LPNP01000071.1, read on the forward strand.
GACCACGTTGATGGTGACTCACGGAATCGCCGAAGCCGTGTTCCTCTCCGACGTCGTTGCCGTCATGACGCCGCGGCCCGGACGCGTCCTCGAAGTCGTGCCGATCGACCTGCCGCGCCCGCGTACACCCGAGATGATGCGTACACCCGAGTTCCACGAGATCCACGACTACCTCTCCGGACTGCTCTTCGGAAAAGCAGGCGTCGCATGACAATTACCGATATCGAGAACGTCGCGACCGCGGCGGCGCAGCCATCTGTGCCGCGCCGGATCCGATTGAAGCGTCCGACGTGGTTCGGTGGTGCAGTCGGCATCTGCGGACTGATCACTCTCTGGTGGATTCTGGCGGCGGCCGGTGTTGCGGGAGGCACGATTCCGACGCCGTGGGTGGTTGTCTCGACGATGTTCGACGACGGTTGGTCGCTGTACGGACCCAATTTCACCGTCACGGCTTCCGGTGCGCTGCAGGGCTTCCTCTGGGGAAACCTGCTGGCGATCACGCTTGCCGTGCTTGTCGTTCTCATTCCGCCCATCGAGGGATTGGCCACACAACTGGCGATCCTGAGCTACTGCACACCGCTGTTGGCGCTTGGCCCAATCATCCTGGTCGTCTTCGGCGGCCGGACCCCCACAATCTTTCTCGCCGCAATGTACTGCTTCTTCACCACGATGGTCGGCACACTCGCCGGCCTGAGATCGGCCGACAAGACGAGCCTCGATCTCGTCGCCGCCTACGGCGGTGGGCGTTGGCAGAAGTTCACCAAAGTTCAACTTGTGAGCGCACTTCCGAGCACCTTTGCTGCCCTCAAGATTGCTGCACCTTCGGCCGTACTGGGTGCAATTCTCGGTGAGTATCTCGGCGGGGTGGACAGCGGGATCGGCGTCGCACTAACGGCCGCTCAGACGTCGTACAACGTCCCGCGAACGTGGGGAATGGCTATCGCCGCCGCCTTGCTCGCCGGTCTGGGGTACGCCGTAGTCGCAGCGATCGCCCGGCTCGTCACGCCGTGGACCAGCGCTCCGGGAGCACAGAAATGACCGCGGTACGAGGAACATTGAGATTCCTCGCCCCGATTGCCATCGCCTCGGCGCTGTTGCTTGTCATCTGGGTGGTCTTCCTCAACGCCTTCCCCCAGGTCGGCCCGCGTGTGGGAAAGACGCCGGCCGACGTCTGGGAGTACCTGTTCTCCGGCCCAAAATCCGCCGACGCTCGTTCGGGCATCATCGACAACCTGTTCATCACTCTGCGCGACGCCGGTGTCGGCTTTGCCGTCGGAATGACTGCCGCGCTCGTGGTGGCATCGATCTTCGTCGTTTCCCGCACTGTCGAACAGACTTTCATGCCCGTTGCAATGCTTCTACGATCTGTTCCTCTCGTTGCGATGACCCCGATCATCGTCCTGATATTCGGCCGCGGAATCGTGGGTGTGACGGTCATGGTTGCGATAGTGGTGTTCTTTCCGGCCCTGGTCATGATCATGGTCGGTCTGCGCGCCGCTCCAGCTCAGGCACAAGACCTCATCGCTGCGTACGGCGGGAGTCGTTGGACCGCATTGCGAATGGTGTCCGTACCGTCCGCACTTCCGGCGGTGTTCGCCGCCGCTAGGGTGTCAGTGCCCGGCGCTTTGATCGGAGCACTGATCGGCGAATGGCTCGGTAGCGGTCAAGGCTTGGGTTCGAGCATGATCAAAGCCATTCCGCGCTACCAGTACAACGAATTGTGGGCATCTATCGTGGTGATCACCGTGGTGTCGATCGTCCTCTACGCCGTGGTCGGGATCTTCGAAAGCATCGCTCTGTCTCGTTTCGGTCCTTCGGCGGGCAAGTCGTGACATCTGTTAACACGACCTCAACAAACTCTCTCTCCCAAGCAAACTGAACGAAACCGACTGGCCCTAGTGTTCCGATTCATGACGCCATTCAAGCCCGTCCGCCAGCTGGACCGCAGGGCCTTCTTCCGCTACTCCGCGCTGACCGGCATCGCAGTCGCCGGTAGTGCGTCATTGCTCGCGTGTAGCAGTGACTCCAGCAGTTCGAGTGGCGGAACCACGGACGACGGTTCCGAATTCGGAACAGTTGCAGTGCAGTTGTCCTGGATCAAGAACATCGAGTTCGCCGGCGAGTACTTCGCTCTCGACAAGGGGTACTACAAGGATGCCGGGTTCGGGAATGTCGACCTGGTGGCAGGTGGCGCAGCCGGTACCGGCGTCGAAGCCGGCTTGGACACCGGCAAGGTGTGGATCGGAATGTCCGCACCGCAGCTCACAGCCCCCGCCGTACTCGACGGACTGGAGGCGAAGATCGTCGGGGCCACGTTCCAGAAGAATCCGTTTGCGATTGTCAGTTCCGCTGCGGCACCGATCAACTCACCGCAGGACATGATCGGCAAGAAGATCGGCGTCCAGGATTCCAATCAGCTCGTCTTCGGAGCTCTCCTGGCAGCAAACGGCCTGACCGAAAGCCAGATGACGATCGTGCCCGCGCAGTTCGATCCGAGCCCCTTGGCGAACGGCGAGGTGGACGGCTGGGTCTCCTACGTGACCAACGAGCCGATCACACTGGCCGCCAAAGGTTTCCCCAACGCCCACTTCCTCTTCGCGGACTACAACCTGCCGTTGGTCGCCGAATCGTTCACGGTTCTCCAGTCCACCATCGACAACGAGAGGGACAAACTCAAGGCATTCCTGAAGGCCGAGATCCAGGGTTGGAAGGATGCGGTCGCCGATCCGGCAGAGTCGGCACGGCTTGCCGTCGAGGTCTACGGCAAGGACCAGAACCTCGAACTCGAAGAGCAGATCAAGGAAGCCACCGCACAGAATGATCTGGTGGTGTCGGCAGATACCAAAGCCAACGGGTTGTTCACGATGACACCCCAACTGATCGAACAGAACATCGCGGCACTGTCGAAAGCGGGGCTGGAGATTACGGCGGAGCAACTGTTCGACATGTCGATCCTCGAGGAGGTGTACGCCGAGAATCCGGAGTTGATCTGACACTACGGCCGAATTTGAATCGGCCAATTGTGAACTATCCGACCCATTGTTGGAAGTGACGTCCGAACATATCTGGCTGTTGAAAATGAGAAGATCAAACGAGACCGGAGCCACACTGATACCGCAACATTGACGAACAAGCATCCTTCAACCCAAAAGGTTAATCAGATGGAAGTTCGTTCAGTGCCCACCATCATTCTGGTCACGCTCGGCCTGCTCTCACTTGCCTCATGCGGGAACACATTACCCAACGGCATATCCTCCACCGACTACGCCAAGGACGGCAGTTTCACAACGGTCGTGAGCACCGATCCCGGCAATCTTCACCCCCTGCTCACCAATTCGATCTCTGGTCAGGCGATCAACTCCTATACAAACGATTCATTACTGGCTACTGATGCGAAGACAGGTGCGACTGGCCCCTACCTCGCGGAAACGTGGTCAGACGCAGGAACGTCTCTGACTTTCACGCTCGAGAAGTCCATCACCTGTCAGGACGGGACGCCGTTCACTGCGCAGACCGCAGCCGACAACATCAATTGGATCGCAGATCCCAAGAATGGTTCCCCGTGGCTGGGCGTATCCGTGCCTGAATCGACTGCGGCCACGGCCGACGGTGACGTCCTAACAGTCACGACCGCAGAGCCCGCTCCATTTCTTCTCGAGCGGATCGGCGGACTCAAACTCGTGTGCAAGGCAGCGCTGGACGATCCGTCGAGCATCCGGAACGGCAGCAATGGAACCGGCCTGTTCCAAGTGACCGAAGTGGTGGCCAATGATCACGTGATGCTCGAACGGCGTGAGGGATACGAATGGGGACCTAACGGGGAAACCACCTCCGATACCCTAGGAGTGCCCAAGTCAGTCACAATCAAGGTTGTCTCTGATCCCGCAACCACCGCCAATCTCGTCCTCACTGGATCCGTGAACGCAGCAGCAATAGGTGGGCCCGATCGCGACCGAGTCGAATCAGTCGGCCTCGACTCGATGGACTATACGAGTTTGTCGGGTCAGTTCATTTTCAACAACAATGCAGCGTTGCCGACTTCAGACAAAGAAGTCCGAGCTGCACTTCTTCAAGCGATTGACCTCGAGGACTACACGGCGATCAATACTGGAGGCAAAGGCTCGCGTGCAACAGCATTGGCTGTAAGCGAGCCGCGGTCGTGTGACTACGACAGTGTGACCGGCGTCCTGCCGAACTTTGACGTAGAGGCAGCGAAAAAGAGACTGAACGACGCTGGTTGGCGGTCTGGCGGCGGCGGAATCCTGGCGAAGGACGGCAACCCGCTGGTACTCGATGTGGTGTTCAACAACTCTCGAGACACGTCTTCGGCAGCCGCTGAATACGTGTTGAATCGGTGGGAGGCACTAGGTGCACACGTCGAGCTACGCGGTGGTGACAACAACTTCGTCATTTCGGAAACCTACGGCGCCAAGGACCCCACATCATGGGACATCTCGATTGGACTTGCCGTTCAAAGTAGTGCGCCTAGTACATTCCTTCCATATTTTTCCGGCCCTACGCCCCCGGCCGGGGCCAACTTTGCAGGCATCGACAACCCCAAGTACGCCGAACTCGCCGCCGCCGCCTCGGTACTGCCGGGGCAGCAATCCTGTCCTGTCTGGAAGGACGCCGAGCAAGCGCTCTTTGCGGACTTCGACGTAGTGCCGATATCGGTCTCACCGAACTACATGTACTTCAACGGCGCAACATCCCTGTACGCACCGGCTGGCGGCATCCTCGTCGGCGCCGGTGTACGAGTACTGAGATAGCTGCGCTGCATGAGATTACGAAAAGACCGTGCGTAAATTGCTGCAATAGCAGACAGACGGGCCAATAGCCGTCGCTGGTGCCCGTCAAACGTGCGTTCCCGACATTCCAGTCCGAATCTCATCCGATTACCGGGCGACATTCACGTCGTCACGCTTTCAGGAAACGCGAGGATAAAAATCGATGACAAATGAACTTCAAAAGCTCGTCGATCAGTGGAGGGTCGAGGCGAACATCCCCGGCGTCTCGGTCGGCATCGTTCACGGCGACAAGGACATCGTCGTCACCAGTGGCATCGAGAGCGTCGAAACCCAACTCCCGGTCACCGACAAGACGATGTTCATGATCGGCTCCACCACAAAGGTGTTCGCCGCAACAGCCGCGATGGCACTCGTCGAGGACGGCCTACTCGATCTCGACACCCCGTTGGTCGAGTACGTCCCCGACCTGACCTTCGCCGACGAAACAGCCACGCGCACAGTCACGATGCGTCATCTCCTCACCCACACCGGCGGATTCACCGGCGACGCCGGCTTCTCGGCAGGCTGGGGCGAAGACGCCCTGGGACGCTCGGTTTCACGGCTGAACGAACTGCGACAAGAATTCCCCGTCGGAGAAGTCTTCTCCTACAGCAACTCCGGATTCGTTCTCGCCGGACATGTCGTGGCCAAGATCAGCGGACTGACCTTCGAAGAGCTGGTCAAGCAGCGCGTGCTCGACCCCCTCGACATGAAGAACTCGGCCTTCCTGCCCTGGGACGTGATGACCCACCGGTTCGCACTCGGTCACTACATCCGCGACGGTGTGCCGTTCGTGTCCAACGAAACCGGACTGGACCGCGGCATGATCCCTTGCGGCGGAATGTGGTCCTCGGTGCGAGACCAACTCGTCTGGGCACGTTACGCACTGTCTGGCGAACACCCCGGCGAAGGACAGCCGCTCGACGAGTCCACCCGGTTGTTGATGCAGAAGCCGCAGCGTCCCGCCGCGATGATGTTCGAGGAAGTCGGCCTGGGATGGCTGTTGACTCGGTACGGAACCACGCAGGTAGTACGGCATGGCGGAAACGTGAGCAACCTCCAGGTCTCCGAGTTCATGACAGTGCCCGAGAAGAACTTCGCCGTCACCGTGCTGACCAACGCCCTCGGTGGCGGTATCGGTGAGAAGATCGTCGACTGGTGCATGGACAATCTCGCTGAGTTGGCCGCGCCGGCATCCCTCGACGTGGTCGAGCCCGAACCGGCTGCCGTCGACGCGGTCTTGGGTAAGTACCGGGCCGGAGACCTGATGATGACCGTTGCCCCCGGTGACGAGGGAATCGGCGTCCGGATGGGTAGCGCGCAGGATCTCGGTGAATACGAGGACATCGTCTGGCCGCCGGCGATCCCGATCGTCTTCCTCAACGACCGTGACTTCGCTGCTCGCGCCGACACCACTCGGACGTTGGGCCGCTTCGTCACCGACGACACCGGTCGCGCAGTGATGCTCGAATTCCGCGGCCGCACCGCCAAGCGAGTGGCTTGACATGAAAACGGGCAGGGCGGTCTCGATCAAATGCGATTGAACTGAGCGTGGCCGCCTCGTCCACCTTCGCCGGTCTCCACATAGCCTGGAATGCCTCGGAGTTTCACCTGGCGAAGCATGATCGAGGTATACCCATCTACACCAAAGAACGGTGGGTCCAGCTGTATCCCATTCCACGGCTGTGGTTTTCATAATTGAGTTCACAACAACGTAAGGCATTCCCAAGGAGAGAACTCATGCTGAGATCGGCCAGAATACTCGTACTGAGCACCGTAATTGTTTCTTCTGCAATAGGTCTGACCTCTGGATGCCATTCCACTCAGACAACAAGCTCGCCAGCAACGGCTGCCTCGGCCACCCGGTCAGACCGCGAAGAATTCGATGTGGAAGACGCCGCAATCGTCGATCTGCAAAACGCAATCGACGAAGGCCGCCTGACGTCCGAAGATCTCACCGCGACGTACCTGGAACGAATCGAGACTCTCGATCCACAACTTGGTGCGGTTGTCACGGTGAATCCGGATGCAATCGATATCGCGCGATCCCGCGATCAGTCGCGCCGAGACCACGGTCCTCTCAGCCCTTTGGACGGAATTCCAGTTCTGCTCAAAGACAATATGGACACTGCCGACAACCAACCGACCACAGCAGGTTCGACTGCGCTACTCAACTCACGTCCATCCGACGACGCATTTCTCGTCGATCAACTGCGTAAAGCAGGCGCTGTAATCCTGGGAAAAACGAACATGTCTGAATGGGCGAACTTCCGATCGCCGATGGCGATCGCCGGTTGGAGTGCGACTGGCGGCCAAACACACAATCCTTACGTTCTCGACCGCAGCCCCTGTGGATCCTCGAGCGGGTCGGCCGTCGCTGCTGCGGCCAGTTTGGCCGCCGTCACTATCGGGACCGACACCGACGGTTCGATAGCGTGCCCCGCAAGTGTCACCTCAACGGTCGGCATCAAACCTTCCCTCGGATTGGTGAGCCGTTCCGGAGTTGTGCCGATCACCTCACGACATGACAGTCCCGGCCCGATGGGGCGCTCCGTGGAAGATGCAGCACTCGCATTGTCGGTGATATATGGGTCCGATCCGTCCGATCCGGACAGTGCTGACGTCGCCGGTTCCCTACCCGCAGATTTTCAGAACATGCTCGACCCAAACTCGCTCAGCGGCAAACGTATCGGAATATGGCGCGAGGGCCGGGCCGGGATCGATCCTGACGTCGACAGAACCTTCGATGCCGCCGTCGAACAACTACAAGATCTCGGCGCCACCGCTGTCGAGGTCAACATCACCACCGACGCCGACGTCGTCTCACAACATTTGCTCCCCGCAGTACTCACCGAGTTCAAACATGACATCAACCAATATCTCGCCAATACTCCCGGCGAACACCCCGGAGACCTGACCGGCCTGATCGAATACAACCGCCAAAATGCCCAGGAAGAGTTGACGGGTTTCGGGCAAGAGCTATTTGAAATGGCCGATCAGACAGATGGCAACCTCTCCGATCCCACGTACCGCGCCCACCGTGAAGCCGCGACCGGACGCGCACAAACGGCAATCGACGACGCTCTTGTCGACAACAACCTGGATGCGATTGTCACGCCTACCGAACTGCCGGCCCCAGGTATCGACTACCGAGGAGGGGGCGAAGGCCCACAATTTGCCAGTTCAACCCGCACTTCAGCGCTCGCCGGCTACCCGATGGTGACCGTCCCCTCCGGATACGCGCGCGAAGAGTTACCTCTCGGTCTTTCATTCCTCGGTACACGCCTCGACGACGCAAAACTGATCAGTTTCGCCTACGCGTACGAGCACGCTGCCCAGATCCGGAAATCGCCGAGCTATCTTCCGACCCTCCCGTAGCCGACTCTGGAACGTACGCCTCCAACACAGCACCGGGCAGCCGTGCCCGGTGCTGTGTTCTGCCAAGGAACAAGAATTGTTCGTCATCGGCCCCGTGTGCAGTGGAGTTCGTTTCGAGGGATGCTGACGGTGGCAGGGCCCTGAGCTGAAGAACAAGGACCAGAACATGGAACTCGAAGAACAGATCAAGGAAGCCACCGCACAGAATGATCTGGTGGTGTCGGCAGATACCAAAGCCAACGGGTTGTTCACGATGACACCCCAACTGATCGAACAGAACATCGCGGCACTGTCGAAAGCGGGGCTGGAGATTACGGCGGAGCAACTGTTCGACATGTCGATCCTCGAGGAGGTGTACGCCGAGAATCCGGAGTTGATCTGACTGCCGAGCGTCAGCGAACCTCCCGCGCGAGTACGCCCGAGATGAATAGCTGTACAAGGACCTCGGCCTTGTACCGGTCATCGGACCCAGCACCGATACAAAGGTTCCCGATGCCTTTGAGCACGTTGTACGCATCGACCCGCGAAGCAGTGCCAACGGACTCGAGCGCTGCCGCGAGGAGGGAGTCACATACCGGGACGAGGCGGTCGACGAAGTAGGTATGCAGAGCGTCGGACCCGGCGCTGTCTCCTTGCAGTGCACCGGCGAGCCCATGCTTGGTTACCAGGAACTCCACGAACAAAGCCACCCATGCCCGCAAAGCCGCCTCGGGCGTTGCACTCTCCGCGAGCATCTGTGGGCCCGCGTCCGCACACGCCTCGACTTGGTGTCGGTATACGGCGACCACCAACTCGGGACGCGTCGGGAAGTGGCGGTAGATCGTCCCCATGCCGACGCCGGCCTTCGCCGCAATCTCCCGCACCGGAGCGTCGACCCCGGACTCTACGAACACTGCTGCCGCCGCGTCGAGCAGCGCCTGCTCGCTCCGACGTGGGCGACCGACTTGCTTGGGAGACGCGACGCGCGACTGCTCGTCCTGCGCATCAGCCATGTGCACTCCTCGCTGACTCACGACATATGTTTGCATTACGGAACAACGCTCCGTAATGTTGCGGAGCGACGCTCCGATAAACAGTATCGCAGGGTGCAGCCTCAGCAAGGAACTTGCCATGACCTCATCAATGATCAACACTCTGAACGGCATCATCGGCGCCGGCACCCCGGTCGTCTCCGTTGCCCCCGTCGAGTTGTTCGCCCCCGATCGACCTGTCCCGCTGGAAGTACGTGTGTCTGCTCCGGCAGCAGGCACGAACCTCCCCGTTGTGGTGTTCTCCCACGGCAACGGCTGGAACCTCGATGGATACTCGCCACTCACGGCATTCTGGGCATCCCACGGATTCGTGGTGATCCAGCCGACACATCTGGACTCGCGCCGGAACGGTTTCGGGTTCGACCACCCGGTTTTCCCGACGATCTGGACCGAGAGGATCGCGGATCTCACACGCATCCTTGATCAGCTCGACACCATCGAATTTGCCGTGCCCGGGCTTGCCGGCCGCATCGACCGCAGTCGAGTTGCCGCCACTGGTCACTCCTGGGGCGGGCAAACCGCTCAGTCACTCCTCGGAGCAAGGATCTTCGACGAGGCCGGCCAGGTCGGCCAGGACATGTCCGACAGTCGCGTCACCGCGGGAATCCTGTTCGCGGCAACCGGTCTCGGCGGCGAGAACCTGCATCCGTTCGCGCAGGCGAACTTCCCGTTCATGCGCCCCTCGTTCCAGGAACTGACGACGCCGACACTCGTCGTCGCGGGCGACCACGACCAGTCCAAGATGTCCAGCCGCGGACCTGACTGGTTCACCGACGCCTACACGCACAGCCCCGGAGCCACCGACCTCCTTTCCTTCTACGGTGCCGAGCACGCACTCGGTGGAATCGTCGGATACGAAGTCGCCGAGACCACTGACGAGAACCCAGAGCGGGTCGCCGCCATCCAACGGATGAGTACTGCCTACCTTCGGACCGCGTTGCGCATCGATGAGACCAGCTGGCCAGCGGCCCGGGCCGCATTCAGCGACAACGCCGACCCGATCGGCCGAGTCGACACCAAGTAATGCGGCAGTGATCCGACTTATTGGCCGAAGTTGAACCTGAGATTCGCATTGATCAAGGTGTTGAGCCGCTTTCGCATTCTGACAACCTCTGCCTCGGGCGGTATCGGATCGTCCAAGAAAAGCGTCCAACGCAGCATCGTACTGTTTCCGACCGCCTCGATGTCGAATCGGATGACGGCGTCGGGTCGGTCCGGCCAGATCGACGACCAGATCACCAGCTCCGGTTCTTCAGCCCTGACGATCTCCGGTGCGATCTCGCTCTCGAGAAGTTCCAGCCAGTGCCGGGCGGGCTGGCGGTACGGATCGATCAATGCCTCGAACATGAAGCGCGCAGGCGGCGGCTGGCTCCGGCGCCTCGTCGCGACTTGCTGCATGACACGAGCGTAACCGCCTCTCAAGGGCATACCTCTGCCTTCACCCTGCAAGATCCACGAAAACCGGGATAAATCGGACACTGTCGGAGGACACTCAGGAGCACATCCGTCTGGGAGGGCCGCTCATGCGTAAACGCCATCAGGTTCTGCTTGCAGTGTCCGCAGCGATCGGACTGTCGCTGACGCCGATCAATGCGTCGGCAACACCGAGCACGGGGGTACACGGAGAAATCCTCGGGCAGGTGACTTTCGACGGCAAGGACTACATCCTGCGCCAGATCACCATCGACCCCGGCGGTTCCACCGGTTGGCACTTCCACGACGGGACGCTCTACGCGCTGATCGCGCAGGGCACGTTGAGCCACTACCGATCCGATTGCTCCGTCGACGGGATCTACAGCGCCGGAAATACTTTGATCGAACCGAGCGGTTCAGATCATGTGCACATCGGAAACAACTCGCAGACAACACCATTGGTGCTCGAGGTCGTCTACGTCAATCCGGCGGGCAGCCCCCTCTCCGAAGATGCTGCGCCTCCTAACTGCCAACTACCCGGCTGACGGGGCAGAAGAGTTAAACCGCACCGGCATCGATTCGAGCCCGGACACGAAGTTGGCCGCACGCCGCTGCAACGGCGCGTCGGTGGCAAGTTCCATGTCCGGCAGCCTGGCGAAGAGTTGCTCGAACATGATCCGTCCCTCCAACCTGGCCAGCTGATTGCCCAGACAGAAATGAGTTCCGAAGCCGAAGGCCACGTGCGGATTCGGTGTGCGGCCGACATCGAACCGTTCGGCGTTCAGGAACACGGACTCGTCGAAATTTGCCGATTCGAAGAGCAGCAGCATCTTCTCGCCTGCCTTCAGCTGCGCGCCGAAGAAATCGGTGTCACGGGTCAGGGTTCGAGCCATGTTCTTGATCGGCGAGGACCACCGCAGCATCTCCTCCATTGCCAAGGGAATGGCATCGGGATCGTCGACTAGCTCCCGGCGCTGGTCCGGATGGCGCAGTAGCTGTTCCATGCCGCCGCTGAGCACGTGCCGTGTGGTCTCGTCACCGCCGATCAGGATCAGCAGGGATTCGTTGACGATTTCCTGATCGGAGAGGGCTTCGCCGTCGACCGCACTGTGAATCAACGTGCTCACCAAATCGTCGGCCGGGTCGCTCCTCCGCTCGGCGATGGTTCGCATCATGTACGCGGTGAAATCGACGTACGCAACCATCATGGCCCGCAGTTGATCCTGGGAAGCGTTGCTTCCCAATGCCTTCACCAGATCGTCCGACCACCGCAGAAACAACGCGCGTTCCTCCGGACGGACACCCAACATGTCGCCGATGACGGCCATCGGCAGCGGTGCCGCCAGGTCTGCGACGAAGTCGGCTTCTCCTTTCTCTCAGACGGCGTCGATCAGTTGATCGCAGATCTCCCGGATACGGCCGGCCTTGGCTTCGACCTTCTTACGTGTGAAACCCGCATTGACCAAGCGTCGACGTGTGAGGTGCTGCGGGTCGTCCATGTCGATCATCTGCGGCAATGGACCGGTTTCGGGGCGGATGCCACCGGCGTTGGAGAACAGTTCGGGATCCCGCTCGGCTGCGACGACGGCGTCGTAGCTCGCGGCCGCGGTGATTCCGTTGGCGTCGTCTCGGTACACGGGCTCGTGATCACGCATCCAGGCGTATGCGTCGCGCACATTCCCGAGGTCTCCGCTGTAGAAGCGTCCGTCGATCAAATCGAAGGTCGGTCTGGTAGCCATCACTCCACCTCTCGCACAACCCTTGCCTCAATAAGTAGAACCTGTTCCTATATAGCGTGGGGCGTTTTCACCGAAGCCGGACCGGAAAACCTCCAGAAGCAGCACGCGAGCCCGCCGGAGCAACGACCAGGAGACACGCATGGACGACGACACCGCCTCAGCGGGCATACCCACTTTCACCGGCACATCGATACTGGTGACCGGCGGCGGTAGTGGCATCGGCCTGGGCATCGCTCGTTCGCTGGTTGCGTCTGGCGCTCACGTCACGATCTGCGGACGCAACAAGGCGAAACTCGATGCTGCCGCCGAATCGATCCGGCAGGCGACTGCCGCAGGATCGGTCAGCGTCTCCCCCGCCGACGTCACGATCGAGACAGACGTCGTCGCCGCTGTCGCCGCGGCGGTGTCCGTCACCGGAAAGCTCGACGGAGTCGTGGCCTGCGCCGGCGGGAACGAAACCATCGCACCGGTCACGCAACTCGACGTCGACGCCTGGCGCCGCACCGTCGACCTCAACGTCACGGGGACCATGCTGACGATCAAGCACGGCGCGCGGGCACTGGTGGCAGGAGGCGGTGGATCCATCGTCGCGATCTCGTCGATCGCCAGCAGCAACACACATCGCTGGTTCGGCGCGTACGGAGTCTCGAAATCCGGCGTCGACCACCTGGTGCAGTTGGCAGCAGACGAACTGGGCGCCAGCAACATTCGTGTCAACGCGATCCGCCCGGGGCTGACCCGAACGGATCTGGTCGCGCTCATCACCGACGGTGGCCCCATCCTGGACGACTACCTGGCCAACACGCCGCTCGAACGCGTCGGCGAGGTCGAGGACGTCGCCGGACTCGCTTCTTTCCTCCTCGGACCGCACTCCACCTGGATCACCGGGCAGATCATCAACGTCGACGGAGGCCAAATGCTGCGCCGCGGACCGGATTTCCGCTCGATGCTCGAACCCGTCTACGGCTCCGACGGACTCCGCGGGGTGGTGGCGCCATGAGCTATACGATTCTGGGCAAGAAGGTCGAGATGCCCGTCGAAGTTCGCACCGCGTCTGCCTTCATGGCGTTGTACTCGGTACCCAGCACAACCGCGCAGTCGATCATCGATTACACCGGCTTGACCGTGCTCCAGTACCGTCCCGGCCGGGCGCTGTGCGGCCTGGTTTTTGTCGACTACATCGACGGGGATCTGGGGCCGTACAACGAATTCGGAGTGACGTACATGGTGCGCAGCCACACTGCGCCTCCCGAAACCTCGGTGCTGGGAGATCTACGTTCGCTCGCTGCCGGAACTGCAGGGGCACTCATTCACGAGTTGCCGGTGGACGGCGAGTTCACCAAGGCCGCCGGCCGGGAAATCTGGGGATTCCCGAAGGTGCTCGCCGAGTTCGACACCGAGCACGTCGGCTCGGTCAAGCGCGGATCGGTCTCTCGCGACGGCAAACTCATCACACAGTTGAGTGTGAAATCCGGCGTCAGCGTGCCGGGCGGCGGAGCCAACATGTCGTTGGCCGCGTACTCACATCTCGACGGCGCCACCAGGTGCACGTCGTGGGACATGGCACCGACCGGCGTCAAATCGCGCCCTGGTGGAGCCGAGGTTCAACTGGGCAGTCACCCGATGGCGGCGGAGCTTCGGAAACTGGGACTCCCCCGCCGGGCCCTGATGACCACGACCATCAAGAACCTGGCGATGACGTTCGGGGAGGCCACAACAATCTGAGTGTCGGCCGACGGCACCCCTTTCGGTCACGTGTGACTCGGGCTACACTCCTGGACGGTTGACCAACTCGCGTCAGACCGCCCGAAAGGACACTCGTGCAGATCACCCGACGCACCGTACTGGCAGGCGCTGCCGCCGCACCTGCGCTCGCCGCTCTGTCGACGAACCAGGCCGTCGCAGCTTCGCCGGCACGCACCGTTTCACCCGCACGCACCGACAAGTCGTCGGCGTCACTGCAGGTGGGCGTCGGAATTTCCGACGTGACCGGACCGGTCGCCGAAGTCGGCATGATGGGCTACTCGAGCTTCGACCAACGCGCCGAAGGACTGCACCAGCGAATGCGCGCACGCGCCTTCATCTTCGAGTCCGGCGGGTCGCGGGTCGCCTACGTGTGCGTCGACAACTGCATGATCTTCCAGTCCGTTCACGACGAGGTCCTGCGCCGACTGGCCGGGAGGTTCGGTGACATCTACACCGAACGCAACGTCATGTTGACGGCCATCCATTCACACGCGGCATGTGGCGGGGCCTCGCACAACTACGCGTACAACCTCGCAGTTCTCGGCTTCGAACTGCAGGTGTTCGAAGCCGAGGTCAACGGCATGGTCGAGGCGATCAGCGCTGCGCACGAGAACCTGGCGCCAGGCACGGTCCGTTTCGGGCGGTCCGATCTCACCGACGCCAGCGTCAACCGATCGCGAGTGGCGTTCGACCTCAACCCCGAAGAGGACAAGGCCTACTACCCCGGTGGCAACGACCACCACATGCGTGTCATGCGTATCAGTCGGGGCAGCAAGGACATCGGAGCGATCAACTGGTTCGCCACCCACTGCGCCTCGCTTACGAACGAGAACCATCTCATCTCCGGGGACAACAAGGGCGCCGCGGCGTACTTCTGGGAGCACGACGACCAGGGCGTGCGCTACCTCGACGGCGACACCAGCTTCATTGCTGCGTTTCCGCAGACCAACAGCGGCGACATGTCACCCAACCTCTTCCTCGAGCCCGGACGCGGACCGACCGAAGACGAATTCGAGAACGCACGCATCATCGGGCTGCGCCAGGTAGCGGCAGCTCGAACTGCCTTCGACGCGGCGTCCGACACCGTCACCGGTGGCGTCGACAGTCGGATCATGTACCTGGACATGGCAAATCAGGTGGTGAGCGGAAGATTCACCCCCGACGGACGCGAGCACCGCACCGCTCCGGCCGCGATCGGCGCGGCAATGAGCGCCGGAAGCGTCGAGGACGGACCGGCAATCCCGATCTTCCCCGAGGGCACCCGAAACCCCATGATCGACGCCCTGGGCGGTATGGATGCTCCTGTGCCTCAATGGCTTCAGGATGCACAGGCGCCCAAACTCGTAGTCGTTCCGGTCGGCCTGCTGCCACCGGGAGGATGGGTGCCGAACGTACTCAAGATCCAGATCCTGCGGATCGGTCAGTTCTACATCGTCGGTGGCCCTGCGGAATTCACCATCGTCTCCGGATTACGAGTGCGTCGAACCGTCGCCGAGGAGCTTGGGGTTCCCCTCGAGAACGTCATCTTCCAGGGATACGCGAACTCGTACTCGAGCTACTGCACCACACCACAGGAATACGATTCGCAGCAGTACGAGGGCGGTTCGACGATGTTCGGCCGTTACACACTGCCGGCCTATCAGCAGGGGTATGCCGCCCTTGCAGCCGCGATGCGCGACGGCACCGAACCTCCTCGCGGCCCCGCTCCGGCAGACCTGTCCGGGTTCCAACCCAGCTTCGGACCTGGCGTCGACTTCGACGAGCCCTTGCCGGGAACACAATTCGGCGATGCGACCGTCCAGCCCGGCGACAGCTCACCAGGCGGACAGGTTGCCGTCGAGTTCGTCACCGGCCACCCCAAGAACGACACTCACCGAAACGGGACCTTCTACGAGATCCAACGCAATACCGGCGGATCCTGGACACGGGTCGCCGACGACAACGACTGGTCCACCAAACTGCACTGGCGCCGGGTCGGGAGCAACGGTTCCGTCGTTCGCATCACGTGGGATGTTCCGGCCGATACTCCGGCGGGTACGTATCGAGTCCAACACTTCGGTGCGTCGAAGGCTCGGGGTAGCGGCGCGATCACGCCTTTCTCCGGGGTGACCGCCGAATTCCGTCTCACCTGACCCGCGTGAACGTATCGCTCCCCTTGTTGGACAAGGGGAGCGATACGTTCACGCGATGGGGTCAGAGCGCAATGGACAGGTTCAGGCGGCGGTCGGGTGCAGCGAGGTGGTCGGCGTCGACGGCTCTGACGCTGCCGGGCGGTCGATCTTCGCCGCGACGAGCAAGACCAGCAGACCGGCGACGGTGACTGCCGCTCCCATCCAGATCGGGGAGGTGAAGCCGAGTCCCGCGGCGATGGTGATTCCGCCCAGCCATGCCCCGAGTGCGTTGCCGACGTTGAAGGCGGCGATGTTGGCACCCGATGCCATGGTCGGTGCTGCCGACGCGTAGTTCATGATCCGCATCTGCAGACCGGGAACCGTCGCAAAACCGAAGGCGCCCATGAAGAACAGCGAGATCACAGTCACGACCTTGCTCTCCGCGGTGGCGGCGAACACGATCAGAACGACGGTCAGGATCGCGAGAATCCAGACCAGCGCCTTCGTGAGCGAACGGTCGGCCGCCTTGGCGCCGAGGAAGTTGCCGACGAACAGGCCCGAGCCGAAGAGGATGAGCAGCCACGGAACGCTGGACGTCGCGAAGCCGGTGACCTCGGTGAGGGTGAAGGCGATGTAGGTGAAGGCTCCGAACATTCCGCCGTAGCCGAGGATGGTGATGATGATCGAGAGCCATACCTGCTTGTTGCGGAATGCCCCCAACTCTCCGCGCAATCCGCCACCGGTCGTGCTGGCGGGCGTCGTCGGGACGAGTGCTGCAATTCCGATCAGTGCGATGACGCCGATGACGGTGATGGCCCAGAACGTCGAGCGCCATCCGAGTTGCTGGCCCAGCAGCGTGCCGAACGGAACGCCCAGAACGTTGGCGATGGTCAGGCCCGCGAACATCATCGCGATGGCGCCGGCGCGCTTGTTGGGCGCGACCATGTCGGCGGCAACCACCGAGCCGATTCCGAAGAACGCACCGTGGCACAGCGCCGCGACGATGCGTCCGCCCATCATGACCTCATAGGAGGGAGCGAGCGCGGACATCAGGTTGCCGATGATGAACAGCACCATGAGCGAGAGAAGGACCTTCTTGCGCTCGAAGCGGGTGACGGCAGCGGTCAGGAGGATCGCGCCGATCGCCACCGACAGTGCGTAGCCCGAGATCAGGTAGCCCGCGACGGACTCGGTGACCTCGAAATCAGCCGAGACCTCGGGCAGGAGGCCCATGATGACAAATTCGGTGAGGCCGATCCCGAACCCGCCCATAGCGAGGGCAATGAGACCCAATGGCATCTCGATGTTCCTTTCACAGATTTACGCGTAAGCCGTTAGCGGGCGTGTGCATTAGTTGCAGGCGCGCTATAAATAGTTGCACGCGCGCGCTACATGCGCAAGCTGGTAACCTGGAGTCGCAGGAAACGGACAAGGAGAATCACATGGGGATCGCCGACGACGCCGTCGAAATCCGTTCGCAAGGGTGGCGCACGCTCGCAGCACTGCACGGCGCTCTCGACACCGAACTGGAACGCGCGCTCCAGCGTGAGCACAAACTGTCCGTCGTCGAATACACCGTCCTCGACGCGTTGGGCCGCCAGGACGGCTGGCACATGCGGATGGCTCAGTTGGCTCGCGCTGCCGCACTGAGCAGCAGCGCCACGACGCGCTTGGTCAATCGACTCGAAGATCGAGGACTATTGACGCGCATCCTGTGCGCCGACGACCGTCGAGGCATCTACACCGAGCTGACGCCGGCCGGCCGCGAGCTTCTCGAAAGCGCACGGCCGACGCACGACGCCACCCTCGAGGCGGCGCTCGACGAGGCATGCAAGACACCCGAACTCGCGCCACTGGTGCGCGCCCTCCACGAGCTTCCCGTCGGCTAGAAGTCTGCCGGAAGCAGGGCACGCTCTTTGATGCCCGAGACCACCTGAGCGACAAACACACTCGCATCGACGACCACCCGCCCACCACGCGCGGGGACCAGAACGTCGACGGTGCCGCCGTGCACCTCGTTGTCCCCGATCACCGCGATGTACGGGTCACGGTGAGTGCGTGCCTCGCGGATGCGACGTCCCAACGATCCGTCAGGCGCGATCGCCACTCGAACATCGCGAGCCTCGAGATCGGCCCGCAAACGCTCGGCCTCAACCTGGTGCCGGTCGCCGACGGGCAGAATCGAGACTTGGTTGGGTGCCAGCCACGGCGGCATCCGCCCTTCGAACCTTTCGATCAAAAGCGCAGTCATGCGTTCCATCGACCCGAGCAAGCCCCGATGGATCATGACGGGGCGAGCCTTGGATCCGTCCTCAGCGGTGTACTCGAGGTCGAACCGCTCCGGTTGATTGAAGTCGAGTTGCACGGTCGAGAGTGTTTCCTCGCGGCCGTGCGCGTCTCGCACCTGGACGTCGATCTTGGGACCGTAGAACGCTGCCTCCCCCTTCGCTTCCACGTACTCGATCGAGCGTGCATTCAGTGCTCCGCGAAGGTGATCCTCGGCGTCCGCCCACTGCTCGTCGGTGCCGAGGTACTGCCCCTCTCCCCCTCTGATCGAGAGGCGGTACTTCCGTTCGGCAATCCCCAGAGTCGAGTAGCAGCGCTCGATCGCGTCGAGCGCGACGATCACTTCCGCTTGCACTTGTTCACGACTACAGAAGACATGTGCGTCGTCGAGATTGATCTGCCGGACTCGACTCAATCCGCTGAGAACACCGGAGAGTTCGCTACGGAACATCGAGCCGAGTTCACGAACGCGGAAAGGTAGCTCGCGATAACTACGACCGCGAGCGGCGAATACCTGAGCGTGATGAGGACAGTTAGCCGGACGAAGGAGAAATGACTCTCCGCCTATCTTCATTTCGGGAAACATGTCGTCCGAGAACTTGGACCAATGCCCAGATCTCTCGTACAACTCTTTCTTCGCCATAACGGGGGTATAGACACCCCGGCATCCGGATCGCGCTGCTTGTTCGGCGGCGAGCTTTTCGAGTTCGTTCCTGATGCTCGCGCCGTCCGGTAACCAGAGTGGGAGGCCGGCCCCGACGGTGGGGGTGGTGGCGAAAAACTCCAGGTCGCGCCCGAGTTCGCAGTGGTCAACGCTCATGAGAGCTCTCCAAATCGTTCAAGGGGAGACGCACACGGAGCGACGAAACAGGAAAGCCCCGGGGCGATAACTCCCGGGGCTGAAAGGGTTCGGTCAGCAGTTGCTAAACGATGCGCCGGAAGAGAACCGGCGTCGTCGTGTTGTGCGCAATACTGACCATGTACGTGAGGTTACATCAACTTCCGACCCACCTACAGCCCGAATTGTCGGGCCTCTATGCTGACGCAACTGGGAAGGCGCAGCAGTAGCCAACGAAACACCCACGAAGAGCGAAGTTTCGGCAATCATGTCCGAACGTGAGGTTCTCGGATATGAGGAGGATGTGCGACGGTGCCGGACCACTTGCTCGAACAGTTGATCACCATTCCTTTGTTCACGGGAATCATCGGGTACATCACCAATTGGTCGGGCGTCCTGATGCTTTTTGCGCCGATCAACTTCCACGGGATCAAAGTGCCCGGACTCAAACTGCTCTTCCCGTTCCTCCCCCGGCGCGTTCAGGTGATCCCCGCGATCACCAGCGACGGCAGATTCGGTTGGCAAGGCATCGTCCCCTCGCGGGCGGAGAAGATGGCGTCGATCGCCGTCGACAAATCCCTCGCGAAAGTCGGCAGCATCGCCGATTTCTATCGCGTCCTGGACCCGGACAGCATCGCCGAGCACTTGGTGAACATTTCTCGCAGTGAAGTGCGCGGCGTGGTCACCAGAATCATGACGGCCGAGAATCCTCAGCTCTGGCACAACCTTCCGACGTCGGTGAAGGAAGCCGTCTTCCGCAAAGTGGAGGACGATCTGCCGGCCAGCGTGCGCATGATCACCGACCGCATCGAAGAGGACATCGACGAGTTCATCGACGCGAAGCTGATGGTGATCCGCTACCTCTCTTCGCACCCCAAACTGCTCAACGACATCTTCCGCACGATGGGCAACAAAGAGCTCAGGTTCATGCAGAACTTCGGCTTCTACTTCGGATTCCCGATGGGCTTCGTGCTCGTCGGAATCCTCCATCTGGTTCCGCAGTGGTGGGTGCTTCCCATCGGCGGTGTGATCATCGGATACATCGTGAACTACCTCGGCATCACGATGATCTTCGAGCCGATCACCCCCAATCGTTGGGTGCCGTGGAGGCAGGGGCTCTTCCTGAAACGCCGCACCGAGATCATCGCCGGGTACGCAAAAACCCTCGCCGATCACGTCGTGACGCTCGAGAACATCGGCACCGAACTCCTCGAAGGTCCCCGCTCGGACCGAACGCGGCGGATGCTCGATCAGGTACTGCGCGAATCCGTCGACGACGCAGCCGGCTGGGCAAAGTCGGTGGTCAAGATGACCGTTGGTTCGCAGAGCTACAAGCGTCTGCCCGGCCTGGCCACCACCGAAGTGCTCGACCTGTACCCAAGGGTCTTCGAGGACGCGGAGTTCGCCGAGAACCAGTCGGAGAAGATTCGTGTCTTCGTCACCGAACGCATGAGCATCCTTTCACCGGAAGATTTCAGCGAACTACTACGCTCAGCCGTCAAGCAGGACGAGTGGCTGTTGTTCGTACACGGGGCCGTGCTGGGCTCGTTTGCCGGTTTCCTACACCTCGCAATATTCGGAGTATGAGCATGAGTGAGCACGACCATCGCATGATCGTCGAAGCGGAATCGTACGACTGGGCTACGGACATCGCGCCGGTCGAATCCGTCGAAAAGCGTCTGATCCGTAGCCTTGTCGGGCTTACCGCCACGACGACGCTCACGTCGATCAAGCTGACGGGTTGGGCTTTCGGAACGGCGAAGGAGGCGACGCGGCAGATCGTTCAGGCCGCCGCCGAAGCCGCGGCAGAGGCTGCAGAATCCGCCAACGTGCAATCCGAACGTCGGGCCGAGAACACCACCAGAGACGGCTCGCGGACGGAGAACCTGCGGGCGGCAATGGCTACTCGTACCAATCGCAAACAGAGCGTCGAGGCCACTCTCGCGGCGCTGCGGGCACGTGGTGACAGGTTGCTGGATCGTTCCGCGGACGTGACCGATCGCGACGATCTGCACCCGGCTTACGACCGGATCCTCGACGAGATCGCACCAGACGAAGCTCGAATTCTTCGGTTGCTGGCCACCTCCGGCGCACAACCGAGCGTCGACGTGCGCACGGCGCGGCCGTTCGGAGTCGGCTCGGAGATGATCGACGAGGGTCTGTCGATGATCGGAGAACTGGCAGGCTGTCGACATCTGGACCGCATCAGCGCGTACCTGAACAACCTGCATCGGCTCGGTTTGGTGGCATTCTCACGCGAGCCCGTCGAGGCCGACCGGTACCAGGTGGTCGAGGTGCAGCCATCGGTGATCGAGGCGGTCAAGCGCGCCGGCCGATCGAACAAGATAGTGCGTCGTAGCATCCTGTTGACGCCGTTCGGTGACGACTTCTGTCATACCTGTTTTTCTCTGTAGGGCCTCCGGCCCTGTGCGCCTTTTTGGTAGTTACCACTACCAAAAAGGCGCACAGGGGGCTTGCCCCCTACAGCCAGGTATCTTCTGTCGTGGTCGTCAGGAACGCTTCCAGATCGTCACGCCAGGTAGCCGGAACAGTCTTGTCCGGCTCGATGCCCGTGTACTGCCCGCGATAGAAGAGCAGCGGGCGTTCGGTCTTGATCTCACTCATCGACGACACCCGACCGAAGACGACGTAGTGATCGCCGCCGTCGTGCACTGTTTCCACCGTGCAGTCGATGTGTGCAAGGGACTTGTCGATGATCGGCGAGCCCAGAGGCGATGGCGTCCAATCGATGCCCGCGAACTTGTCCGGCTCACGTGACCCGAAACGAGCACACACCGCCTGCTGTTCCTCCGCCAACACGTTGACGGCGAACTTACCGGTCCGCTCGATTGCCGCCCACGACCGAGAACCCTTGGTGGGGCAGAACAACACCAAAGGCGGGTCGAGTGACAGGGCCGCGAAAGACTGACATGCGAACCCGACAGGCTCACCGTCGTCGACTGTCGTGATGATGGTGATACCCGTGCAGAATTGCCCGAGAACCGTGCGGAACTGGCGTGGATCGATCGCCTGCTCCGCACTCACCGACGCGTCGGGCGAACTCACGGCTTCATTCCCACCGTGAAGTCGTGACCCCACAGGCTCACGGCCGTGCTTTCCCTCGCGATCCAGTTTTCGTCCTCGACCTCTAGCCCCTCACAACCGAATTCGATGTCGAACCCGCCTGGAGTCTTCATGTAGAACGAGAGCATCTCGTCGTTGACGTGGCGACCGAGAGTCGCCGACATCTTGACCTTCTTGCGCAGTGCCCGGTCGAGGCACAGTCCGACGTCGTCGGAGTTCTCCACTTCGAGCATCAGGTGCACGATGCCCGTCGGGTTGGGCAACGGCAGGAACGCCAAGCTGTGGTGACGCGGGTTGCAGCCGAGGAACCTCAGCCACGCCGGGTCGCCGTCCGCGGGCCGGCCGACCATCTGCGGAGGCAGACGCATCGAGTCGCGAAGCTTGAATCCGAGTACGTCGCGGTAGAACCGCAGCGAAGCATCGTCGTCATCGGTGGTGAGCACGACGTGGCCGAGGCCCTGCTCACCCGTCACGAACCTGTGCCCGTACGGGCTCACGATCCGGCGGTGTTCGAGAGCAGCTCCGTGGAACACCTCGAGGGAGTTGCCCGAGGTGTCCTCGAACGCGATCATCTCGACGACGCGACGGTCCTTGAGCTGCTCCGCCGTGCCTTCCTTGAACGGAACACCGGCTGCCGACAACCTGTCACGGATATCCTGCAGCTCAGCGGCATTCGCGGTTTCCCAACCCGAGACGAGCAGACGGTCCGTGTCGTTCGGAACGATGACAAGGCGCGCCGGGAAGTCGTCCATACGCAGATACAGCGATTCCGCGTCGACGCCCTTGCCCTCGATCATTCCGAGGATCTTGAGTCCGTATTCGCGCCACGCAGCCATGTCGGTGGCCCCGATGCGCATGTACGCCAGAGATCGAATACCCATCATTTACCTCCGTCGAGCAGGAAGTCGGTTGCGAGCCGGTTGAATTCGTCGAACTTCTCGAGCTGCGCCCAGTGACCGCAACCGCCGAAGACGTGGAGCTGCGCGCGCGGGATCATCTTGAGCGCGACCAGTGCGCCGTCGAGAGGGTTGACCCGATCCTCACGGCCCCAGATCAGCAACACACGCTGACGAAGCTTGTACGCCTCGCGCCAGAGCATGCCGAGCTCGAAGTCACCGCTGGAGAAGGACTTACCCATCGCCTTGGCCGCAGCCAGCGACTCGGGAGTGCTGGCGGCAGCAAAACGTTCGTCGACGAGTTCCGGCGTGATCAGCTTCTGATCGAAGACCATGATCCGCAGGAATGCTTCGAGGTTTTCTCGGGTGGGCTGGTAGCTGAACTTTCCGAGGTTCTTGACGCCCTCGGTGGGGTCCGGCGCAAACAGGTTGACACTCAGACCGCCGGGGCCCATCAGAACGAGGCGACCCGCACGGTCCGGGTAGTCGAGCGCAAAGCGAACAGCAGCGCCACCACCGAGCGAATTGCCCAGCAGATCAACGCGACCGGTGATCTCGAGCGTGTCCAGGAGATCGTTGAGCGCCGACGCACTGTGCACGAAGTACTGCGGATGCTCCGTCGGCTTGTCGGACTGCCCGTAACCGGGCTGATCGACCGCGATGACGTGAAAGCTCTTCGCCAGCACCGGAATGTTGCGGGCGAAGTTAGACCACGACGACGCGCCTGGGCCACCGCCGTGCAGCAGCACGATGGTCTTGTCGTTTCCGACGCCCGCCTCGTGGAAGTGCAGTTTCAGATCGGGGCGCACTTGCGCGAACCGTGAAGTGGACTCGTAGGTGAGGGCTTCTTCGGTGGTTGTCACTGAGCCTCCTCTAGACCATCGTGTCGGTGATCGGCAGACCGAATTCGCCGGTTCCGAACATGACGTAGGCGCGTTCGGGATCGTTGGCGGCGTGGACGCGACCAGCGTGAGCATCGCGCCAGAAACGCTGGATAGGAGTGCCGTTCTGCAGCGCCGTGGCGCCGGAGTTCTCGAAGAGCTTGTCGATCGAGGCGATCGCGCGGCCCGTGGCGCGCACCTGGTCACGTCGAGCGCGCAGCCGCAGTTCCATCGGAACCTCTTCGCCCGCAAGGATCAACGCGTACTCGTCGGCGACGTTGCCGGAGAGCTGACGCCACGCGGCGTCGATGTCGCTGGACGCTTCGGCGATGCGCACCTTGGCAAACGGATCGTCCTTCGACTTCTCGCCGGCGAACGCAGCGCGCACACGCTTGCCCTGGTGCTCGACGTGCGCTTCGTAGGCGCCGTAAGCCATTCCGACGATCGGTGCCGAGATCGTGGTGGGGTGAATGGTTCCCCACGGCATCTTGTAGACCGGCGCGGTGTTCTTCTCGAGGCCCGGGGCGGTCAATTCGCTCATCGCCCGGAAGCTCAGAACGCGATGCTTGGGAACAAAAACATCCTTGACCACAACGGTATTGGAGCCGGTTCCACGCAGACCGACCACATTCCACACGTCGTCGATCTGGTAGTCCTCGCGAGGAATCAGGTAGCTCACGAAATCGACTGCGCGGCCGTCCTTGAACACCGGACCACCGAGAACGGCCCAGCTGGCATGGTCGCAACCCGAGGACCACGCCCACGCACCGTTGACCTTGTATCCGCCCTCGACTACTTCACCCATACCCATCGGGGCGTAAGAGGACGAGATGCGAACGTCAGTGTCGTTGCCCCACACGTCTTCCTGCGCCTGCTGAGAGAAGAGGGCGAGGTGCCAGTTGTGTACCCCGATGATCGAGGAGACCCACCCTGTGGAACCGCACGCGCTGGCGATCTTCTTGACCGCGGAGTAGAACAGCACCGGATCGGCTTCGTATCCGCCCCACTGCTTCGGCTGCAGCAAGCGGAAGAAGCCTGTTTCCTGAAGAGCCTTGATGGACTCGTCGGGGATACGACGCAGATCCTCGGTCTCCTGTGCGCGCTCGCGCAGTGCCGGCAGTAGTGCGTCGAGCCTCTGCATCACCTCGTGGCTGTCATGGTTACCCACTTCGACGCTCCCGTCTTCCTCGATCGGTTGGTTCACTTACACTTGAGACTAGAACACGTTCTCTTTTCTGTCGAGACGCTGACAAAGGTCCCGTTTGTGGCCGCAATGCTGTAACAAGTGCCCCCAAAATCTGGCGGAACCGGATCGAGTTCTATAACGTGTTCTACTAACAGCTAGAAGGGATGTGAGGTCACAATGGCGCAGATTCGCGAGATCGACGTCGGAACGGTGCAAACTCGTTTCGCCCGCGGTTGGCACTGCCTGGGTCTACTGAAGACCTTCAAGGACGGCAAACCGCACGCGATCGAGGCTTTCGGTACGAAGCTCGTGGTGTTCGCCGACAGCAAGGGCGACATCAAAGTTCTCGACGGATACTGCCGTCACATGGGTGGTGACCTCACACAAGGCGAGGTCAAGGGCGATTCCATCGCCTGCCCCTTCCACGACTGGCGCTGGGGCGGCAACGGCAAGTGCACCGGCATTCCTTATGCCCGCCGCGTGCCTCCGCTCGCACGCACCCGCGCGTGGACGACCCTCGAGCAGAACGGTCAGCTCTTCGTCTGGAACGACCCCGAGGGCAATCCGCCGCCCGAAGAGATCGTGATTCCTCGTATCGAGGGTGCGTACAGCGACGAATGGACCGACTGGACCTGGAACTCCATGGTCATCGAGGGGTCCAACTGCCGCGAGATCATCGACAACGTGGTCGACATGGCGCACTTCTACTACATCCACTACGCCTTCCCGACGTACTTCAAGAACGTCTTCGAAGGTGAGATCGCCACTCAGTACCTCAACACCACGGGCCGTCCCGACATCGGAATGGCCTCCCAGTACGGCGGCGACACGCTTCTTCGCTCCGAAGCTGCGTATTACGGACCGTCGTACATGGTCAATCCCCTGTGGAACAGCTACAGCGGATACGAGGTCGAGAGTGTTCTGATCAACTGCCACTACCCGATCAGCCCGGACTCGTTCGTGCTGCAGTGGGGCGTGACGGTGAAGAAGCCGACGGGTGTCTCCGACGAGATGGCCGACAAGTTGGCCGGCAAGTTCACCGAGGGCATCAGCGAGGGATTCCTGCAAGACGTCGCGATCTGGAAGAACAAGACCAAGATCGAGAATCCCCTTCTCTGCGAAGAAGACGGCCCCGTCTACCAGCTACGACGCTGGTACGAGCAGTTCTACGTGGACAAGGCCGACGTCACCGAGAAGATGACGCAGCGCTTCGAGTTCGAGGTGGACACCACCAAGGCAAACGAAGCCTGGCACGCCGAGGTCGAGGAAAACCTCGCACGCCAGAAGGCCGAGAAGGAAGCTGCAGCAGAAGCGGCAAAGAAGGAAGCAGAGGTCTAGTCGTGAGCGCCTCGATCGGAACCGACGCACGGTGGGCTCGTTGGGCCAAGGCACCGGACTTTGCCGGGCAAACGGAACGGCTCGAGGCGATCGCGGCCCAGACGATCGAGGACAAGCACGAATACCTCGACTCGGGTCTGCAGGAAGTCGACTGCAAGGCATGCGGCGCGTGTGTACTGGTTCGCAAGAACACGTACAAACACACCAGCGTGCAGTGGACTTCCGACCCGGCGCTGCGTTGCCACACCTTCAAAGAGGCAATTGCTTCCGGGCAGTCGACGGCATTGAAAGACGGATGCCCGAAACTGCACGACAGCATCGCCGACGCGGTTAGGGACGGCACCATCACGGTGCGTGATCCCGAGGTCAGCTGACCTGATTGTGCAGAACGAGGGCCGACCCACCACGGGTCGGCCCTCGTTTTACGTTCCAGCGCCTGCGCGTCCGTCAGGCAGGCGGTCGCACCTTTCGTGCAGCCACCGCGTAGACGTCGCTCGACGTGGTGAGAGAGTTCTTTCCGCTGGCCGCCGGCACTCCCCCGCGTAGATTCACGGCCCAGTTGAGCGCACCCAGCGGTCCACACCCGCTGGCTCCGGGCGCCGCAAACACCGCATCCGAATGTGGGACTGCCGGGAACACTGCACCGGGGAACTCACCGATAGGTTCCGACGGAGGGTTTCCGGTTGTGGTCAGGTGAAGGTTGATCGGATTCGAAACCGAACCGATGTAGCAATCGTCACCGAGCAAGGGATTAGACAGTTTCAATCGAACAGGCATGGTGAGTTCCTGCTCGAGAACCTTCAGATCCGGGACTCCCACCGATTCCACCGTCGCGCTGATCTGAGTCAGTCCCAGCGGAGTATCGATCCCGAGAGCACCTCCGGGTACCGAAATCGGATTGGAATAGACCCCGTTGGACCCGTCCTGCTTGGCGACGAACGTCTCGATGAAACTGTTGTCCGGCTGGGTCGCGTATTTCACTCCGCCCGCAACCTTGAGGCTTCCGTCCGGGATCGGCACCGAAAGTGCGCCCAATTTCATGGTCCCTCCGCGAACTACGACGCTGGCGCACGTCGTCACCTCGAGATCCTCGATCGGGCACGTGCCCCAACCGTCGAAGGTCAACGGATCAACCGCTGCCGCACCGGAGGAACCGAGCGATCCGCTGCCGGAAGACCCTGACGATGATTCGTCGGCAATTGCCACACCTGCACCGGCCATGACAAATGTTGCAACTAGCGCGACTGTCGACATCACTCGAGATTTGTTGCGGCTCTTCATCTTCGAATTCCTCCACCGTTGACGGAAATTCACGAGAGCCACCCCCTGCGGATCGCACCTCGATCTACGCCCGGCACGCTACCGAGAAGTGAGACGCGGATTCACACATAACGACGATATTTCCCACCAAAGAACTACGGCGATCACGCTCGATCGAACTTCCGTCCTAGCCCGGAAACCGTATCGATCCTGTCGGCTCAGTTCGGTTCGACTGTTCCCGAACCGATGACCTGATCGAGGAACGGCCCGAACATCTCCCCCAGGTTCTCGGCGATCTGATCGGGGGTACCGAAAGACAACGTCACGTGACTGATCGCCAGACGCACTATCGTGCTGCCGAACATCTCGGCATGGATGCGGTCGACGTTCGCCCAACTTGTCATGAAGATCTCGGCCAACCTCGCGCTCGCATGTTCGAGCAGCGGAGTCCCGTCGGTGGTGACCAAACTCAGCAGGTCGTGCTGCGGCCGGGGACCGACAATGCTGACCACCATCGGATCCCGGGCACCGGCGTCGAAGAAGGCACGAAATGCAGCCGAGACCGCGCCACGCGGATCCGAATGATGCAGCGTTACTTCGCGTTCCACTTCTTCGAGAAACTCGTCGACAAACCGGATGAGGTATCCGGACGCCAATCCCTGGCGAGACGTGAACTCCTTGTACAACGTCTGCCGGCTCATACCCGCAGCTTCCGCGATATGCGCCATCGTGATGTCGTTCCACGATTTCTCGGTCAAGAGTTCGCGTGTGGCGTCGAGCGCTGACGCACGGAGGAGTTGACGAGCTGCCTCGTGGTACGGGACACGGGCACGAGCGGTGGACATATCGGGAAGATTTCCATCGCCCGTGCTCGGTGTCAAAACGGTGGACACGCAAGCCACAGAAGTCACGAGTGCACTCAGAGCACCGGTGAGGCGACAAGACCCGCCGCAAGTTCGGTCAGATCCCTGTTTGTATCGGCAAGTACGTCGGCGCTGATGTCCGGCGAGCGTTCGATAAGGGTTCGGACGGCACGAATGTCCTTCGGCCGGCCCACGCTCACAGCACCGACGATATTTCCGTCGCGCATGCAGATCGCAGTGAAGTCATAGGAGTCCAAGTCTCCTCGAACAATCACGGTGTCGTCCGCGCCTGGCCAACCCGCTACTTGAATGTTGCGGCCGAATTGGTTCGACCAACTCCAAGGGACGGATTCGAAGGGTTCTTCCTTCCCGACGATGGTCTTGGCAACTGCAACTGCGTGGTCCTGCGCAGTGTTCCAGTGCTCACCACGGTGCATGCCGCCGAGAAAACCGTTGGGCACGTTGGCCACATCGCCGATCGCGTACACATTATCGACAGACGTCCTGAGGTATCCGTCTACCGAAATCCCGTTGTCCACCGCAATACCCGCAGCAGCAGCCACATCGGTATCGGGCAAGGATCCGATTGCGACGACGGCCAACTCCGCTGTCCACTCGCGTCCGTCACGCGCACGTGCGGTGACGCCGTCGGCACCCGTCGTGAGCGTCTCGAGGTCGACTCCCGTCTGCAAGGCGACGCCCGCCGAGGCGTGCAGCGCGGCGATCTTCTCCGCTATCGACGGTGGAAGCAGCCTGGACAGGGGCACCGGTTGCGCTTCGAGAACCTGCACACTGCAACCCAAGTCGCGTGCCGTTGACGCCACCTCCGATCCGATCAAGCCACCGCCGACCACCAGTAGCGAGGATCCTTCGATCAGCTGGGATTGCAAGCGTCGCATGTCTGCGATATCCCGAAGATAGTGAACGCGCTCGGAATCTTCGTTCTCCAACCGTCGGGACCGTCCACCCGTGGCAAGAATCAGAACGTCGTAGTCGATGCTGTCACCGTCGGCTAAAAGTACTGTGCGGGAATCTGTGTCGATACTCGTGACAGTTGCGCCGATCCGAAGATCGATACCCTGCTCGGTCCAGAAAGTCGACGGCCGCAACCGAACCCGATCGAACGACGCTTTCCCGGACAGTAGCTC
The DNA here is from genome assembly GCF_019266045.1 of Rhodococcus sp. MH15. NCBI lineage: Bacteria > Bacillati > Actinomycetota > Actinomycetes > Mycobacteriales > Nocardiaceae > Rhodococcus > Rhodococcus sp. MH15. The sequence continues at coordinate 243,529 of NZ_LPNP01000071.1, forward strand.
CTTCGACAGCGCCGGGCGGCGGTACGGCTCCTCAGGTTCGCTGCCGATCAGGATGATGCTGCCGCCGAACCCTTCCTTGCGCAGGGCCTGCGCGGCAACGGAACCGGCGATGCCCGTGCCCACGATCACGACGGTGCGTGTGTCGGGCTCGCTGACCGCTGTCATCAGCGGTCCACCTCCACCATTTCGAAATCGACTTTGGCAGCACCACAATCAGGGCAAGACCAGTCTTCGGGAATCTCGTCCCAGCGAGTACCCGGCTCGATACCGTCGTCGGGCCAGCCGATCGCTTCGTCGTACTCGAACCCGCACTGGAGGCAGCGGAACAATTTGTAAGCAGTGGCAGTCTCGGACATCGGTTTTCCTTTCACCGGTGGGTATTTCGATCAGGATTGCGTGACGAGGGTGAAGTCGACCTTCTCGCGGACGCCGCAGTCGGGGCAGCACCAGTCGTCCGGGATACTCGACCACGGCGTGCCGGGCGGAAAGCCTTCTCGCGCAGCACCTGTCGATTCGGTGTACGTGTAGTCGCAGATCGGGCAGATGTAGGCGTTCATGCGTTCACCCCGTAGGCTGCGAGGATCTTGGCCCGCTTCTTCGGCGCGATGTTGACCTGGGTGATGTCACCTCGGTAGTGCTCGAGAACGCGGTGGTCCATCACCTTGCGCCACAGGGGCGGGACTGTGGCGAGCATGATCATGCTGGCGTAGCCGCTCGGGAGCTGAGGGGCCTCTTCCATACTGCGAAGCGCTTGGTAGCGCCGTGTCGGATTCGCATGATGATCGCTGTGCCGCTGCAAGTGATAAAGGAAGACGTTGGTGCAGATGCGATCACTGTTCCAGCTGTGCGCCGGCGTGCATCGCTCGTACCGTCCGCTTGCGGTTTTCTGACGTAGGAGTCCGTAGTGCTCGAGGTAGTTGATCGCTTCGAGCAGCGAAAACCCGATGAACGCCTGGATCACGAGGTACGGCGCGATGCCGATCCCGAACACTGCAAGCGCGACACCGAACAGAACAACCGACATGAGCCAGGCGTTGAGCACGTCGTTCTTGATGCTCCAGTGCGTGGTGCCCAAACGCTCGAAGCGGGTCTTCTCGAGATGCCACGCCGACTTCAATCCTCCGCCGACGCTGCGCGGCCAGAAACCGTAGAGGGTCTCACCGAAGCGCGAGGTCGCCGGATCTTCCGGAGTCGACACTCGCACATGGTGGCCACGGTTGTGCTCGAGGTAGAAGTGACCGTAAGCACTTTGTGCGAGAACGATTTTGGACAACCAGCGCTCGACGCTCTCCTTCTTGTGCCCGAGTTCATGGGCTGTGTTGATGCCGATTCCGGCCGTCACACCGATCGTCACTGCGAGTCCGATATTGGAGAGAACGCTCAAATCCCAACGCGCCCAGATGTAGCAGGACAGGAAGAAGGCCGTGTACTGCAGCGGCAGATAGGCGTAGGTGCACCACCGGTAGAAGCGGTCGTTCTCGAGTTCGTCGATCACCTCGTCGGGCGGATTCTTCCCGTCCTCACCCGCCAGGATGTCGATGACGGGAATGAGAGCAAACGCGATCAGTGGGCCGGTCCACCAGAAGACATTCCATCCGGTGGCGGTAACAAGCCCCACGGCGATGAAAGTTGCCGATGACGGAATCAGCGCCAACAGCCACAAGTAGCGTTTCCGGTCTCTCCAAGTTGCGAGCCGACCATCTGGCTCGGTGTACACCAACGCCGCCATCGAATTCTCCAGTTCTCGTTCGGATCAGTGAGTGCGTCCTGCGCGGTAATCCGCGACACGAACAACATCTATGTATAGAGAGTGGACAAATAATGGCGTTTTGTCAACGATTTTTGAGGTAAAAGTTTTACAAACACGCAGATTTGTACATCACTAGGATGTGGCGGCAGATCAGCGTTCAAGGAATCGAGGGCGCAAAAGTGCGCCGAAAGGCGCTCGCGCCTCAGGCGGAACGTAGGCCGCCTCGCCATGCCGGGAATACAGGTGGTCGTCCTCGTATCGCGGAAATACGTGGACGTGGTGGTGCCAGACGTCCTGGTTGCCCGCCGGTTCGTTGTGCTGCCGGGTCGAGACGCCGTCGCAGCCGTAGGCTTCACGAATTGCAACAGCCACGGCCTGAACCAGGTCGAAAACCGAGTGCCCGACGCTCGTGGGCAAAGTGTAGAGATTCTCGAAGTGCTCGATCGGCGACACAAGTACGTGGCCGGGGTTGCCCGGCCACCACTTCGGGGAAATCCGAGCGATTGCGTGGTCGGTTCGAGCAACCAGGTCGGTCGACGCGTTGTGCTCGTCGAACTCGCCCAGCGCGAAGCGACAGAACGGGCACCGGTACCCCGGCGGCTCATGATGCAACTCGCCTGCCTTCACGTCGCGATCTTCCCACGACCTCAACGTCTGCGACCCGTGTGGAAAGCCCCAAAATGCCCGATCTGCGCGAATTTCCCCAAAACAAAAGTTCGCGTACCCATACTTAAATGACCGACTGTCCCCGACGTGAGTGGGTCCTCATGGATACCGACGTATTGGTAGCGGGCGCCGGCCCGATCGGATTGACCACCGCGATCGAGCTGCGCAGACGCGGTATCTCCTGTCGAATAGTCGACCCCCTCGACGAACCGCGGCAATACGCGAAAGCAGTCGGGATTCAGCCACGCACTCTCGAACTCTTCGAGAACATGGGGGTGCTCCGCCAGGCACTCGACGCCTCGACATTGATGCGCGGTCAGATCATGTACACGAACGGCGTCGAGGTCGGCCGCGTCGACCTCACCCTCCCCGACGACGTTCCTTACTGGTTTCTCTGCCTGCCTCAGTACTCGACGGAGCGCATCCTCACCGAGCGCCTCACCGAGTTGGGAACAACCGTCGAACGCGGAGTCGGCCTCACTGCATTCGAACAGTCCGACGACGCCGTCACCTGCACCCTCAGCGACGGCAGCACTGTGACAGCCCGGTACCTGGTGGGTTCCGACGGCGCGCACAGCGTGGTCCGCAAAGGGCTGGGCCTGAGCTTCGAGGGCGGCGCGTTTGCCGAGAGCTACATGCTCGGCGACGTCGAAGTCGACTGGTCGATACCCAGCGGCTACTCCGTCCGCGCCAACCACACCGCCGACGACGGAACCACCGACGACCTACTCGTCTGCATCCCACTTCCCGGACACAAGCGGTACCGCATGTCGATGCTCGTTCCGGACGAGTTGATGCCGGACGAATCGTCGAACAAAGCCGCTGTACAACACGGTTTTTCAACCGGAAAGACACCTGAACTCCATCACATCCAGGCTGTGCTCGACAGACTGTCCCCAGAACCGACAACCGCCTCGATGCTGCGATGGTCCTCGGTCTTCCGCATCAGCCACCGCATCGTCGACGCTTACAGCCGCGGACGGGTTTTTGTCGCCGGCGACGCCGCGCACATCCATCCCCCGACTGGCGCGCAGGGCATGAACACCGGGATCCAGGACGCCCACAATCTTGCGTGGAAGATAGCGCTCGCCGTCAAAGGTGTTGCGAAAGCGGATCTTCTCGAGACCTACGACGCCGAAAGGCGGCCGGTCGGTGAAGAAGTCGTCGGGATGACGGTCCGAAATGCTCGAGAAGGAATCGGTTCGGGAGAGTCCTCCATCGACACGGCAATGCGGCGCCAGGCTCAATTGTTGATCGACTACTCGGAGAGTCCGCTGAACACCGGGCGTAATTCTTCGAGTCCACACGTTCAACCGGGCGAGCGTGCACCCGATGCACGCGGAATGCGCCGAGACGGTGTGCAGTATCCAATTCGGTTGTTCGACTTGCTGTCCGGAGTCGACCACACGTTACTGCTGACTTCGGACGGATCCGCGGAGAGCATCAACAGCTTGGAGAAGGTCGCCGACGCCGCAATTCGATCAGCGCACGGCTTGCTGGACGTCTACGCGATAGTGCCACCGGGAACCGTGACCGTCGACTCGCTGGTGCCGATCATCGAGGACAACGCCTCGCAACTGTGCGCCGCGTATGGGGTCGAAGGTACGGCGGCGCTGGTCATTCGCCCCGACGGCTACCTCGGATTCCGTGGTCACCCGGAGAACGTTTCCGACTACTTCACGAAAGTATTTGCCGTCAATCAGGAATGAGCGAAGCGAACATCAACCGAATCTCGGGCGAGAGCTTCATCAACTCGACGTATCCACCCAACGGCCCGGCATCGAGGTAGGAGAACTCCATGCCGACGCCCTCTACCCGACCTTGTTGCACCACCGACATTCCGCGACGCTCGGCCTCGAGCAACGTCGCCTCGTAATCGTCGGGAACCCAAGCCAGGTGATGAACTCCGACGCCGTGAGTCTCCAGGAATTCCGTGTACAGGTTGCGTCCAGACACTGGTTGGATCAGCTCGAGCTGTTGGCTGCCCGCATATCCGATCGACACGTGCACGACATAGTCTGCGGGCTCCCCGCGAAAGGTTGTGGTCTCGGGACCAAAGGCGATGTCTGGCATACGTAGCCATCGCTCCACTCCCCACTGCCGAGTGAACTCCTGTTCGGCGGCCTCGATGTCCTCGACCACCCAGCAGATCTGGAAGATCGGTCCCGAGACCAACGGGGTCATGCCATTTTTCCGTTGTCCACCGAGTAGACGGCCCCGTGTATCGCCGAGGCGTCGTCGGAGGCAACGAAAGCCACCATCTTCGCAACGTCCTCGGCTTCCATCAAGCCACGCGGCGAGGCAACCTTCATGACGAGGTCGAAGTCGACTCCGTCGGGGAAGGTGAATCCGGTGACTTGAGGAGTCATCATGCCGCCGGGGCAGATTGCGTTGACACGCAGAGACTTTCCGGTGTACTCCATCGCCATCGCTCGGGTCAGTCCGATGAGTCCGTGCTTGGCAGCGCAGTATCCAGCCGAGTACGCCTGCCCTTCCAGCCCCGCGATCGAGGAGACGTTGACTATGTTGCCGCCCCGCTCCAGCAAGTGCGGCAGTGCTGCTCGGGAAAGGAAGAACGGTCCGTTCAGATTGACCGCAAGGTCATGTGCCCATTCGGAATCCGCAATATCCGCCGTGTGACGAAGCGAGTGCGATCCCGCCACGTTGACGAGGATGTCGATACCACCGAGCGCGTCGACACACGCTTGCACCGCCGCATCACACTGAGCAGAATCCGAGACGTCCGTCGCTGCGTAACGACGCTCACCGTCCGTGCCGACCACCTCGACCATCGACTGCCGCAGCTTTTCCTTGTCACGGGCGATACCGAAAACCTGTGCGCCCCTGCGGTGGAGGAGCTCGGTGACGGCGCGCCCCAACCCTGAGGACGCGCCGGTCACCAAGGCCACTTTTCCGGCCAGTACGTCTGCCATGGCCTAGGAAGCCGCTGCTTCGCGCTGGAGTTCCAGCGCGATGTCGATCAACTGATCTTCCTGGCCGCCGACCAACTTGCGCTTGCCTGCGCGCACCAACAGTTCCGCGGACGACACTCCGTACCGCTCGGCCTGACGCTCGGCATGCTTGAGGAAGCTCGAGTACACGCCGGCGTAGCCCATCATCAGCGCTTGACGATCGAGCAGGCATTCCTGCGGCATTGCCGGGCGCACAACATCTTCGGCTGCATCGGCGATGGCGAAGAAGTCGATACCGGTCTTGACGCCGATCTTGTCGCAGACACCGACAAACGCCTCGACCGGGGCGTTGCCGGCGCCGGCACCGAACCGACGGGTACTACCGTCGATCTGCTTGGCTCCCGCACGAACTGCCGCAATGGAATTGGCGACGCCCAGGCCCAGGTTCTCGTGGCCGTGGAAGCCGACCTGAGCGTCGTTGCCGAGTTCCTGAACCAGCGCCTCGACGCGATCGGATACCTGCTCGAGTACCAGCGCGCCGGCCGAGTCGACCACGTACACACACTGGCAACCCGCGTCGGCCATGATGCGAGCCTGCTTGGCCAGCTTCTCCGGCGGAATCGAGTGAGCCATCATGAGGAATCCGACTGTTTCGAGTCCACGCTCACGCGCGAGACCGAAGTGCTGGATGGATACGTCTGCCTCGGTGCAGTGAGTTGCGATGCGGCAGATGGACGCACCGTTGTCCTGCGCGATGACGATGTCGTCCTTGATGCCCAACCCGGGCAGCATCAGGAAGGCGATCTTCGCGTTGGTCGCCGTCTCGACTGCAGCTTTGATCAGTTCCTGCTCGGGAGTCTTCGAAAAGCCATAGTTGAAGGAGGACCCGCCGAGGCCGTCGCCGTGAGTGACCTCGATGACCGGCACTCCGGCTCCGTCGAGCGCACCGACGATGGCCCGTACTTCTTCGACGGTGAACTGATGACGCTTGTGGTGGGAGCCGTCGCGCAGCGATGTGTCGGTGACGCGGATGTCCCAGCTCGAATCGAAATGAATCATGTCGCTCATGCCTTCACACTCAGAAGCTTCTGGGCGATTTCCTCGCCCACCTTGGTGGCTGCTGCCGTCATGATGTCGAGGTTGCCCGCGTACGGCGGCAGGAAATCGCCTGCGCCTTCGACCTCGACGAACGTGGTGACCGTTGCATAGCCACCGGAAACGACGCTCGGTTTGTCGAACTGCGGTTCGTTGAGCAACCGGTAGCCGGGCACGTACTGCTGGATGTCCTTGACGACGCGGTGAATGGAGTCGGTGATCGCGGCCTGATCGGCGTCTTCGGGGATAGCGCAAAAGATGGTGTCGCGCATGATCATCGGCGGGTCTGCGGGGTTGAGGATGATGATCGCCTTGCCGCGCTGTGCGCCACCGATGGTCTCGATACCGCGGCTGGTGGTCTTGGTGAACTCGTCGATGTTCGCGCGAGTTCCCGGGCCGGCGGACAACGATGCAACGGAGGCGACGATCTCGGCGTACGCCACGTCGACGACACGCGATACCGCGTAGACGATCGGAATGGTTGCCTGCCCACCGCAGGTGATCATGTTGACGTTGGGTGCGTCCAGGTGCTCACGCAGGTTCGCGGGCGGAACCACAGCCGGGCCGACCGCGGCCGGAGTCAGGTCGACGGCACGGATACCGGCGGCCTCGTAGCGTGGTGCTGCCTCGCGGTGCACGTATGCCGACGTCGCCTCGAAGACCAGGTCCGGTTTCTCCGCCTGGTTCAGCAACCAGTCGACGCCCTCGGTGGAGGTCTCGAGTCCCATCTTGCGGGCGCGCGCCAATCCTTCACTCTCGGGATCGATTCCGATCATCCATCGCGGTTCGAGCCACTCGGAACGCTGCAGTTTGTACAACAGATCGGTACTGATGTTTCCCGATCCGACGATCGCCACACTTGCCTTGGTCATGACTACTCCTACGTGAACTGAAGAGAGACGGAACCGAGGCCGCTGAACTCGGCTCGGAAGTTGTCGCCTGGATGAGCGTCGATCGCTCGCGTGCACGAACCCGGCAGAACGATGTCGCCGGCCTTGAGCCGAACTCCGAACGTGTCGACCTTCTGCGCCAACCACGCGACGGCGGTGACCGGGTTACCGAGAACCGCATCGCTGCGCCCCTCCGCAATCCGCTCGCCGTTGCAGGTCAGCACCGCGTCGATCGCCTTGATGTCGATGTCCGACGGGCGAACTCGTTCCTTGCCGAGAATGAACCCGGCGGAGGACGCGTTGTCCGCGATGGTGTCCGAGAGGCCGATCTTCCAGTCCTTGATCCGGCTGTCGATCAACTCGATGGACGGCGCATAGGCGACAGTGGCGTCGATGACGTCTTGTTCGGTGCACCCGGCGCCCGGCAGATCTGCTCCCAGAATGAAGGCGACCTCCACCTCGACGCGCGGGAAGCAGAAGCGCGACGTGTCGACCGGACGGTTCTCGAACTCTTCCATCTCGGCGAGCAGGTGACCGTAATCTGGCTCGTCGACGCCCATCATCTGCTGCATCGCCAGTGACGAGAGTCCGACCTTGTGTCCGACCACCTTTGCGCCACCGGCAACACGACGCCTGATGTTGATGAGCTGGATCTCGTAGGCGTCGACGACGTCGATGTCCGGATACGTGGCGATCAGCGGGCTGATCGGAGCGCGATCCCGTTCCGCCGAATCAAGATGGTCGGCAAGTTCGCCGCGGATCTGCGTCGAGAGCATCGTTCAGGCCTTTCCGACTGTGGAGAATGCGGCTGCGTGCTGACCGGCTCGTCGTCCGGAGAACACGCAGTCGGCGAGCGACAAGCCGCTCACATACGAGTTGGAACAGATACCGACCGCGGTACGGCCGGCGGCATACAGACCAGGGATACCCTCCCCGGCCTCGTTTTTCACCATGCCGGACGATTCGTCGACCACCAATCCACCGAGCGTGAGCATCGGGCACGGATTCATCATGTTGGGCTTGATCGAGACGTCGTACATCGTGAACGGCGCAGACAGTATCGGCCTGACGAAGTCCGACGGTTTACCCATCGGATCAGGTTGTCCGGCAGCGGCAGCGGAGTTGTGCGCGTCGACGGTGACTTGAAGGCCGGCGACGTCTATCCCCGCTTTGCGGGCGACCTCGGCAATGGTGTTGCCACGCACTGCAGTACGCATCATTCCGGTGGTCTGTACCCGCTGGAACCACATCGACTGGTCACTTATCTGCGATTTCGCTTCGCGAACGAGTTCGGAATCTGCCAGCAGCCAACCGATTCCGCTGCTCTTCTCCGCCATCGCCTGACCGAGAGCGGCACCGTAACGGGACTCGTCGACGATTCGCGCACCGGATTCACCCACCAAAATGGAACCGAGAAAAGCACTCGGCGGGACGATGAATCGCCAGGCGGACACATTGCCGAGCTTGTCGGTGGCTCCCCCGGCTTCGACACCGAGGTTGATGCCTTTGCCGTCGTCCCCGGACGTGCCGAGCGGGATACCGCCCTTGTAGGCGGGGGCATGGGTGCGCATCATCTCGCGATTGGACACGAAGCCGCCGGCGCTCAGGATCACGCCGCCGCGCGCCTGGATGCGAATCCGCTTGGCGTGCTTCTTCTCGATCTTCGCGATGAGTGCGTCGAGAATCGTGCGCAACTGCGGTGCGTAGACGCCGGGCTTGGAGGACAGGGACCCGAGCGTCGCGTGACGGCGACGAACTCCGGCAGGTGCGTCACGCAGCGTCAGTGCTTCGACGCCGAGCACCCGGCCGTCCTCGATGATCAGCCGGTCCGCTCGCGTCTGGCCGAGCAACTGGACGCCCTTCGCCTCCGCGGACTTCGCGAGCGGGCCGTACAGCATCTTTCCCGACGTGCCACGCCCCTTGGCGCGATGACCACGCGGAGCAGGTTTTGCGATGTCACGGAACCCGCCGGCCGATTCGCTACCCGAGAAGTAGAGGTAGTGCTTGTTGCTCGGGTACGACGTCTTGTACGGACAGAGTGAGGCTTCGAACGGCACGCCGTGACTGCGCAGCCAGTCGATCGACGCCGGGCTCTCGTCGACGAACCGGCGCAGAGTCTGCGGCGTCACCGCGTCACCGACCTCGCGGTTCAGGTAGGCGAGCATGGCTTCGGGACTGTCCTCGACACCGGCTTCCTTTTGAATCACGGTGCCGCCGCCGGCGTAGTAGATTCCTCCGGAAATCGTGCTGGCACCACCACCGAGTGCTCGGTCGATTGCCAAAACCGACGAACCGGCCGCTACAGCTTCGAGCGCCGCACTGGCGCCCGCCACACCGAACCCGACCACAAGGACGTCAACCGAAGTATCCCAGGTCACACCGCACCATCCTCAATCTCACTGCAACGTGTTTCGTTATCAATGACAACGTCCGGAAATACTTCCTGGCAGAAAGCATGGACTGACACCCCCATCATTCTATAACGTGTTCTACATGAGCAAGCAGGAATACGACATCGTCGTCGTCGGCAGTGGTGCCGCAGGTATGACAGCGGCCTTGACCGCAGCCCACCAGGGCTTGAGTGTGGTCATCGTGGAGAAAGCCGCCCACTACGGCGGATCGACCGCCCGTTCCGGTGGTGGGGTCTGGATCCCCAACAACGAGGCACTTCAAGCGGACGGTGTCACCGATACACCGGAGGCCGCACGTTCCTACCTGCACAGCATCATCGGCGACGTTGTCGCTCCCGAACGCATCGACACCTATCTCGAGCGCGGTCCCGAGATGCTCTCGTTCGTGTTGAAGAACAGCCCGCTCGAGCTGCAGTGGGTTCCCGGCTACTCCGACTACTACCCGGAAGCACCCGGCGGACGCCTCGGTGGCCGCAGTGTCGAGCCCACCCCGTTCGACGGCAACAAGTTGGGCGCCGACCGCAAGAACCTCGAGCCCGACTACGTCAAGGCCCCCAAGAACTTCGTCATCACCCAGGCCGACTACAAGTGGCTCAACCTGCTGATGCGCAATCCTCGCGGACCCCTGCGCGCCATGAAGGTCGGCATGCGATTCCTCGCAGCGAAGGCCACCAAGAAGGATCTGCTGGTTCGCGGCCAGGCACTGGTCGCCGGTATTCGACTCGGACTTCAGTCCGCCGGAGTACCCATCCTGCTGAACACCCCGCTGACCTCCCTGTACACCGAAGACGGCGCAGTTCGCGGCGTCAACGTCATCGTCGACGGCGAGGAGCAGGTCATCCGCGCTCGCCACGGAGTCGTGTTGGGATCCGGCGGATTCGAGCACAACAAGGAAATGCGTGAGAAGTACCAGCGCGCACCTATCGGCACCGAATGGACCGTCGGCGCGAAGGCAAACACCGGCGACGGTATCCGCGCAGGCCAAGAAGTGGGCGCTGCAGTCGATTTCATGGACGACGCCTGGTGGGGCCCGTCCATTCCGCTGACCGGCGGACCGTGGTTCGCTCTCTCCGAGCGCACCCTCCCGGGCTGCATGATGGTCAACATGTCGGGCAAGCGCTTCGGCAACGAGGCGGCTCCGTACGTCGAGGCGACCCATGCGATGTACGGCGGTGAGTACGGTCAGGGCGAGGGCCCCGGCGAGAACATCCCGACGTGGATGATTCTCGATCAGCGCTACCGCAACCGCTACACGTTTGCCGGTATCACTCCCCGCTCCCCCTTCCCCGGCCGCTGGCTCAAGGCCGGCATCGTGGTCAAGGCGGGAACCATCGCCGAATTGGCAGAGAAGACAGGGCTTCCCGTCGCATCGCTGACCGAAACCGTCGATCGGTTCAACGGCTTCGCGCGCAACGGCAAGGACGAGGACTTCGGACGCGGTGACAGTGGTTACGACGCGTACTACGGCGATCCCCGACTGAAGAACCCCAGCCTCGCCGAAATCAGCAAGGCTCCGTTCTACGCCATCAAGATGGTTCCGGGTGACCTCGGCACCAAGGGCGGAATCTGCACCGACGTCAACGGCCGAGCATTACGCGAAGACGGAAGCGTCATCGACGGCCTCTACGCGGCTGGCAACGCGAGCGCTCCGGTCATGGGCCACACCTACGCCGGACCAGGCGCGACCATCGGTCCCGCAATGACTTTCGGTTACTTGGCCGTACTCGACATCGTCGAGCGTGCGAAGAAGGCCGAGACAACCGAAGCACCTGCAGCTGAAAAGACGGCGGTCGACCATGCCAATTGATCCGAAGATCGCACTCGGCGCCGAGCTTGCGCCACAAGAGTTCTCGTGGACCCCGTCGGACGTGCAGCACTACCACTTGGCATTGGGGGCAGGTGCTCGTCCGCTTCATCCGAACGAGCTTCGATACCTCGACGACGAAAAGCCTCAGGTACTACCCACCTTTGCCACCGTCGCCGCCAACTTCCACGCCACCGAAGCACCGAAGGTGTCGTTCCCCGGCGTCGAAATCGATCTGGCGAAGGTAGTCCACGGGAGCCAGGAAGTCACTGTCCATCAGCCGATCCCGGCAAGTGGAAGTGGCCGCACTACAACTCGAATCGCCGAGGTCTGGGACAAGGGCAAGGCCGCGGTGATCGTGCAGGAATCCGTCACGGTTGACGCCGAGGGCAACCCGCTGTGGACAGCTCGCTCGTCCATTTTCGCCCGCGGCGAGGGTGGTTTCGGGGGTGAACGTGGTCCGTCGGAGTCGATTACGCTTCCGGATCGCGAAGCAGATGAGACAGTGGTGACGCCTGTGCTTCCACAGCAGGCTTTGCTGTACCGGATGTGTGGTGATCGGAATCCGTTGCACTCGGATCCGCAATTCGCCTCCGCGGCAGGCTTTCCAGCGCCTATCCTGCATGGACTGTGTACTTACGGAATGGTCTGCAAGACCGCAGTGGATACCATGCTCGACGGCGACAGCAGTCGGGTAGCCGGATTTCGGGCCCGCTTTGCCGGGGTCGTATTTCCCGGCGAGAACTTGAGTATCCAGATCTGGAAAGACAATGGGCGACTCCTGATCTCAGCTTCTGTACTGGAGCGCGAAGCTCCTGCCCTGGCTGACGTAGTTCTCACTCTTGTCTGATACCAACCTGTCTGATACCCACCTGTTAGAACTCACCGTAGTTCTCGAACCCGATGGAGTAGCCCGAAGATGACGGCACAAGACGAAAAGTTCCGACTGTCCCGACGAGGTTTCATGGCCGCTGGAGCCGGCGCCGTGGCAGCGACCGCATTCGCCGGCTGGACGCCGGCCTACGCCGTCCCCGCCGGCTCTTCCGGCTCCGCGGGTGGTCCTGTCTCCACCCTCACGCCGCCGCCTGCCTTCCCCGAAGGCATCGCGCTGTACCAGCAGGCATATCAGAACTGGTCCAAGGAGATCATGCTCGACGCGATCTGGACCTGTTCGCCCAAGACGCCCGAAGACGTAGTCCGCCTCGCGAACTGGGGCCATGCCAACGGCTACACCATTCGTCCCCGCGGTGCCATGCACGGCTGGACGCCGCTGACCATCGTCAACGGTGCGCCGGTCGACAAGGTCATCCTCGCCGACACCACGGTCCACCTCACCGGAGTCTCCGTCAACGCCGGTGGCAGCCCAGCCACCGTCACCGCAGGACCCGGCGCGACCCTCGACGCCATCACGACCGCACTGCAGGCACAGGGCCTCGGGTTCGCGAACCTGCCGGCGCCGGGTGTGTTGACCATTGCCGGCTGCCTCGCCGTCGACGCTCACGGCGCAGCGCTCCCCGCCGAAGGCGAAGCACACGTTCCCGGACAGACTTTCGGCTCACTCTCCAACCTCGTCACGTCCCTGACCGCAGTGGTCTGGAACGGCAGCGAGTACGCGCTGAAGACGTATGCACGTAGCGACGCGGCGATCAAGCCGCTGCTGACTCACCTCGGACGCACCTTCCTCACCTCCGTCACCTTGCAGGCCGCCCCCAATTACCGCATGCGCTGCGTCAGCCACACCGACATCGGTTGGCAGGAACTCTTCGGCGCCCGCGGAGCGTCCGGACGCACCTTCGAGAAGTTCGTCCGCGAAAACGGTCGCGCAGAAGCAATCTGGTACCCCTTCACCGAACGCCCGTGGATGAAGGTGTGGTCACTTGCCCCCACCAAGCCGCCGTTCTCGCGTGAGGTGACCGGACCGTACAACTACATCTTCTCCGACAACCTCCCGGAGCCGGTCACCGACATGATCGGCCAGATCAACTCCGGAAACCCGGGCATCGCACCGGCATTCGGGCAGATCATGTACGCCACCACCGTTGCCGGACTCGCCGCGACGTTCTCCAACGACCTGTGGGGATGGTCCAAGGACGTCCAGTTCTACATCCGGGCCACCACCCTTCGTCTGACCGAGGGCGGCGGAGCCGTCATCACCTCGCGCGCCAACATCGGCCAGGTCATCCACGACTTCACCCAGTGGTTCAACGGTCGCATGGAGTACTACCGCTCCATCGGACAGTTCCCCCTCAACGGCCCCGTCGAAATCCGTTGCTGCGGCCTCGATCAACCGTCGGATGTCGAGGTCGACTCGGCAGGCGCCCCCACCATCTCGGCCATGCGCCCGCGCCCCGACCATCCGGAATGGGACACCGCCATCTGGCTCAACGTCCTCGGCGTCCCCGGAACCCCCGGCATGTTCGCGTTCTACCGCGAAATGGAACAGTGGATGCGTAATCACTACAACAACAACGACGCCACCTTCCGCCCCGAGTGGTCCAAGGGCTGGGCGTTCGGCCCCGACAAGCCGTACACCGACACCCCGATCATCACCCAGGGCCTCCCCCAAACCTACCGCGACGGCGTCCCATCGAGCGACAACTGGGACACCGCCAACGCCGCATTCAACGCGTTGGATCCGCACAAGGTCTTCAGCAACACCTTCCTGGACCAGTTGCTGCCTTGAGGTTCAAGTACTGAGCGCACACTCTGACAACTCGACGGTCGTCGCCACTCCCCTTACTTTCGGGAGTGCGGCGGCCGTCGTGCGTTGCAGTGAGCGGGATGAAGGAGTCCCCCCGCATCCCGACGAGGCAGCTGCCTCAATCGCGATCAGGATGGATCGCCTCGTGCATACTTTCCACTGCCCTGGCGTGAGTTGAGAGCTCGGACCGAGCCGACCGAATCGTGGCGCTGTCGCTGCGTGCCCCCGGCTCGGACGACGACGAGTCCTCTCCGGGGTTCGGCGCGCCACCAGCTGGATGCTCGGAGGAGCCGGTGCGCTCTTCCCTCTCCACGCGGGCGCGCAACAACGACTCGGACTTCGGGGTATTTCGCATCGGAGCATTGTCCCAGATCCATCTCCTATGACTCACATTGAGCGCTCTCACCCCCGGCGACCAGGCCGTTCCTGAATATCAACACCTAGAATGTTCGCAACAAAATATCTACAGCGGTCAGGGTAGACATTCTCGCGAGGCTGTTGTATCTTTTTTCTCGTAGCAAGGAACGAGTCAAGAGATGCGGGAGAGATGAACTACCCGCAAGCAGTACCGCAGGGCAGGGACGTGCCGGGGCCGAATTCGTGTGTGAGTGTGTAGTCGGACCCGGCACCCCCCTTCAAAGCGGCTACCGGATGTCTTGTGCGAGTCCGGAAGTTCGAAAGAATGCAGTTATGTAAGTAAGTTCAACCCCATCCGGCCCCCGGCGCTCCTCGCGCCGGGGGCCCCGTCCGTTCAGCGAAAGAAGCGAGCCATTCCGGCAGATACACCACCGGGGGACCCCTCCGGCAGATTCGACGACGAGAACTATCCTGCGTACAGCATGGGACATGCGGCCGAGATCCTCGGTGTCAGGCAAGCTTTCCTTCGTAGCCTCGATGCCGCGAAACTGCTTACCCCACAACGCTCTGAGGGCGGACATCGCCGCTACTCCCGCTACCAGCTGCGCATCGCAGCCCGCGCGCACGAACTCGTAGCCAACGGCACGGCGCTCGACGCTGCTTGCCGCATCATCATCCTCGAAGACCAACTCACCGAAGCCCGTCGCATCAACGCCGAGCTTCAGCAAGCGCAGGACCTGCGAGAGGAACCGGACGCGGCACCCGAATGAGGACTGCACTGGAACAGCAGTTGCGCCTATACGGTCGATCTGACCCCTCCTCCTTCCAACTGCGGTAAATTCGGCCAATTGGGACATTGCTCGGCGTCGGTTGCTCGATTTCCACATCGAAGGGATCGCAGGCATGACTTCCTCCCACCACCGCGCTCGGGTGCGGCTGTCTGCTCTGTCGATCGCCTTGACCGTTGCCATTGCAACCGCTGCGTGCAGTTCCGACGATGACTCCGCAACAAACACGGGCAGCGCCTCTCCCAGCACCTCGAGCAGTCGGGAATCCACCGAGATCACGGACATCGTCCGCCGCCAAGTGGCCGACTTGGGCCTCAGTGCCGCTGTGTTCGGGGTGTGGCGAGGCGACGACGAAGTTGCTCTCGGCGCCGTCGGAGAGTCCCCTGTCGGAGTTCCGGCGACAACCGACATGCAGTTGCGCGTCGGCCAACCGATGGAACCGATGCTCTCGACAGTCCTGCTGCAACTCGACGAAGAGGGAACGCTTCCCCTCGATCAACCGATCGCGAAGTGGGAACCGAACTTTCCACGCGCAGACACCATCACTCCGCGAATGCTGGCCAACAGCACGTCGGGCATCTCCGACTACGTGACCGATCCACAGTTCCTCAAACTCTTCACGGACAACCCGATGAAGGGCTGGACTTCTCGAGAGATCCTGGATCTTGCCAACTCCCGCCCGCCGTTGTTCGAACCCGGCACCAGTTGGGCGTACGCGCACAGCGACCTGACGCTGCTCGGCGACGTCATGGAGAAAGCGACTGGAAAACCGCTGGGCGAACTACTTCAGCAGCGCGTCTTCGATCCACTCGGGATGGATCACAGCAGCGTTGTACTCACGTCGCAGATGGACGAACCGATCCTGCACGGTTACACCAATGAACGTGGAGTATTCGAAGACTCCACTTTCTGGAATCCGACGGCGTTCCTGCACAGCGGAAACATGAACGCGCCTGTCGCCGACGTCGGAAAGTGGGTGCGCGCGCTGGGAACGGGAGAGTTACTCTCCGACAAGGCTTTCGAGCAGCAGATGGCGCCGACGACTGCGGGCTTGGGAAGTATGACGGCGGACAAGTTCTTTTCCTTCGGGACCGGGCACCTCGACGGCTGGCTGGTGATGAACCCGTCGTACGGCGGTTACAACGGTCTCGCGCTCTACTACCCCGATTCGAAGACGACGATCGTCGTCTACGCCACACTCGGGCCGACAACCAACGCGGACCTCAACAACGCCGTGTCGATGGGGAAGGAGATCGGAACCCTCCTCGAGCCGGATCACCCGCCGCAGGTACCGACGCCGTGACGCCCCACACACGCTGGTAGTAAACAGCGCCGGTCGGCAACTTCCTGTTTACGCACGGATTACCTCCAGGACTTATCGCCCCATCACCATTCTCTTCAGTACCGAACGAAACGCGTCGGACCGCGGGTTGTCTCGCCAGTGAACGAGAACGTAGATAGATGGGGACAGGCCCGATGAGGAAATACGCGATGTCAGTGGCATGCACGGTTGCAGTCACAGCGGGGGTGACTCTTGTGATGTCGGTACCTGCCGGAGCGGACCCGAATGACGGTGGGTCGTGCCCGGCCGGTGCGGTATTCGCGGTCGGCGGAACGTGGGATCCGACGGGACAAACGACGCAACCCGTCACCGACCGCTACGTCGCCCAGGGTTACGCCTCCAAGCCGGTGACCTACCCCGCCAGCTTCTGGCCGCTCGGCGAACAGACGTACGACCAGAGCGTTGCCGCCGGCGCCCAGACGCTTCGCACCGAAGTCAACGCTTTCCACGCTCAGTGCCCGGGCAGCGAGATCGTCGTCACCGGATACTCACAGGGAGCACGGATTGCCGGCGACGTTCTCGGTGACATCGCACGTGACGGATCCATTCCCCAATCGCAAGTCGAAGGCGTCCTCTACGCCGACCCTCGCAACTCGGCCGGGGGCATCGAAACCGTAGTGCCCAATGTCGTTCCGGGAGCGACGATGTCCGGAGCACGCGGCGGATTCGGAGACATCGCAGTGCAGGAAGTCTGCATCGAGGGTGACGGCATCTGCAACATGCCCAAGCCGCGTGATGCGCCCGAGGTGTTCGTGGATTCGGTCTTCGGCTACTTCACGAAGCACAACACCTACACGCCGATGATGTCCGAGCCCGCTCCGCCTGCTCCCCCGGCGCTGCCGCAGACACCGTCGGTGCCACTGCAACCGGCTGACGTCGCCACTGCGATCGTGACACGGGTCGTCGAGAACATCACTCCGTATCTGAGCGCTGCACTCGCCACCGTGCTGACGAAGTAACGCGACACCGCTTGTTCGGCTGACTGAAAGTCGACCGATTCGTACAAGTCGAGGACCACCCGCGCCGTGCACCATCGAATACATGCTCACCCTCATCGTCAGATACGGGTACGTCCCGTTCATGCTCTTGGGAATCAACGGAGCCGCAATCGCGCTGGCGGCATCCGGTGCGCCGAAATGGTCACTGGTGGCATTGATTCTCTTCGCAGTGGTCTGCTCTTTCGCGGCCGAACGGGCGCTTCCCTACGAATCTTCGTGGAATGCCCCGGGACCGGACAGGTTTCGCGACGCTGTCCATGCGTTTGTCAACGAATCCCTCATCTTGGTCAGCGTCGCGGTAATCCCGTTGATGGCCGCGGTGATTCCGTTCGACGGGCTGTGGCCGAGCGGTCTTCCGTTTGTCCTTCAGGTCGTCTTCGCAGTGTTGGTTGCCGATTTCGGCATCACCGTGGTGCATTTGATCAGCCACAAGGTTGGATGGTTGTGGCGTTTCCACGCGGTTCATCACAGCCTCGAACGGTTCTACGGTATGAACGGACTGATGAAGCACCCCGTGCATCAGACTTTCGAAACCGCCGGTGGCGTCCTGCCACTGATCCTCCTCGGGATGCCCGTTCCAGTTGCCTCGGCGCTCGCGGTTTGTGTCGCTGTCCAACTCCTGCTTCAGCATTCGAATGCCGACTACCGCATCGGCCCCCTGCGTCCGATACTCGCCCTCAACGCCGGCCACCGATTCCATCACCTGAAGTGGGCGGGAATCGGTGACGTCAATTTCGGTTTGTTCACTCTGATCTGGGATCACCTGTTCCGCACTTATTCTTTCGATCCGGAAAAGCGCTTCAGCAGTGACGATCTCGGAATGGCGGCCAAGCCCGACTACCCGGACGACTACCTCGGCCAGTTGGCCGAACCGTTCCGGAGACAGAACTGACGGACGAGGGGCGGAGATTCAGCCCGCGAGTACCCGTCGCATGACGGGCTTGGCTGCAAACGCACTGGCCAACACCAACGCGATCCCCACAGCCAGGGTGACGCCCAACTGAACCAGCGCCATCGGAGTGGTCAATACGGCTGCCCCTGCCAGTGGGAAGAGGAACAGCAGTGCAGCGCCGGCACCGGCCAGTGCCATCACCACCACGGGAGTGCGAACGTGCCGCATGCGAGCGCTGTCCATCACCTCGACAGGTGTACCGGCCAGAGTCAGACTCCGATACAGCTCACGGTTGTCGAGGATCCCGGATACCTGGGTGAGCGCAGACGAGATTGCCGCCAACGTGAATGTTGCTCCGAGAGTGAACAACACCCCGGTTCTCATGTCCGCGAACAGGAACTCCTGCCCTGGCTGCAAATCCTGCCCTTCCCCGTTGCCTATCGCGGCGAGGAGAGATGTGCCTGCGGCAACAAAGCTGGCCATCGTCACACCGCTGACCGTGCGCCACACAGCCTTCGGATTATCCAAGACCCGACGCGCCGCAATCAGCGAAGCACCGTCTTTGGCGCATTTGAGCATGATCCGTCCAAGCAGCGAAATGACGAACGGACCGACCAAAGCAACAACGCCGAAGCAGAGACCAAGGCCCACCAGGATTGCCGCGATGCTTGCCGCGGAGCCCCCGAATGCACTCCACCCCACAAGAACCCCCACCCCAGCCACCGCGAAGATCATCTTCGGTGCGGCGCTGGGATTGCCCGCCGTGACGCCCAACGGGCTCACGAACACCTGGCGCATCCCGAGCATCGACGTCAAAGCAGCCAGGATGGTCATTCCGAATACGAT
This sequence comes from Rhodococcus sp. MH15, assembly GCF_019266045.1. Taxonomy (NCBI): domain Bacteria; kingdom Bacillati; phylum Actinomycetota; class Actinomycetes; order Mycobacteriales; family Nocardiaceae; genus Rhodococcus; species Rhodococcus sp. MH15. The sequence goes on from NZ_LPNP01000071.1 coordinate 262,981, forward strand.
GCCCACCAGCGGAAGTGCGCCTACCCAAAGCTCACTCCACTCGAATGTCCGACCTTGAAATCTCAAGAGAGCTACGAGCGGCAACGCGAGGAGGTATCCCACCACACCGATCAACGCACCGGCCAAGCCCTGGATACCCGATTCCGCAGCGCACAGCGCAACGATCTGGCGAGGGGTGGATCCGATGAGTCGCAGCGAGGCAAGTCGTTCGTCGCGACGGCGCGCGCCCAAGCGGGCCGCCGCCAGGCCGAGAGTGACGGCTGGAACGATCATCAACACCGAAGCAACCCCTGCGAGTGCTAGGTACGCCTCGGCTTCGGGTTCGCTCGATCTGCCCGCGAATGCACCGTAGCCGCCGAGAACGGTGAGTAGCAAGGTCGTTGACGCGGCGAAGGCCGTTACGGGAAGCGCAAAGGTACTCAACGCCTTTCGGCCTTCACCTCGCACCGTCATCAATGCAACGCGCGCTGTGGCCTTCATGCCGCCACCTGTGTCCCGACGAGCGAACCGGCCTGCATCATCATCGTGCGATCACACCACCGAGCGACTTCGGCATCGTGAGTGACGACGACCAACGCAGAACCGATCTGTTGAGCCGAATCACGCAACACCCTCATCACTTCCCAACTCGTCTGCGCGTCGAGGGCACCGGTCGGCTCGTCCGCGAAGAGAACGGCGGGTTTGGTCACCAACGCTCGCGCAATCGCCACACGTTGCGACTGCCCACCCGACATCTGACCCGGGCGACGGTCCTGCAGCCCGTCCAGTCCCAATGGCGCGAAGAAGCCGTGCGCCGTCCGCTTGGCTTCGGCGATGGACAACCCGTTGAGCACCAAGGGCAAAGCGACGTTCTCGATCGCCGGAAGCTCCGGCAACAGTTGGCCCGATTGAAAAACGAATCCGTACGACTCGCGTCGGAGGCGGCTGCGGTCGTTCTCACCGAGGTTCTCGATATGCCTGCCGCTCAGCAGGATTGCTCCCGAGTCGGGCTTGACGATTCCTGACATGCAATGCAGCAGAGTCGACTTGCCCGACCCTGAAGGACCCATGATGGCCGTAGCAGTACCGGCGCGCACTTCCAGCGATACACCTCGGAGCACTGGAACGTCGCCGTACGACTTGCCCAGCGCGTGGACCGACAGGACTGCGGGTGCTTGTGCGTTGTTCATGATTCCACCTTCTCGTGAACCCCTCGCCAGCACATCGGCCCAGCGCACGATCTTCGAACCGAGTGCGGTCCTACCGGAGGATGACCGGACCCCGAGCTCTGTCAGGGTCGTCACTATGATTTCCGACATGACCTGGTCCGGCGCCGTCCACATGGAGCCCGGAATTCTCATGTTCACCGGCGCAGTGGGATCCGCGCACATGCATTCGCATGCCGCCGTTCAGATCATGATCGTCGACGACGGGGACGTCACGGTCACGGACGGGGACGGCCACAGTGAAGTCGTGCGGTCCGTGGTCATTCCATCCGGGGCGGTCCACGCGTTGTCCGCCTCCGAGGGTGCGCGGGGACGAGCGATCTACGTGGACTCCACCACGGGGATGGGCCGGCGCATCAGGCCGCCTGTATCCGAGCACGGTGGTGTGGCCGACTGGTCGGACCGTGGGCGGACCGCAGTAGCGATGACGGACCGCGGCGCTGATTCGGATCTGGAATACGCAGCGAGGCTGATCGATTCACTGTCCGAAAGTAGACAGCCGTCGAGCGTACGCGCTCTTCACCCGGCGCTCGAGCATGCCCTGACGCTACTTCACGAGCGACTTTCAGGGCCGATAACGCTGACGGACACCGCCGCGCTGGTCTCCATCTCACCTGGCCGATTGGGAAGAATCTTCAACGATCAACTGCAGATGAGCTTTTCGACCTACATTCGTTGGTTGCGGCTACGACGTGCCATGGAAGTGATGAGCAGTGGCGCAACCCTGACAACCAGTGCACACGAGGCCGGTTTCACCGACAGCGCCCATCTCAACCGGATCTGCCACAGTATGTTCGGGCTCACGCCCAGCGCCGCGACCGGCGGCCTCACCTGGAATTGACGCTACTCCTCAACTGATGCTGCCCGCCGCCGACCTCGCCAGTAGCGACAGACGACTGTAGAGGCGCGCCAACCCCGGCACGTCCCGGAGGCTGCCTGCCACTTCTTCGACGTAGGCGTCGGCGTAGATCGTCAGCCGCGCATCGACGTCATAGAGAACATCGACGACATTCGCGAAACGGCGAAGGGCAAATTCCGACGCCTGGGCGAGCACCGGCACTCCGAAGATCACCCAGTCGTCGAAGCGTGCGGCGAGCGCGAGATAATCGGCAGCCGCGGTCGAACCAGTGCACAGCACCTCGAAGTCGAACCAGACGACACCGTCTCGAATCGCCGAGCACTCCAAGGTGCGTGTGCCTATCGTCAATTCGACACTTTCGCCCGAAGGCCGCGTAATTCCCGAGCCGAGGAGGAATTCCCCTGTCGCAAATCGGTAGTCCCCGGCACCTGGCTGTCCTGCCGTCCGATAGTCGACGGAGCCACCCAACTCGATCACCTCGAGAGTCCGCTCCATCAACTCGATCGACGGAACGAACTGCTCGTGAAAAAGCGGATTGGGAAGAAGATCGGTCGGCGGAACATTGGACGTGACGACAACAGTCACGCCTTTCGCGACGATTGTGTCGAGAACCCTTGCCATGAACATGGCGTCGGCGACGTCGTCGAGGTGGAACTCGTCGAAACAGAGCACACGGATTCCATCGACGACGTGATCCAGTGCCACGCCCATCGAGCCGAGTTCATGCGCCCGAGAGTGCAGATCTGCAAAGAACCGATGAAAGTGAATGCGCCGCTTGCCGACCGGGAGCCCGTCGTAGAACTCGTCCATGAGCATCGTCTTCCCGCGGCCGACGCTACCCCAGAGATAGATCCCACCCCCGACCTCACCGCCCGAGATCCGGGCCTGCAGTGCGTCGAGGGCTTCGCGTGCCGCCAACTGCTCTTCGTCCAGTAGCATAAGACTCCTCTACGTCTGTAGAGTCGAGGCTAGTGATCGAAGGCAAATCGAGTCAATGTGACCCTCACGACGCACCATCTGCAGCATGCAGCTCCGGCAGCATGCAACATCGACAACAAGGAACGACATGAAGCCTGATCGCAGAGCCCTCATCGCGGCATCCGCCGTCACGATCATCGCCGAGCAGGGCCCGCGTGCACTCACCCATCGGGCGGTTGATCAGTCCCTGGAACTTCCTGCCGGTTCGACGTCGTACTATTTCCGCACTCGCGAGGCACTACTCGAAGCAACCGCATTGCACATCGTGCACCGGTCACGTTCGATATTCGACGAACTCCGCGAGAGGCCCAGCGATCCTGCTGCCCTGACGGCCGAGTATCTCGATGATCTTCTTTCGCACCGCAGACACGAATTGATCGCGAGATATGCACTGCTCTTGGAAACTCCCCGAGATTCGGCATTGCACCAACTCCTCGAAGACAGCCTGTTTTCACGGGAGAAGGCAAGGCCTGTCTTCGACATCATTGGCGTTGACGATCCTGACGTCGCCGCCGAAAATTTTCTGAGCCTTCTGGAGGGCTTGATCTTCGACTACTGCCTCGGAGCGCGTAGCCGAGATCCCCGCTCCTCCGAAACCGTTCGGCAACTTCGGATCCCGATCGACATCTATCTGCGCGGAGTTGGTGCCGCCTGAAAGATGTTGGTCAGCAGAGGCTTCCGGTGCAGGGCCGTTGACCAGAGAACAGTGCCGCGACAAACGGGGTGCTGTCTGGAACCGAAGCCGGAACGGTTCCCAGATGATCAGTGGGATAGGTATGGAATGCAAAGTCGACACCGTTGGCAGTAAGGTCGGCCGCGAACTTCAGTGTCAGCGGTGCCGGAACATCGATGTCCGACAACCCCTGACCGATGAAGAACGGGCGGTCGTATCCTGCGGTCGGCACAGTGAGCAGGTCACGCGCAGCCTCCATGAATACTGGATTGTCCAGCGACTTCGTCAGCACCTGCCCGAGCGTGACGGTGCCGTACTTCGTGCGCGCCTCGGTGTAGCACATGTTGTTCTCGACGTCGTCGAGGATGGTCTTGCCGAGCGGGGTCAGATACGAGTCGATGTCGATATCCGGCCGCGAAGCACGCAGTCCGTCAAGAACGTTCGCGATGTAGACCGTCGTACCCTTGAGCGGAAGCGCCGGAAAAGCCGGACCACCGAGCGGTAGAAGATTCTCGATGTTCGAGGGGACGCCAGTGGCGACAGCGCCGCGGTAGTCCAACTCCGGCGCGTAAGCAGTGGCAAGCGAAGCGGTGAACATAGTCGCCTGCCCGCCCTGCGACTGCCCCATCGCAACCCATGCGCTCGACAGGTCGTCGTCGACCGCACGAGCGGCACGCACCATGTCCACAACGCTGTGTGCAGCGGAACGACCGTCGAGATACGGGTGAACACCGGGTGTTCCGAGCCCCACGTAGTCGGTGGTCACGACCGCGTATCCCTGCTCCAGCCAGTGACCCAGATGCGTCGCGGTCCGTTCGAGTGGAACACTGCTGCTCGGCGCACACTGATCCGCGACACCCACCGTCCCGTGCGCGTAGGAGATGACCGGCCAACCACCCTCGGGCGGAGCTCCCTCTGGGCGATACACCACACCGGTACTCGACATCGGCGCATCCTTCGGGCCCGTCGACCAGTACGTCACCTTCGTTGCGCTCACGGCACCCGGGATCACCCGGTCGGGACCGAGCAACTCCTGACTCACGACAGCACCCGGAGCATCGTTCGGTTCCGCTCCGGCCGGCGCCGCAACTGTCAACGCCACCAACGCACTCGCACTCAGTCCGACGAGCGTCCTACACAGTCGCCTACTCACGTACTTCTCCTACCGATTGCGGTGACGGTGCATATGTGGTGATCGGCCCCACATCAGCTGATCGAGTTCAGACCATAGAACAGCCTTACCATTTGGTCAACCTAAATTTCCGCTCCGCATCGACCGTCGTGACACGCCTGCTCGGGTAGGGTGGCGGTGTTCGATACGTGCAGGTCCCCCGCGAGATCAGGAGGCCGAAAGGCTCTCTCATGTCAGCACCTGATCTCCCGACCTTCCCTGCTTCGCAGCAGAAGTCGGTGGCCGCGATCCTCCGAGCAGCAGGTTGCGTCTTCGCCGAAGACGAGGCTCGCCTACTTCTTCACACCGCACGCTCTCGCGATGAACTCGACGCGATGGTCGACCGACGAGTTGCCGGCGAACCACTCGAGCCCGTCCTCGGATGGGCCGAGTTCTGCGGCTTGCGCATTCACATCGACTCCGGAGTCTTCGTCCCACGCCGGCGCACCGAGTTTCTCGCCTGGCAGGCCTGCTCACTTGTCACCCCAGGAAGCGTCGTCGTCGACATGTGTTGCGGCTCAGGAGCTGTCGGTGCTGTCCTGCAGTCGACGCTCGACGCCGTCGATTTGTACGCGGTAGACGTGGAACCGGCCGCAGTGCGGTGCGCTCGCCGAAACATCACACCGCCCGAGCGTGTACTCGAAGGCGATTTATTCGAACCACTGCCGACGAAATTACTCGGTCGCGTGGATGTCGTCGTCGCCAATGCACCTTACGTCCCCACCGAATCGATCAGGCTGATGCCGCCCGAAGCCCGTCTTCACGAACCGCTGGTCTCGTTGGACGGCGGTACCGACGGACTGGATCTGCAGCGTCGCATCATCGCGGACGCCGCGCCGTGGCTACGACCGGGTGGCTGTCTTCTCGTCGAGACGAGTACGGAGCAGGTCGAAATGACTGTTGAAACATTCACTCGAGGAGGGTTTCTCACTCGGGTGGCAACCTACAGCGAGACCGCGTCGACCGTGGTGATCGGTCAGCGTTGAAGGCGATCGGATCTTGGCGTGGACCACTCCCGAGCGCGGGCGGCAAAGCCGTCGACAAAAAGCCCGAACGCACGATCGACGCGGGCCCGGTCCCCGGTGGCCAGAAGATCCATCGACAGACCCCGCATTTGCGAGAGCAACAGAGTAGCGACAGAGGCAACATCGTCCTCGGGGCAACCCGCTTGTCGTAGACCGGCTTCCAGTGCCTCGATCCAATCGCCCACAAAACGGTCCAGGAACCGTCCGTAGCGGTCGCGGTCGCCGAGCGCGAGGGCGTAGATCTCGACCATCACCCGGAACCGCGGCAGGACCTCCGGCGTCGTACGTTCGGTCCACCACGCAGTCAGCACTGTCGCCGGATCGACCCCCGGTTTCATCGGCACCGCAATCGGAATGGACTCACCACGCATGTTCTCGATGACCTCGGAGAGCAGATTCTCCTTGCTATCGAAATGGTTGAGCAACGACGCATGCGACACACCAACGGCCTTGGCGAGCTGCCTCACCGTCAACTCCCCGACACCGTTGTCGATGACGTAGCGGGTCAGCGCGTCGAGCAACTCCTCACGTCGCCCGGCGTATCTCAGGCTGCGTTTGTCGATGCGTTCGGGCTCCGGCACATATCCACCCTACCGGCCGGAATCACCAGGTCAGCGGCTGACTGCCTTCTGATACCGACGAATAGCGAACGGCACGAAGACGATCAGCAAACCGAAAGTCCACAACAACGACGCGATGACCGGATTCTGCAGTGGCCACGCATCCGGAACCGTCATCGCAGGATTGGTATTGCCGAACAATTCACGCACCGCCTGAGTAACAGCCGACACCGGATTCCATTCGGCGATCACTTTGAGCGGGCCGGGAAGATTGGTGGTCTCGACAAAAGTGTTCGCGATGAACGACAGCGGAAAGATGACGATGAAGCTCGCGTTGTTGAATACCTCCGGTGTCCGGATCCAAAGCCCGACAACAGCCATGACCCACGACAACGCGTACGCGAAGAACAGAAGCAGCGCATAACCCGCCACCGCTTCGAGGAAACTGGAGTGAATCCGCCACCCGACCAGAAGACCGGTCAACGACATGACCACCAAACTGATGACGTTGATCAACACGTCACTCGACGTTCTGCCGGTCAGCACGGCAGACGGAGCCATGGGCAGCGATCGAAATCTGTCGATGATTCCTTTCTGAATGTCTTCGACCATCCCCAAACCAGTCCAGGTCGCACCGAATATGACCGTCTGCGTGAAGATTCCGGCGATCAGGAATTCTCGATACGACGTGCCCGGGACCGAGATCGCACTGCCGAACACATACGCGAACAAGAGCACGAACATGATCGGCGACAAAGTGGTAAACACCAGCAGATCCGGAACGCGCTTGATCTTGATCAAGTTTCGCCTGGCGATGGTCAAACCGTCTTCGAGCGCCATCTGCACGGTCATTTCTGATCCTCCAGTTCAGCCTGGTGCCCGGTCAGTGTGAGGAAGACATCGTCGAGAGTGGGTCTGCGCAGGCCGACGTCGAATACGCGGATGCCTCGTGCCGACAGAAGATTCAGCGCCGCGACCAACGCGTCGGTGCCGTCGTCGACAGGAACGGTGACGCGACGGACATTCTCTTGAACCTGAATGTCCCCCACGGCAAGCGAGCGCAATTCCTCGCGGACGATGTCGAGATGTTCGACCTCGTGCACGCTCAATTCGATGCGCTCACCCCCGACCCGCGCCTTCAACTGGTCTGCAGTACCGCGCGCGATGACCGAGCCGCGGTCGATGACGGCGATCTGGTCGGCCAACCTCTCCGCTTCCTCCATGTATTGCGTCGTGAGCAACAGCGTGGTCCCCTGAGCCACCAACCCTTCGATGACGTCCCAGAGACCGAGTCGCGCCCGAGGATCGAGGCCGGTGGTCGGCTCGTCGAGAAACAACACCTGTGGCCGAGCAACCAATGCGCCGGCGAGATCGAGACGTCGCCGCATTCCACCGGAATAGCCCTTGACCGGCCGATCTCCAGCCTCGACGAGATCGAACTGCTCGAGCAATTCACGCGCTCGGGCCTTACTGCTTCGGGCGCCGAGGTGATACAGCCTCCCGACCATGTCCAGATTCTCGTAGCCCGTCAGGTACTCGTCGACCGCGGCGTACTGACCCGAAGCACCGATCTTGGATCGCAACGCCCGCGCATCCTCGACCACGTCCAGCCCGGCAACCTTGGCGCGTCCACCGTCCGGAATGAGCAGCGTCGTGAATATCCTTACCGCAGTGGTTTTTCCGGCGCCGTTGGGGCCCAACAGAGCCATCACCGAACCCTCGCGCACTTCCAGGTCGATGCCGTCCAATGCCGTGACGTCGCCGTACTTCTTGACCAGCCCCTCGGCCACAATCGCTTCGGTCATGAGCCCTCCCGCATCGGTAATCCGTCGGTAGTCCGTTCCCCAGTGTGACCCAGGAGGCCGACACATTCCAGGAAATTTCGTCAGTTGCCCGGCTGCAATCACCTCCCTGGTTTCGCCGGTGCCTTTCGGCCACGAGGTACGGAACAGACCACACGTCCCAGTCCTGTCCAATACAGCCGATAAATTTCACCGACCTTTCGACGGATATATACCGGAAAGAAAAACCCGAAATTCTTGAACAAAGACCGCTTTCAGGTATTCATGATGAACGCGGCAGCGTTACACTCGTACAGCAAGTGACACTCGGGCCGGTGACGGTTGACTTATGGTGTCGAATCTCGAATTACAAATCAGACAGAGGCCGAAAAGAATTGAATCACCGATTCAGTGCACGCGGGGAAGACTCACACTTCGGGGGATCGAGAAAGGCTGACTGTGCCATGAGTATCAGAACTCGATACATCCGAACTCCGTGGATCCGAAAAACGGCGAAATATTCCTTCGAGACCATCTGCTTCACCCTGGCCGTGATTGTCGCGGCCGCACTGATCGCCGCGTACAACACACAACCACGCTCCGCGTCGACGTACACGCCGGCCTCGTTCTCGGCGAATCCTGAATCTGCAGCGCTGCCCTTCGACATTCCACCCAAGTCAGCACTGAACGGAAAGTTGGTTTTCGCTCACTACTTCCCGCCCTATCCGGTTTCGATCGACAATGCGAATCCGTCTGGCGATTACTATGCGACACAATATCTTACGGTCAACGGCGAGAACAACAAACACGTTCGCTACGGAGGATTCCTCCGCGATCGGCCGACACCGCGGCAACCCATCGCCGATACGCAGTGGCGCCAACGCGACCTCGAAAACGAAGTTCGTTCGGCAATCGCCACGGGCATCGACGGATTCTCCGTCGACATCATCGCCAAGGCAACCGACACCAGTTGGTGGGGTTCCACCGTGCCCACCGCCCTGATCAAAGCGGCCGCAGCAGTCGATCCGAATTTCAAGATCATGCTCATGCCTGATATGAACGGCGCGTTCAAAAACATGACCGCAGCTCAAATGGCAGCAGAGATGAAACCGTATTCGACCATGGCATCATCGTTCAAATTGAACGACGGACGGCTCGTGATATCTCCATTCCTTGCCGAAAACAAGACTGCGGGCTGGTGGTCGGAGTTCATCACTCTGATGAAGAATTCTTACGGCATAAATGTGGCATTTGTTCCGGTTTTCCTCGACGCTGCAGCCAACCGGAATTCTTTTGCATCGATCAGCTACGGGATGTCGAATTGGGGTAATCGAAATCCGGCAGGAAATCCGCTCTCGGGATCGAACCCGAACTCTCCGATGGGACTTGCCGCTGCCGCTCACTCCTTGGGAAAGATATGGATGCAACCAGTCGCCTTCCAAGATGTTCGTCCAAGTCAGTCGATCTACGACGAGGCACAGAATTCACAGAATCTGCAGAACATGTGGCAGATTGCGATTGCGTCCAACAGTGAATGGGTACAGCTCGTCACCTGGAACGACTACAGCGAGGGAACGTCGTTCGCACCCAGCGCCGGTCATGGGCGCGCGTTACTCGACATGAGTTCCTACGGGCTGTACAGCTTCCGCTCCGGCGCCTCACCCGCGATTGTTCGCGACACCGCGTATCTCGTCTATCGCAATCAGTCGGTCTCCGCGGTCCCCGTCAATCGCTCTGCTGCCCCTATGACACTGCGCCAATGGTCATCCCCCGCTCGCGATACCGTCGAGGTTCTCACCTTCTTGACCGCTCCCGCAGTCGTCAAAGTGACGGTGGGAACCACGATTACCACCTGCAATGCCCCGGCCGGGATGAGCAGCTGCATCGCCCCGTTGAAAGTAGGTTCCATCAAGGCCTCTGTCGTTCGCGGCACTACCGAGGTGTCTCGGGTGAGTTCGCACGCGGCGGTGACGGCCACACCGTACAACCAGAATCTCGAGTACCTGGTCGATTCCAGTCGGAGATAACGGTGACGAAGATCGGGTGAGTCCATCGACTCACCCGATCTTCGTTGCGCCATCGGTTTCGGCTGCAATTGGTAACTCGGGCCGCGATACCGCCCCCGTCCGCTCCACCCTCACTGCCAAGGTCACCGCGGCCGCCAGTGCCGATACGCCCGCTCCGATCCAGTACAAAACCGCGAACGAATGCAGGGTCGGCACAGTGCTCGCACCGATCACCACCGTCGAACCGGCCAATACCGCTGCCGCAACGGCGCTTCCGGTGGAGGTACCGACCGAACGGAGCAGGCTGTTGAATCCGTTGGCCGAGGCAGTCTGATGGATCGGCGCAGATTCGGTGATCAGAGTCGGCATGGCTGCCAGGGAAAATGCCACACCGGCCGATACCACGGCAGCGCCGATCACGATATTGACCAGCGTCGGCGTCAACAGCACACGCAAGACGTATCCGATTGCGATGACGATCGCTCCTGAGGCCAACGTGGCCTTCGCTCCCCATCGCCTCGTCACCTTCGACGACACCGGCGCCAATCCGATCATCAGGACTCCGCCCGGCATCATCGCCAGTCCGGCTTCGGCAGCCGAGAGTCCGAGACCGTCCGCCGACGCCAGGGGCAACTGAAGTTCCTGCGTTGCCGCCAACGCGCTGATGAACATGGCAAAACCGAGTAATACTGCGCAGACGTTCGAAACCAGAATCGGAGCGCGAAGGGAAGTCCGCAGATCGACCAGCGGTGCCGGCGTGTGCAGTTCCCACGGAATCCATCCACAGAGCAAGACCACGCCGGACGCGATCAGAACCAGAACCTCGGGGCTTGCCCAGCCCCATTCGGTTCCTTTCGAAACGGCCAGCAGCAGTGCAGTCATAGCGAGCGTGAGGACTGTGGCTCCCAGAAAGTCGAAGCGTCCGCGACTCTTCACAGCCGATTCCGGCACCACCAGCGGCAAGACGACTATCAGTACGACCCCGAATCCACCGGTGACCCAGAAAAGCGCGGGTAGTCCCCAGTGCGCCGAGATCACCCCAGCCATCGGCATACCGAACATGCCACCGATCCCCAACGTCGCACTCATGAGAGCTACTGCACCACTGAGCTTTTCCGGAGGAAGGACATCGCGCATGATGCTGATTCCGACGGGCAGAAGTGCCGTCGCGAACCCCTGCAACGAGCGCCCGAGGATCAGTAACCAGAAACTCTGGCTGAGCGCCGCAACCATGCAGCCGACGATCATCACGGCAAGACAGACGAGCATCATCGCGCGCTTACCGAACATGTCGGCGAGTCTGCCGATGAGAGGGGTTGCGACGGCACCGGTCAGCAACGTCGAGGTCACCAGCCAGGAAGCGGTGGAGGACGATACTCCCGATGCCGTCGCGAACGCAGGCAGGACCGGCACCACCAAGGTCTGTTGCAGCGCGACCACCACACCGCTCAGACTCAGGACGCCGACGACCCACCCGGTCCGCGCTTTCGCGCGAACAGTCTTGTCCGTCAAGCGTTCGAGCGAGCGGCTACTCCGGCGTCGACAGGAACCACGATGCCACTCATGTGGGCACTCGCGTCGGCGGCGAGGAACAGGACTACTCGCGTGATCTCGAAGGGATCCAGCCAACCGACCGGCTGCGCATGCAGAGTCGCGTACACGGGTTCGACGTCGTCTGCCGTCGGCGATTCGAGGTCAGGCCGCATCATTGCGTACATCATGTCGTTGTGAATCATCGGCGTCGAGATATTCCCCGGCGCAATAGCATTCACGGTCACACCCGAGTTGGCCAGTTCGAGCGACACACTCTTCGTCAAACCGATGACGCCCCATTTGGAGGCGCCGTACGCCGCCATCTGGGTGCCACCGGATCGACCCATCATCGAGGAAATCGTGATGATGCGACCGTAACCACGTTCCGCCATTCCACCTGACACGGCCGCAACGGTGTTGAACACACCGGTCAGGTTCGACGAGATGACTTCGTTCCACTGCGCCGACGTCATCGACGTGATCGGAGCGGGCACGGACACACCGGCATTCGCGACGGCGATGTCGACACGGCCGAACTCGGCTTCAGCGCGGGCAACGAGCGCGTCCATTGCGTCGCGATCAGCAGTGTCTGCCTTGACGGCAATGCACCGACGACCGGTGGCTTCCACCAAACGAACGGTTTCCTTCAGATCCTCCTCGTTTGCGAGGGGGTAGGCGACGACATCACTGTTCTCGCACCGGTCGCAGATCACGATGTCCGCGCCACGCTCCGCGAATGCGACAGCGTGGGCGCGCCCCTGACCGCGTGCGGCGCCGGTGATCAGTGCAACTTTTCCTTCGAAGCTGCCTTCGAGGCTGTTCATGCCGTCTCCTAGTTCGTCGTATGCAAGCGTGCGCTGTACTGCATGCGTACTCCGAACCCGCCCGAAAGAAACAGTCGATCCCGGACAGCGGGAATCCAGCCGGTTACTGGTAAACGGCGGTCTCGAATTCCAGGTATCCGTTGATGGATCCAGGGTCCGCGAACGGCAGAATCTGCGTTGCCCAGAACCCGCCGACGCCGGTCTGCCGGTCGATCCAGTAATAGAGGTTGGCAAGACCCGCCCAAGCCAGCGATCCGGCCGGCCTACCGGTGGGTGCCACCTCTTCATTTGTCATGAAGGAGTATGCCCATCCCTTGGCGACGCCGGGGAAGAACTCCGCATCGTTGGACAGTGTCGGGAGAACTCCGGGCAACAACCCCACGTGCTGGCCTTCGAGCCCGTTCTGAACGGCTGCAGCTACCGTCTCCGGCGACAACACGCGACCGGATGTGCCCGCGCCGTCGTTGAGCCACATACGAATGAACTTCATGTAGTCGCCGACAGTGCCGTGCAAACCGTGACCACCCATGTGCACCTCGGGTTCGGCCGGAAGCTCGAATCCGATGAGCGGAGTGAGGCTTCCGTCGCTCTCACGCTGATGGATCGGCGCAAGTCGATCCTTCATCGACGGGCTCATCGTGAATGCCGTATCGGCCATCTCGAGAGGTTCGAAGATGCGCTCGCGCATGACATCGCCGAGTCGCTGACCTCGAATCGACTCGACGACCTGTCCGGCCCAGTCGATGTTGGTGCCGTACTCCCACTTCTCACCCGGGTCGAAGAGCAGCGGTGTCGTGAGCGCCGCTTTGCTACACGTGATCACGCTGGGCTGCCCATGTTCCTGTGAGAGCCGGTTGTACGACTCGTTGAAGAAGTCGTAGCCGAACCCTGCAGTGTGAAGGAGCAGCATGCGAGTGGTGATGTCACGCTTGGGTTCCCGAAGAACGGGGTTTCCGCCGGCGTCGAAACCGTCCAGGACCTTCAGCTCACCGATGTCGGGAACATAGGTCGCTGCAGGTGCATCGAGATCGAGCAATCCCTCCTCCACACATTGCAGGACAGCGGTACCGGTGATCGCCTTGGTGGTGGAGAAGAGCGCAAAGGTTGTATCGAGGGTCATCGGAACGCCGGAACCGAGAGTCCGCTCGCCCGCAGCACCCTCGTAGATGTTGCCTTCTCGATCCGTAATCATCGCGACCACACCCGGGACGCGATCAGCCCCCTGAGTTGCTCGCGCCAGCACGTCGTCGAGGCGCTGCTTCGAAAGGGGCTTCCGCGCAATATCTTCGATCGTCACTGCATTTCTCCATCCGACTTGCAACTTGTCTTGTCGAACAGAATGTAACGGCGATCACACACCCGGCTCTGCCTCGAAACGGCAGGAAAACTGTCTCGTTTCGGCAGAACCGGGCAGAGTCTGGAGTCAGCTCTGGGGCGCTCCGATATTCACCAGCCAGGAAATACCGAATTTGTCTGTACAGGCGCCGAATTCGTCGCCCCACATCTGCTTCTCGAGCGGAACGCTCACCGTACCTGTTCCCGACAGTTGCTCCCAGTACCCGCGCAGCACATCGCCGTCGTCGCCGCTGAGGCTGACCGTGATGTTGTCGCCGGGGTTGTACGGCATGCCGGGCGGAGTGTCAGCACCCATCAGGGTGTATCCCTGATCGGTCTCGAGCATTCCGTGCATGATCTTGTCCCCGCCTTCGCCGGGATTGCCGAATTCACCGAACGTGCTCAGCGCCAGCGTGCCACCGAAAATGCCCTTGTAGAACTCCAATGCTTCACGCGCGTTACCGTTGAAACTGATGTACGGATTGAGTCGAGTTGCCATGACGTACTCCTAGCTCGTGGGATTGCTGTCACGTTCGATTTCAATCCTTGCAGAACGCTCCGACACGAAACAACGGATCATCGCAGTTCATCGAGTGCGTAAACCGATCGTCATGACCGTTCAAACAACTGTCCTCAGAGTGGGTTCCGAGTCTCGGAAGGCAACTCTCCGAACCGTTTCCGGTATGTGGCCGCAAACATGCCCAGATTAACGTAGCCCCAGGCGTTGGCGATTTCGGAGACGGTTCTCCCGTCGGAACGCAACAGTTCGCCGCGTACTCCCTCCAACCGACGCGCGCGCAATCGTTGCCCCGGCGTGGTGTCTCGGTACCGTCGAAATCCCGCAGTGAGCGCCCGAACACTGACACCCACCGCAGCCGCGATCTCCGATGCCGTCGGCACCGAGCGAGCAAACGTATCGATGTACTCCTCTGCCGATCGCACGTAGGCAGGTTCGGCGGAGGCGACGTCGACGCCGAGTTGCAGCCCGGCCTGCGTCGCCCACTCGTCGAGAAGCTGAGCCGCGATGAGTTCTTGAACCCTGGCACCCAGCCTTTCGCTCGACATCGCCTCAGGCGACTCTGCAATTGCGCGAACGACGTAGTCCATCAATGCCAGCCAACTCGAGCCCCGCCCGCCGATGGTGCACTTGTGCCGCCACAGACGGTCGTCGGGAACCGACCCGAACCATTGCATGGCGTGATCGGCGACAAGCTGATGCGGCACAGTGAGATTCAGCTGCAGATGATCTTCGTCGAATTCGACGAAGTAGTCGGTCCGGCTACAGTCGGCGACAAAGGTCTCCCCCACGGCAGTATTCACCGCAGTTCCTCCGCCGAGGGCATGTCGACCGTTGCCTCTGATAGTCGTCAGAACCAGAATGTTTCCGGCCTCAGGCGAACATTCACCGACGGAGACCGGAATCCCGTAACAGAATCTGGTGACGTCGATCTTGCCGACTGCCGCGGAGTACATGTCCGAAGCCGGCTTCAACCGACTTCCGATCGGCGTGACCGTATACGGCATGTAGATGTTGTCGGACCACTCCTTGATGCGGTCCCAGTCCCGAGAAAAGGCCTGGTGATGCTGCATAGTGGGCCGGCCGGCCGCGTCGATGAGCAAGGCATCCTCGAACATGGTTCGAGTATCGCACCAGGGCCCGGGAAGGTCACGCGAAGTGAGATGACGTGATCTCTGGCTGTACGGCGGCGGGTCGTGTTGCAGCAAAAAGCAGCGAATCCACCGCGGTCCCCCGGATCACCATGTGTGCCCTCATTCGCCCCTCCTCCTCCATTCCGATTTTGGTGAGCACCGACGCCGACGCCGAGTTCTCGGGACGACACGTTGCTTGCACTCGCTGCGCTCCGAAGCGAGCAAAGGCGAATTCCAGAACCGCGCGCCCCGCCTCCGACGCATAGCCTCGCCCTTGGAACTTCGGGTTCACGACAAAACCGAGTTCCGCCCGCCGGTGCGCGGCGGATACTTCCCACACAGCTACCGAACCGATGACCGCTCCATCGGCCTTCGACGTGATGGCCAGGGTGAACGTGCGACGTTCGACGAGCGCAGCTTCGAGTGCCGCGTCCGCCAGGAATGCCCTGGTCACCGCGGGGGTGTTCGGCCCCCAATCAACATATCTACAGACGGCAGGGTCGGACGCGTACTGATGGACGGCACCTTCATCCGCGGCAGTGAAATCTCGAAGAACAAGGCGTTCCGTAGTCAACGTGAACATCCAGCGATCCTAGAGCGAGCCCAAAAGCACCTCTTGACTCGAACGCATGTTCGAGTATGATTTGGGGAGGGGATCGGGGGATTCAATGAGTGTCTTGTTGTCGGACGTGGTTTCGGGTTCTGCGGTGGGGTTACGTGGACGTCTGTGGCAGTTGACTGCTGCCGAGTTGCGCGCTGCTGCTGTCGAAGCGAGTGCGGAGATTCTTCGTCTCGAAGCCGTTCGAGTGGCTGTGGTCGACGAGTTGTCGTTGCGCCCGGATGATCAGGTGATTGCCAGTCGCGGGGTGGGTGCGTGGTTGGCGGCTAACACGATGCTGCAGGTTCGGGACGGGAAGAAGATCGCCGCGTTGGGTGCAGCTTTGCGGCCGTTTCCGGCGGTGGCGGCTCGGTTCGATGGCGGGGATTGTTCGTTCGATCATGCTGTGTTGATCGTGGCGTTCTGTGAGTCACCGCCGAAGGGGATGCCGGAGGAGGCGCTCCCTCGTTGTATCGATTTGTTGCTCGCTGCTGCGTCGGGTGTGGAGGCGACGACGACGAAGGTGCGGAACGTGATCGCGACGTTGGAGAGGTTGTTCGAATCGGATGAGATTCCGCCCGCCGAGGATGTCGATCTCAATGAGTTGCGGATTGCTTCGACGCTCAACGGTCGGGTGGTGGTGCGTGGGGATTTAGATGCCCTGACCGGTGAAATGCTGCTCTCGGCCCTGTCGAAGCTGACGATGCCGACCCCGGCACCGGACGGGACTCCCGATGCCCGGTCGGCGGCGAAACGCACGGCGGACGGGTTCACCGAACTGATCCGGCGTTATCTCGATTGCGCCAAGACTGGTACCGATGGTGGTCAGCGTCCGCATGTGAACGTGCACATCAATGCTCGGGATCTGGCGGAGCACCGGGACTGCGCCGCAACACCCTCCATGGCTGATGGTGAAGAGTCTCTGTCGGATCTTGATGTCGGGCACATGCCCTGGCTCGGACCGCTGTCGGTGTCGCAGACCAGGCTTCTCGGGTGTGATTGTTTCCTCTCCACCGTCCTGCTCGACGATCACGGCGCGCCCTTGGATGCGCAACCAGGAAAGAGGTTGGTCACCGCCGAACAACGCGTCGCCCTCATCGCCCGAGACAAAGGCTGCGCCTTCCCGGGCTGCACATGCGTGCCCGCCTGGACCGATGCGCACCACATTAAGCACTGGGCGAACGGTGGCCCGACGGTGATGAACAACCTGGTCCTGCTGTGCCGTTCACATCACCGGCTGATGCACCGAAAAGCCGGGTTCGTCGGGAAATGGAAAATCCGCATCGGCGCCGACAACAAACCCTGGTTCATCCCACCACCCTCGATCGACCCGCAGCAGCACCCGCGGCCGGCGAACACCACCTTCAAAACCTGAGAGGTCAAACCTCCTCGGCGACAACAGAACACGGACCGAGCACCGCATCGAAGGAGACCTCGATGCGGTGCCAACCGGCCGTGACGCTTGATGAAGCTGTGCCCACGATAATCAGCGAGTCAGCACAAGCCCCGATGTCGGAACACCCGTTCCCGCAGTCACCAGTACATTCTCGACGGAGTCGACCTGGTTGACCGAAGTACCGCGGATCTGCCGAACACCCTCGGCGATACCGTTCATCCCGTGAATGTATGCCTCGCCGAGCTGTCCACCATGGGTGTTGATCGGAAGCTTGCCGCCGAGTTCGATTGCGCCACCGGCGATGAAGTCCTTTGCCTCTCCCCTGCCACAGAAACCGAGTTCCTCGAGCTGCATCAGAACATAGGGCGTGAAGTGGTCGTAGAAGATCGCCGTCTGCATGTCCGACGGGCGCAGCCCACTTTGTGACCAGAGCTGATCGCCGACAAGGCCCATCTCCGGTAAGCCGGTCAAACCGTCGCGGTAATAGCTGGTCATGATGTATTGATCTGCCCCGCTGCCCTGTGCGGCGGCAGCGATAACGGCGGGGGTGTTCTTCAGATCTTTGGCTCGTTCTGGCGAGGTGACGACGATCGCGATGCCGCCGTCGGATTCCTGGCAGCAATCGAGGAGATGCAAAGGTTCAGCGATGAATCGCGAGTTCTGATGGTCCTCGAGGGTAATCGGTTTTCCGTAGAAGAACGCCTTCGGATTGGTGGCTGCATGCTTACGGTCGGCGACGGCGATTCGACCGAAGTCCTCGCTGGACGCTCCGTATACGTGCATGTATCGCTGCGCGACCATCGCGACAAAGGATGCGGGAGTACCCAATCCGTGAGGATAGGAAAAGGCGTTGTCCGTTCCCGACGAATTGACCTGCGCCACAAGGCCGGAGTTCACCTGCCCGAAACGCGCACCCGATCGCTCGTTGAACGCGCGGTAAGCGACGACGACGTCTGCGACGCCGGTGGCAACAGCCATGGCGGCCTGCTGAATCGTCGCCGCAGCGGCACCACCACCGTAGTGAATACGACTGAAGAACTTGAGGTTCGGGATACCCACCGAACGAGCCACTGCCACTTCGGTGTTGGTGTCCATGGTGAACGAGGTAAGACCGTCGACGTCGGCGGGTGTCAGACCTGCGTCGTCCAACGCGGCTTGAACAGCCTCGGCGGCAAGTCGCAGTTCACTGCGACCGGAGTCCTTCGAGAAATCCGTGGCTCCGATTCCGACGATCGCTGCCTTGCCGGACAATGCGCTCATTCAATGTCTCCGTTTTCAATGTCTCCATTCGAGCCCGACGCCGGAAATGCCAGTGTGACCTGTGCGGTGATGTGATCTCCCAGGCTGTTTTTGCCGACCACCGCGAGCGACACGAGATCCTCGTCGTAGGAGGTCACCGTTCCGGAGAGCGTCAAGGTGTCGTAGGCGTACCAGGGGACTCCGAGGCGGAGTTTGATCGACGTGAGTACAGCCCGCGGTCCGGCCCAATCGGTCACGAATCGCTGCACCAAGCCGGTGTCGGTGAGGATGTTGACGAAGATGTCCTTCGAGCCGCGTTTCTGTGCGAGATCGCGGTCGTGGTGAACATCTTGAAAATCGCGGGTAGCGAGCGCTGCCGAGACCACAAACGTCGGATCGCCGTAAATCGAGAGCTGCGGAAGAACTTCTCCCACAGTGATATCCGTCGTCAAAGTCATCGTCACTCCTTTCCAGCAGAAACCGCAGACACCGCAGACACAGAAACCGGCTGCCAGGCGTACAGAGTCCAGGGAGTTCCCCCGGTCTCGTCGTCTCCGGGGAAGTCGAGGTAGATCGCCTCCACCTCCATTCCGATCGACACACTCGACGGATCGACGCCGCGCAATTCGCCGAGCATCCGCACACCCTCAGGCAGTTCGACCAGGGCAACGACGAACGGCAACGACCGACCAGGAACCTTGGGGGCGTGGTGAACGACAAAGCTGAAGACCGTTCCCCGACCTGACGCCACCACGTAGTCGGTCTGCTCCGACTTGTCTTTCCAGATCGCGGGCACCGGCGGGTGCTGTACCGAACCGTCCGCACGCAGTTGAATACGCAACTCGTGTGCGGCGACACCGTCCCAGAAGAACTGCGTGTCGAGGGATGCTGTCGGACGCAGCATTCGAGATGCGTCCAGGTCCGCAGGCACGTCAGTGGAGGAACTCTCGCTGACTGGCGGCGCGAACTTCAAGATCCGGAACATCATCTCCGAGACCAGTTCTTCGCCGACCCGCCAGAAGCTGCGAGTAGTGAAGAACCATCCTTCACCAAGACCTGTCTTCTTGGGTCCCACTACGTCTTCCAACACCGAGGAGATGGTGACTTCTTCACCCGGCTTCAAGTAGCGGTGGTAGATCTGATCGCAGTTGGTCGCGACGACGGAGGTGAATCCGGCCTCGTCGAGGATGTCCGTCATCCGGCCCAACGGGTCGTCGGCTTCTCGAATTGCCCCCAGACCGCGCATCGTCCATACCTGCGCCATCGCCGGCGGTGCGACTATTCCGTCGTGTCCGGCGGCGCGGGCGGCCGATTCGTCGACATAGATCGGGTTCTCGTCACCGATCGCCTCGACCCAGTTGCGGATCATCGGCACGTTCACGGGGTCCCGGCCGGCGCGAGGAGCGCTTGGCCCGTCCTCTCGAACCCGCTCGGCAGCAGTGAGAATGGGATCTGACACGATTTGTTTCCTATCTCGGAACGCGGGGAAGCTTCAGGCCGGCGGTAGCGATCAATTCGCGCATCACCTCGTTGACTCCACCGCCGAAGGTGATCACCAGGTTGCGCTTGATCTGCATGTCCAGCCACTCCATGAGATCAGCTGTTTCGGGATCGATCGGATTTCCGTACCGTCCGACGATCTCTTCCGCGAGTCGACCGACTCGCTGGATGCGTTCGGTCGCAAATACTTTGGTTGCCGAAGCGTCGGCAATGTCCACCGACTCCGAATCACTCGACGCCACTTGCCAGTTGAGCAGCTCATTGAGGCGGTACGTCGCATGAATTTCGCCGAGCGCGCGCCGTACGTCAACGTGATCAAGCAGGTTTTCACGCTTGGCCCAATCGAAGACGTGGTCGTAAATCCCTGCGACACGACCTGCCGGACCGAGCATGACGCGTTCGTGGTTGAGCTGCGTCGTGATCAAGCGCCAGCCCTGATTCTCCTCACCCACAAGCATGTTCGCCGGAACGCGAACGTCCTCGTAGTAGGTGGCGTTGACATGATGCGCACCGTCGCAGGTGATGATCGGGGTCCAGGTGTAGCCGGGATCTTTGGTGTCCATGATCAGGATGGAGATGCCGCGGTGCCTTGAATCGGCAGACCCTGTCCGCACGGCGAGCCACACGTAATCGGCGTCATGCCCGCCGGTGGTGAAAATCTTCTGGCCGTTGACGACGTACTCGTCACCATTTCGTGCCGCCGAAGTGCGCAGTGCTGCAAGGTCGGTGCCGGCTTCCGGTTCGGTGTAGCCGATCGCGAAGTGCACTTCACCGGCGAGGATCGCGGGCAGGAATTTCTGCTTCTGCTCCTCGCTGCCGTACTTCTGCAGGGTCGGACCGACGGTCTGCAAAGTCACCGAAGGCAGTGGGACATCCGCCCGCACAGCCTCGTTGACAAAAATCTGCTGCTCGACTTCACCGAACCCACGTCCGCCGAACTCCACCGGCCAGCCGACGCCGAGCCAGCCGTCCTTGCCCATACGACGGATGACCTCGCGATAGGTAGGGCCATGCCGCTCCACGCGCATGATCTTGGCCTCTTCGGGCGAGATCAGCGTCGAGAAGTAGCGTCGAAGTTCAGCTTGCAATGCGCGCTGACTGTCGGTCAGATCGATGAACACCGGGCCCCCACGAGGTCGAGTCGCTGCGAAGCACCGCCGAGCAGGCGTGCCAAGTCTTTTGCAGTCGAGTAGTAACGATGAAGTGGATACGTGACGTCGACGCCCAGACCGCCGTGCAGGTGGTGAAGCACCTGCATCGTGGCAGGCACTTCTTGGGCGATCCAGTACGCCATGACGTCGAGGTCCGACTGGGCGTCCAGGCCCTCCGACACGCGCCAGGACGCCGACAACGCCGCGACGTGAAGGGTCCGAGAGGTGACGTACGCGTCGGCTATCTGTTGTGAGACTGCCTGGAACGTGGCGAGCGGCTTACCGAATTGCTCACGCGAGCCGACATGCGCCGCAGTGAGATCGACGGCACCGGACACCAAACCGTCTGCAACGGCTCCGATGCTTGCCGTGGCGATCCGGTACAGCGTCTGGACGGCTTCCTCGCCGGCACCGAGAAGTTCACCGACTGCCTCGTCCATGGTGACTGCGAACTCCGGACTGCCGGACGCACTGGGAGTCGGCGTCAATGCGACGCCGGCGGCGGTCGGATCGACGAGAACGACTCCGGCGTCGGTGGGCACAAGAATTCTGTGTGCGCTCGCCGCGAAAGGCACGGCAAGCACCGTCCCGCTGACGCGATACCAGTCGCCCGACTGCTGCGCGGTGGTCGACGGCTGTGCCGGGAACTGCTGACCCGGCTCACCGAGCGCCGCGGTGAACACCCGTCCGGCGCCGACTCCGGTGAGCAATTCTTCCTGTTGAGCGTCGGTCCCCAGAGCGACTATGGGGAGTACACCGAAGCCGAGGGTTGCGAGAGCCGGAATTGGAGCAGCGGCCCGGCCGACCTCGACGAGGAGGGAACCGACGTCGGCGACGGAGAGTCCCTCGCCGCCCAGACGCTCGGGCAGGGCCAACGTGAGCAGGTCGGCATCGGCGAATGCCGCCCAGAGCGCGTCCGGCTCCAGTTCGCGGGCAAGGAGCGCGGTAGCCACCTCGGCTACCGCTTCCTGGGTTTCATCGGGAGTGAAGTCCACGCTGGCAATCCTGTCTCTGATGTAGAACGTGTTCTAGTTGTATCACCAACGTGGACATTTCTAAAGGCCTCTACTCACGCCGTCTAATCACGGGGCAGGCCCAGAATTCTCTCCGCGGCGACGGTCAACAGAATCTGCGTGGTTCCGCCGGCAATCGACAGGCATCGCGTGTTGAGGAACTCACGCGAAAGCGGGCCCTCCACCCACCCGGCAGTACCACCCAATTCCATGGCGAACTCTGCGACATTCTGACGCTGGCGCACGCCCACCAGCTTGCGGACGCTCGACGCCGGACCCGGATCCTGACCGTCCAATTGCCGCAGTGTCGTGCGCAATTCCAGCAGTGAGCCCACCATGGCGGTTCCGATCAGCCCACCGAGCTTGTCTGCCACCACAGGATCGGGGTCGCCGGCCAGCTCGAGCAATTCCTCCATCGCACCGCCGAGCGAAGAGCCACCGCTCATTGCGACCCGCTCGTTGGCGAGGGTCGTTCGGGCCAGTTTCCAGCCTCCACCGAGCTGACCGACGACGCACTCGTCCGGGACGAAGACGTCGTCGAGGAAGACTTCGTTGAACAGGGCATCTCCGGTGATCTCGCGCAGCGGCGAGATTCGAATCCCCGCCGTCTTCATGTCGAGAAGGAAGTACGTGATGCCCTTGTGTTTGGGAACCTCGCGATCGGTCCTGGCGAGGCAGATGGCCCAGTCAGCTTCACGCGCAAGCGAAGTCCAGACTTTCTGGCCGTTCAGCTTCCAACCGCCGTCGACCTTTTCCGCGGTCGTGCGCAGTGCCGCAAGATCCGAACCTGCGCCGGGTTCGCTGAAGAGCTGGCACCAGGTGATCTCGCCCTTGAGCGTCGGAGTCGCAAATCTTTCGATCTGCTCCGCACTGCCGTGCTCGAGGATGGTCGGCACTGCCCACCAGCCGATCACCAGATCGGGTCGGCCGATACCGACGGCCGCCAACTCTTCTTCGATCAAAATCTGTTGCGCAGCCTTGGCGCCCCGGCCGTACGGCTTGGGCCAGTGCGGCGCAAGGTAGCCCGATTCGGCCAATGCGTTGCGCTGCTCGGATTCGGGCAGCGCCACCAATTGCGCTACCTCTTCGCGAATTTCGGACCGGTCGGATTCGAGCTCACTCAAGTCGATCTGAAGGTGACGCCGTGCGCCGCCGATCGTCAATTCCGCGACGCGTGCGCGCCAATGAGACGATCCGCCCAGAATCTGCCGGAGCGACAGTGCTCGACGAAGGTAGAAGTGCGCCTCGTGCTCCCAGGTGAATCCGATGCCGCCGAGCACTTGAATGCAGTCTTTTGCCGTGTCGACAGCGGCATCCAGAGACACCGCGGCCGCCACTGCTGCGGCGATCGGAAGTTCGTCGCCCGACTCGGCAGCGACTGCACCATCCCAGGCGACGGCTCCGGCATTCTCTACGCGACAGAGCATTTCGGCGCAGATGTGTTTGATCGCCTGGAACGAGCCGATGGGCTTTCCGAATTGTTCGCGAATCTTCGCGTACTCCACCGCAGTACGCAGGCTCCACGCCGCGATTCCGGCAGCTTCGGCTGCCCCCAGTACCGCCGCGAGATCGGAAACCGATCCTGGCGCAATGTCATCGAGGATTCGGTCGGCGTCGACCGTCACTCGATCGAAGGAGACTCGCGCCAGTGGTCGCGACTTGTCGATCGTGTCGACCGCTTCGTAGGTCACGCCTTCGCCGTCTCCGTCGACGAGAGCCCAGACGACACGCGAGCCTTCGTCTTCGGACACCACGCCCGCCGACACGAGTACCGATACGCCCGAATCGCCGCCCCAGGCGTAACCTCCTTCGCCATGAAGCTCGATGCCGCCGGACGCATTCGCCGTTGCCGCAACTGGACTTTCGTCCAATACGACGGCACACGGCAGCGCACCGTCGGCGAGCGTTTCGGACCATCGCTTGGCAGCGGGCGACGAACTACGCCCCACCACCAGAGCTGCGAGTGCAGTCGTGAGAACAGGACCCGGCACGAGCTCGATTGCCGCCTGCTCGAGCATTGCTGCGAGATCGACGATTTCGGCCCCGGCTCCGCCTACCGCTTCGGGAACGGCGACCGAAAATATCCCGAGAGACGCGAACTCGGACCATTTCTCCCGCCACGAAACTGCTGGTCCACGGCGTACCATGTCCATCGGCGTGGCCGAGCGAGCCCAGGCCTCTATCGATTCCTGGACCGCCCGCTGTTCATCGGTCGTGGCGATTGTCACAACTGGTTCCCGCCTCTCGATAAGTGACACAATTGTTTAGAACGTGTTCTAATATGACACCTGGCCAAGAGTCAAGGCGCGAAGGAATTTGTCGATGACCACAACATCCCGATCCCGCTCCAACGCGGTTGCTTCTGCAACGCTCGGGGACGACGATCTCAGCTCCAACGCGCAACGCGAACGCCGCAAGCGGATTCTCGACGCAACACTCGCCTTGGCGTCCAAGGGGGGCTACGAGGCTGTTCAGATGCGCGCCGTGGCCGAGCGTGCCGACGTCGCAGTCGGAACGCTCTATCGCTACTTCCCGTCCAAGGTTCACCTACTGGTGTCCGCCCTGGCACGCGAATTCGAGAAGATCGATTCCAAGGGCAAGATCCCGCCTGGAACCAGTCCGCTCGAGCGGATGCAGCTGATCCTCAGCCTCATCACCCGCGCGATGCAGCGCGATCCGCTCCTCACCGAAGCGATGACTCGCGCGTTCATGTTCGCCGACGCCTCCGCAGCGGCCGAGGTCGATCAGGTGGGCCAGTTGATGGACCGCCTCTTCGCACGAGCGATGACCGAAGAGGAGCCAACCGAAGAGCAGTTGGCGATCGCGCGCGTGATCTCCGATGTGTGGCTGTCCAATTTGGTGGCATGGCTCACGCGACGCTCTTCGGCTACCGATGTCGCCAATCGACTGGAATTGACGGTTGAACTGCTGCTCGGTGACGGAACTCGGAAACCCGAATAGACATCCTTTGTCGCATCTGTCATTTTTGCACTGATCGGCCGGAAACGTATCGAGCCAGGAGTCGCTGCATCACCTAGATTTGAAGAGGTGAGCGCACAAGATCTGTCCATCGAACTCCGCCGAGCGCTGTCAGGCGTGGCACGCACGCCGCGTCTGCTCGTGGCCTCCGACTACGACGGGACGATGGCACCCATCGTCGCCAACCCGGACAAGGCGTATCCCCGGGCGGAAACGGTGCGTGCGCTTCGCTCTCTCGCCAGCCTCGCGTCGACGACGGCTGCCGTGATCTCGGGCCGCGCCCTCAAGGATCTGGCTGCGCTGTCCCGACTTCCCGCCGAAGTGCAATTGGTCGGCAGCCACGGCTCCGAGTTCGACATCGGATTCGTTCACGCGATCGACGCCGACGCCAGGAAACTGCTCGACGAGATCGTCACCGAGTTGGGCCGAATCGCCGCCGACACCCCTGGGGCAACGGTGGAGAAGAAGCCCGCCAGCGTTGCACTGCACGTACGCAACACCAGTGCCGACGACGCCGAGAAGGCGCTCATCGCCGTCCGCACCGAATCGGCACTCTGGCCAGGCGTTCAGGTCACCGAGGGCAAATCGGTGGTCGAGTTGGCTGTCATCGCCACCGACAAGGGGCACGCACTCGACTTGATTCGCCATCAGGACGGCGCAACCGCTGCCGTCTTCATCGGCGACGACGTGACCGACGAAAAGGCGTTCAGCAGGCTTCAGGGGCCGGACATCGGAATCAAGGTCGGCAGCGGGGACACCGTCGCCGACTATCGCGTCGACAGCACCGAGGACGTCGCTGCTGCTCTGGCGTTCCTGCTCGACGAGCGTCGTACGTGGCTTTCCGGCGCCGACGCTCCGCCCATCGAGCGACTCTCGATGCTCGCCAGTCCGCGCACCGTCGCTTTGGTGACCCCGGATGCGACGCTGACCTGGTTGTGTCACCCGGAACCGGATTCAGCGGCCGTCTTCGCACACCTTCTCGGCGGAACCGGGGCCGGCCACTTCTCGGTCGGGCCTCGACGCACAGCCTTACCACTGAGCCAGAAGTACATCGACAGCACGATGACAGTTCAGACCCGCTGGGCGAGCCTGTCCGTCACCGACTACCTCCCCCACGACGTCCCACAGGGACGAACCGACCTGACCCGCATCATTTCCGGTCAGGCCGACGCGATCGTCTCGTTTGCACCCCGTCCCGAGTTCGGCCAGGGTCAGGTCACGCTCGAGGTCGTCGACGAGGGCATTCGGGTCCTCGGCACCAACGAGCCGTACGTGCTCCGCTCCCCCGGTGTGCTGTGGAACATCGCCACCGACGGAAACCAGCAGACCGCCCACGCCATCGTCGAGCCGTCCAAGGGTGACGTCGTCCTCGAATTGCGCTGCGGAACAGAAGAAATCGGCCCTTCCGACGTTCCGGAGCCCGAGCGTCGAGCGACCTCGGAGGCCTACTGGTCCGATTGGGCCAAGACGCTCGAACTCCCGAAGCTGAAGCCGGACTTGATGAAACGCTCTGCACTGACCTTGCGCGGGCTGGTCCACGCCGATTCCGGTTCCATCATGGCTGCCGCGACGACGTCCCTGCCGGAGGAGATCGGCGGAGTCCGCAACTGGGACTACCGCTATTGCTGGTTGCGCGACGCCGCCCTCACCGCAACAGCTCTCGTGAGCGTCGGATCCACCGACGAGGCCGAGAACTACCTGGACTGGGTCCACCGCGTGCTCGAAACACTGCCGGGACCCGAGCGCCTGCACCCCCTCTACACGCTCTACGGGACTTCGCTACCGCCAGAGGCCGTCATCGATTCACTTCCCGGATACGCCGGCTCCCGGCCGGTCCGCGTCGGAAACGCCGCGAATCAGCAGGTTCAACTGGACGTGTTCGGCCCGATCGTCGAGCTCATCGTCGAACTGGCGAATGCACGCGAAAAGGCCGGTGATCCCGATCCTTTGAGCGACCGCGACTGGGAACTGGTGTGCGCCATGGTCGAAGCAGTGCAGCGGCGCTGGTTCGAACCCGATCACGGCATCTGGGAAATTCGCGACAACCCGCGCCACCACGTCTATTCCAAGGTTATGGGCTGGGTCACCGTCGACCGCGCCGTCGATCTTGCGACCCGCTTTTCTCGCGAGGCCCTGCCCGAGTGGGCGGAACTGCGTGACCAGATCGCCGACGAAGTACGACACAAAGGCTGGAAGGACGACGTCCAGTCGTACACCGCGGCCTACGACGGTACCGATCTCGACGCGGCGACTCTGCACATCGGGCTGTCGGGGCTGATCGATCCGACGGATCCGCGCTTTGCAGCGACCGTCGTAGCCACCGAGGCCGAACTACGCAGCGGCTCAACGGTATACCGCTACCATCACGACGACGGCCTGCCCGGCATCGAAGGTGGATTTCATCTCTGTGCCGCCTGGCTCGTCGAGGCATACCTACTGATCGGGCAACGCCTGCAAGCAGAGGCACTGTTCGACCAGTTGGTCGCGGCAGCGGGTCCCACCGGACTGCTCGCGGAGGAGTACGACCCCATCGCGGAACGCTCACTGGGCAACCACCCCCAGGCGTACAGCCATCTGGGATTGTTGCGCTGCGCCCAACTCCTGGCGTGAGCGCTACCCCTTGATCCGACCTGATGTTCGCCCGGCCAGTAGTTCGGTGTCGAGCATCTCGACTATCGGAACGCCGGATCCGGACGGCGACATCAGGAGCGCACCGGCGCGCCGGCCCTTCTCTTCCTGGGGCTGGCGCACCGTTGTCAGTGATTCGCGCAGCGCCTCGTCGACGCCGTCGAATCCGGTGATCGACAGTTGGCCAGGTACATCGATGCCCTGCCAGCGCGCCCAGTCCAAGGCGCCGAGAGCCAGCACGTCGGTGGTGCAGACCAGTGCGGTGATCTCGGGGTTGGTCGCGAGAGCTTCCGCCGCCGCCGAGTGCCCGGACTGCGATGTGTGGACGTACCGCTCGATCACCGTGAGTGAGAGTGGGTCCATGTCGGACGCCACCATCGCGTCGCGCACTCCTTCGATCCGCTCACGCTGGACGTGGAAGTGTGGGGACTTGAGTCGTTCCTGGCTGACGACGCCGTCCATCCGGTCGCGCCCCAGCCTCATGCAGAGCACGCCGATGTCACGGTGTCCGAGACCGATGAGGTAATCGGCGACCTTGCGCATGGCAGCGCGGTCGTCGATGCCCACGAGGGATGCACCGGGAATCTCGCGCGGCTGGTCGCAGACGACGATCGGAATGTGACGCTCGAGCACGGCAGCAAGATACGGATCGTCGTCGGCCACGGAGTAGACGACAAAGCCGTCGACGCCCGCCTGCTGGACCACGGCTGCAGCATCCACCTCGTCGCGGCCGGGCCCGGCCGGGATGAGCAGCAAGCCCTGGCCGGCGTCCTCACACGATTCCGAGAGACCGGCAAGGAAGCTCATGGCGGCCGGGTCACGGAACGAATAACTGAGTGCTTCGGTGAGCAGAAGACCGACGGCACCGGCTTTGCGAGTTCGCAAGGAGCGGGCGACCGGATCAGGTCCGGGGTATCCGCGTCGCTTGGCCGCTTGGAGCACTCGATCCCGCAGCTCGACGGAGAGCTGATCGGGTCGGTTGTACGCGTTCGAGACTGTAGTTCTCGACACATTGAGCTCGGCGGCAAGCGACGCCAAAGTGGCTTGACGGCGTGGCTGACGGGACCGGGGCATAAACGGACGTTAGCCGTAGTGCCCGCAGACGGCGCGTTGGGGCTGAACCGAAGGTGAACTACCAGCGACTATGCGCTAATGTGTAACGGTAACGGTTTCCAATAGCATTTAGCCCAGCCTTTGTTCAGGAGAAAAGCACGTGCGTTCGTCGTCGAAATTCCGCACCGCCACCGCCCTCGCGGCCGTCTCGGTCGCCGCAGCATTCGCGCTCACCGCGTGCAGCTCAACCTCCTCGAAGGACGACGGCATCACCGTCGTCGCATCGACGAACGTGTGGGGCGACGTCGCGCAGGCCGTCGCCGGCGACAAGCTGACCGTGACGTCGATCATCAACGAGCCGTCCGCGGACCCGCACTCGTTCGAGGCGACTCCCGCCGATGCCGCCAAGATCACCGACGCATCGCTTGTCGTCTACAACGGTGGCGGCTACGACCAGTTCATCACCGACGTCCTCGACGCAGGCAAGGGCGAGCAGAAGACGGTCAACGCCTACAACCTGCTCGACGGCGGCATCCACGCCGGCGAAGCCGCGGGCGAATCGCATGACGGTCACACCCACGGCGCAGTCAACGAACACGTCTGGTTCGACATCCCGACCGTCGACGCCGTCGCACATTCGGTGGCCGATCAGCTGAGCGCTCTCGATCCGGACAACGCGGCGACCTACGAGGACAACGCGAAGGCATACAGCCAGAAGCTCGCCGGCGTCACAGCGATCACCGATTCCATCGCCGCTGCCCATGCGGGCGCACCGGTGGCTCAGACCGAGCCGATCGCGCACTACCTCCTGGTCGCAGCTGAACTGAAGGACGCAACTCCCGAGGAGTTCACCAGCGCCATCGAAGACGGCAACGATCCGTCACCGGCCGCAATCGCCGCAACCCGCCAACTCCTCTCGGAGAAGCAGGCCCGCGCATTGGTCTACAACATCCAGACACAGGACAAAGTGACCCAGGATATGCGCACCACCGCCGAAACCGCCGGAGTGCCCGTCGTCGAGGTTACGGAGACTCTCCCCGAGGGCCTGGACTACATTCAGTGGCAGACGCAGACCGCGGAGTCGCTCGCAAACGCCCTCTCTGCCCAGTAATTATTTGCCCCACCATTTCCGAGAAGAACCGATCGGCTTGTGACAGAAACTTCCGCGAATACTCCTGTGCCCCCTGGTAACACCGTGCCTTCTGGAAACACCGCGCCTTCAGCGGCCTCCGTGCCCGCTGTGACGCTGAAGGACGCTCGATTGTCCTTCGGCGCCCGCACATTGTGGGACGGGCTCGATCTCGAGGTACAGCCAGGTGAGTTCATCGCCGTACTCGGGCCGAACGGGTCGGGCAAGACCTCGCTCCTGAAGATTCTGCTGGGCCAACTACAACTCAGCGGCGGCAGTGCACAGATCGTCGGCACGCCGGCACGGGCCGGGAACTCACACGTCGGGTACATCCCGCAGCAGAAATCCATCGACGACGGCCTCCCGCTCCGCGGCCGCGACCTGGTCGGCCTCGGCGTCGACGGTCACCAGTGGGGTACGGGGTTACTGCGTCGGGGTCGTCGCCGCAAGATCGTCGACGACGCCATCGCACAGGTCAGCGCCCAGTCGTTCGCCGACGCTCCCATCGGTTCCATGTCCGGCGGTGAGCAGCAGCGACTGCGGATCGCACAGGCTTTGGTCGGCGACCCGCGGATCCTGCTGTGCGATGAGCCGCTGCTCAGCCTCGACCTCGCCAACCAGCACCTGGTCTCGACGCTGATCGACAAGCGTCGGCGCAGCCATGACACCGCGGTGCTGTTCGTGACGCACGAGATCAATCCGATCCTGCCGTTGGTGGATCGAGTGCTCTATCTGGTGGACGGCAAATTCCGGATCGGGACGCCGGCCGAAGTGATGACGTCCGAAGTTCTCTCGGATCTGTACAACACCGACGTCGAAGTGTTGCAGGTTCGTGGCCGCCTCGTCGTGATCGGCACCGGCGACGCCATCGACGCGCTCGGCAGCGCAGGCGGACTACGCCCGGGAGAAGGCGTTCACCATTCTGATGAGGATCACCACCAGTGAGTAACAAGTTCACCGACGCGATGTCGCGGATGTTCGACGTGTCCGCCACCGTCGACCTACTGCAGTACGACTTCGTCCAACAGGCGTTGATTGCCGGTGCCATCCTCGGATTGTTGGCGGGCATCATCGGGCCGCTGATCGTGAGCCGTCAGATGTCGTTCTCGGTGCACGGAACGAGTGAGCTGTCACTGACGGGCGCATCCGCCGCACTTCTCGTCGGTGTGGGCGTCGGCTTCGGTGCCATCGTCGGATCCGTGGTCGCGGCAGTGCTGTTCGGACTGCTCGGAGCCAAAGCGCGCGACCGAGATTCGGTGATCGGCGTGATCATGGCTTTCGGCCTCGGCCTGTCGGTGTTGTTCCTCTGGGCGTACGACGGTCGCACGGGAACCAGCTTCTCGTTGTTGGTCGGACAGATCGTGGCGCCGGGAAACAGCGGTCTCGAACTTCTGCTGCTGTGCGCGGTCATCGTGATCGGCACACTCGGATTCATCTACCGCCCTTTGCTGTTCGCAAGCACCGACCCCGAAGTTGCTGCAGCTCGCGGTGTTCCGGTTCGGGCACTGTCGATCGTGTTCGCAGTGTTGGTCGGCATCACCGCAGCACTCGGCGTACAGATCGTCGGTGCTCTGCTGGTGATGTCGCTGCTGATCACCCCCGCAGCGGCCGCCGCGTACGTCACGGCAAGCCCACTCAAGGCCACGATCCTCTCCGTCGTGTTCGCCGAACTGGCAGCCGTCGGCGGCATCCTTCTCTCGCTGGCCCCCGGCGTTCCCGTCTCGAGTTTCGTCACCTCGGTCTCGTTCGTGATCTACCTGATATGCCGACTCTTCGGATCCGCACGTCGCAAGAATGCCGGACGGATTCCGGCGCACGCCTGAACACCGAGAGCCCATACCTACCTAGAATCGAGGTATGGGTTACAGCGTTGATCTGAACAGCGACCTCGGCGAGGGCTTCGGAGCCTGGACCCTGGGCGACGACGACGCCATGCTCGAACTTGTCACCAGCGCGAACATCGCCTGCGGATTCCATGCCGGCGACCCGACGACGCTGTTGGCGACTTGCGAATCCGCCGCCACCCGCGGCGTCCGGATCGGCGCGCAGGTGGGGTACCGAGACCTCGCCGGTTTCGGCAGACGCTTCATCGACGTCTCCCCGAAGGACCTCACCGCCGACGTCATTTATCAAATAGGGGCACTCGACGGTTTGGCTCGTGTCGCCGGATCGCGGGTCACGTACGTCAAACCCCACGGCGCGCTCTACAACGCAATAGTCCATCACCGACGGCAGGCGCGGGCCGTGGTCGCCGCCGTCGTTGCCTACGACAGTTCGCTACCTGTTCTCGGACTACCGGGTTCGGTGTTTCTGGAAGAGGCGCGCGAGGCCGGCCTCGAGATCGTCGCCGAGGCTTTTGCCGATCGTGCGTACACGGCGGAAGGCACCCTGGTCCCCCGCACCGAGTCGGGCGCCGTTCTGCACGACCCGACGCTTGTTGCAGAACGGGTTCGGCGAATGGTCGTCGACGGCGAGTTGGACGCCGTCGACGGGAGCACGTTGAAAGTCGCTGCCGCATCGGTGTGCGTGCACGGTGACAGTCCGGCAGCCGTCGACATGGCCGTGGCAATCCGTGCTCTCCTCGAATCTTCCGACGTCGAGATCACGCCGTTCACATGATCACGAGCCTGCCCGCCGGTGAATCCGCAGTCCTCGTCGAGTACGACGAACTGCCGAGCGTGCTGGGCAACTTCAGGGCTCTCGACGCCAGTCGGATCCCCGGCGTGATCGACCTGATTCCCGCGGCGCGAACCATCTTGATCGAGTACGACAACACGATCACCGCGCACCAACTGGTGGAGAAATGGGTACGTGGGGCCGTACCGATCGAACTCACAGCAGACGAGAGCGGGTCTGCTGTCGAGATTCCGGTCCGCTACGACGGCCCCGATCTCGTAGAGGTGGGCAAGCTGACCGGACTCGGGGTCGACGGTGTGATCGATGCTCACACGTCTGCGTCGTGGACCGTCGCGTTCATCGGTTTCGCCCCCGGCTTCGCGTATCTGACCAGCAACGAGAGAAAGCTCGAAGTTCCACGTCGATCGGACCCGCGCAGGCAGGTCCCCGCCGGTGCAGTCGGGTTGGCCGGACCGTTCTCGGGCGTCTACCCGCGTAGTTCCCCAGGCGGGTGGCAGTTGATCGGAACGACTGAACTGTCGGTGTGGGATGCCGAGCGCCGCCCGCCGGCGCTGCTTCTACCCGGCACCACAGTCACCTTTGTCCGTGCATGATTTTGGTGCAAGCATGATTTTGGTGTCTTCACCGCGCTGTTGCGGGACAATGGATTCATGGCCTGGCTCGAGGTTGCGCGTACCGGCCCGCTCGCCACAGTTCAGGACCGCGGGCGGAGAGGCTACGGCGCCCTCGGGGTCGGAAGATCCGGCGCCGTCGACATGATCTCGCATGACAGCGCCAACAGACTCGTAGGCAACACTTTTCGAGCAGCAACCATCGAAGTCACCGCTGGGGGTTTCGCTATGCGGGCCG
The DNA here is from genome assembly GCF_019266045.1 of Rhodococcus sp. MH15. Taxonomy (NCBI): domain Bacteria; kingdom Bacillati; phylum Actinomycetota; class Actinomycetes; order Mycobacteriales; family Nocardiaceae; genus Rhodococcus; species Rhodococcus sp. MH15. Next base: position 296,753 of record NZ_LPNP01000071.1, read on the forward strand.
TCGGTTCGATGACGGTGGCAGCGACAGGCGCGCGGGTGCCGCTGGCCGTCGACGGACGGCCGGCACCTGACTACGCGAGCATCCATCTGGGTAGTGGCAGCATTCTCGAATTGGGTTACAGCACAACCGGGTTGAGAACGTATATCTCTGCACGCGGTGGCGTCGACGTCCCGCAGGTACTCGGAAGCAGATCCACCGACACGCTCTCCGGACTCGGGCCGCCGCCGCTCGCCGCCGGCGATCTAGTCCTCCTCGGGGCCGAGGAAGGGACGTGGCCCACCGAAGAGTTGATTCCACCGCCGGCACCTGCACTCGGCGCGGTTCCGATCGAGATCACGCTCGGCCCCCGAAATTCCTGGTTCACCGCCGCATCCGTTCACGCGCTCCTTCACACCACGTGGAAAGTCACCGAACACACCAACCGAGTCGGGGTCCGGCTACAGGGCCAAGGGCCTTTGCATCGCTCACGCACCGGGGAATTGCCGAGCGAAGGCGTCGTGACGGGATCCATCCAGGTGCCACCAGGCGGCCAGCCCGTCGTGTTCCTCGCCGACCATCCCGTGACCGGCGGATACCCGGTCATCGCCGTCGTTTCCGACGCCGGGATTGCGTCGCTGGCACAGCTGCGGCCCGGCAGCACCATTACCTTCAAGGCCACTACTCGGCCGTCGTAGCGCTGATAGTCTCAGCCGCGCCAGCAATGCTGCCGGCGGCGCTCGGCCGTCGCCAGAACCTGAAGGACTGTCACACTATGAGCCCTAAGAGCAGCACACTTGCTCTCGGAATAGCGTCACTGATCACTGCTGCACTCGTCTTGTCCGGATGCAGCAGTTCGGAAAGCGGCGACGCCGTCTCCAGTGATACCAACACCAGTGAGACCACCGCTTCCGAAAGCTCTGCATCCTCACCGTCTGCCGCTGCCGCGAAGCCGACTTTACGGGACGGAACACCGTTCATCGGTGAGCGGACGACGATCGAAACCGGCGACGACCCCGAAGCGCCGAGCATCAGCGTCAGCCTCCCGCCGAGCTGGACTCACGGCGAGAACATCCCTGCCGGCGTTACGGACGCGTTGTCCAGCAACAGCCAGGAACCCAGCGGTTTCATGCCGAACACCACGGTGACGGTCGAAAACCAGGGCACCGCAACAAAAGACGAGGTTCTTGCCGCTGCGCGTGAAACGATCGCCACTCTCGACGGGTGGACCGAGGTGAAGTACACCGAGATCGACGTCGACGGACAGCAGGGTTTCCGCCTCTCCGGAACCTGGACCGCCCCAAACCTGGACGTTCCGCTCTACGCCGTCATGACGGTCGTCGCTTACCAAGCCGACGACAACTCGCCGGTCTACCTGGTCAGCTTTGCAAACCAGTTCACCGACACGACGAACATGCAGACCTCCAACCAGGTGGAAGAAATCAACACCTCGATCGAATTCGGCTGAGCACCTGATGGTTTGAATACCCGATCACCGAACAACCGCGGCGGGCCGAGACCACGACAGTCTCGGCCCGCCGTTTCACAACTCTCGCCTAGCTCGAACCGAACAGGCCGCTGAGGGAACCGAGGCCACCACTCAACGAGCCGAGCGATCCGATTCCGCCACCGGTTCCGGGGCCAGTGGGATCAACCGGATCAACGGGATCAACCGGGTCAACCGGATCGACCACATCCGCGGCGCGGACAGTGATGGACGGGCCCAAGTTGGCGAAATTCGCACTCGACTGGAATCCGTTGCCCATCACCGTGGCACCTACCGCCAATCCACTTCCGTACACGGTTCCCGGCGCACACGAAGCAGTAACCGTGTAGCTGGTCTTCATGGTCACCGGTTTGCTGCCGTTGTTGATCCAGCCGGCACTGGTCACCTCGAGCGTCGTGGCTGTCAGTTCCGGCGTTTCAGTGGTTTCGGTCATCGTCCCGCCAACGTGAAACTTCGTGACCTTCGCCGAGCCCGGGACAAAGGTCAAGCATGCGGCATGCGTCTCGGTGAACCTGCTGATATACCCGTCGATTCCGCTCTTCTTCGACACTGTCGTGTAGGTGATCGTGTCACCGATCTTCGGCGACGCATTGTCCACGGTGCGAGTAAATGTGTAGGCACCGGAAGTTGCTGTCTCGGCAGTCGCGACTCCCGCACCCAGCGCGCTTGCGCCCACAGCAAGAGCAATCACCCCCAAACCAGCTCCAACGGTGGACAGACTACGATTCCTGGATCCAAACTTTGCCACGAACAATCTCCACTCTGTGTGGTTCCAGGACAACCGAATTCATTGATTACTGGAACTTGTTGCAACCCGACTCTCGAAGTACGATACAGTCGACCTGGACATTCGCCCAGCTTTTCGTCGAAATAGTCGACAATCAGTTAACGGCAGGCAATCGACACCGAAAAAGTCCTCTCAATTCGGACTTTTCCGTAAATTCTGCCGAACTGATACATAGGCAAGCGTCCGATAGGTTTCAATGGTTACCGCGGCGCAACCTTTGAAGAGTCATCCCATCGCCGTCAGCGTGAACCCCTCGAACGGAGAATTTCATGTCACGTTTTTCAATGCGCAAAACACTCACCGGAATCGCAATCGCTGCACTTGCCACCAGCGGACTCGTGATGACCGCAGGCACCGCGAGCGCCGATGCCACCCACCCGTCCGCGGCAACGGTCAACTCCTCCAACGTCCGAATCACCAAGAGCATCGTGGGCGACGGCGAAGTTGCACCCGGCGGCAAAGTCACCGTGCGCACGGTCATCTCCACAACAGGCCACCCCGAGCGTTACGTCGACCAGTTCGTCGACCGCTACCCCGCCACGTTCAAGTACATCCAGGGCACGGCAACGGTCAACGCGTGGCACTTGATCGGCGGTCAGAAGACCGAATCCGTCACGCCTTCGGTTGACACTGCCGCCCGAACCGTGAATGTGCCCAGCACCGGCTGGCTGATCTCACCCACCGGAAGCAAGACCGTGACGATCGAGGCGCAGTACCTCGTCGCCGACGATGCACCGATCGGCTCGTACCAGGAAATGTCGAGCTCGATCGGTATCTCGACGTTCAATACCGAACAGAACATCAGCGGCGTCTACGCCAAGATCCGCGCCAAGAACCCCGGCGAGGCGGCCGCATCGGGCTCGGCAGATCTGGGCTTCGGCTCTTCTGACGGCGAGGGCGGAACCGGTTCGGCCGGATCCTCCATCCTCGACAACCCGGCCGGCTTCATCTCCGACATCATCAGCGGTGTCCTGGCCAACGGCAGCTGATTCACTCGCTCCGCCTGCTCCACCTGTAAACACTCCGTCGGGGAATGTGTTCGAGGGTGGCATCGAGTCTTCGGACTCGGTGCCACCCTCGATCTTTTGTGGCGATCACACTCCGTCGCGCCTGCATCAAAGAACCAAATAGGAAAGCATTACCTAAGTCATTCGCGGTATGATCCATCGATGAGTTCCACAGGATTTCCGTACTGGGCTGTGCCGGCAGGCCGGTACGTTCCGCTCCCCTTCTCGATGACGACGTCCACCATCGGGCGTGATCAGAAGCGCGCGTGGCGTGAGATCCGCCATCCCGAACACGAACTCCTCTGGGGCGCTTCCGGCGAGATGAGCGCGTACATCGACGACGTTCGTTGGCAGATACCACCGACGGTCGGCATGTGGATTCCGGCTGGAACTCCACGGCGCATCACGCTCGGCGCATCCACCGAGGCTCGTTTCACCTATTTCCGGCCCGAGTCGTTCCCCCACCCGTGGACAAAACCCGCGATCATCGGCATCGACGACGTCGTCAAGACGATGCTCATCCATCTGCACCAGCGAAATATGCCTACCGAGGCTCGCTTGCGCGCCGAATCCGTAGTCTTCGACACGCTCGCGCCCATCGAGGCGGCTGATGTCGCAGTACCGATGCCCGCCGATCCCCGGGCCCTCGCCGTCGCACGCCGCCTGATCGCCGACCCCGCCGATCAACGCGGGCTTGCCGATTGGGCCTACGTGGTCGGCGGAAGCCCCCGCACCCTGAGCCGCGTGTTCTCTCAAGGCACGGGGATGTCCTTCACCGAGTGGCGAATTCAAGTTCGCGTCCGCGCTGCGATGTCCTATCTCGCTGCGGGCGTTCCTGTTTCGACGGTAAGCCGTCGCGTCGGATACGAAACCCCCAGCGCCTTCACCAGCGTGTTCCGCAAGGTCACCGGACGCACACCGAAGAACTACTACTCGGACGCGTGCGAGTTGTCAGCCTAACTGGTCAGAACCCGTTCATCTTCGAGACCAGTTCCGCGAAAGCATATTTGACGCTCAGCGACGTGGGTGACGCCAAGGCCATGACTCGCGCCAGACCGAGCTGCTGAATCAGCCTGCCGTCCTTGACTGCCGGCAGGTCGGCAAACAACTTGTCCCCCATCAATCCGGGTAGCCCCTGACCACTCGCGTCGTTGAGCACGATCACGTCCGCGTCCAGTTCGTTGTACTGTTCGCGCGATGCAGTCACCGACCCCTGGGTGTCGCCGCACAGCTCTGCGCTTCCGGCCGACTGCTTCAGTCCGAGCTGGGACATCAGGATGACTCGGCCGTCGTCAGCGCAGTAATTGGTGAGGCCGTCGATGTTTCCCGAGAGGAAGGTCAAGGTTTTCCCGTTCAGATTGGGGGATCCGGCAGCCAGGTCGGCTATGGAATCGTCAGTTTCCTCGATCAGCTCGGCAGCCCGCTTCGGTTGGCCGAGTACTGATCCGATGGTCGACAACTGTTCCTGCCACGTGGTCGCCCATGCGGTCTCCTTGAACGGAATGGTGGGTGCGATCTGGGAAAGACGTGCATAGTCGTCTTCGGTGATTCCCGAGACCACTGCGATGATCACGTCCGGCTCCAACGCCAGGATCTGCTCGAACGGCACACCGGACGTGCTGTCGAGCAACGTGGGTTCGACATCGCCCAACAATTCTTCGTCCCACGGCAGGATGCCGTTCTCCAAGCCTGCCCCACTGAACGACTCCATGGCGACGGGTGTCTTGCCCAGTGCGAGGACCGAATCCTGGCTGTTCCAGCCGATCGTCACGATCCGCTGAGGTTCGGTCTCGATGGTGGTCGACCCGTACGCGTGATCAACGGTGACCGGCAGCGCGCCGGCCTCGGCCAACTGCGTCGTGCCCTCCGACGCTGTTGACTCGGTGCTGCTCTGGCAGCCTGCGAGCAGGGCAATCGCGGCCAACGCAGCCACTATTCGGGTAGTGCTCTTCATCTTCTGTCAGCTCTCTTCGCAAACGTACTTTGTTTCGACCAGCCAGGTATATCGAGACCCGATCCCGGTAATGGGGTGTCGATACTCCATCTGTCCGCTGCCGCGTAGCCCTTGGCATCTGCGAGCACTTTCCGCACTCGCACCGGCTCTACCGTAGAACTGCACAACGAGTGTTCAGATCTGGGCGAGGAGTTTCACGAGTGTCAGCGCTGCCCGAAACTCGTTCCGGTCCGATGGAGATGATCCGAGTCGGATCATTCTCCTCCGGACGCGGCCCGCGACTGGTTGCAGCCGTCACCGGGCAGGCGTCGTATCAGGTAGCTCAAGCCCTCATCCCGGTGCTGATCGGCACCGTCGTCGACCGGGCAATCGGAAAGTCCGACAGCACAGCACTTCTCGTGTGGCTTGCGGTGCTGTGTGCTCTGTTCGTGGGACTCGCTCTGTCGTGGCGCATCGCAGTTCGCCTGAACACGCAGGTCTTCGTCTACGGCGAACACGACCTACGACTGAATGCTGCCAGACGAGTACTCGATGCCAGGGGGATGAAAGCTCAGCGTTCGACCGGTGAAGTTCTCACCATCTCTACCTCGGATGCCTCACACGTCTCGGGCTTCTCCTGGGTTGTCGCCGAACAGGGCTCGGCATTTGCGGGGCTCGCCGCGGCAGTGATTTCGCTTGCCTTCGTCTCGTGGCCGCTCGCACTGATCGTCGTACTCATCACCGCTGCGCAGCTCATATTCATCCACAAGATCAGCGGTCCGTTGGACGAGCGCGTGTATGCAGAGCAGAAGAAGGCAGCCGAGGCAGGCATGCTTGCAACGGATTTCACGCTGGGACTGCGGGTGCTGAAGGGTTTCGGGGCTGAACCCACCGCCCTGTCGCGATACGTCAACGCGAGCCGGGAGTCGATGAAGGCAGCGATCCGGACGGTCAGAGCAATGTCCAGCCTGACCGCGCTCAATTCCGGGGTCTCCGCGTTGGTGCTGGCTTCGGTTGCGCTTGGAGCCGCGTGGATGGCGCATCAAGGCACGATCACCGTGGGCAACTTCGTCACCGTTGTCGGCTTGAGCAGAGTGATTGCCGGTCCGATGGAAACGCTGGGGTTCTTCGGTGCCGAACTCGCTGCCAAGCGAGGTTCCGCGCGCAGACTGTCCGAACTGTTGGCCGAGCCACACCTGATCGAATCGCTGGCCCCCACGGCCGCGACCGAACCTGCCAGAACTGAAGACGCCCTATTGATTTCGGCGGACAACGGAACCGTCGTCTCAGCTCGCCGCGGAGAAGTGGTGGGTGTGCGCGCTGACGATTCCGCCGACCGACTGGCACGACAACTCGCCTATCAGACCCCGCTCGCCCCCGACTCTTACTTCGTATTCGGCACCGATGCAACCGACCTCGGCCCGGACGGAGTTCGTGATCAGGTGTTCGTCTCCGCCCATGAAGGAACCGTGTTCACCGGCACCGTCTTCGACAATCTGGCTGCACCGAACGTCGACTCGTCGGCAATGACGTCATCTGCGCTCGACGACGTGTTGACGCATCTGCCCGACGGCCACCTCTCCGAGGTAGGCGAGCAAGGAAAAAAACTCTCCGGAGGTCAACGCCAACGCCTTCTCCTCGCCCGCGCTCTCCATCAACCCCAGCCGATCCTGGTCCTCCACGAACCCACCACTTCCGTGGACTCTGTCACCGAGCATCGAATTGCACACTCGCTGAGAAACTTCCCCGACAAGGCCATTCTGGTGATCACCTCGAGCCCGACCCTGCTCCATTCGTGTGACCGTGTCGTCACGATCGACCACGGCGTTCGGGAGGGAGAGTCGCTGTGACCGATACCCTTCCGGATGCATCTGCTGTTCCGGTTGTATCTGCCCTGCCGATCGCGTCGACCAAGCAGACCGTCCGCGCATTGATCGCACTGCTTCGGCCACGCAAGCGAGCGCTCGCACTCACGACCGTCGTGCTTCTCTCTGCTACGGCCTGCGGCCTGTCCACCCCGGCACTGCTCGGACTCATGGTCGATGCGGTCACGGAGGGCAAACCGTTTGCCTCACTCCTGCGTATCACCGCGTTCATGCTCGGCGCAGCGGCAGCAGGGGTTGCGCTGACCTGGTGGAGCACACAGCTTCTGGCGAACGTCGCGCAGAACGTGCTGGCCGATCTTCGCGAGGACGTGTTCGCCGCCACCCTCGCGCAGCCGTCGTCACTGGTCGAGGATGCCGGAACCGGTGATCTGATTTCCCGGGTCTCGGGCGACGTCGAAGCGGTAAACACCGTCATCGCGCGAGTACTACCCGCCACCGTGTCTGCCCTGTTCATGATTTCACTGACGCTTGTCGGTGTGGGAGTGATCGATTGGCGCTTCACCGTGGCAATCGTTGCCGTTGCGCCGATTCACTATTTCGCTCTTCGTCATTTCCTCCGACGCTCCGGACCCGTCTACCGACGCTCTCGCGCTGCGCAGGCCAGGCGGGGACAACAGCTCATCGAAACTCTCGGAGGCGCAGGAACTGTCACTGCCCTGCGGCGAACAGACGAGCACATCGACCGAATCGCCGAGACCTCCGAGCATGCCATCAGCTTCGACATGCAGGCAGTTCGCCTGCGCACCAACTTCTTCGCCCAACTCAACGGCGCCGAACTGCTCGGACTGGCCGCCGTCCTGAGCGTCGGCTACTGGCTCGTGACCACAGGCTCGGTGTCCATCGGGGCCGCTACCGCCGCCGCCCTCTACTTCCACAGTCTGTTCAGCCCCATCGCGGTATTTCTCTCGAACATCGACGAATTGCAGGATGCGGGTGCCAGCCTGGCTCGCCTGATCGGAGTCACCGCGATGCCCGGGCGGCCCACGAGCATTCCTGCCTCGGCTCGGTCCGAACCCATCGGCGTCGAGGTGGACCGGGTTTCCTACTCGTACGACAACTCCACCCCGGTGATCGATTCGATCTCGATCTCGATCGCACCGGGGGAACGAATCGCCGTCGTCGGAAGCAGCGGCGCCGGAAAGACCACGCTCGCCAAACTGATTGCCGGCATCATTCCCGTCGGGGACGGGCGAATCACCGTCGACGGCACACTGATTGACGACCTGAGTGATGCCGAACTTCGGCACGAAGTCGTCCTCGTCAGCCAGGAAGTTCACGTGTTCGTCGGGACGATCGCCGACGATCTCCGGTTGTGTGCACCAGATTCGGACGATGCGAAGATCGCCGAAGCCGTCGACACGATGAAAGCTCAATGGATTCATGAACTTCCGGACGGACTCGAGACCAGGGTCGGGGCCGGTGGGTACCAGTTGACGGCGGCGCAGGCACAGCACATAGCCCTCGTCCGACTGGCTCTGCTCGATCCTCCCGTCGTCATCCTCGACGAGGCGACTGCCGAAGCCGGAACCACCGCAGCCGGTCTACTCGATCAGGCAGCCGAGCTCGCAGTCACCGGCCGGACCGCCGTGGTGATCGCACACCGGCTGAGCCAAGCAGTCCGCGCCGATCGCATACTCGTCATGAGCGGTGGCCGCGTAGTCGAGAGCGGGACACATGACGAACTGATCGGCGCGGACGGTTCCTACGCTGCACTGTGGGAAGCCTGGTCGGTACGGAGCTAGAACCCCGCCAGACTCACCCGAAAGCCGTTACAACTCAGCTGCTACGACGCCTGCGGGCGATGTCCGCCAGGACGACTCCGGCGGCAACCGAGGCGTTGAGCGACTCGACCGGACCGGCCATCGGAATCGACAGGATCGCGTCGCAGTTCTCGCGGACGAGGCGCGAAAGGCCCTTGCCCTCGGAACCGACCACGATCACAACGGGACCGCTGCCGTCGAAATCGTCGAGAGTGGTGTCGCCCTCGGCGTCGAGACCGACGACCTGAACACCCTTCGATGCCCAGTCCTTGAGCGTGCGGGTGAGGTTGGTTGCCCGAGCAATCGGCAAACGAGCGGCAGCGCCGGCGCTGGTGCGCCAAGCGACAGCACTCACGCTCGCGCTACGACGCTCCGGAATCACGACGCCGTGTCCACCGAAAGCTGCGACCGAGCGCACGACGGCACCCAGGTTGCGGGGATCGGTGATGTTGTCCAGCGCGACGAGCAGCGGCGGCTCGGCATGCTTGCGTGCCTCCGAGAGAAGATCGTCCGGGTGCGCGTAGCGGTACGGCGGAACCTGCAGGGCGATGCCTTGGTGAAGACCGTTGGCGCTGAGGCGATCCAGATCGGTGCGGGGGACCTCGAGGATCGAGATGCCGGCATCCGCAGCGAGCTGAACGGATTCCTTCAGTCGATCGTCGCTCTCGGTGCCGACGGCGACCCACAGTGCAGTCGCCGGAACGCCGGCGCGTAGGCACTCGACCACCGGGTTGCGTCCGAGCACTGTCTCGGGACCGTCGAGAACCTTGCGGCCCGGACCCGGACGGCCACCGCGGCCCTGCTTCTCGTCGGCACGTGCGGCGCGCGCTGCACGCTTTGCCGCGGGATGCTTGGTGCGTGCCTCGGCGGGCGGCGTAGCGCCACGCCCTTCGAGACCGCGACGGTGCTTACCGCCGGAACCGGCAACCTGGCCCTTCTTGGTGCCGCCCTTACGGACTGCGCCGCGCCTGCTCGAGTTTCCAGCCATTGTTACTGCCCTGCCTTAAGGGACCATTCGGGTCCGTCGGGAGTATCGGTTACTTCGATACCCGCCTTGATGAGGCGATCGCGAACCTCGTCCGCCACCGCCCAGTTCTTTTCCGTACGTGCCTGCTGCCGACGATCGAGATCGGCCCGCACCAACACGTCCAAAGCTTCCATTGCCGTCTCGGTGTCGCCACCGGACTGCGTCCAATGCTCGTCGAGTGGGTCGACGCCCAGGATCGCGAGCATGGCCCGCACCTGGCCGGCAGCCACCCGAGCCGCGTCGAGATCACCGGCAGCGAGCGCGGAATTACCCTCGCTCGCCTTGCCGTGAATCTCGGCCAACGCGATCGGCACCGACAAGTCGTTGTCGAGAGCCGCCGCGAAACCTTCGGTCCACGTACCGAGTTCGACGCCGCCCGCACGCTTGTGTGTGCGCAGGACGAACGACTCGAGCCCCTGGTAGGACTTCGCACTTTCGTCCAACGCCTCGTCCGAGTACTCGAGATTGGAACGGTAGTGCGCACTACCGAGGTAGTACCGAAGTTCTTGCGGACGAACCTTCTTGAGCACGTTCGGCACCGAGAGAACGTTGCCCAACGACTTGGACATCTTCTCGCCACTCATCGTGACCCAGCCGTTGTGCAACCAGTACTGAGCGAAATCGTCGCCGGCGCACTTGGCCTGCGCAATTTCGTTCTCGTGGTGCGGAAAGACGAGATCGCGTCCACCACAATGGATGTCGAATGCCGCCCCGAGATAGAACTCCGCCATGGCCGAGCACTCGAGGTGCCAGCCCGGACGGCCGGGTCCCCACGGTGTCGGCCATGAGGGCTCACCGGGCTTGACGGCCTTCCAGAGGGTGAAGTCGCGAGGATCACGCTTTCCCTCGGCAGCGCTCTCGCCCTGATGAACGTCGTCGAGTTTGTGGCCGGACAGTGCGCCGTACTCGGGGTAGCTCTGCACGTCGAAGTAGACGTCACCGCCCGCCGCGTACGCGTGGCCGTTCTCGATCAGACGTTCCATCATCTCGACCATCTGCGTCACGTGGCCGGTGGCCCGTGGCTCGATGGACGGTGGCAGCACACCCAGTTGGTCGTAGGCCCACGTGAACGACCGCTCGAACGTCGCCGCCCACTCCCACCAAGGTCGACCGGCGCCGGCGGCCTTGTTGAGAATCTTGTCGTCGATGTCCGTCACGTTGCGCACGAAGGCAACGTCGTTGCCGTGCGCCAACAGCCAGCGACGCAGCACGTCGAAAGCGACGCCGCTGCGTACGTGTCCGATGTGAGGATCACCCTGAACTGTCGCCCCACACAGGTACACCGATGCATGTCCGGGGGCCAACGGAACAAAATCCCGAAGGGCCCGCGTACCGGTGTCGTATAGGCGCAGGGTCACGACCAGCGATCTTACCTGTCGTGTTCGGTTGTCATGACCAACGCGGTGGCCATGGCGGCGATCCCCTCGCCTCGACCGGTCAAGCCGAGGCCGTCCGTGGTGGTCGCGGACACCGAAACAGGCGCGCCCAGTATCTCGGAAAGCACCTTCTGCGCCTCGTCGCGACGCGGCCCGATCTTCGGACGGTTGCCGATGACCTGCACCGCGGCGTTGCCGACGGCGAACTGGTTCTCTTCGAGCAGTCGGCGAACCTCGGCAAGCATTCGAGCGCCGCTCACGCCGTCCCATTCGGGCCTGCCGGTGCCGAAAACCGAACCGAGGTCACCGAGGCCCGCCGCAGAGAGCAACGCGTCACACAGCGCGTGGACGGCGACATCGCCGTCCGAATGGCCCGAGCACCCGTCTGCTTCCTCGAACAGCAACCCGGCCATCCAGCAAGGACGACCGACCTCGATGGGATGAACATCCGTGCCGAGACCGACGCGCATCTAATTTCCGTCCTGTGAATCCGCACTCAACGCTGTCTCCGAACTCAGGAGCGCCCGTGCAAGGACCAGGTCGAGCGGAGTGGTGATCTTGAAGGCGAGAGCGTCGCCGGGAATCGTCTGCACCGAAACACCGAGACGCTCGACCAGAGCGGCGTCGTCGGTCGCGGCGACGTCACCGGCGTCGTACGCACTGCGCAGGACGTCGGTGGAGAATCCTTGGGGAGTTTGAACCGCACGCAACTCCGAACGCAGAGGCGTACCGGTGACTGCGCCGAGTACGTCGACCGACTTGATCGTGTCGGTAACCGGAAGTACCGGGATGACAGCGGAGCTGCCGGCTCGGAGAGTTCCGACGACGCGCGCGATCAACGCCGGCGGTGTCAATGCCCGTGCGGCATCGTGCACGAGTACAAAATCTGCGTCGCCGGCAGCGCTGAGGCCGGCTCGAACCGAATCGGTTCTTTCGGCACCACCGCCGACGACGTCGACGTCCGCTGCACGACCGAGGTCGGCTACGACGGATTCGACCAGTTCAGGCGGCACAATGACAACAACGCGGTCGATCGCTCCGGATTTCCGGAGTCCATCGACCGCGCGTGCAAGCATGGTGCACCCACCGAGTTCGACAAATGCCTTGGGCAATTTCTCGCCCAATCGCACTCCCCGACCTGCGGCAGGTACCAGGGCTACTACTGCCACTGTCAGCTTTGTTGTGTTGCAGTCAGGACGCGGCCGCGAGGACCTCGTCGAGAATGGTCTCTGCCTTCTCGGTGTCAGTGCCCTCGGCGAGCGCGAGCTCTCCGACGAGAATCTGACGAGCCTTGGCGAGCATGCGCTTCTCACCAGCGGAAAGTCCGCGGTCCTGCTCACGACGCCACAGGTCACGAACAACTTCTGCAACCTTGTTCACGTCACCTGAGGCAAGCTTCTCGAGATTTGCCTTGTATCGACGAGACCAGTTGGTGGGCTCTTCGGTGTGCGGTGCTCGCAGAACCTGGAAAACCTTGTCGAGGCCTTCTTGGCCGACCACGTCACGAACTCCGACGTACTCTGCGTTGTCTGCAGGAACCCGTACTGTGAGATCGCCTTGAGCGACCTTCAGAACCAGGTACTCCTTCTGCTCACCCTTGATGGTGCGGGTTTCGATAGCTTCGATCAGCGCCGCACCGTGATGGGGGTATACGACGGTGTCTCCGACCTTGAAAATCATGTGTCCCGTGCCCCTTTCGATTCCACTAGTTTAACACGTGAAAGAACCGACCACTCATCAACTGTGCAGGTCAGGGGCATCCTTGCTCGAGCGTAGGGGTTGACAGGGCTTGTTGTACGTGCATTCAACTGGTCTGGAGCACCCCTGCGTAACGGACTGAAAGCCCACGCAGACAACCGTTGTGGCGACCCGACGGCCAGCCCGCGGGACCTTATCTACTACTCTGCCTAGTGGAGTGCGAACCTGACGCCGTGGAGGACAAATCGTGACTGCTATCCGTAAGCCGACTCGTCGAGTCGCTACCGCCATTGCACTGGCTGCAGGCGCAGCCATCGCGCTGTCCGCTTGCGGTTCCGGACAGGTGAGCCAGACCGCCGTCCAGCAGGCCGCCGTGAACGGCAACAGCGCCGACCTCGGTGAGATCGCACTGCGCAACGTGCACATCGCTTACCCCTCGTCCGAGGAGTACAGCATCGAGCCGGGCGGCAATGCCGTGCTCGCGTTCACCGTCGTGAACGACAGCGCCGAGACCACGGACAAGCTCGTCAGCATCACCACCGATTACGCAGCACGCGTCATCGCAGGTGAAGAGGTAGGTGGCTTGACGATCAAGCCGCAGACGTCGCTGCAGGCCGGTCAGTTGCCCGCAGGCGAAGGCGCCGCGACCGAGGCCGAGACCCAGATCAAGAACAACGAAGAGAACGACGACGCACCCGCTGCGCTCTCTCTCGTCGTTCTGCAGGACATCAAGGCAGGCGTTCGCCCCGGCTTGACCGTCCCGATCACCTTCAAGTTCGAGAAGGCCGGATCGGTCACCGTCGACGTACCTGTCGACGCAGGCCCGCAGCTCGAGCGCAACGAGTCGGACAAGTCGCCCGACGTTGCAGAAGCTGGGCACTGAGCCTCGAATTATCAAGGCGCACAATGCGCCTCGCAGAACAACTTCAAAATCACACTAGAGGCGGGGTCCATGTCGGACCCCGCCTCTAGTCTGTCCCGGTGGCCAAAGTGAAATCGAACTACCGCTGCTCCGAATGCCAGTCGGTAGTGCCCAAGTGGGTCGGTAGATGTCCGGACTGCGATTCGTGGGGCTCGATGACCGAGGTCGCCGTAGTGGCACCCGTCGCCAGTCGCGCCGGCGCCTCACTCGCCAAAGCAGGATCAAGCGCCGTGCTGCCTACGACGCCGGCCACGCCGCTGACACAGATCGACAGCACCTCGACGCAGGCCAAACCCACGGGGATCGGTGAGTTGGACCGCGTCCTCGGCGGTGGCGTCGTACCGGGTTCGGTGGTGCTGCTCGCGGGCGAGCCCGGCGTCGGAAAATCGACGCTACTTCTCGAGGTCGTCTACCGCTGGGCGATGCGCAGCGCGGATGATCGAGCGTTGTACGTCACGGGCGAGGAGTCCGCCGGTCAGGTTCGACTTCGGGCAGATCGCACCAACTCTGTCCACGAACGGATGTATCTGGCGGCCGAATCCGATCTCGCGACCATCCTCGGCCACATCGAGCAGGTCAAACCGACACTGGTCATCGTCGACTCGGTGCAGACCATGCTTGCTGCCGACGTCGACGGGGTCGTTGGCGGCGTGACTCAGGTCAAGGCCGTCACCAGCGCCCTGACCTCCCTGGCCAAGGCCAGTGGAATTCCGGTGCTTCTGATCGGCCACGTCACCAAGGACGGCGCCGTCGCCGGTCCGCGCTCGCTCGAGCATCTCGTGGACGTGGTTCTGCACTTCGAAGGTGACAAGCACTCCACCCTGCGCATGGTCCGCGGCGTGAAGAACAGATTCGGTGCGGCCGACGAGGTCGGATGCTTCGAGCTGAGCGAGCAGGGCATCAACGAGATCAGCGATCCGTCCGGCCTGTTCTTGCATCACCGTGAAGAAGCTGTGGAAGGCACTGCCGTCACCGTGATGATGGACGGTAAGCGACCTCTACTCGGTGAAGTTCAGGCGCTCGTCGCCGCCACGCCGCTACCGACACCCCGCCGAGCCGTCAGCGGGCTCGACACCGCCCGTGTGGCCATGGTTCTCGCCGTGTTGGAACGCCGCGTCGGAGTGTCGATCTCGAAGGCCGACGTCTACGCCGCGACCGTCGGCGGTATGCGGATGACCGAGCCGGGTGCCGATCTGGCTCTCGCCATTGCGGTCGCTTCCGCCGTGAAAGCCAAACCCGTCCCCAAGGGGCTCGTCATCCTCGGCGAGGTCGGACTCGCCGGGGAGGTTCGACGGGTTGCCGGGGTGAACCGACGGCTGATCGAAGCTGCCCGACTGGGATTCACCAGCGCCATCGTGCCGGTCGATTCCGGCCCGAACATTCCCGGCATGCGCGTCAACGAAGTGGCGAATCTGGCCGAGGCACTGGCCTACGCCGGATTGATGGGCGGCAAACAAGCCCCGTCTCGCCCCAAGCTCACGCCGGTGAAGTGATCGTCGTTCGGCCGACTACCTCGTCAGACCGACGAGGTGCCGAACGGGGACGTCGGTTCGCCGTCCACGAACTCCTTGGTCTTGGCGAAGTGTTCCGAGGTGATGGTCAGAAACAGTCCGCGGGAGGTTCCCACCACCGTGTCCGGATCCGCTGTCGGACCTTCGACGATCACCGCTTCTGCACTGGTGTAGACCTTGCGGCGTACAACACCGTCGATGCGAGCCCGGAATTCGAGCACCGATCCCAACGGGATCGGCCGGGCGAAGTCGATCTCGAGGTGCCCGGTCACCACCGGCGAGCCGAGAGCCATACATGCCATACCTTGAGCCTCGTCGAATGCCGTCGACAGAATGCCGCCGTGAATGACACCTGGACCGCCCTGATACTTCTTGGCGACCTCCAGACGACCGGTCACTTCCAGTCCGTTACCAGCCCTGAAACTCATCGCCATTCCCGCAGGCTGGTCGTCGCCGCAGCCGAAGCATTTCGACCAGTGCTGAGGCAGCTTCTCGCCGGCGGCCGGAAAGAATTCGACCGGCTCCGGGACAGTCAGGTCATCAGGCAGGGTCCAGGTACTACTCATGGATAGGTAATCTAAACGGGGATCCGTCCGGCGCAGGCATCGGACCCGACCGAAGTGACATCGACCTCAGCAGGGAGTTTCTCAATGATCAGTGCGATGGCGGACACACAGTCGTCGTCGGCATTGCGAGAGACCATCGCCAGGTTGGCGCCGGGTACCGCTTTGCGAGACGGGCTCGAACGAATTCTGCGCGGCCGTACCGGCGCGCTGATCGTCCTCGGATACGACGAGGAAATGGAAGCGCTGTGTGACGGCGGATTCAACCTCGACGTGGAGTTCGCACCGACCCGATTGCGTGAGCTGTCGAAGATGGACGGCGCGGTTGTCCTCTCGACGGACGGCACACGCATCGTGCGTGCCAACGTCCAGCTGGTTCCCGATCACAAGATTCCCACCGTCGAATCCGGCACGAGGCACCGTGCCGCCGAGCGCACGGCAATTCAAACCGGCTATCCCGTGGTCTCGGTCAGTCAGTCGATGTCGATCGTCAGTGTGTACGTCGGTGGTATCCGGCACGTCATCGACGGCTCGGCCACCATACTTTCGCGCGCCAACCAGGCCGTCGCGACGCTCGAACGATACAAAGCGCGACTCGACGAAGTGACACGGCAACTGTCGGTGGTCGAGATCGAGGATTTCGTGACTCTGCGCGACGCGTTGACCGTCGTGCAGCGACTCGAAATGGTTCGCCGCGTGTCGATCGAAATCGAACAGGATGTCCTCGAGCTCGGCACCGACGGTCGCCAGTTGGCACTGCAGCTCGAAGAACTGGTCGGCGACAACGACATTGCACGTCAACTCATCGTTCGGGACTATCTTGCCGGTCCCGAACCCATCGGCACCGCGGCGATGGACAACGTCCTCGTCGCACTCGATCGGGTCACCGACGCCGATCTACTCGATCTCACGACTCTTGCGCGTGTTCTCGGTTATCCGGGCACGATCGAAGCCCTCGACACTCCGATGACTCCTCGCGGATATCGCGTGCTGATGCGTGTACCTCGATTGCAGTTCCATCAAATCCACCGGTTGGTCGGATCCTTCGGCACTCTCCAGTCGCTGCTGGCCGCTACGGCTGCCGATCTGCAGTCGGTCGAGGGCATCGGCGGGCTGTGGGCTCGTCACATCCGTGAGGGACTTTCCCGGCTCGCGGAAACGTCGATCACCGGATCCTTCAACTAGCGGGCCTGTTCAGGCTTGCCCGCGCTCATGCGATGTTGAACGGCTCCGGGGAGCTTCGCAGTGCACCGAGCTGCCCGACAACCGTGTAAGCGCCTGCGCCCACCGGATTGCGCTCGGGGTTCTGCGCGGTCGCGCACTCGGGGGTCGACGTCGTGGCCGACCAGGCGACCTTGAACGCAGCTTGCTCGCCGGGCGCGAGATTGCGTACGTCGGCTGCGGGCTGTGGGTAGCAGTCGACGTTGGACCACAACCGGGTCTTGCCGTCGATGCTGTAGACGAGCACCTGCTGAAGGCCGCCCGCCAGATCTCGATCACAGGGTGCCGAACCGATGTTGGTGATGACGATCGTGAACGACGGCTCTTCGCCGGGAGCGAAGGTCGCCTTGTCTGCGGTGGCCTTGACTGCCAGCGACGAGTCGGCGCACTGACCGGCCGGGACCGGAGCCCCGGTGGTCGACGAAGAGGAAGAAGACGAAGACGAAGACGATCCCGAAGCCTGCGTGCCCGAGCCACCTGATCCACCGGCAGCGCCGCCACCCGAGCCACCGCCACCGTCCGGCGCGTTGGAGCCGGAAGGGTTGGGGGTGAAGGAGACGTCCGTCGTCAGCGAGGAACTCGCAGCGGCCGAATCGGCCTCCGGGGTATCACTTCCACCGCCGAAGAGGGCGGACGCCGCCCAGATGATCAACGCCAGTGCAATGACGGCGGCACCAATGGCCAGCGCCCGGCGACGCCAGTAGATCTCGGGGGGCAGTGGTCCATTAGGTTCCAACACGGACTCAACGGTAGTTGGCGCAGGGTCCACTAACCGTCAGCTGAGGCGGCGTGTCGGTACCCATTGTCTGCTGCCAGGTACCACTGCCCCGGAAGATCTAACCCTCGACGGTCTCGACGCTCTCGCCGATGTCGCCGACCGCGCCCTGAACTCGCATGTGACCGTCGGACAACGTGTACGTGACGCCGACGATCGCGCACGCACCCTTGTCCACCTTGTCGGCGATGATCCGCGACCTCTGCATGATCAGCGAGCCGGTCTCCACGACGTGACGGCCTTCGAGTTCGTCCACGGTGGACAAGCCCTCGTTGCGGCCCATCAGGATGGACGGAGCAACACGCTCGACCACACTGCGGATGAATCCGTCGGGAACTGCGCCCTCGTCCAGGGCGTCGAGCGTTGCCTTCACGGCACCGCAACCGTCGTGCCCGAGGACGACGATGAGCGGCACGTTGAGCACGTGAACCGCGTACTCGATGGAACCGAGCACCGAATCGTCGAGCACGTGACCTGCAGTGCGCACGACGAACATGTCGCCGAGACCCTGGTCGAAGATGATCTCGGCGGCTACGCGCGAATCACCGCAACCGAACAGCACCGCTGTGGGGTGCTGCCCATCGACGAGTTTCGCGCGGTCCGCGATTCCCTGGCTGGGGTGAATGGACGCGTCGTTGACAAATCGTTCGTTGCCTTCGCGAAGGGACTTCCAAGCGGAAATGGGGCTTGATCGTGGCATTCACTCATTGTGCACCCGCCGCATTTCGGGCTCTCGCCGGGAAGGTTGCGTGGACGCAAACGAAAGTTCCGCGTCGACATTCGCGCCCGGTGATGAAGTGGCCGAAATGGAACTTACTTCAGAGTCAGTTTCCTGATACCGTCTCCGAACGTGACCTGGAGCACTTCGAGCTCCCGAGTGTGATCGAAGAAACCCGACCAGAACGATTCGGCCGGAGAGGGGGATGGCGTGAGCACCGAAGCTACGACGACCGGGAATGGAACAACCGGGGAAACAACTGCTGTCTCCCCCGCCAAGACGAACATGTTCTCGAACCTGCTCTCCGAGATCGGACTGCTCTTCACCTTCACCGTTCGCGTGTGCGTTGCGGCGTTCACATCTCTTCGACACAAGCGCCTCGCCTGGCGTGAGGCGCTCGACCAGATGTGGTTTCTCGCCCACGTCACCTCGGTCGCGTCCGCTCTGGTGATGATTCCCCTCGGTGTCGGGGTAGCACTGCAGATCGGTGCGCTCGCAGATCAAATCGGCGCGGGTGCGTACAGCGGTGCCGTCGTCGCGTTCCTCATCATCGGACAGGCCGGCCCCCTGGTGTGCGCCCTGATCATCGCCGGTGTCGGCGGTTCCGCAATCTGCGCAGATTTGGGAGCGCGAACGATACGCGAGGAAATCGATGCACTCGAAGTGCTCGGTCTACCCGTGCTCGAACGCCTGGTCGTACCCCGGATGATCGCCATTGCCGTCGTCTGCCTCCTACTGAACTCGATAGTTCTCGTAATCGGTTTGGGCGCAAGCCTCTTCGTTCACGTCCTGATACTCGACGGCAACGCACAGAGTTTCCTGCGCAATCTCGTTCAATTCAGTCAACCCAGCGACTTCGTCGTCTCCGGCATCAAAGCCGTTGCCTTTGCTCTCATCTCGGGAATCGTGGCCTGCTACAAGGGCCTGACCGTCAAGCGCGGAGCTCAAGGCGTCGGCGACGCAGTCAACGAGACCGTCGTGCTCTCGTTTGTCCTCGTGTTTGTCGCCAACCTCGCAATTACTCAGTTCTACCCACTGTTCGTCTCGGTGAAAGGTGCCTATTGATGCACCTGCCCATCGCAATTCGTGCCAAGCGGGTCAGTTCGCGGACCGTCGACGGCCTGAGTCGACTCGGCGATCAGTTCACGTTCCACGCGCGTGTCATCACCTCGATTCCCGCAACCCTCAAGCGCTATTGGCGTGAAGTCGCCCGTCTCGTCGCCCAGGTGGCATTCGGTTCGGGCACCCTGCTCGCCGGAGGCGGCAGCGTCGTCGTGATCTTCGCGATCTCGTTCTTCGCCGGTTCCCAGATCGGACTCGAGGGCTACCGCGGACTCAACCTCGTCGGCCTCGCACCGCTGTCCGGCGTGATGTCCGCCATCGCGAATACTCGCGAGGTGGCACCACTCGTTGCCGCAATCACCCTGGCAGCCAAGGTCGGAACCGGATTCACCGCGCAGCTCGGAGCGATGCGGATCTCCGAGGAAATCGACGCGCTCGAAGTCATGGCGATTCCCTCGCTGCGGTACCTGGTCACCACCCGAATGATCGCGGCGCTCATCGCGGTGGTCCCGCTGTACCTGGTCGGCCTGTTTGCTTCGTACATGGCAACGGCGCTTGCGGTGATCCGGGTCAAAGGCCAGTCGGAGGGAACGTACGGCTACTACTTCAGTCTTTTCCTCTCTCCCAACGACATCTGGTTGTCCTTGATAAAAGTCATGGTGTTCGCGGTCGTCGTGACCCTCGTGCACTGCTACTACGGTTACACCGCGACGGGTGGACCCGAAGGCGTCGGACGAGCCGCCGGACGAGCGTTGCGCACCAGCATCGTCTTCCTTGCATTCACCGACGTCGCGATGACCATTGCGCTGTGGGGACTCAAACCTCACGTACCCGGGCTGACCGGATGATCGTCACGAATTCCAGCCGAATCACCCTGGCACTGCGGGGTTTACTCGCCGTGGTCATCCTGATCCTCGCCTACGTCTTCTTGTTCAGCAGAGGTACGGACTCCACCGGTTCCACACCGCAGGTCAGTGCTGTCGTCCCCGCCAGTGCCGGTGCGCTGCGAGTCGGATCCTCGGTACAGTACCGCGGCGTCGTCGTCGGCGCTGTGGCCGAGATCGAGCCGGGCACCACCGCTTCGACTGTCTCACTCGCGATCGACGAGGGAGCGTTCGAGGACATACCGTCGACAAGTCAGGTGCGACTGATGCCCCGCAACATCTTCGGTGACTTCTTCGTAGACTTGATTCAACCTGACGGACTCTCGCGTGGTCCTGCTCTCGTGCCGGGTACCGAATTGGTATCCGATCAGTCCGAAGTCGCGGTCCAGCTCTACCAATCGATCTCACGGATCTACTCGCTCGTTTCTTCCCTCGACCCCGCCGACATCAACGTCGCACTCACGGCAGTCTCGGACGCGTTGAGCGGCAAGGGAAACCAGATCGGCGAATCGCTCGATTCAGTCCACCAAGCGTTGGTCGGTGCGCAGCCCGTCATCGACGGACTCGGTGACGACCTCGACGACATAGCCACCCTCGCCGACAGTCTCTCGACGAGTGCGCCGGACATGCTCGCCGCATTCGAGAACTCCATCACCACATCCAAGACCGTCGTCGAGAAATCCGACGGGTTGGCGGGGCTTCTGCGTGCCGGCACCAGCACGGGAGCTGCTGCCACGAGTCTGATCGGTGACAATCGCGACCGCATGATCACCTTGGTCGACGACGCCGATTCCCTGACCGGCGCAATCACTTCGCGGCCGGACCACATCACCACCTTCTACAACGGCCTGCGCAATCTCACGATCAAGCTCCCGCCCGCGTTGGCGCATGGTCCGTGGCTCAGCACCGATCTACGGCTGTCCGTCACAGATCTGTATCCGTACGGAAAGACCGACTGCCCACAGTACGACGGAACACGCGGACCCAACTGTCCTGCCGCCGCGACCGCGTTCGGCGGAACCGTCGGCCCGGTCGGCAGCCCTGCCGAACAGTCCCTGATCTCGGCTCTCACCCAGGGCGGTACAGCTTTGGACACTCTCGTGGCGGGGCCGGTATTTCGCGGCACGACGGTGGTGGGCGGATGAGCGTGAAGAAATCTCTGATCAGGTTCGGACTGTTTGCTGCACTGTCGATTCTCGCCACCGTGGTTGTGGTGAGCACCCTGATCAACCCAGTCTCCGGGTCGAGTTCGCAGTACCGGGCCGTCTTCGTCAATGCCTCCGGCCTGGTCACCGGCAGCGATGTTCAGATCGCCGGGGTGCGAGTAGGGCGCGTCGACAGCGTCGAGCTGGTGAACAACCAAGCCGTCGTCGGCTTCGAACTCGAATCTGCACAACGTATTCCGTCCGACGGTCGCGCTGTGGTGAGGTACGCAGACCTGTTGGGAGCGCGAACAATTTCGATCGAACCCGGACAGGCCGAACGCGCAACAGGCAACTACCTCTCCCCCGGGGCCACAATTCCCGTGGAACAGACTCAGCCGGCGATCGACCTCACCGACATCCTCGGCGGATTCCGTCCCCTGTTCGACGCACTTGACCCCGCAGAAGTCAACGAGCTTGCCGCACAGGTCGTCCAGGTATTCCAAGGACAAGGTTCCACCATCGAAAGCCTGCTGGAGCGCACTGTTGCCGTCACCGAGAACTTGACGTCCCGGGACGCGATCTTGGACCAACTACTGAACAACCTCGACCGGGTCCTTACCGTGACCACGACGAATCGACCCAACTTCGTCGAGATGATCAACACGCTCGACACACTGGTCGGCGGTTTGGCACAGGACCGCCAACAGATCTCGGCCGCAGTGGATTCCGCAGGCGCACTGACTTCTTCACTTCAGGACTTGGTGACGGGCGTGGAACCGGACTTGGCTGGCGCGCTGACTTCGATCGATCAGTCGGCTCGCGTCGTCGTCGACAATCGTGAGTCGCTGGCGACCGGTATCACCGCTTTCGATCAACTGTTCACCCAGTTGGGGATCGCGATGAGCTACGGAAGCTGGGCGAACATCTACATCTGCAACTTCCGGCTCAGCGCGCTGGACCAATCGGTGACCCTCGGCGGCCCCGAGCGTTCGGCGGTGTGCCGATGAACTGGCTCACCGTCAAGAACCCGGTCCGCAACGGAATCATCTGCATCCTCGTCGGAGTCGGTGTGGTTCTGGCCGCACTCGTTGTCCCTCAACTGATCTTGAAGGTCAAGACCAACGAGTACCACGCCGTCTTTGCCAACGCCACCGGGTTGACGCAGGACGATCCGGTCAACGTCGCGGGAGTCCCGAGCGGGGTGGTCACCTCGTTGGCGGTCAGCGGCAACTCGGTTGAAGTCACCTTCCGACTCGACGACGGCGTCACTCTCGGCGAAGACTCCCGTGCGGACATCAAGATCTCGACTCTGCTCGGCCGACGCTCGCTCGACGTCACTCCGAACGGATCGCGCTCGTTACCCGCAGGTTCGACCATCCCCATCGAGAACACGAGCGTTCCCTTCACTCTCGACGATCTCGGTCGAGGAGCACAATCCACGTCGGAAAACCTTGATCTGCAACAACTGCGAAACATGCTGACCGTGGTGTCCGACAACTCACCGGACGATCCCGAACTCATTCGCCGCTCACTCGAGGGAATCGACGCACTCTCCGGAGTAGTCAACGACAACGACGTTGCGCTCCGTTCCCTTCTCACCGGAGCGCAGCAGACGACCGCAACACTGATCGAGCAGAAGGACACTCTGGAAACCCTTCTGGGGAATGCGGATCTGGTGATGTCCACGATCGCCGACCGGCGAGATGTGCTGAATGCGCTTGTACAAGACCTCAATCAGTTGAGCACCACACTTGCCCGGTTCCTGGGCGACAACCAGGCTTTGATCGACTCGGTCATGGGAGACATCCACGTGGTGACGGGAGTTCTGTCCGAGAACGAACAATCACTGACCACACTGCTCGACAACTTCGCCCCCAGCGTCCGCTACGTCACCAACGCAACCGGTAACGGCAACTGGCTCGACCTCAACTCACCCTCCACCCTCATCCCGGACAACTGGTTGTGCGTCGTCGGGCTCGTTCAGGGGTGTCGATGACCACGACCGTCAAGAAACTCGCCGTGCTGGCAGCGATAGTGATCTGCGCGATCGGTGCCGTCCTGGTCGTCACGCGTGACGAACACAGACTCACTCTCACCGCCGAATTCACCTCGACCGACGCTATCTTCACCGGGAACACGGTGACGATTCTGGGAGTTCCCAGCGGGAGGGTCGAGAGCGTCACGCCGGAAGGGTCCCGGGTACGAGTGGCGCTGAGCCTGCCATCCGGAACACGTATACCCGCCGACGCGCAGGCCTGGGTCCTGTCCCCCTCGGTCATCAGTGACCGCACGATCGAACTCGGCCCCGGCTACGAGGACGGTGAGTTCCTCACCGACGGCGCGGTGATCCCTCTCGAACGCACTCACTCCCCGCTGACGTGGGACCAACTCACCGCATCGGTGAACGAATTGACGGTGGCGCTCGGCCCTGGCGCCGACGGCGGCGGGATCGGTGACCTCATCGGAGAAGGCGCCCACGCGTTGGACGGCAACGGGCAAGCATTCAACGATGCCGTTCGGTCCATCTCACAGGCCAGTTCGGTACTGGCGGGTGCAAGTCCCGACATCTCCGAACTGGTGAAGAACCTGAACACCCTCGTGCAGTTGATCGCGGACAACCAGACCAAGGTCGACTCCCTGTCGAACTCGGTGACAGTCACCGCCCGCACGTTCAGCGCCCAGCGAGAAGACATCAGCGGGGCGCTCGATTCCCTGACCACGTTGCTCGGACAGGTCTCAGCGCTACTCGCCGAACACGGCGAGGCGGTCACCGCCGATCTGGGTACGCTCGCACAGTTGGCCGGTGCAGTCGCGACCAAACAGGATCAACTGCGCGAGATCATCGAAACGGCACCAACGGGATTCGAGAACGTCGCCAACCTCGTCACCGAAGAAGGCCGAGCCAGAGCACGATTGAACGTCGCCACCGATCTCTCACAGTTCGACACGACGCGAGAACTGTGCGAGAAGATGCCGATACCGCTGTGCACAGGGCCGGGAATCGTCAATCCCATCGAATTTCCTTCGGCAGGCAGCTCCGACCTGGCACGCATCCTCGGTGGGGGCAACTGATGGCGTCGAACAAGTCCGTGGTGAGCGTTGTCGTGGCACTTGTCATCGCGGCGCCATTGACCGGCTGCAGTCTCAACTTCCAGCACCTCCCCCTCGGACGCGGTCTGCCAGGAGAGTCGTACCCGCTGAACATGGAATTCGTCGACGCGTCGTTACTTCCCGTCGGCGGCGAGGTGCGGATCGGGCAGGCTGTCGTCGGCAGAGTCACGTCGATGAGCGCGCAAACCTTTGCAGCCGTGGTACATACCGAAATCGCGTCGGACATCGAACTACCTGTCGGCACCCGCGCTCGGATCGAACTGTCGACCCCGATCGGCGATGCGTTCGTCAACCTCGAAGTTCCGGTCGATCCAGCGGGCCCCATTCTCGAACCAGGTTCCACCATCGAGCGATCGGAGACCGTGCGCGGACCCGATGTCGCACAACTGCTCGGCGCCGTCGGAACTCTGTTGAACGGCAGTGGGTTGGCGCAGGTCAAGAACATCGTCAGTGAGGCTGATCAGATTCTCGACGGCAGGGAGGAGACGATCCGCGATCTGCTTGCACGCCTTGACACTTTTCTCGGAACACTTGACGACCGAAAGGAATCGATCAATTCGGCACTGGATTCACTGAACCGGCTCAGCGCTCTGATCGGAGACGAGAGCGCCACCATCGACGAAGGCTTGCGCACACTCACACCCGCATTGGGCGTGATCGCCGACCAACGACAACCGCTCCTCGATCTACTCGACGAAACCGATCGGCTCAGTACCGCAACCAATTCCGTACTCGACCAGTCGGCCGACCAGATTTCCGAGATCACCGGACGACTGTCACCCATCCTCGACCAGTTCTCGGCAATGGGGCCGACACTGGGTGAGACGATGGCCAACCTGGACAACGCAAGAGTGCTCCTCGAGCGTGCCAGCCCAGGCGATTACGTGAACATCGACCTCGACGTCGATGTCGAGGGCACCGTGACCGGAGTGCTCAACGAGATAATCCCGGGCGCCGCACCGCCACTGCCACCTCTGCCCGCCTCCGATCGGGAACTGCCGATCACGACACCCCTGCAAGGAGGAACGCGATGAAGAACCGAACCGTCTATTTCGAGATCGCCGCCTTTCTCCTCATCGCGGTGGTCAGCACGACGTACGTACTCCGGCAAGTCGGTGCCGGAGATCCGTTCACCGGAACCTTCTCGGTCATCGTCGAATTGGAGAACGCGGCCGGAATCGCTCCCGGTTCGGAAGTGGCCTATCGCGGAGTCACCGTCGGCGACGTCGAGTCGGTGGAGGTGGACTCTGCCCAGGACCTCGTCGTGATGACGTTGAGCATCGCCGCCGACGAACAGATCCCCAACGATTCGCATGTGGCCATCAGCCAGGACACCGCCGTTCCGGTATTGAAAGTTCAGTTGTCCTCGCAGACCGACGGCGGCCCGTATCTGGTTGAAGGTTCCGTTGTTCCGACTGAGCGCACTTCGATCCCGGTCGCGTTGGGAACCGTGATTGCGAATTTCAACGCTGCTGCCGACACCGTCGATCCGGCAGACCTGCGAACCCTCTCGCACGAACTCGGCGAGGGATTGAACGGATTGGGTCCGGATCTGCAGGCGCTCGTCGACAACTTCGACGTGCTCGCGCGCACTGTCCAATCCGATCAACCGCGTGTCAACACACTCGTCGAGAACTCGCGCTCACTGTTCACTGCGAACGAGGAAAATGTTGACGCTCTTCCCGAAGTTGCACTCACACTTCGCCAATTGACAGATCAGGTACGAAACTCCGATCCGCAACTGCGCACACTCCTCGATCGAAGCCCGAGTGTTCTCGACAATCAGATACTGCCTCTCATCGAACAGAGTCGTGAGCCGTTCAGTCTGCTGTTGGCCAATTCTCTCGTCTCCACTCAGATCGTCACTGCACGGATGCCCGCCGTCGATGCCTTGTTGGTGGTAGTGCCCAAAGGATTCGAGAAGTTCG
This sequence comes from Rhodococcus sp. MH15, assembly GCF_019266045.1. Taxonomy (NCBI): domain Bacteria; kingdom Bacillati; phylum Actinomycetota; class Actinomycetes; order Mycobacteriales; family Nocardiaceae; genus Rhodococcus; species Rhodococcus sp. MH15. The sequence continues at coordinate 323,550 of NZ_LPNP01000071.1, forward strand.
GAAGTATCGTCAAAGACGGACGGGCACAGCTTGATCTGATCACAGCACTCGGACCGGTCTGTATCTACGACACGCCCCGGCGATCGGTACAGGACACCTCACCGACCACGCTCGACAAGAACCAACACTGCGCGGACCAGTCGGGCCGGATCCAGAATCGCGGTTCGCAGAACGTCCCCACCGGAGCTGGAACGATCGACGGGGTTGCTGAATACGATCCTGCCCTCGGAACGGTCGCAGCCGGTGACGGAACGCCGATTCGTCTGGGCCTCAACGGTGGTCAGAACACCGTTCTCGGTGACAACTCGTTTGCCGCACTACTAGTACAAGGAACGCAATGACCGAGACAACCGAACCCCAGACGCCCACAATCGTCGACAAGCCCAAGCGGCTTCGCAAGCAGACCGTAGCGATCGTTGCCGGCGCCCTGGTCGTGGTCGCGGCGCTCGGATGGGGCGCATTCGCGACCTGGCAGAAATCGGTCGACGAAAACGCGCGTACCAGCGCCCTGGACAGCGGACGGCAATTCGCCACTGATCTTGCGACGTACAACTTCCAGAACCTCGATCAGAATCTTTCCGTGGTCCGTGACAATTCTGTCGGCGAATTCGCCGGTCAGTACGCCCAGGTGGCAGCCAACCTGCAGAACATGATCGTGCAGTATCAGGCGACCTCGTCCGCTCAGATCATTTCAGCCGGGCTGGCGAGCAGTGATCGCGACAACGCCGAGGTGCTCGTGTTCCTCGATCAGACGATCACGAACACCAACTCCCCCGATCCGAGAATCGACCGCAACCGGATGCAACTTTCGCTGGTCCGCGAGGACGGCGAGTGGAAACTGAGCAACGTGCAGTTGTTGTGACCCGGCGGTCGGGCGTCAAAGACAGCCGTGTCGGCGACTGCCGATAAAGTGGCCCCCACAAGTCGACGTCTCCTTCGTCGACCGGGAGCGCAGGTTCGAGGAGTGTGTCGGTAGCAGTGGCAGTGGAATCTTCGGTGCTGCTGAAGTGGTACTCCGAGACGGCTCGCGACCTGCCGTGGCGACGCGAGGGCGTCAGTGCCTGGCAGATCCTGATGAGCGAGATCATGCTCCAGCAGACGCCGGTGGTGCGCGTTGCGCCAATCTGGGAAGAGTGGGTCGAGCGCTGGCCGGTACCGTCGGCGATGGCAGCGTCGAGCCAGGCAGAGGTGCTTCGCGCGTGGGGCAAACTCGGTTATCCACGACGCGCGCTGCGCTTACACGAATGCGCGGGCGTCCTGGCTGCCGAGCACGGTGACGTGGTCCCGGAAGACGTCGATACTTTGCTCTCGCTACCGGGAATCGGTTCGTACACCGCCCGCGCCGTCGCGTGTTTCGCCTACGGACAGCGAGTGCCTGTGGTGGACACCAACGTACGACGCGTGGTTGCGCGAGCCGTCCACGGCAATGCGGAACCCGGGAACCCGTCCAACACGCGAGACCTCGCCGACGTCGCGGCGCTGCTGCCGAGGACGCGTGCGCGCGCCGCCACCTACAGCGCAGCTCTCATGGAACTCGGTGCACTGATCTGCACGGCGCGGAACCCGAACTGCGAGAACTGCCCTTTGCCGAACTGCGCGTGGGTCGCTTCGGGCAAACCGGCACACACCGGACCACCCAAGAAGGTGCAGAAGTTCGCGGGCACAGATCGCCAGGTTCGTGGAAAATTGATGGCCGTTCTTCGCGAGAGTCACCGTCCGGTCGAGCGCGCGCAACTCGACATCGTCTGGCCGGCCGATCCGGGTCAGCGTGACCGTGCGTTGCATTCACTGCTGGTCGACGGACTGGTCGAGCAGACCGACGACGGCCTGTTTGCGCTGGCCGGAGAGGGTACGGCTTAGCCGACTCGCAGCGGGGTGAATTCTTCGGCTGTGGGTTCGTCGGTCTGGAGCGGTGCGACTTCCGGATCAGAATGCCGAAGTACAGCAGGAACGGCAGGCACCACTGGATCGCAAGGCGCAAGTGTCGGAATCTGTAGGGCAGCGCCGGGCGGGGGCCCGCTGGTGGAGGTCGCCGACTCGGCGCCGATGTTCGGGCTATCCGTGGACACCGCGCGCGACCCGTCTGGGGACAGCGCGATCAGCAACCCCGTCAACATGAGTAGAAGCGGCAGTACTATTGCCGCCGCCCACCGGACCCTGTTGACGGGCCGGACAGCCATGCCGTCACCGGACCGAACTTCGCTTCCGCGATCGGCCGCTACCAGCGCAGCCCCTATCGCCAGTTGGGTCCGCTCGCCGAGAAACAGGAAGCCGAGACCTGCCAGTTCAGCGGCTTCCGCGGACGGCTGCCGAGAGTCTTCCTTCACGAGCATCGCGACGAGCATCTTGGGCACAGGGTCTCGTTCGGCGACGAGGAGGTCCAATGTCGCAGCAAATGTCGAGCTGTCCGCAAGCAACTCGGCCGTGTCGTAACGATGCGCCGAGTCCACGACGCCTGCTCTCGGGTCGACGGCCGCGATCACGGTCTCACTGCCGTCCGGCCAGAACGCGAGAATCGGCGAAACACCAATGAGAGCGTCGACCGTCCGCAGGTAGGCAAGCCGTGCGTCGAGACCGTTGACCAACTCGATGTTCTCGAAAGGACTGGAGGACAACGAATCCGAGACAAGTTCGCGCACGTCCGCACGCTCGCACATCACTCCGACGACGGTGGGGCACAGATTCGAGCGCAGGGCTCGACCGGTGGCGACTTCGGCCGCGGAGGCGAGTGCGCGCGCCGACGCTTGCGGAGAGGGAACAGTCCCGTCTGCACCCCAGGGGTGACGGAACTCGTCGATCGAGCCAAGAAGGGGTGTGTCCGCATCTACGAGAGCTGTTGAAATTGACTGATTTTCGAATACAACGCCCAGGCTTTCACGCACTGGATCCTCCATTGACTGCTACTGACTGTTACGAGTGTTGCCATTCCTGCGAAGCTGTATCAGAACGTCAGGCCACCGACCGCCATCGCACCTGGTTCCAGCACCACATCCACCGGCGCTCGGCCGTCGACCGTGACGCGATACGTCCCCGGTAACAGTCCGACAAACGAGAAGTGACCCTCGAACGGTTTCACCGTCCGCGCTGTCGCGTGCCCGCATTGATCGACGCCGTCGATCACCACCGCCTCCGAGATGCCCGATGTCACCAGACCTGAGATTCGTCCATCTGCCGAGACAGCAGCCCACTGGCTTCTCTGACCACCAACAGAAATCCCGTACGGATCACACACTCCCGGGGTGGTCGCCACCCGCACCGTGACATCGCCCGACCGCACGCGAACCGCCCCCCGATCTGCGGTGACCAGTGCAGCGATCGGTAGACCGTCGGCGTCTTCCCGCTTTCCCGCAGTCATCGTCGCCGTTCGGGTGAAGTACCGGTCCGCTTCCAGATTGCCTATCAGGCAATGTAATCCGACCTCGTCGACACCCGAGCCGTCTCCGCAGTAATCAGGCACGGACGGCAGAACGAAACCTCGAGGCACCGGAAGTTGCACGACCACGTCGGAGAGCGGGTTGCCCCGGACACCGATGTCGATGACATACGTCACCGGATCACCCTCTCGGACAATGCCGTTGGACGGTCCCGAATCGAGCCCTGGACCGTCAGCGGGATCGAAGGGCGGTGCACCGTCAATCGCCGTCAGCTCGACGGTGAAGGGAGGCACGAACTCTCCCTCGGCCGCCAATCGAACATCCGACTGCATCGGCAGCAAGCCGAGCGCAGCAGCGCCGACCACCAGAGCTCCGGTCACGACAACTATGCCGATACCTCGCACTCCTCGGCGCCACGCTCTCGGCCGGAGTCCGACGACAACGGCCTTCGACCGCACCTCTGACAGACGAGTTCTCACGACGCTCCTTCGATGTCTGACTCTCGGGCCTCCGACAGGCGCTCGCGGCCACATTTGGCGAATCCCGAGCTACGTTCAATAGAAGTCGCTCGAGGGACTCGAAAGCCAATGGTGACGGCGTGATTGTGTGGGTGAACTTCTCTCAGCCGGGGTGAATTCCCGGGTGAATTGCCCGGGATGGCACGCTCTGGATTCGCACCAGCTACGCTCCTCCCTGTAGATAGATGGATCGAGACAATCCGCCCAAACTCTTCAATCATTGCGGGGCGCGAAAGCAGAAAGGGTCCGCGTTGATGTTCGGGATGGACGGCCACGACTGGGCAGCTATTCCCGAAAGGCGCACCCTCGCGACGTCGATTCCCCGGCAAGCGCTCTTCGACAAACTTGACCGACGTGCCGCGCTGACCATCGTCCGTGCACCGAACGGCCACGGGAAATCGTCGTTGATCGCATCGTGGCTGCGCGCCCATTTGGCATCCGAACGAATACTCGTCTGGGTCTCGGCCCCACGGCCCTCGTCGACACTCGAAGATTTCTGGGCCGTTGTCCTCGATCGAATCCACGCTGCCGGAATCGCACTGCCCGACGTCGACGATCTCGCCGATCCTTTCACCGCTGTCGCCAAATCCCTGAACGCCCTCAGCCGCCCCGTGCTGCTCGTGCTGATCAGGCCGGATCTGATATCGGAACCAGAGTTGGACGATCAGTTGATCGAACTCCTCGCCCTCTGTCACAACCTGGACCTCGTGGTCACGCTCTCGGGCTTCGGCATGTTCTCCGAGCCGTACCTGCTCGACACCGACCACGAGGTGATAAGCGCGAGTGAGCTGTTGTTCACGAGAGCCGATACCGCCCATTTGCTCGCACAAGCTGACGTACACACGACTGACGGTGATGCCGAACAAATCACATCCCTGACAGGTGGGCTGCCAGCGCTGGTTCGTGTCGCCGTTCCCGCCATCCAGACATCGGGTAGCCGCAACCGCGAGCAGATGATCAGGAAGAACATCGCGCAGGCGATCGACGACTACGTGAACAAATCCGTTCTCATGACCGCTGATCATGTGGAACAACTCGAGTTCCTGCTCGCGACGGCCTTTGCGCGATCGATCACCGTCGACATCGCCGCCATGCTGTTCGAGTCCCAACACCCTGAGGATGGCGAGACCGTTCATCAGATTCGCGTGCGCCTGGCGATACTGGAGACAGCCGGGTTGTTGTCACGGGTCGAGACCGAAGCCGAAGAAACCTGGGAGCTGCCTCCCGCCATTCGTCGATCGATACTCGCGCACCAAAAGCGCGCTGGAGTCGATCCGGCGCAACGTCTTTCGTTCCTCGCACACAACCGACTCGACCACGGTCATCACGCGTCGGCGCTGGACTACGCGGTCGAGGCACAGAACTGGACCCTGGCAGTAGACATCGTCGAGCAACACTGGGTGACGATGATCGTCCACAATCTGGACTCGGTTCGCTCTGCTCTCCAACGGATTCCGGCGGAAGCAGCGGACAAACACTCTGCCGTGGAGGCAGGGCGCGCACTGTTCACGATGCATCCGAGCGAGCGCTCGACGGTAGTCGACTTGCTACCCGAATCGCCGGCAGAACTGTGGGCTCTCGGCGCTGAAGCCGGCGCGAAGGACGCCTTGAGCATTGCCTGCGTTCAATCGATCATGCTCAGGATGGCAGGCGAGTACGGGCTCGCAGCAGAAACCACCAGGCGCCTGTCTCATCTCAGTCGCAGTGCGCTGGAGAACAACCCGGAAGCGGTCAGCGCACAGCTCCCTCTCATGCGACTTCAATGGGCGATCAATTTTCAATTGAGCGGCAGGTTCACAGAATCCACGATCAAGGCTCGAATGGCGTACCACGGCGCCCTGTCTCATGGAGTCGACTTCATCGCTCGTAACTCTGCGGGAAGTGCCGCCCTGAATTGGGCGCTGGCTGGTGAGCCGCGGCAGGCCACACACTGGTCCGAACTCGAACAGAAGCATCCGGACCCCGGCGGTTGGCTCGAACCTGTGGTCAAGATCGCCGGCCTGACAGCACGGGCGCTCACTGCTCTCGACACACTCGACTTCGACGACGCACGTCTCGCATTGACCGAACTCGGTCTTCCGTCCGACACCGAGGAACTGTGGGCATTCGTCGTCTATGCGCATTGCCAATTCGCCTTGACCTCCGGCGACCACACTGCGGCACTACTGTTGCTCCACAATGCGATCGAAGCACATTCCAAGCAGTACACGGCTACATCTTTCGCGCTTCCTCTGTTGCAATCCGCAGAGATCGATCTCTTGCTCGCTCTCGGACAGGGGAACAATGCCGTAGCACTGGCCAAGGAGATCATCGATCCTGCAGCCAACCCGTGGACGCTCACGTCGGTGGCGCGTTTACGTCAGCGGATCGGCCAGAACGAGGCCGCGGTGGCGCTGTGTCACCAGTTCGACTGGTCTGGCGTATCTTATCCGCGGGCACAGATGGAATCGCTTCTGGTGCAAGCGGTTGCCCACTCCGAGCTTAGTGAGCCACGCCTCGCCTCTCAGGAGTGGTCCAGAGCGTGCAGCATCGCGGATCAGACCGGACTTCTACGTTCGTTCGCGACCATCGCATCGTCGGACGTCGAGAAACTCGAATCGATGGCCGAAACGAAATCGCGTGCACTCGCCGAATTCTCGAAAAGGGCTCCTGCGGAATCTTTTCCGGAATTCGTACATATCGTGGAGCTGACCGAACGCGAACAGAAAGTCCTCTCACTCCTGGCGCTCGGCATGGGGTCGGCTGCGATGGCCGACAAACTGTACGTGTCCGTCAACACCGTCAAGACTCAACTGCGCACTCTCTACAAGAAGCTCGACGTACACAATCGAAACGAAGCGATCACGAGGGCACGCCAACTGCGCTTGCTGTAGTCGGGGTCGGATCTGATTTCGGACTACATTCTGTAGGCATGAGCACCGATTCCTGCGTCTTCTGCAAGATCGTCGCGCTGACCGAGCCGGCGATTCTCGTTCACGAGAGCGAGACAACTCTCGCATTCCTCGATGCACGGCCGGTGAGTCGCGGACACACCCTGGTGGTCCCCAAGCGTCATGCAGAGAACCTCGATGCTCTCGAAAGTCACGAAGGCGCAGAGATGTTCCGCGTCGGCACGCTCATCGCCGGAGCTCTACGCCGCTGCGACATCGCCGCTGACGGAGTCAACTTTCTCGTCAACGACGGGCGTGCCGCGGGCCAAACCGTGTTCCACTCGCACCTGCACGTCGTCCCCCGCCATCGCGGCGACAAGGCGAAGTTCGCTGCTGGACTCCTCGCCAGGCGAGCCGTCGAGCTGGAGCAGGTGGGCGCGTCGATCCGAAGTCAGCTCACGGTCTGAAGGAATTCCGTCACCACTTCGCGATAGCGCTGCGGTTGATCGTCGTGGACCAGGTGGCCTGCATCGGCAATACGTACGTACCGAGTTCCCGGCCTCTCGGCCATCTCTCGCATCTGTCCCTCGGGGGTGATGGTGAACTCTCCCTCGATCAGCAAGGTCGGCACCTCGATCGCCTTCCACTGATCCCAGAAATGCCTCGTGCCCCACTCCTCCGAGATGTCGCGGAAGGTCGACACGTCGCCGTGCAGGTACCACCCGTCGTCGCGGCGGTCGAAAGAGTCGAGAAAGTACTGGCCGGCGACGGGGCCGAAGAATTCCTTCATCGCCTCCTCGGAAGCAAACGGCTGCGGCCACGCCGAGATCATCTGCGCCCAGTCCGCAGCGGTGCGTCCACGAAAGTCCGGGGCCATGTCTTCGAGGACCAGCGCACAAACCTTTTCGGGATGCGCGGCGGCGAAGCACCACGCATGCAGAGCCCCCATCGAATGACCGATCACGATCATCGGCTCCTCGATGGACGCAACCGCCGATGTCAGGTCCTCGACGAATGCCTCGGTAGTCAGTGCCGCTGGCGCCGGCCTGCCGTGACCGGCAGCGTCGAAGGTGTAGACGTGGCCGAACTCGCGGATCCACGGCACATGGCGACGCCACGTTCGGGAGCTGCCCATGAGGCCGTGCAACAACAGAATCGGTTGTCCCGTTCCACCTTCGTCATGCAACACGAGTGTCACGGTACGCGGTGAAGGTGCGCGGGTAATGTCGCTTGCATGGCAGTCGTGAAGATCAATGCAATCGAGGTCCCCGAGGGCGCCGGCCCCGAACTGGAGAAGCGCTTCGCAGCACGCGCTCACGCAGTCGAGAACTCCCCGGGCTTTCTCGGATTCCAACTCCTCCGCCCCACCGCCGGTGAGAGCCGCTACTTCGTGGTGACTCAGTGGGAGTCCGAGCAGGCGTTCGCCGATTGGCGTGACGGCCCCGCCCGTGAAGCCCATTCCGGCGAGCGCGCGAAGCCCGTCGCTTCGGGTGCGTCGTTGCTCGAATTCGAAGTTGTCCTGGACGTCGCCGCAAAGAGCTGATCTCGAGCGATTGTGCCTGCCTTGGCGGGCACAATCGACGGTCATCTCGGCTTCACGCGTTGACACGGTGCGGGCTGTAGTGCAAAAGTTCGCATGTAAACGCGATGGTCCGACAGGAATCCGGTGAAAGCCCGGAGCGGTCGCGCCACTGTAATTCGAGGTGAAGTGCCTTTTTCGGCACGACTATTTCGACAGCCAGACACTTCGGCCATCGCATGGACCTAGGGGACGCGAAAATCCCAGGAGGCTTCGATGGCTCTCGCCTATTCTCCCGATACGTCGATCGATTCGACTCGTCTTGCTTTCCTCGCCGCTGCAGTAGTTCTGTTCGCGATGCTGGCTCTCTACCTGGTCGGGTTCGACCAGGGCGCTATCTCTCGCACCGGCATGTACATGCATGAATTGATGCACGACGGTCGACACTTGATGGGCCTGCCGTGCCACTAGTCGACAATTTCACGAAGCTTCTCATTCGTGGTTTGTTGGCTGGTCTGATCGCAGGCATCCTTGCCGGCGGAGTTGCATTCGTGCTGGGTGAACCGCACGTCAACGCTGCCATTGCGATCGAAGAAGCCAACAGCGCCACCGGTGAGGTTTCCGGCGAAGCCGCTGGGCATTCGCACGGTGACGAAGAAGAACCACTGGTGAGCCGCGACGGGCAGCGCGCCGGGCTGTTCCTGGCCACGGCGCTTGCCGGACTGGCGCTCGGGGCGATCTTCTCGGTCGTTGCCAATTACGCTCGACGACTCACCGGAATGTCCGGGCCGTTGTTGGCGATCACCATCGCCGTCGGTGGTTGGCTGGCTATCGAGGCTGTCCCCTTTTTCAAGTACCCGGCCAATCCGCCGGCCGTCGGAGATCCCGACACCATCAACCAGCGCACACTGCTGTGGCTGGCCGCCGTGATTCTCGGGCTGCTGTCCGTCACCGCGGCAGCAGCGGCTGCAAAGGCAGTTTCCGGGCACGAGTTCCTCAGTGTGCGCATCGCTGCTCCGGTGGCTGCGTTCCTGGTGATCGTCGCGATCGGTTACGTCTCGCTTCCCGGCATCAACGAGGTGGGCGAGGACTTCCCGGCAACTCTGCTGTGGGAGTTCCGACTTTCCTCGCTCGCTACGCAGGCGACGCTCTGGCTCGTACTCGGGTTGGCATTCGCCTTCGTTACCGAGCGCGCGACCAAGAACACCGAAGTAGCAAAGAAGTACGCCCTTCGCTGAACCTGCTGTGCGCCTTTATTAACCTCCCGCGGTTAATAAAGGCGCACAGCAGTTCTTTTTCAGCTCAGATGATGCACTTCTTGCAGTCCGTACACCGGCGTCGGGATGCCCTCGTAACGCGCCTTCAATTGCAACGCCAAGTACAGCGAGTAGTGGCGCGACTGGTGCAGATTGCCTCCGTGGAACCACAGCGCTTCCTGCTGCGTCGGCTTCCACATGTTGCGCTGCTCGCCTTCCCACGGTCCCGGATCCTTGGTGGTGTTCGACCCCAGGCCCCACACCTTGCCGACCTTGTCGGCGGTGTCCTGACCGATCAGATCCGCCACCCAGCCATTCATCGAGCCGTAGCCGGTCGCGTAGACCACCACGTCGGCAGGCAATTCCGTACCGTCTTCGAGGATCACGCTGTTCTCGGTCAGCTCACGAATGTTGCCGTGCGCGAGCTTGATGTCTCCATTGGCAACCAGTTCGGCAGCGCCGACATCGATGTAGTAGCCCGAGCCACGGCGTAGGTACTTCATGAACAGGCCCGAACCGTCGTCGCCCCAGTCGTGCTCGAAGCCCGCCTTCTCGAGGCGATCGTAGAAATCCTTGTCGCGCTCACGTATTGCGTCGTACACCGGGATCTGGAACTCGTGCATGATCCGGTACGGCAGCGAACCGAACGTGAGGTCCGCCTTGTGTGTCGTCATGCCGGCGGCCAGTGCTCGCTCCGAGTACAGATCGCCCAAGCCCAAATCCATCAGCGAATCCGACTTCACGATGTGCGTCGAGCTGCGCTGCACCATCGTGACGTCGATACCGTTCTCCCACAGTGCGCCGCAGATGTCGTGCGAGGAGTTGTTGGCCCCGATCACGACGACCTTCTTGCCCACGTACTGATCCGGGCCGGGGTGCTTGCTCGAGTGGTGCTGATCGCCGAGGAACTTGTCCTGCCCGGGGAACGTCGGAACGTTGGCCTTGCCGGACATACCCGTCGCCATCACCAACTGCTTGGGACGCAACGTCAACTTCTCGCCGTTGCGGTTGACCTCGACGGTCCATTCCTGGGTCTTCTCGTCGAACGACGCCGAGGTGCAGGTCGTGGAACTCCAGTACGGAACCTCCATGACCTTGGTGTACATCTCGAGCCAGTCGCCGATCTTGTCCTTGGGCGCGAACACCGGCCAGTTGTCGGGGAACGGCATGTAGGGCAGGTGGTCGTACCAAACCGGATCGTGCAGGCACAGGGACTTGTAGCGTCCGCGCCACTGATCGCCGGGTCGCTCGTGGCTGTCGATCACGATGGCCGGTACTCCGAGCTGACGCATCCGGGCGCCGAGCGCGATGCCGCCCTGGCCGCCGCCGACGATCACGACGTAAGGCTGTGTGGTGTAACCGAGTTCGCGGTCTTCGATCTCCTTCTGCTCGGCCCACGTGATGCGGTTCGGGTCTGCCCCATGCTTGGCGCCACGAGGCCGGCGAGTGCCCTTACCTTCTTCGTGTCCCTTCAATTCCTGCAGCGACGTCAGCAGGGTCCAACCTTCATCTCCCTTCAAACGAAGGTGCCCGTGCGCGCGACCGGTTGCAGTCTCGAACTCGATCCAGGCTGACGTGACGCCGTCGGCTTCGTCGGGTGTCTCGGTGGTCCGGAATCCCGAAGGATCGGTGTCGTCGAGTCGCGCGGAGAGCATGTCGGCGATCTGCTCGCGACCTTCGACGGTCTTGATGTTCCAGGTGAACGACACCAGGTCTCGCCAGAAGCTGTCGAGTGCAAATTTGCCTGCCACACGGTCGATGTCACGAGCCGCGAGGGCCGACTCGAAATCCGCCAGCCAGGCGTCGACGCGCTCCTGAGGTGTCACCGCCGTCAACTTCACCTCGGGGGTGACTGCGGAATCGATGGTTTGCGTCATCACTTCTCCTTGTTTGTGAATGTGACACACAGCACATCCCATAAGTGGCCCCGGTCACAAGCGTTGCAGTCTGTTGCAATCAGTGGACGCGGTGCCGGCGTCCGATACCGGTTACCCGCACCGATGTGCGGGCAACCGACTCACCCCTCAGCAGGCTTGAATCTACCGAGTCCCAGCGACTGAAATCCCACAACGTAGAACAACGTCCACAACACGGCCCAATCCACGAAACCCAGTGCATTGCCGTGTAATCCGTCGACAACTGCCGGCTCGTGAAGAATGTGCTCTGCTGCAAAGCGGTAATAGAACAAGAATGTGACCACCGCGAGCACAAACGTGAGCAGCGCGCGGATCGCCAGGTTGACCCCGTCCGCAAAGCCCGTGGGTTTGTTACCGAAGGCGTTGGCCCAGAAGATCATCCAGAATGCCCAGCACACACCGAGCTGCGCCGGGAACTGATGGACCACACCACCCAACTCGGCAACGGCATCGCTTCCCAAAAGTGCCTTCACCACTGGAAGCGCCACGAAGTACAAGCTGGTTCCCACGGCGAAGTTACCGATCGTGGCTGCGAGCGCCGTCTTTCCCCCACCGCCGAACAGTCGCCACGGCCAGTTGTCGAGCGTCTGGCCAGTCAGGATCACGACCACCACGACGCAGTAGAACCACCCGAGCACGGTGTCGACGGTCATCAACGGATCCGTGGCGGACAGCGACACGGACGGCAGACCGAACACGAAGTACAGCGCCAGCGTCGGGACGGCGACAAACGCGATCTCACACAAACCCACCAACGGCTGCTTCATCCCCAGGGAAGTCCACGGCCAATGCTGCCAGTTCAGGACCACCATCACCCAGGTCCCGAAGCCGAAGAGTACGAACAGCGCACCCGCGAAATATCCGAGGCCGCCCTCACGATCGGCCGCGAAATCCGGGTACAAACTCCCCAAGCCGTTTGCCAGGAGCCACGTCACCACGACGGCGAAGACCGCGGTCGCGACCATGATCGCCAGGCCTTTCGCCGGCTGCGGGAGTCGGTCGAAGCCGGCGAACTCGCAATTGAAGCCGATGAACACCACAAAAAGGATTGCCCAGAAAAGCGCCGCGTTGAACGGCAGAGGATAGAAACTCCAGGGACTGGTGGTCGGATCGGCCAGAAGGTACCAACTCGCCACGGCCAGCACGAGAACGATCACGAGGTTCGCGATCCCGAACCCGATCCAGCGGCGTGACGGTTGTCGGCTCGGCGTGGCCGGTTCCGTGGGTGTGTCGACTGTAGCGGTCATGTGCCCTCTCCCAGATTGTCTCGCAAGATGATTCGCGAAGTGGTGGCGCAACTATGGAGCCGTCGCGCGGGGTACCGGGAGGGTTGCCGAGGGTTGCAACCGCTGCCCCATTCTGCGGAATTGCAACACGGTGCAACCCTTCCGCATTGTGGTCGCCGTCACATACAAATCACTCACCGGTTCACAACCGACTGGTTCACTGCTTACGAGGAGAAACTGCATGAGCATCACGGGCAAGGTAGTACTGGTCACCGGCGCCGGCCAAGGCATCGGACGCGGAATCGCTCTCCGCCTCGCCCACGACGGCGCCGACATCGCGTTGGTCGACCTCGACCAGACCAAGCTGGATGCGGTTGCCGACGAGATCAGACAGATCGGTCGTCGTGCGACGACGTTTATCGCCGATGTCAGCGATCGCGCGCAGGTTCACGCCGCAGTCGAACACGCGCACAGTGAGTTGAGCGGATTCGACGTCATCGTCAACAACGCGGGAATCGCTCTCGTCGGCCCGATCTCCGATGCGACGCCGGAAGAGGTCTCCAAGATCTGGAGCGTCAACGTCGACGGTGTCCTGTGGGGAATTCAAGCTGCAGCGGCAAAGTTCCAGGCGCTCGGTCAGCGCGGAAAGATCATCAACGCGTCGTCCATTGCCGGTCACGACGGGTTCGCCATGTTAGGTGTTTACAGCGCAACAAAATTCGCGGTCAGGGCCCTCACTCAGGCTGCGGCCAAGGAATACGCGTCCGACGGAATCACCGTCAACGCGTACTGCCCCGGCGTCGTGGGCACCGACATGTGGGTGACGATCGACAAGAGGTTCGCCGAGTTGACCGGTGCGCCAGAGGGCGCCACCTACGAGAAGTTCGTCGGCGGAATTGCGCTGGGTCGAGCTGAAACCCCCGACGATGTCGCCGGTTTCGTCTCGTACCTTGCCGGGCCCGATTCCGACTACATGACCGGTCAGGCCGGTCTCATCGACGGCGGCCTCGTCTACCGCTGACCGCGGTGTCTTCACTGAAAGCGGTGTCTTCGCTGAAAACGGTATCTTCGCTGAAAAAGCGGTTGCCCGAGCCCGCGATGCCGCCCGGCGAGGATCCTCGCGACTACGCGAGGACCCTCGCCGCGGTGTACGACGCGACGATGGCCGGAGACCGCGCACCGGCCCGCCCCAGGGACGTGGTCCGCCAATCGTGGCAACGCCTGCGCGAGTTAGGTATCGACCCCGAACACAACCGGGTCGAACCGTCCATGGACGTCGCCGAACTCGATCTCCGTCGTCGTGAGTCCGGACTGTACGACGTGCTCGACGACGTGACGCGTGGACTCGAATCGGTTACCGCGAGCGGTGAGAACATCATGGTCGTCGCAGATCTTCGCGGAACTGTTCTGTGGCGCAGCGGGTCCCATCGAGTACTGGACCAAGCTGCGCGTCTGGGATTTGTCGAGGGTGCGAACTGGGCCGAGGACAGCGTCGGCACCAACGCCATCGGAACGGCATTGGTGTCACGACAGGCGGTTCAGATCTTCTCGGCGGAACACTATGCGCGCAGCCATCATCCGTGGACCTGCGCGGGGGCACCCATCCGCGATCCGCGGGACGACCGTGTCATCGGCGTCGTCGACATCAGTGGTCCCGCCAAGACCGTCCACCCCACCACACTCGCTCTGGTCGACGCCGTCGCACGCCTCGCGCAATCACACCTGCGCGACAAGCATCGGGACAATCTCGATCAATTGCGTTCTGTTGCAGGGCCGATGCTTGCTCGTAGCGGATCACCGGCATTGGTGATCGATACTCATGGCTGGGTAGCGGCGGTCGATGCGCTACCTCATCGCTCGCGCGTGCTGCTCCCCGCGGCTTTGGCTCCCGGCAGGACGTGGTTCCCCGCTTTGGGTCTGTGCGAACTGGATCCACTTCCCGGCGGGTGGGTGGTCCGGCCGATCGCCACCGGCGAGAAAATCAGTGCGCCCACGGTGCATATCGATCTGCGCGATTCCGAGAACATGTCGGTGACCGTCACGTCGGGGTTGGGCGAATGGGCCTACTCCCCGACCCAGCGGCATGCGGAGATTCTGTTTCTCCTCGGATCCGAGAGGCGTGGACTGACCGCATCGCGGTTGGCGCAGGATCTTTTCGGTGACCCGGCCCGCACGGTGACCGCGCGGGCCGAGATGTCGCGTCTGCGCAAGAACCTTGCCGGAGTTGTTGCAGCGCAGCCGTACCGGTTCGTCGATGCAGCGCACGTCACGCTTTCCTGCCCCGACGACGGTGCACATCTGTTGCCGTTCTCGAACGCCCCGGCAGTTCGTGCCGCTCGCCTTACTCAGGCCGGTTCGGAGGCCTGAGTAAGCAACTGCAGAAACACCTCTTCGGGTTGAGCGCCGGATACTGCGACCGCACGGTTGGCGACGAAGAACGGAACGCCGCTGACCTGCAGTTGGCGGGCCATGGACAGATCTTCGCGAACAGCCTCGGCTGCGGCATCGGAGCCCAGTTGCTCGCGCACGACGTCGGCGTCGAGGCCGACGCTCACGGCCAGCTCGACCAGCACCTCACGGTCGTCGATCACCTTGCCGTCGCTGAAGTGCGCTTTGAACAGCGCTTCGAGGAGTTCGTTCTGCCGCTCACCCGCGAGATGCAGCAACCTGTGCGCATCAAAGGTGTTGGCGGCGATCACGGTGTCGAAGTCCAAGGTCAAGCCGACCTCGGCTGCCGTCGCGCTGACGTGGGCGAACATCTGACGTACCTGTTCAGGCGCCATCCCCTTCATCTCGACCAAGGCGTCGAGTTCGGTTCGTCCCTCTCCCACCGGGGTCTCCGGAGCGAGCTGGTACGAGCGCCAGATGACGTTGACGCGGTCCTTGTTCTCGAAACGATCCAGAGCCGAAAGGAACCTGGTCTTTCCGATGTAGCACCACGGACAAGCGACGTCAGACCACACTTCGATGGTCACGTCTTGGTCAATCACGATTTGATCAGTCACCGAGGGTGCAACAACGAACAGGGCCGGGATTAGTCCCGGCTCGCGTCACGAGGTCACAGAATCACGTGACCAGACCACACCGGAACGCGATCAACGACGCACTCACCCGGTTGGGCACACCGAGCTTGGCGAACAACGAGGAGATATGCGTCTTGACGGTGGTCTCACCGAGGTACAGTCGCTCCGCGATGACGCTGTTGGCCGCGCCTGTCGCGAGGATTGTCAGCACTTCGCGCTCACGCTCGGTGAGCGAAGCGAGGGGAGTCAGGTCGGGTGCTTGCCGACGCGGCGCCGAGGCCACGATGGCACGTAGAGAATCGGAGCTGAACAACGAGTGGTCCGACGCCACCACCCGTACTGCCTGCTGGAACGCCTGTGGGGCCGCGTCCTTGCTCAGAAAACTGTGCGCGCCCGCCTCGACCGCCTGCACGACCATGTCGTCGACGTCGAAGGCGGTCATCGCAATGACCTTCGGCGGATTGCTCATGGTCATCAACTCTCGGGTGGCCTCCAAGCCACCGACCCGTGCCATCTTCAGATCCATCAGCACCACGTGCGGACGAAACCGAGTGACTTTGGCTGCGACCTGATCGCCGTCCTCGGCCTCGGCAACCACCACGATGTCCGGCGCTGCTTCCAGGATGTCCTTCATTCCGCGCCGAACCCAGGCGTCGTTGTCGACGATCAAAACTGTGATGCGCGAGTCAGCGTCCATAGTGCGCTCAGATTACCCAGAGCCCCCGACAGTCGGAGGGTGGGAGGGTTACGACGACCAGGGCACCCAGCAACTGACGAGGAAATCGTCCCCCAGCGCGCCTGCCTCCACCTTGCCGCCGATTTCTCTTGCCTGTTCGGCCAACCCGCGTAAGCCGGACCGCGAACCGATCGACGTCATGGGTGCAAGCTCGCTCAGCTTGTTGCGTGCGAGGATACGAATTCCGTCGTGCGGCGACCCGGTCACCGAAATGACGAGCATCTGGTCGCTCGCGTACTTCTGGACGTTGGTCAACGATTCCTGAACGACGCGATAACAGACGTGCCCCGCCAACATTCCGACATCACCCGGGAGCAACTCCGATTCGAGACGGCAGTGAATGCCCGCGGCGCGTGCACCGTTGACCAGATCGCCGATCGCGTCGATCCCCTGGTGCCCGCCGTGTTCGCGGCGATCACCGCTTCCCCTGAGCACTCCGACGATTCCCTTCAATTCGTCCAAAGCCTCGTGCGCGGTGGTTCTGATCATCGCAGCGGTGTTGACGACCTTCTCGGGATTGTCTGCCGCGCTGACCTGTAACCCACCGGCGAACAACGAAATCCGGCTCAGACTGGCCGCGATCGTGTCGTGCATGTCGCGCGCGATCCGCGTTCGTTCCTCGGTGCGAATCATCTCGTCGCGCATCACGTCTGTTTTCTCGGTGGCAAGATCCCGTACGTGCTCTGCCTCGACGAGTTCGGTTCTGGTCCGAATCAGGAGCGAGAGCGCCACGACGATGCCGACCATGACGGCTGCGACGAGCCACGGGATCCAGATGGCGACGTCGTATTGAACAACCGCCGAACCGTCCTTGGGTTTCATCGTTCCCATCGTGAGAACGGAGTACTCACGATTGCGAAAAGCGTCGTAGGTCAACGAAATTCCGCACGCGACGAAGACAGCTGCCGCAGCGGCAGCAAGCCGAGGCCCACGCGCGATCCGAGCAACGGCGAACAATGCGATGAGCGCCGCCGTCGCATCGGTGGGGAAGAACAACGGGCCGACCAGCGTGATCGCCAGAACCACCCAGGGATACTGATGGCGCCACACAAGCGATATCCCACCGGCCACGCCCAGGACGAACCCGATACCGACCAATACCGGTGGCATATTTCCCGACGCGCCTGCGATGCCCACCGTCATGAAGGAACAGAAAAGGCTGAACGCGACAGCGGCGGTAGTCCATACGCGTCGTCGCACAACGGTTCCTTTGGTGGTGATCACCGAGCAAGCGTATCCACCGCCACCGACGCCTCGAATCAGCCGAACGGGTGGACGAACCGCCAGGCTCCGACCGAAAGGATGAGGCGGACCGATCTTTCGACCGAAGCGGTGAGCAGTCCTCACATCGTTGACTTGTGCCATACCAACTCTCGAAAGGCGCACATCATGCGATCACTCCGCACTCCCCTCGCCCTCCTCGCCGTCGGCGCAGCCCTGTTCGCAACCATCGCCTCGGGCGAGACCGACGAAGCGAAGAAGGTCGACGACAACGGTTCTTCCGCCGCACCTGCGGCCGCCTTCGGAATCGGTGACGTCGTCGAACTGGGCGACTGGCGCGTCCAGGTACACGGCGTCGTCGATCCCTACGTCTCGACCAATCAGTTCATCACCGCTGATCCCGGAAACCGCTACGTCGTGGTCGACACCGAGGTCACCAACAACAGTGACAAGCCGTCGACGGTCTCGTCGATGATGTGCTTCGAACTGCAGGACTCGGCAAACAAGTCGTACAACATCACGTTCACCGACAGCAGCACGTCGAGTGTCGACGGAGAGCTTGCGCCGGGCGCTGCCAAGCGAGGCGAATTGGCGTACGAGGTCCCCGAAGCCGCCACCGGTCTGCGCCTTCAGTTCAAGTGCGATCTGTTCTCGTCCGGCTCGGCAACCATCAACCTGTCGTGAATCGTCCGGGCGATCTGCTGCTGAATCCGTGGGCACTGGTCTCGGTGGCCGTCATCTTGATCAACGACCACGTACTCAAAGGGGCATTCGGGAACACGATGACGGGCAAGCTGTCCGACGTCGCCGGTGTGTTCCTGCTTCCCCTGCTTCTGCTCTCGGTTCTCGAGGTGCTCAGGCGAAGTCTGGTGGGGCGAGCAGCGATCGCCTGGTCCATCGCGGTCACGGGGATCGGCTTCGCCGCCGTGAAGGTGATACCGCCGATCGGCGACGCATACGAGTGGGTGATCGGGTTTCTCCGCCTGACCGCAGGAGGATTCCGCGGAGATCTCTTGCCGATCCTGGTCTATCGCGATCCCTCGGACCTGTGGGTGCTCCCGATCCTGTTCGCGAGCTATCTGGTCGTCACACACCACCGCACTCGGGCGCCGGAGGGGGCGCCCGAGCGCGAGATGATCAGTCCAGGGCCGCATCCAACGTGATGTCGACGCCGGTCAGTGCCTTGCTGACCGGGCAGGTTTCCTTGGCCGCCTGGGCAACCTTGGCAAAACCGTCGGCGTCGAGGCCGTCGACCTCGGCGCGAACGGTGAGCTTGATTCCGGTGAGCTTGAATCCGACCGCGTCGGGGCCGAGTGACACGTCCGCGGTGATGTCGAGGCTCTGCGGGGTCCCGCCGGCCTCGGCGATCAGGGCCGACAACTGCATCGCGTAGCAGGACGAATGCGCCGCGGCGATGAGTTCCTCGGGGCTGGTGGTTCCGCCGGCCTCCTCAGCTGCGCGCTTGGGGAACGACACGTCGAAGGTGGCGACGCCCGAGCTGGTGAGTTCCACCTGCCCCGATCCGGCCTCGAGGGTGCCGTTCCAGGCGGTGCGTGCGGTACGAGTTGGCATTGCTGTCCCTACTTCCGTCTTCACATGATTCGGTGAACGCCTTGCGATCACGAACCTACCCGCGATACGTGAAGTCACACCTACTGTTTCGGACGGGACTACCCGAGGAGCGTCGCGGACAGCAGTTTCTCGACGCGGGCCTGCGCGGAGTTCTCCGAGGAAAAGTGCACGATTCGGCCGATGTCGAAGACCAGTCCGAGCGCCGCGTGGACGAGAAACCGCGCTTGGACGATCGACAACTCCGGACGCGCCTCGACACACAAGTGCGCCCACTCCTCGACGTTCAAACGCTGAATGTTGCGCAACTCGGTCCGTGATCGATCCGGCAAACTGCCGATCTCGGCAAAGTACACGGCCAACAGTTCGCTGGTTCCGAACGAAACCTCGACGTACATCTTCGCCAACGTCTCGACGGCCGCGAGAGGAGTCTCCGACTCAGCCAACGCCGAGCCCAACGTCATAGTCAGACGATCGGACGCACGGTGGAAGGCCGCAGCAAGAAGGTCGGCCTTGCTCGCGAAGTGCCGATACACACTCGACGCGTTGATACCCGCCGCGGCACCGATCTCCTCGATGCTCACGTCGTGGTAGCCGCGCTGATAGAACAGCAACACTGCTTCCTGAAGCAGCACTTCGCGTTTCGACGTCCGTACGAGGCCTGTTTTGCGTTCGGACGCCCCTGCCCTCGCGCCGTCCTCCTCGGCAGCGGGCAATTCGACGCCGATGACGGACCAGCATGCCGCAAGAATCAGCGCTTCGATCTGCTTGGCGGACAACGCGGATCGATGACCGGTGATACTGGCGATCACACTGAGCACGGCGGGCGCGATGAGTTCTACATCCGCCGGGTCGAGTTCCGGACGAACCGCTGCCAGCGGCTCGGCGATCCGAAGATTGAGCGTGCGCATTCCCACCCGCAATTGCTCACGATCCTCGTCGACCAGATACCTGCCCTCCCATCGGTAGAGCCCTCCCCGGCGCCGATTCTCGATCGTCGCGCGGATGACACCCACCATAGTGGAGTTCAACTGCTCGCGTGGATTTTCGTTTCCGTGCACAGCTGGATCGCTGGCATCCAACAACGCCTGCGTCAGGTTGTTCACGGTGTAGACGAACAGGGCGTATTTCGTGGGGAAATGACGATAGAGGGCCGGACCGGAAATTCCGACCTTCGCTGCGATCTCGTCGATGCCCACCGCGTGGTAGCCACGTTCGCTGAATGCTTCCGCAGCAGCGGCCGCGATTTGCGCCTTCCGATTCTTCGGACGCGTCCGTGGTGCAGGGTCGCCGCCACGCACGGAGACGCGTGTCTGTCCGGGCACCTGACCCTCCACTTCCGTTGCTTTCTCTTGCACTGCCTTCGTCCGCTGCACCGCACTTCCACGGGCGCGAGTCCGAACGGATCATGTTAACCGTCGCGAAGGTCGCAATTCGCGCCCGGTACTGCTTCACCCGAAACCCTACAACGCAGTTGTAGCGGCGGACGGATTCCGGAAAAAGAGTCTTGACACCCACTCTCTCAGCGGTGTTATGTTAGTGACGATTCGCACAACCTCGCACGTAGTCCGCTGGCGGGCTCGTTCCCTGCGGCGTGAAGTTTTCTTCGCCCGCAAGAGGGTTCGATGCCGAATGACCGACCGTAAGAAAGTAGTTGTGAGCAGATGATTCGCACTCGCTTCACCGAAATGTTCGGCGTTGACCATCCCATCGTGCAAGGGGGCATGATGTGGGTGGGACGGGCAGAACTTGTTGCGGCCACGGCAAATTCCGGCGCCCTCGGGTTCTTGACGGGCCTCACTCAACCCACACCGGAAGACCTCGTCAAGGAAATTGCTCGAACCCGCGATCTCACCGACAAGCCTTTCGGCGTAAATCTCACTATTCTGCCGTCGATCACGCCGCCGCCGTACGCCGAATACCGCCAGGCGATCATCGAATCCGGGATCAAGATCGTCGAAACCGCCGGTTCCAATCCGATCGATCATCTTCCGCATTTCAAGGACGCGGGCGTGAAGGTTATCCACAAGTGCACTGCAGTTCGACATGCGGTCAAAGCCGAGAGACTGGGCGTCGACGCCGTCAGCATCGACGGCTTCGAATGCGCCGGGCACCCAGGCGAGGACGACATACCAGGGCTCATTCTGATTCCGGCGGCCACGCAGCAACTCACGATTCCGGTGATCGCTTCAGGCGGAATCGCAGATTCACGTGGACTCGTCGCGGCGCTTGCGCTCGGAGCAGACGGCGTCAACATGGGAACTCGCTTCATGTGTACCGCGGAATCCCCTGTCGCACAATCGGTTAAAGAGCAGATTGTCGCAAACACCGAACGCGACACCAAGCTGATCTTCCGGACGCTTCACAACACCGCGCGCGTAGCCGCGAATGCGATCAGTGCCGAGGTCGTCGACATCGAAGCACGTGGCGACGCGCAGTTCAGCGACATTCAGCATCTGGTAGCCGGAGCCCGCGGACGCAAGGTCTTCGAGGACGGCGACCTCGATGCAGGCATCTGGTCCGCCGGACAGAGCCAAGGATTGATCAACGACATCCCGACCGTGGCCGACATGATCGACCGCATGGTCTCGGAGGCCGAACACCTCATCACCTCACGGCTTTCCGGATTCGTCACGGCTGTGAGCGCGGCATGACCGCCACCGCCGAGACGGGCTTTCGCTCCGAAATCACCGACGGTGTACTGCGATTGACCTTCGACCGCCCGAAGCGGATGAACGCGATCGATCTGCCCACGATGACTGCTTTCACAGCTGCCGTCCACGACGGCGGCGCAGACCCGGCCGTTCGCACCATCGTCATCACCGGATCCGGTCGAGCGTTCTGCACCGGAGCCGACCTCGCCGCAGCGGCCGTCAACCCCGCAGACCCGAAAGTCGTCATGGATGCGGCGACGTCGCTGATTCGCGCCATCACCAGCGCCCCGGTCCCGGTGATCGCCGCGGTCAACGGCCCGGCCGCCGGCGTCGGCGTGTCCATCGCTCTAGCCGCGGACCTGACGTACGCCGCATCGAGCGCCTATTTCCTCCTCTCCTTCGTCAACATCGGCTTGATGCCCGACGGCGGCGCCAGTGCGTTGGTACCGGCAGCGATCGGACGCGCCCGAGCGGCCGAGATGGCATTGCTGGGCGAGCGAGTTTCCGCCGAGGACGCAGAGCGGTTCGGGCTCGTGTCCCGCACCGTCGCCGACGACGCGTTCGACGCACTCGTCGACTCCGTCGTCGATCGCACGTCGAAGGCTCCCCGACGCGCCCTCGAACTCACCAAGCGCGCACTCAATGCGGCGACACTGGACCGCCTCGATGCTGCGCTGGAGCTCGAAAATACCGGTCAGGCAGAACTTCTCACTGGCGAGGACTTCAAAGAAGGCGCGATGGCGATGCTGCAGAAACGCGCGCCCCACTTCAAGTAATCACTGCGAATTTTCGTTAACAAAACCACTGTACGAATCGACGGCTCACTGTAGCCTGAGTCACACAATCACCCACGCATGAGAGGAACCCATCGATGGCCTCCACCGATGCAGTCTCCGAGGCGCAGCGTTCACGCCGCACCAACTGGAACAATCAGATCGCCAGGCATGCGCAGATGATTCCCGATCGCACCGCACTGCGATTCCTGGGCGATTCCATCACCTGGAGCACCCTCGACGCACGCGTCGAGAAGCTGGCGGACGCTCTTGCCCGACGCGGCGTCAGCTTCGGCGACCGCGTGCTCATCCTGATGCTCAACCGCCCCGAATACCTCGAGGTCGTGCTCGCGACCAACGCACTGGGCGCCATCGCTGTTCCGGTGAACTTCCGTCTGACACCACCCGAGGTCGCTTATCTGGTAAACGACTCCGGCTCCAAAGTCATTGTCGCCGAAGGACCGTTGGCTCCGTTGGCCGGAGCTGCGCGAGCCGCGTCCGAGGGTATCGACATCTCCATCACCGTAGGCGCCCCCGCCGAGGGTGACAGCCTGAATTACGAGGACTTGATCAGCGAAGAGGGCGAGTCGCACGCGTTCGTCGACATCCCGGACGACACTCCTGCACTCATCATGTACACCTCGGGAACCACCGGTCGCCCCAAGGGCTCGGTGCTCTCCCACTCCAACCTGTCTTCGCAAGCATTGACCTGTATCAGGGCCTTCCACCTGTTCAATGCCGATTCCATCGGCTTCTGTGCGTCGCCCATGTTCCACATCGCAGCCCTCGGTTCCATAGCGCCGAGCCTGCAACTCGGCACGACCACGGTGATCCATCCGGTCGGCGCATTCGACCCGGGTCAACTACTCGACATTCTGGAAGCCGAGAAGGTCACCAGCTTGTTCCTCGTGCCCGTGCAATGGCAGGCCGTGTGCGCAGTACAGAAGGCGCAACCTCGAGCACTGTCGCTGAAGAACATCTCGTGGGGCGCCGCACCGTCGTCCGATACGATCCTGCGGGCAATGGCCGAAACCTTCCCGGACGCATTCAATGTCGCGGTCTTCGGTCAGACCGAGATGTCGCCCATCACTTGCGTTCTCGACGGCGAGGATGCGATTCGTAAGCTCGGATCCGTCGGTCGGGTCATCCCGACCATCTCGGCCAGGGTCGTCGACGAGAACATGGACGACGTGGCGCCCGGTGAAATCGGTGAAATCGTCTACCGCGGGCCCACGATGATGAGCGAATACTGGAACAACCCCACCGCCACCGCTGACGCCTTCCACGGTGGATGGTTCCACTCCGGCGATCTCGTTCGAGTCGACGACGAAGGCTTCGTCTACGTCGTGGATCGCAAGAAGGACATGATCATCTCCGGCGGAGAGAACATCTACTGCGCGGAGGTGGAAAACGTTCTCTACGAACACGAATTGATCGTCGAAGCGGCCGTCGTCGGTCGCCCCGACGCCAAGTGGGGCGAGGTGCCGGTAGCGATCGTCGCGATGGCGCCAGGTTCAGCCGTGGACCTGACCATCGAGGAGCTGAGCAGCTTCCTCAACGATCGTCTCGCGCGCTACAAGCACCCGAAGGACATCGTCGTCGTGGAAGCACTGCCGCGCAATGCAAGCGGCAAGGTCGTCAAGGGTGAACTGCGAGAGAAGGTTCGAGCGGTCGACGCAGTTTCCTGACTTCACACGCAAACGGGCGGCACCTCCAGCGAGGTGCCGCCCGTTTGTGTGTGCCCGTCAAGCGCTCTGCGAATGCAACTTCCGATGCAGTTCTCGCACCAGCGGAACCAACTCCGGCACCGGGCCTTCGACCGGGACGTTCGGCGCAACCTCGTTGACGGACAGAGACTTCACCGGCGCCGGGGACACACCCCACTCCGCGAGCCAGTCGCCGAGTTGAGCCGAAGAGCAGATGTAGACGATACGTCCGAGGCCCACCCACGCGTGCGCGGCCGAACACATCGCGCAGTGCTCTCCCGAGGTGAACACCGTTGCCGTCGAACGCTCTTCCGGCGTCAGGTACTGAGCCGCCCACCGAGCCAGCTCGAACTCGGGGTGGCGAGTGTTGTCGCCGCCCGCGATCCGGTTTCGATCTTCCGCCAGAAATGTTCCGTCGGCCGCTGCCAGGACGGAACCGAAAGGTTCGTCGCCCGCATCCAATGCTTCCGTTGCCAATTCGACGCAACGACGCAGGTGACCCAGTTCGATGTCGTTCATGTGTACGCCCTCTCCCGTGATACACGAAACGGGCGGCACCGGTGAGGTGCCGCCCGTTCGTTACCTACTCTGCTGTACTACTCTGCTGCGCTTTCGCTTTCGCCGGCCTTGGTCAGCTCGATCGGCGGTGCGTCCGGCACGTCGATCGGCTTCTTGGTGGGCGTGAACGTGAACTTCGCGTCCTCACCCGAGCCTTCGCCGTCCCAGTTCTCGACGTCGACGAGCACGATGTGGCCGGGTCCGATCTCTCCGAAGAGGATCTTCTCGGACATCTGGTCCTCGATCTCGCGCTGGATGGTGCGACGCAGCGGTCGTGCACCCAGTACCGGATCGAATCCGCGCTTGGCCAGAAGCGACTTGGCCTTGTCGGTGACCTCCATGGCCATGTCCTTGTTCTTGAGTGCCGCCTCGACGCGAGCGAGCATCAGGTCGACCATCTGAACGATCTGCTCGTTCGTGAGCTGATGGAAGACGACGATGTCGTCGATACGGTTCAAGAACTCGGGACGGAAGTGCTTCTTCAGCTCGTCGTGAACCTTGAGCTTCATGCGCTCGTAGTTCGACTCCGTGCCCGTTCCCGAGCTGAAGCCCAGGCCGACTGCCTTGGAGATGTCAGACGTACCGAGGTTGGACGTGAAGATCAGCACCGTGTTCTTGAAGTCGACGGTACGTCCCTGACCGTCGGTGAGACGGCCGTCCTCGAGGACCTGCAGGAGGGTGTTGTAGATCTCCTGGTGTGCCTTCTCGATCTCGTCGAACAGGACAACGCTGAACGGCTTGCGGCGCACCTTCTCGGTGAGCTGGCCACCCTCTTCGTATCCGACGTACCCGGGAGGGGCACCGAACAGACGCGAAGCGGTGAAGCGGTCGTGGAACTCGCCCATGTCGATCTGGATCAAGGCGTCGTCGTCACCGAACAGGAAGTTGGCGAGCGACTTCGCGAGCTCCGTCTTACCGACACCGGACGGGCCGGCGAAGATGAACGAGCCCGAGGGACGCTTGGGATCCTTCAGACCTGCACGCGTACGACGGATCGCCTTCGAGACGGACTTGACCGCCTCTTCCTGGCCGATGATCCGCTTGTGCAGTTCCTCTTCCATGCGGAGCAGACGAGTGGTCTCCTCCTCGGTGAGCTTGAAGACGGGGATACCGGTCCAGTTGCCCAGAACCTCGGCGATCTGCTCGTCGTCGACCTCGGCAATGACGTCCAGGTCGCCCGCACGCCACTGCTTCTCACGCTCAGCGCGCTGAGCAACGAGGGTCTTCTCCTTGTCACGCAGGTTCGCAGCCTTCTCGAAGTCCTGCGCGTCGATCGCGGACTCCTTCTCGCGACGCGCGTCGGCGATGCGATCGTCGAATTCGCGCAGGTCCGGCGGTGCAGTCATCCGACGGATGCGCATTCGCGCGCCCGCCTCGTCGATGAGGTCGATCGCCTTGTCCGGCAAGAAACGGTCGTTGATGTAGCGGTCGGCCAGCGTCGCCGCTGCCACGAGAGCACCGTCCGTGATGGAGACACGGTGGTGAGCCTCGTAGCGGTCACGAAGACCCTTGAGGATCTCGATGGTGTGCTCGACGGTCGGCTCGCCCACCTGAACGGGCTGGAAACGACGCTCGAGAGCAGCATCCTTCTCGATGTACTTGCGGTACTCGTCGAGCGTGGTGGCACCGATGGTCTGCAGCTCACCGCGAGCAAGCTTGGGCTTGAGGATGGAGGCCGCGTCGATAGCGCCTTCGGCCGCGCCCGCACCCACGAGGGTGTGCAGCTCGTCGATGAACAGGATGATGTCGCCGCGGGTGTTGATCTCCTTGAGAACCTTCTTCAGGCGCTCTTCGAAGTCACCGCGGTAACGGCTGCCGGCCACGAGCGACCCGAGGTCGAGCGTGTACAGCTGCTTGTCCTTGAGGGTCTCGGGGACCTCACCGTTGACGATTGCCTGAGCCAGGCCCTCGACCACAGCGGTCTTACCGACACCGGGTTCGCCGATGAGAACCGGGTTGTTCTTGGTACGACGCGAGAGAACCTGCATGACACGCTCGATTTCCTTCGAGCGGCCGATGACCGGGTCCAGCTTGCCTTCGAGGGCAGCTTGCGTCAGGTTGCGACCGAACTGGTCGAGCACGAGCGAGGTGGACGGCGTGCCGGCCTCTCCGCGGGTGCCACCGGTTTCGGTGGGCTCTTTGCCCTGGTAGCCCGACAGCAGCTGGATGACCTGCTGGCGGACGCGGTTGAGATCGGCACCGAGCTTGACCAGAACCTGGGCTGCTACGCCCTCACCCTCACGGATGAGACCGAGCAGGATGTGCTCCGTACCGATGTAGTTGTGTCCGAGCTGCAGCGCTTCGCGCAGACTCAGCTCGAGGACTTTCTTGGCGCGCGGTGTGAAGGGGATGTGACCGGACGGAGCCTGCTGGCCCTGGCCGATGATCTCCTCGACCTGGCTGCGGACTCCCTCGAGGGAGATACCCAACGACTCCAACGACTTGGCTGCGACACCTTCGCCCTCGTGAATGAGGCCGAGAAGGATGTGCTCCGTGCCGATGTAGTTGTGGTTGAGCATCCTGGCTTCTTCTTGAGCCAGGACAACAACGCGCCGCGCGCGATCGGTGAACCTCTCGAACATCGCTCTCCCTCACACTCTCCGGCGGGCAGGTTCGAGACCGGATGTCTCGTCCCTGGTCGCCGCGTTTCGCTCCGGCACTACAGACTGATCGCCTCGCCGGTCAGCGGACTGACGTCCACGAATCGACAAAGGTTGCACGACCCCACTTATTACTCTAGAGGGCGCGAAGTCCACCTGCTGCTCCTCCACCCGATTGGCGGCGGAAGCCGGACTGCTTACCGTTCACAACGTCGCAGCTGAGGGAATCGTTTCCCGGTTCCTGTACGCCTGAAGCGAACAGCGATTTTCGACGCCTGATCAGCCGAATATCGGGAGTACCCGAGCGCACGGCACCTCACGCGGATTCGACGGATCCAGCGCGTTGAGCGTCAGAGCCGCCGTTCGCTGCGACGCCACCAGCGCGATGTGATCCGACAGGTCCTGCTCGCAACCGTCCTGAACAACTATGTTCGACGCGTTCGACGCGGCCAGTATTCCGCTGCTGTACGGAACGACCACTTGATCGAACCGAGTCACGATGTTGGTGTACTCGACGTCATCGGAGTAGACGCCCGCGTCGCGCAGTTCGGTGACGAAGCTGGCGTTGTCGAAATCCGGTCCCCCGACGCCTTCCGGCGGGCCGACCTCCGAGCCGTCCCACAACGGAGCGATGGAGACGATCTTGGAAACGTGCGTGTCACCGCCGAGGAACTTGGCGTAGTAGGCACTGACCGTCGTCCCCTGGGAGTGCCCGATCAGGTCGACCTTCGAGGCACCCGTCGCAGAGAGAACGTCGTCGACGAAGTCCGACAGCTGCCCTGCGCTGTCTCCGAGTGGTGCGAGACCGCCGGCTGCGGAAATCGGCCACGGCTGGTCCGTTCGATTCCCGAAGGTGAGCGCAAAAACGCAGTATCCCTCGTTGGCCAGTACGGGTGCGAGTACGCCCCAATTGGTCTGACGGTTGGCCGCCGTCCCGTGCACCAGGACGACTGGATCAGGATGAGCAGCGGAAGGCGTGCACGAGAAGTCGTTGGTGCCAGGGGCCGATCCGCCCGGGTTGGTCGCTTCGAGGGCGATTCCACTGAGGAAACCGGACGGGACGGGAAGAGGTTCGTTCGCCGACGCAAGAGACGGCGCGGACACGGCCACGGCTCCCGCCACAGCGAGAGCGCCCACGCATGTTCGAATCCCCACCGAAGGCCTCCGCATAGTGATCAACCCACGACGGGCAATACCGAGTTGCACGGTACCGGCCGCTGATGCGCGGGGTCGAGTGCATTGAGAGCAAAAGTCGCGGCGCGCAGCGATGCCGCGATGGCGAGGTGATCGGAGATGTCTTGCTCACAACCGTCCTGGACGACGATGTTGGTGGCGTTCGGCCCAGGCTCCAGCCCATTTGTATACGGCAGCACCAGTTCGTCGTAGCGGGTCGTGATGTTCGTGTAGTGAACGCCCGGCGCGTAAACGCCTCCCGCACGGAGATTTTCGATGAACTCCGAGCCTGCCCCCATGTTCAGACATGCCTTGCAGATCGGGAATCCGGCCTGCGCTGCCTCGGATACCCCGAGTTCGCGAAGGCTGCGGCCGACACTTGCCTGCTCGTTTCCGAGCGTTCCCTTCCACAGCGACGCCACCGAGACGATGTTGTCCACTTTGTCGGCACCACCGAGGAACTTCGCGTAGTACCCGTTGATGATGGTGCCCTGGGAATGTCCGATCAGATCTACCGATGTAGCACCCGTGGCATCAAGTACTTGATCGACAAAATTCGACAATTGCGCTGCGCTGGAAGGAATTTCCTGCATTCCACCGATGGCCGACAACGGCCACGGCTGCTCGGGGAAGTTGCCGTATGTCAGCGCGAAGACGCAGTAGCCCTCGTTGGCGAGCAACGGCGCATAGGTGGCCCAGTTGGTCTGCCTGTTTCCACCCGTTCCGTGAACGAGCACAACCGGATTGGGATGTTCGGCAGTCGGTTTACACGAAAAGTCATTGGATCCAGGAGCTGAACCGCCAGGATTTCCCAACTCCTGAGGAACACCGGCAAGGAAGGCATTGGGCACGGGCAACGGGGCCTGAGCCGAAGCCACGGAGGTGAACCCGACGAGCATCAGAGCGGCAAGAACCACGCCCCCGAACAACCTGTTTCTGTGCACGACCGACTCCTCTACGAGAGATGCGAACCGTGCAGACGCTAACAAACTAGAACGCGTTATCAATCCGTTTCGGCAAAATGCGCCCGAATCCATTCGCGATCCATTTCAGACGGCCTTTTCGTAGGCTCGGCGCACCTCGGTGGAAATACGACCGCGGGCCGAAATCTCGAAGCCTGCACCCTTGGCCCATTCGCGGATGGCGGCACTCTGATCGCGGTCCGCAACGGGACGGGATTTGGTCACCGCTCCGTTGACTGATTTGGCGGAATTCGACTTTCTCGCATGAGGAATCCACTTTTTCAGTGCATCGCGCAGTTCCGCGGCGTGGGCGGCGGTGAGATCGATTTCGTAAGCAACTCCGTCGACGGAAAACTCCACAGTTTCGTCGGCGGGCGATTTTTTGTCCAGATCGTCAACCATCGTGACAACAACCTTTTTCACCACGACCATTCCTCCCCAGATCCTTCGATAAGCAGCGACAATAGCACCTGGACAAACGTCCTGTCTCGGCTCGTCAGGATGATTGGGACTGATCTCCGCCGGGTATGCCAGTCGACTTGTCTTGCGACAAAGACAGTGCCGATACGTTCTTTGCGGCGCATCGGGGGATGCATCCAGACGGGGGAATCATGACAGACGACGGCTCGAGAAAAGACCTCTACCGAGCGCAATCTTCGCCTCCAAGAACGGCACTCTCGCCAGTATCGCTTACGGCGGACCCACGAATTTCACCATCTCCGGACGCCCTGCGATCCGGTACACCCCAACCGTCACAAATATCCCGGCGGACAACGAATGCGATCCGCCCTCAGCACAATTCGATGTCGTCACCACACCCGGATACTCCACAGCCGAGGTCATGGTCTTCCTTGTCCAGTCGGATCGGGGACTACCTGACGCACTCAACCAGGGCACGATCGACCAAATCATCGCAACAATTCGAGAGTCCGAAACTCGGGCGACCGCGCATGGATGAATCCTTTGCCGCAGGCGAATGTCGTTGGGAACTATCGAATACCTTGGGAGCGCCTCAACTGAAAAAGGTTCGGCCGCAACATGTGCGGCCGAACCTTGATCGAAGTAAAGCTAGCGAGCGGACGGACGAACGATCGGGAAGAGGATCGTCTCGCGAATACCGAGACCAGTCAAAGCCATCAGCAGTCGATCGATTCCCATGCCGGTGCCGGTGGTCGGCGGCATGCCCTGTTCCATCGCGGCGAGGAACTCCTCGTCCAGCACCATCGCTTCGTCGTCGCCTGCCGACGCGAGGCGCGCCTGGTCGACAAAGCGCTCACGCTGGATGACCGGGTCGACAAGTTCGGAGTAGCCGGTCGCCAACTCGAATCCGCGGATGTACAGGTCCCACTTCTCGGTGACACCCTTCTTGCTGCGGTGATCACGGGTCAGGGGCGATGTCTCGACCGGGAAGTCACGGACGAACGTCGGCACGTACAGCTGATCGCCGCACTGGTGCTCCCACAGCTCCTCGACGAGCTTGCCGTGGCCGTAACCCTTGTCCTTGGGAACCTCGAGGCCGACCTTCTCCGCCAGAGCGAGAAGCTCGTCGACCGTCGTATCCGGCGTGACCTCGGTGCCGATGGCAGCCGACAGCGACGGGTACATCTCGAGAACCTGCCACTCGCCACTGACGTCGTACTCGGAACCGTCGGCGAGGGTGAGGACCTGCGTGCCGAATGCTTCCTGCGCAACTTCCTGGACGAGTTCACGAATCATCTTCGCGGAATCGTCGTACGTGCCGTAGGCCTCGTACGTCTCGAGCATCGCGAACTCGGGCGAGTGAGTGGAGTCGACGCCCTCGTTGCGGAAGTTGCGGTTGATCTCGAAGACCTTCTCGATACCGCCGACGACGCAACGCTTGAGGAACAGTTCCGGCGCGATACGCAGGTACAGGTCGATGTCGAGGGCGTTCGAATGCGTGACGAACGGGCGAGCTGCCGCGCCGCCGTGCAGCGTCTGCAGCATCGGCGTCTCGACCTCGAGGAAGCCGCGGCTCTCGAGTGCATTGCGCAGCGCACGGACAACAGCGACGCGCTTGCGGGCGTTGTCCCGAGCCTCGGGGCGAACGATCAGATCCGCGTAGCGCTGACGCACCCGGGACTCTTCGCTCATTTCCTTGTGAGCAACCGGCAGGGGGCGCAGCGACTTGGACGCGATCTGCCACGCGTCAGCCATCACGCTGAGCTCGCCGCGACGGGAGCTGATGACCTCACCGTGGATGAAGACGAAGTCGCCGAGGTCGACGTCGGACTTCCAGGCAGCCAGTGCCTCTTCGCCGACGCCGGCGAGGCTGATCATGGCCTGCAGCTGGGTACCGTCGCCTTCCTGCAGAGTCGCGAAGCACAACTTGCCGGTGTTGCGCATGAAGATGACGCGGCCGACGACGCCGACCAGCACACCAGTCGCCGTGTCCGGCTCGAGTTCCGGGTACTCCGCGCGGATCTGCGCGAGCGTGTGGGTGCGATCGACCGAAACCGGGTACGCCTCCTGCCCCTGCGCCAGGATCCGTTCACGCTTCTCGCGCCGGATACGGAGCTGCTCGGGGGTGTCGTCGACTGGCTGGGCTTCTACATCACTCACGGGGTACAAGACTACTGGGCCGTGTCCACCGCGTTTGTTGCTGGTAGCACCGCGGCCACCGCGAGCACGATTCCCGACAGCAGGTACAGCCCGACCCGAACGTGATTCCACATAGTCCAACCCGCCTCGTACGACGCCCATGCGGCCGCGTCGGTAGTGCTGACCGAGGCAAACGCGTCGTTGCGAGGGACGTGGTAGATCGCGGTCACCGCGAAGGACGCGAGCACACCGACGCAACCGACGACAGCAAGGACCCAGCCGTCCGGTCTGGAGATCGCTGCCCAGATTCCAGCGGCGATCGCGGTGAGCGCCGATCCGACCAGCGGCAGCATCAACGCACTACGCGGCGCTTCGACGTTGATCGCCTGCATCGACGTGATCGCGGTATGTGCATCGACCGACCGCAGAGCGGGCATCACGAAGGACGAGAAGGCAAACAACGCACCACCGGCGACGAGCGCGCCGAGCGCAGTCACCCCGAGCAGCAGCTCCAAGAAAATCTCGGATTTCTTCACGACCAGACCCCCGTTCGGGCAGCCTCGGCGGCAAAAGTGGTGAAATCTCGCGCGGGTCGTTCCAGGACCTCTTCGACGACGCCGGTCACACTTTGATTTCGTCCGTCGAGAACCTCGGCAAACAGGTACCTGAGTAACTCCACGACGTCACTCGGGACGCCGACCTCCGCCATGCCGTCGGAAAACTGTTTGAGTCCAATTCTTTCGAATGTCACGAGACGACCCGACGCCGTCGAAATCGCATCCACCGCCGCCGCGAAAGTGAGCAACTCCGGACCTGTCACCTCGAGAACTCGGCCAAGGAGGTCGGTTCGAGTCAATGCGGCCACCGCCACGTCGGCGAGATCGTCGACGTCGATGAACGGCTCCCCCACCTCACCGACCGGAAGTGCCAGGTGGCCTTCCCGAATCGGATCGAGTAGGTACCCCTCACTGAAGTTCTGGGCAAACCAACTGGCCCGCACCACAGCCCATTCCAGACCGCTGTCGGCGAGAACCTGCTCGGCTTTCTGCGCCGCCGGTTCACCGCGCCCGGACAGGAGCACCATGCGACGAACCCCTTCGCGGTACGCAAGCTCCGCGAACTCCTCGATGTGGGCGCTCGATTCCGGAACAGCCAGATCTGGCGCATACGTCACATATGCCACGTCGACGCCGGACACTGCTGGCTGCCACGTCGTCTGATCGTTCCAGTCGAAACGCGCCCCGGATGTTCTCGATGCGATTCGGGTACGGATTCCCACCGCCGTCAGCCTCTGCGCAACGCGCGCACCGGTCTTGCCGGTACCACCGATCACTACTGCCGATTGAATGTCGCTTGTTGTCGTCATGCACTCATTCGACCGCGGAGCGTCAATACGATCCATGGCCGAAGGTCGCAAAAACATACGCCAGCGTCTACCGTCGAAGCATGGATGCATTGTCGATGATGCTGGCGGGATCGCGGGCGGAGGGCGCTTTTCTACTGCGCTCGCTGCTCGATCCACCGTGGTCATTACGTATCGAGGACCACGCACCGATCACCGTGCTGGTTCTGGTTCGAGGCAGCGCGGTCGTCGTCTCCGACACCGGACAGACAGAAGATCTCGAGGCCGGCGACGTTGCACTGTTGCGCGGCCCCGATCCGTATACGGTCGCCGATCACCCGGACACACCAGTCCACGTACTGATCGACGAAGCACAGAATTGCGCTGCGGTCGACGGCACAGCACTCGAGGACATGTCGGTTCTCGGCGTTCGCACCTGGGGCAACTCGACCAGTGGTCAGACCGTCATGCTCACGGGCACATACCGTTTGGACTCCTATGTCAGCCGTCAGATCCTCGACAGCCTGATACCCGTCGCGGTAGTCCGTCGCAGCATGGAAACCACGCCGATGACGACGCTTCTGGAACAACAAATCGCCGCGGACGGGCCAGGGCAGGAAGTGTTGTTGGACAGGCTCCTCGACCTGGTTCTGATCTCGGCGGTCCGTACGTGGTTCGCGGCGAACCCGGATCGATCGCCGCGTTGGATCAAGGCCTACGAGGATCCCGTCATCGGGCATGCCTTGCGGCTCATACACAATCGGCCGGAGCACCCCTGGACGGTCGCGGCTTTGGCCCAGGAGTCCGGCTGTTCGCGAGCGGCCTTCGCGCGCAGGTTCACCAGCCTCATGGGGATCGGACCGGTTGGCTATCTGACCGAGTGGCGCTTGTCGGTGGCGGCGGATCTGCTCGCAGACCCGGCACGAACGGTGTCGTCGATCGCGCGAGAAGTGGGTTACTCGAGCCCCTTTGCCCTCACAACCGCGTTCACCCGTCATCACGGAATGAGCCCGAAGATGTACCGCCAGACCCGCTGTGCGCCTTTATTAACCGCCCGCGGTTAATAAAGGCGCACAGCAAATACCTCAATGAGCCGAAACCGCCGCCAACTCGCGGGAGCAATGACGAACTCCGCTCAGCGCACCGAGCAGGCCGGCGGCCTTGATCGCCTGGTACCCGCCCACGAGATCGGTGGCCTTGTGCAGACCCAACTGTTGCAACGACGCTGCGGCCAGGCTCGAGGTGTAGCCCTCGGAGCAGACGATCACCCACTCGACGTCGTGGTCGGTGGCCAACGCGAGGTGTGCGCTGCTGGTGGGGTCGAGGCGCCATTCGAGCACGTTCCGCTCGATCGCGAGTGCACCGGGAAGAGTTCCCTCGATGGCGCGCTGCGCCTGCGGGCGAATGTCGACGAAGATCGCGCCGCGGTGGAAGGCTTCGGTGAGCTGGAAGACGTACATACGATCGATCTGTGCGCGAGCGTCGTCGAGCATTTGGTCGATGGTCATTTGGTGCCCCCCTCGGGCAGGTCGGTCAGCTCGGTACGGGTGCGGCGAAGTGTCCGGTGATCCGTCACTTCGTAGAAGGACATTGCCGTCAGCGGCGGCGAGTAGGCGTGAACGCTCAGAGTCGGTGCATCAGAGCTGATTTCGATCGGAGCACCGGGAGCATCCGTCGAACGCACGACATCGTGAACCCATCCGAGCGGGAACGAAGCCTGATCGCCGGCGTCGAGCTGGCGTTCCACCAGGGCGTCACCGGCCCAACGGAATTCGGTGAGCGAACCACTGAGGACGGTCAAGGCACCGAACGAGCCTGCGTGGTCGTGCAATTCGGTGTTGCGTTCGGGCACCCAACTGATGAGCCACACATCGACGTCGTCGTCCGCGTGCAAGCGGGTGGACCAGCGGTCGAGCGTCGGGAAGGTGTCGGGGATGAGGTGATCGAAACGGCCGTCGAGCACGCCGTTTGCTCCCTCGTCGGTCAGACGCAGCAGATCGGCCGGGCGAAGGCGGGTAGGCAACGACGCACCACTCGGGCGACGTCCGGACGCCCCACGGTTAGCGCTACGACCTGCGGAAACAGCACGGTCAGCAGTAAGAGTCGGGGCCAAAACAGAGAGATCTGCAGAATATGTGGATAGCACGAGCTAGCTCCAAGGAATGTGAATTGGTCAAGGCAGCGGTCAGCCTCGACAACACTCCTGAGCACCCATGCAGCGATTCACGAGCACCATTGTGGCATAACTTTTGCAATCGCGAAACCGCTGGAACGAAACCATCGATCAGGCGACGGGTCGTCGACCGGATCCACGACGCGCCTGATTGCGCTCGAAGACCAACCTCAGCCCCTCGAGGGTGAGGTCCCGTTCGAGGTGATCGATGGTGTCGGATTCGGGAATGATCAGCGGTGCGCTGTCCCCGGTCGCGATCACGGAGACGTCGTCACCACCGAACTCCGATAGTTCGTCGCGGACGCGGTTGACCAATCCGTCGACGAGGCCTGCAAAGCCGAATACCGCACCGGACTGCATGCATTCGACGGTATTCTTGCCGACCACCGAACGCGGGCGCACCAATTCGACCTTGCGCAGCGCAGCGGACTGCGACGCCAAGGCATCGGTCGAGATCTCGAGTCCGGGCGCGATGCAGCCGCCCAGAAACTCACCCTTGGCGGAAACGACGTCGACACAGGTCGACGTACCGAAGTCCACGACAATGCACGGCCCCTCGTAAAGATGGTGAGCGGCAAGGCTGTTGACGATCCGGTCGGCTCCCACCTCTTTGGGGTTGTCCACCAGCAGTGGCACACCGGTGCGAATACCCGGTTCGACCACCACATGGGGAACGTGACCCCAGTACCGCTCGAGCATCACACGGATTTCACGCAAGACGGACGGCACTGTCGACAGCGCCGCAACGCCGGTGATCTGATCGACATGAGAACCCAACAGCCCACGGAAGGTCAACGCCAACTCGTCGGCAGTCATCCGAGGATCGGTTCGCATTCGCCAGTCCTGCAACAGCTTCGAATACTCACCAGTCCCGGAGAACAGACCGAGAACGATGTTGGTGTTCCGGACGTCGACCGTGAGCAGCATGGATTACACCAGGCTGGATTCGCGCGAGGCCTCGAGCGTCGACAGCATGCGTGGGGTGATCAGACCCGAACCCTCCGGCGCGTGAGCCGGGTCGGAACCGAGTTCGATCTGCTTGTTGTCGGCATCGACGAAGACTACGCGCGGGGAGTACTCCTTGACTTCCTGCTCGTTCATCACGCCGTAGGCGATGAGGATGACCAGGTCGCCTGGCTTGACCAGATGCGCTGCCGCACCGTTGATTCCGATGACACCAGTTCCGCGCTCGCCGGCAATGACGTACGTCTCGAGACGCGCACCGTTGTCGATGTCGACGATGCACACCTGTTCGCCTTCGAGGAGGTCTGCGGCGTCCATCAGATCCTGGTCGACGGTGACGGAGCCGACGTAATGCAGGTCGGCGTGAGTCACGGTGGCGCGGTGGATCTTCGACTTCATCATCGTGCGAAACATATCCAGGTCCTTACTCGTGAAAAGTGCTCAGTGAGACAGCAGGTCGTCGATGGCGTCGGCGGATGGGTCGGTGTCACGCTCGAGGAAGCCGGTTCCCACCGCGACACCGACGTTGTCGATCAAACGGGTGGTTCCGAGCTTGGCGGCCACCAACAGTCGGCCGTCACCTCGCTCGGGCGCGGGGCCCAGATCGACGCCCCGAACCTCGAGGTAGTCGACCTCGATTTCCGGAACAGCTGCCAGAACAGCGCGTGCGGTTTCCAGGATTGCTTCCGCTCCCCCAGCCGCCGCGTGTGCACCGGCGATCAGAGCGGCGGACAGCGCGACCGCTGCCGCGCGCTGGTTCTCGTCGAGGTAGCGATTGCGAGAGGACAACGCGAGACCGTCGAACTCGCGAACCGTCGGAACTCCGATGATCTGTACATCGAAGTTGAGATCCCACACCATCTGACGGATGAGCGTCAGCTGCTGGTAGTCCTTCTCACCGAAGTACGCGTGATTGGGTGCCGCGATCTGCAGCAGCTTCGCCACTACCGTCAGCATTCCCGCGAAGTGAGTGGGGCGCGCTCCGCCTTCGAGTTCGCTACCCAACGGGCCCGGCACGATGGTGGTGCGCTGACCACGCGGGTACATCGTCTTGGCGCTCGGCGCGAACACCAATTCGACGCCCTCGGCGCGCAACAGGTCGAGATCCGCATCGAGAGTGCGCGGGTACGCGTCCAGGTCTTCACCGGCACCGAACTGGAGCGGGTTCACGAAGATGGAAACGATCACGACGGCGCCGGTGACCTTGGCCTGACGAACCAGTTCGATGTGGCCGGCATGCAGCGCACCCATCGTCGGAACGAGCGCCACCTGACGCCCGACACCTCGCAGTGCCCGCGAGACGCGCCGAAGCTTGTCCGGATCGTGGTGCACCGTCAGTTCGCCGCGCTTGTATCCGCCCTGCAGATCACTCACGACGGTCACCTCCCGTTTCAGTCAAGATGTCGAACAATTCGGTGGGGGCGCCCACCCGCTGGGCCGATCGCAAGGACATCGCCCGATAGCCGGCAGCGAGCTCCGGATCCAGGTCTGTCAGTATGCGCAAATGTGTGTCGACGGCAGCAGCGTCGCCGCGTGCCACCGGGCCGGTCAACGCCGAGGGACCGCGTCGTAGCGCGTTGTCCAAGGCCGCCGACAGCAGCGGCTGCAGGACTCGCTCGGCCACTCCACCCGGATCGCCGTCGACCAACTGCTGACCGAGCAGCTCGTCACCTTGCAACGACGCTCGCAGTGCCTCGACGGCGTCGACCACGAGCGTGACCAGGTGATTACTGCCGTGAGCCAGTGCGGCGTGGTAGAGCGCGCGGTTCTCCTCGCGCACTCGGACGGGCTCGCCGCCGATCTCGAGGACCAGTGACTGCGCGATCGCGTAACCGATGTCGTCGGCAGCCGTGATTCCGAAGCAGGCCGACGACAGCCGTGCGGTGTCCTCGTCGTGACCGGTGAACGTCATCGCCGGATGGATAGCCAGGGGCAGTGCGCCCAGTTCGGTGAGTGGAGTCAGGATCGCGATCCCGTTGGCACCGGACGTATGGGCGACGAGCGTGCCGGGCTTGACGGCATGGGTGGCCGCCAGACCTCGAACAAGATCCGCAAGTTGATCGTCAGGAACGGCGAGAATCAGCAACTCGGAACGAGCTGCGACGTCGGCAGCCGGAAGAATTTCGGTATCGGGAAGCCGCTTCACAGCGCGGGCAACCGAGGCGCTGGAAACGGCGGAGCAAGCGCTGACAACATGACCGGCTCGCTCCAATGCGGCACCGACAGCTGTTCCGACCCGGCCTGCGGAGACAATTCCTACCGTCAATCGCGCAGGTGCAGGTCCATTAGTGATCCCGAAGGAAGTCACCGGATTCCTCTCGTTCGTTCCAGTCCCGCTCGGCGGGTACCAGACGTTCTGCGTCCGAGGATATCCTTCGCCCGAACCGTCATGCCATGGCCGGGCGAGTGATCTGCGACTCAGTCCTCTCGGCGACGGCGTCGACCGGAGCCTTCGGACGGGTTGTTCGAACTCAGATTCGCCATGATTTCGGCGACGGTCAATCCGTTGGAATGAGCACCACTGGCGGCATCTTCCGGAGCAGCACGGCGACGACGTCGCGGCTCCGCGTCAGGCTCCGCAGCGGATTCGGGTTCAGCTTCCGCGACAGCTTCGGGAACAACCGCGCGAACAACCTCGGGCACCTCTTCGACGACAGCGTCTTCGATGACGGCATCTTCGATGTTCGGGGCCTGGGCGGGAGCCTTGACTTCAGGCTCGACCGGCGCGACCGGCTCCGAATCCTTCTTCACCGAAACGTCTTTCACCGTTCGTGTCGGCGAGGAACTCACCGGAGAACTCGGTGCTTGGTTCCCGCTCTGGGGCTTCTGCGTCTCTTGTGACTTCTGCGTCTCTCGAGACTTCTGGGTCGGGATGACGCGCGGCGCCACGAAGCTGCTGTCACGCCACGACGTCTCCGCGAACACGACGGTTGTCTCTGCAGTCACCGGATCGTCGTTGGGCGAAGCCAAGCCGCCGACGTTCGGTGCCGGTTGGCTGGGCCCGCTCTGGCCGGCGCCGGGAACGTACAACCCCGACGGTGCCGGCTGGTACGCGCCGTACGAACTACCGCCAAGTTCCGGCACTCGCGTCGAATCGGTCTTGAGCGCGGTCTGTTCGGGCAGCAGCCCACCTTCGAACAGTGCTTCGAGGTTTCGGCGCAGCGCCACCAATTCGGCGCGCAACCCGGCCAGCTCCTCCGCGTCCGCGGTCACCTCACGTCGCACGCGACCTTCGACGCTCAGTTCGTACTCGCGTCGAGCAGAAATTTCACGTTCGAGCTGCAGTTCGTACACGGTCTGCAGATCGGCAACCTTGGCTTTGTCCAGTGCCGACTCACGCCGATACTTGGTCATGGCGATAGCGCCGAGGGTGGCTGCCCACAGAGCGACGACCAGACCCACCCGAAGAAGCTGAACGCTGTTGCTGAAAATCAGAAACAGCGAAGCAATGACAGCAAGTGCCAGAAGAGCAGCAATGATCATCTGGCTCGCGCTGCGCTTGCTTCGGCGCGCAGACTTCGATCGACCAGAATTTGTCATGGTTGCCAGGGTACTTGCCGAGACCGGGGTCGCCACGTACCTCGGTGGGTGATTTGCCGACCAGGCTGTCAGTGCGCAGGCTCGTCAGGTGTATCTTCCGGCGTCTTGCAACAATGTTCGAGCCACAGAGCTGCCGCTACCAGCGCAATTGCGGCGCCCAACCCCACCCACGCGCCCGGCGTGTCGGAGGCTGCAGCCTGCAGAACCGAGCGCTGTGGGATGAGATACACCAGCACTCCGACCCAGACACCGACGGTAGCTGAACCGACCAAAGCGGATGCTTTGGCCAATGCCAGCGCTCGGGCGGCGGTGATCGGATGAAGCTGTCTGAGCCCGTCGCCGACCTGCCGGTTCTTGACGCGTGAACGAATGACAAAAGCGAAGACGGCCTCGGCAACGGCGACGAAGTAGAGCGACGCTCCCGCATAAACGGGGATGGGCGGCATCGAACCGTAGAACACGCGAATCAGAATCCAGGTGGCCACGGCCGCCACTGCGGCGAGTACCGCGAGTTCACTGATCCGGGTCGGCTTCAAACCCTTGTCTTTTTCGGTCACCGCGCAAGCACCACATCGGTAGTGCGGACACCTTCGCGCTCAGTGCGATCGAGGCCGTCGAGAATTTGTGCCACCGGCAACTTCTGGCCGTCGACGATCAGCGTCGCGTCAGGCTCGACGTCCAGCCAGGGAACGAGAACGAATGCCCGAAGATGCGCGCGCGGATGCGGAAGTGTGAGCACGGGATCGGAACTGACGACGCCTTCGCAGTCGACTACGTCCACGTCCAGGCTCCGTGGCCCCCACCGCTGTTCGCGCACCCGGTCTGCGGCTTCCTCGAGAGCTTGCGAGCGGCGAAGCCATTCAGCGGCATCGGCTTCGGGATCGTCGACCACCACCACCGCGTTGTAGAAATCCTGCTGCTCGACGCCACCCCACGGCGCGGTCGAGTAGACCGGTGAAACAGCAACGAGGGCGCTGCCCAACCCGTCGACAACGGACTGCAGGTGAGCCACGCTGTCGCCGATGTTGGAACCGATCGACAGAACAGCGCGCGTCATGCCGATCGGGTCCGATGCGCGACGACGGCAACGTCCGCAAAAACCAGCGGAATCGGTGCCGACGGTTTGTGGACAACAACCTCGACGCTCTCGACTCGCGAATCTTTCATGACGTCGTCGGCGATCTCCGCGGCGACGGTCTCGATGAGATCGCGCGACGGGCCGGCGACTATCGCTGCGGCGGCTTCCGCCAACTCGCCGTAGTGCAGGGTCTGCGTCAGGTCGTCCGACGCCGCGGCGGGAGCCAAGTCCATCCATACGGTGATGTCGATGAAGAAGTCCTGACCGTCACGCTTCTCGTGGTCGAACACTCCGTGATTGCCGCGAACCTTCAGTCCGCGCAATT
This sequence comes from Rhodococcus sp. MH15, assembly GCF_019266045.1. NCBI lineage: Bacteria > Bacillati > Actinomycetota > Actinomycetes > Mycobacteriales > Nocardiaceae > Rhodococcus > Rhodococcus sp. MH15. Next base: position 365,184 of record NZ_LPNP01000071.1, read on the forward strand.
CGATTCGGTCCCCCATGTCAGGCCCTTTCTCGTCCACGGTTCCAGGCGTCGACCACGGCAATGGCGTCGAGCGAAGCTTGTGCGTCGTGCACCCGAACTCCCCAGGCGCCCTCGCGCGCTGCAAGGGCGGAGACCACGGCCGTCGCAGTCTCGCGGCCACCAGGTGGACGCGGATTGCCGTCGGGATCGCTGAGCAGAGACCCGAGGAACCGCTTTCGGGAAGCGCCGACCAGTACCGGGAATCCGGTCGCGTTGAACTCGGGTAGTGCGCGCAACAGTGCCCAGTTGTGGTCGGCGTTCTTAGCGAACCCGAGGCCGGGGTCGAGGATGATCGACGACGAATCGACCCCTGCCTTCAACGCCAGATCGACCTGCGACAGCAGTTCGTCACGGACGTCGCGGACCACGTCGTCGTAGTGATCGGCGCTGCCACGATGGACGTAGTCGCCGGCCGAGCGCCAATGCATGAGGATCCAGGGCACTCCGGCGTCGGCCACAACGGACGCCATGTCGGGGTCTGCGCGACCGCCCGATACGTCGTTGACGATGCCTGCGCCCGCTTCGATCGCGGCGGCGGCGACGGAAGCACGCATCGTGTCGACGCTGACGCGAATTCCGGCTGCCACCAGTTCTTCGATCACCGGGACAATTCGGTCCGCCTCGAGTTTCGGATCGACACGGGTGGCTCCGGGACGCGTCGACTCGCCGCCGACGTCGACGATGTCGACGCCGATGCGTTGCAGTTCGAGTCCGCGAGCGATCGCCGCGTCACGATCGAGAAATTGACCACCGTCGGAAAACGAATCGGCGGTGACGTTCAGAATCCCCATCACGACCATCCGGGCCGGATCGCTGCCTGCAACGGGAGCCGCGGACATCTTGCTCACTTACGCAGGATGAGGTCCAGCGCTTCGGACCGTGAGGCCGCGCTGGATTGCAGGAGCCCACGAACCGCAGACGTGGTCGTGCTGGCTCCTGGCTTGCGGATACCGCGCATCGCCATGCACAGATGCTCGGCTTCGATGACGACGATGGCTCCACGCGGGTCGAGCTTGCGCATCAATGCGTCCGCGATCTGACTGGTCAGGCGTTCTTGAACCTGCGGACGCTTGGCGTACAGGTCGACGACGCGCGCGAGCTTCGACAAACCGGTGACCTTGCCCGACTTTCCCGGGATGTAGCCAACGTGAGCAACACCGTGGAAGGACACCAGGTGGTGCTCGCACGTCGAGAACATCGGAATGTCTCGCACGAGCACCAACTCCTGGTGACCCTCGTCGAAAGTTGTGTTCAACGCGTCGTCAGGTTCGGAGTACAGACCCGCGAAGATCTCCTTGTACGAGCGCGCAACCCGGGCCGGCGTATCGAGCAGTCCTGGGCGCTCCGGATCTTCACCGACCGCGATCAACAATTCCCGTACGGCAGCCTCTGCCCGCGCCTGATCGAACGGGCGGCCCGTTCCGAGCGACACCAGTTCACTGGCCACATCATTCACCGACAACCGAACTCTCCTCGAGAATTGTTCACAGGTCCCCCGCCGCAGAGCCTAGTGGCGCAAGGTCAGCGAGATCCGTCCGGTCCGTCCCAGCGAACGGTGCTCGGTCCCTCGTCCTCAGCCGAATGATGCGGCGGAGGAGTTTGCGGCTGTTCCGGTGCGGGGCTCTGCCACTGGTTTTCACCCGACGGGTTTCCCCGGTTCGGATCGGCGAAGGGTCCACTGTCCGGGTACTGCACCGGGTAATCGGGCTGCGCGGGGTAACGGCGGCCGGGATGCGGCTGCTCCGGGTACGCCTGCTGCCCCGGGTGCGGCTGGCCGTACTGCCCCTGATCGGGCTGGGGCTGACCGTGTTGGGGCTGACCGTACTGGCCAGGCGACTGGTTCGGCGGGGTCGGATTCTGTCCACCGGTGTACCCACCCGACTGCTGTCCGGGGTACGTCGGCGACGGGTTCTCACGCGGAGGCCAACCCGGTGCCGACCATCCGGCGGGCGCTCCGTAGTCGGGTGTTCCCGGTTGCGGAGTCTGCTGCGGAGCACTCGGCTGCGGGTACGAAGGCTGTGCGTAGCCGTTCGAGGGTCCCTGGTTGCCGTTGTTGGGGAGACCACCGTTGTTGGGGACACCACCGTTGGGGGCACCGCTGTTGGGTGCACCTGCCTTGACGAGAACAGGTGCGGCAGCGGGCTCCGGCCAGGTTTCGCCGCGCTCGATCGCGAGTTCGCGAGGAGTCTTCACCGGCGGACGATCCGAAGGCGTGCGCCCACCGAAATCGTTGAAAGCCGTGATGCGCGGACGCTTTTCGACGCCGGCAAGGATCTTCTCGAGGTCCTTGCGAGTCAACGTCTCACGCTCGAGCAGTTCGGTAGCGATGAGGTCGAGCGCATCGCGGTACTCGTTGAGGATTGCCCACGCTTCGGTGTGCGCTGCCTCGATGAGGTTGCGCACCTCTTCGTCGATTTCACGGGCGATCTCGTGTGAGTAGTCGGACTGAACGCCCATCGAACGGCCGAGGAACGGATCCCCGCCCTCCTGTCCGTAGCGAACCGCGCCGAGCTTGGCACTCATGCCGTATTCGGTGACCATCGCGCGGGCGATCTTGGTCGCCATGTCGATATCGGACGACGCTCCGGTGGTGGGCTCGTGGAACACCAACTCCTCGGCGGCGCGTCCACCCATTGCCATGACGAGACGAGCGATCATCTCCGAACGCGTCATCAAACCCTTGTCGTCCTCTGGCACGGTCATCGCGTGGCCACCCGTGCGACCGCGAGCGAGGATCGTGACCTTGTAGACCGGCTCGATGTCAGGCATTGCCCAAGCAGCCAGCGTGTGACCGCCCTCGTGGTACGCCGTGATCTTCTTCTCGTGCTCGCTGATGATGCGACTCTTACGCCGCGGTCCACCGACAACACGATCCACCGATTCCTCGAGCGAGGCTTCGGTGATGACGGTTCCGTTTTCGCGTGCGGTGAGCAGCGCAGCCTCGTTGATGACGTTGGCGAGATCAGCACCCGACATTCCGACGGTCCGCTTGGCGAGACCTTCGAGGTCGGCGTTGGGATCGATCGGCTTGCCCTGCGAGTGCACGCGCAGGATCGCGCGGCGACCGGCGAGGTCGGGGGCGCCGACCGGAATCTGGCGATCGAAGCGTCCCGGACGCAGCAGTGCGGGGTCGAGGATGTCGGGGCGGTTGGTTGCGGCGATCAAGATGATGCCGGTGCGATCACCGAAGCCGTCCATCTCGACGAGCAACTGGTTGAGTGTCTGCTCGCGCTCGTCGTGTCCGCCGCCCAGGCCTGCGCCGCGCTGACGACCGACGGCGTCGATCTCGTCGACGAAGATGATGCAGGGGCTGTTCTGCTTGGCCTGCTCGAACATGTCGCGAACACGCGAAGCACCGACACCGACGAACATCTCGACGAAGTCAGAACCGGAGATGGTGAAGAACGGGACGCCGGCTTCGCCTGCGACAGCGCGTGCGAGCAGCGTCTTACCGGTTCCGGGAGGGCCGTACAGCAGGACACCGCGCGGAATCTTGGCGCCGAGCGCCTGGTAGCGGGCCGGGTTCTGCAGGAAGTCCTTGATCTCGTACAGCTCTTCGACAGCCTCGTCCGCACCGGCGACGTCGGCGAACGTGGTTTTCGGCATGTCCTTGGTGAGCTGCTTGGCCTTCGACTTACCGAATCCCATGACTCCGCCGCGACCACCGCCGCCCTGCATCCGGTTCATGACGAAGAAGAAGATGCCGAACAGAATGATCATCGGCAGCACGAACAGAAGGATCGACGTCAGCCAGCTCTCCTGAGTGACCGTCGTGTTGAACTTGTCCGCACCGGCGCCTTCGACCTTGTCGAAGATCTGCTCCGACGCACTCGCGGGGTACTTCGCCAGGATCTGCGTCTTACCGTCGGTGGCGTCGTTGCCGTTCTTGAGCCACAGACGCACCTGCTGCTCACGGTCGTCGATCTGCGCCGACTCAACGTTCTTGGCGTCGAGTTGGGAGATCGCGACCGAGGTGTCGACGGTCTTGAAGTCGCGGGTGTCGTTGCTGAAGTAGCTGAAGGCATAGATCACCAACAGCACGACGGCTACGAGTAGCACGTTACGGAACACAGTCTTACGGTTCATACAGGTCGGCCGATGTGGCCGGTCCTTTCGAGAGTGCGGGTCTGCCAGGTCGCCTTCCGGCTGCCAACCGGACACCTGCAGGTTACCGCGATCGGCCCCATCGATGCCCGCCAGCGGCCGTGCCGCTTGGTTGGAACGGTCGTCACTGTGTTCAACGTGCGCATTACCGATCAGGTTCCCGGGCTACGTCGCAGCACAGTTTCCTGTGAGCGAACATGCTCATAGTGGTTATCGTGCGCTTTTCCGACGCTCGTCCGTCGTTATTCGTCAGGCCGTTTCGGAGAGGATTCCCGCAACAGCGTCAGCGGCGCCCGATTGGTCACCGTCGATGATCCGGTGCGCGAGCTGATCTAGTCGCGCAGACAGTCGCGCCGAGGACTCGGGCACGTCCGCCTGCTTGGCGATGGTGTCGTCGAGATCAGCCAATAAGCCGCCGCCGGCCAGGTGCCTGACGCAGCGCCATGTCTCGGCGAAGTTTCTCGCGGTCCCGTCGTCGGTCAACATCGCGACCCGAAGCGCAGCGTTGGGATTCGACGCCGCCGCCCGAGCCAGGCCGGCCATGATCGCTTCCCTGGCAGCAGTCAGTTCGTCGACAGTTCGGTCTTGCAACCGCACTCCCGAATCCGCAGACCTACCCGCGTCGGGCGTGGGAGCTTCGCGAATCACCGCTCCGTTACCGTGCTGAATTTCCACTCTGCCTCGAATCTCGAGGGCCACGAGCGCTTGAGCCAGCGACGCTCGACTGACGCCGAGTTCGGCAGCCAGGCTGCGTTCGGGAGGGAGCCGATCGCCGGGCGAAAGGCCTTGAGCCTCGATGAAATTCGAAATGTGCTCGGCCAACTGCTCATACAGACGCGGACGCTTCAATCGTCCGGGCAGGCCCGAGCGCGAGCCGGGCGATGACGTCGAATTCATGCCTCGGAGTGTACTTGACAAATGGAGCAGTGGCAGAGAGGCTAGGCCAATTCCAAGTGATGCAGACCACAAGCTGGTCGCGAACGGATTGAGAGTTCGATGGCAAATGTCATAGCCCTGTCAGTACTTGTCCTGGTGTTCGTCATATCCACCGTGAGGTCGGTGAACATGGGTGCGCTCGCCCTGGTGGCTGCCTTCGTCGTCGGAACACTGGTCTTCACCGTCGATACCAGCGAGATCCTCGACGGCTTCCCGGCCAGCCTCTTCGTCATCCTGGTCGGCGTCACCTACCTGTTCGCGCTGGCCAGAAACAACGGCACGGTCGACTGGATCATTCACGCGGCAGTCCGCGCGGTCAGAGGACGAGTGGCCCTCGTGCCGTGGGCGATGTTCGCGGTGTGCGCAGCCGTGACCGCCATGGGCGCGGTCAGTCCCGCTGCCGTCGCCATCATCGCGCCCGTGGCAATGGGCTTCGCCACCCGCTACCGGATCCACCCCATGCTGATGGGCTTCATGGTCGTCCAGGGCGCAACGGCGGGCAGCTTCTCCCCTATCGGAATCTTCGGTGTGATCACCAACGACGTCATGCGTCAGAACGGCCTCCCGTCGAGCCCGGCCTTGCTGTTCGTCTCGACCTTCGCGGCCGCGGCCGTTGTTGCTGCCATCGCGTACGTCTCGTTCGGCGGACGCGCGTTGATTGCGCGCGGCGCCTCCGAACGCGTGCTCGTCAACGCAGCCGGCAATGCGTCTGGCGGTGGCGACACCATCACCGGTTGGGGTTCCGGCGACAGCTCGAAGGGTGGCGGCAAGTCCTCGGGTGGGGCCGCTCCGCACGAGGTAGCGCTCAATCTCGAGCGGCGACTCACCCTGCTCGGACTGGCGTCGCTTGCACTCGGCGCCTTGGTGTTCGACCTCGACGTCGGATTCACCGCACTGACCGTCGCGGTACTTCTCACCCTGATCTTCCCGGCCTCCGCCCGCGGCGCCGTCGACAAGATCAGCTGGGGCACCGTGCTCCTCATCGGCGGAATCGTCACGTACGTCGCTCTTCTGCAGAACCAGAACACCGTCCAGTGGCTCGGGGATTCTGTTGCACACGTGGGGATTCCACTTCTCGCGGCGTTCTTGATCTGTCTGATCGGCGCGATCGTGTCGGCGTTTGCATCCACCACGGGAATCCTCGGCGCACTCATCCCTTTGGCAATTCCATTCCTCATGACCGGTCAGGTCAATGCAACCGGTCTGGTCATCGCGCTGGCAATCTCCTCGTCTCTGGTCGATTGCAGTCCGTTCTCGACCAACGGCGCGCTGGTGGTCGCGAACGCCGCTCCGGAAGAACGCGACGTGGTGTTCGGGCTGACGATGCGGTGGGGCATGACCATCATGGTGGTGACGCCGATTCTCGCCTGGCTGCTGTTCGTTGTTCCCTGGTCCGTCTGAATCTTCGCTCAAAGAAAGGGAACTCGCGATGAACAGCGAATCCACACTTCTGCGCTCCCTCGACCCCCGCATCTTCGACGATCACGGAGCGGCGGTCAGTTTCGGCGAAGGCGCAACCCTCTCTCGCGCCGACTTGTTTGCCGCCGCCACCGCGGTCGCCGATCGAATCCACGGTGCACAGCGAGTGGCAGTACAAGCCGCCGCCGGCCTCGAGACAGTGGTCGCCGTCGCCGGCGCACTGATCGCCGGTGTTGCCGTGGTCCCGATCCCGCCGGACTCCGGCCCGCTCGAACGTCAGCACATCATCGCCGATTCCCAGGCCGAACTGATACTCGGAGACGGACCGTCGGATTCGAGTATCCCGTTGATTCCCATCGATATTCACGCGCGATCTGCGACGTCCTATCCCGAACCGAGCGCGGCAGCTACCGCACTGATCATGTACACCTCAGGAACCACCGGAGCTCCGAAAGGCGTTGTCCTCTCGCGAGCATCGATCGCTGCGGATCTCGACGCGCTCGCTCATGTGTGGAATTGGACGCCAGAGGACACACTCGTCCACGGACTGCCCCTCTTCCACGTCCACGGGTTGATTCTCGGCGTGTTGGGCGCCTTGCGCGTGGGTTCGCCGCTGATTCATACCTTCAGACCAACTCCGGATTCGTATGCCGCAGCGGGTGGCTCGTTGTACTTCGGTGTTCCGACCGTCTGGTCACGCGTGTGCGGTGAGCCCTCGGCGGCAGCAGCATTGCGATCCGCGCGCTTGCTCGTGTCCGGAAGTGCACCACTTCCGGTTCCATTGTTCGAGCGGATGAAATCGCTGACCGGGTTGGCTCCCGTCGAGCGCTACGGAATGAGTGAAACCCTCATCACCGTCAGCACGACGCACGACGGCGAACGTCGCCCGGGTTGGGTCGGGCACGCCGTTCCGGGAGTCAGGACGAGGTTGCGCGGCGAGAACGGCGAATTGTCGGCGCACGACGGAGAGCAGCTTGGGCAACTGGAAGTTGCGGGCGCCGTTCTCTTCGACGAGTACCTCGGGAACCCCTCGAAGACAGCGGAATCCATGACCGAAGACGGCTGGTTCCGCACCGGCGACATCGCGGTGATCGACGACAGCGGATTCCACCGCATCGTAGGTCGCGAGTCGGTCGACATGATCAAGTCCGGTGGATACCGCATCGGTGCCGGCGAGGTGGAACAGGCACTTCTGGCATACCCCGGCGTTCGCGAGGCCGCCGTCGTCGGTGTGCCGGACGACGATCTCGGCCAGCGCATAGTCGCCTTCATCGTCGGCGACGTAGCCGACTGCGCTGTGGTTTCGGACTTCGTCGCCGAATCACTGTCGATCCACAAGCGCCCACGCCAGGTTTGTCTGGTGGACAGCTTGCCCCGCAACGCTATGGGCAAAGTCCAGAAGAAGCTGCTGACGCTCTGAGGCTGGACCTGTAGCAGCCACCGACGAACCCAGTGGCTGCTACGTGCTCATTTGCGGTGCGAGTCAGCTCGGACTAGGCGGCCAGGGCGGGAAAGACGACAACCGATCCATCACGCCGTCTTGCGATCTCGATCGCCACGTCGGATTCGTTGTCCGACATTGCGACCCCATCTCCCAACTCCCGCAACAGGTATGCGGTCCGCAGCATCTTGTCGACTTCACTCGACTTGAACACAAAATCACGAACACCGTGGGATCGGTCAAGCCTCAGCTCGGAAAGTCCCATGAGCAGTGACGCGATGCCCGACTCCAACTTCGCGACACGCTGCTGATCGCTCTTCAACGCGCGAGTAAAGCTCTCGAAAGGGTTGGCTTCGTCCATCTGAGCGTGCTCCACAGCTTGAAGGACGATCACACGCTTCTTGAGCGCGATAGCGAGTGCGGCAAGCTCGAGGTGGGCGCGGAACTCGCCACCGTCCTCGTCGATTCCGGTGAACGCTTTTCGCAGAGTATCGAGCTCGACGCGACCGGTCTTCAATGCGTCGAGTCCCTGCTGCCATTTCTTCAGTCGCCCTTCGGCATCCGCCATACCGACACTGATCGCGTGTACGGCGGAGTCCAGTCCAACTGACGCGCCGATGCGTCCCTGATCGAGCAGAATCGCAGTCGCAGTGTCGATCGCGCCCCGACATCCGTTCAGGGAGTTACGTTCCTTTTGCAACGCGTCATCGTGGAGCTTCTCGAGTAACTTGGTGATGTTCTCGATTGCGAGTTCACGCTTGTGGTCGGCGTGGGCGCTGACACCAACCGCGACTGCCATCAACACCAGGGGAGCCGCGACTGTCAGTGCACCCGCACTGGCTGCTGCAAGACCTGCCGTCGCGGCGGACCCGCCAGCGGCACCAACCGCGGCTGCCTGTCCTGCAACAGGCACGAACGAGGCCTGCGCAGCAATCCCCGAAGATCCGATAAGCGCACTGTGCACGCCACCCGCCGCCGCCTTGGACGTCATCGGTTTCACCAGCCCACTGCCAACTTGCGCGGCGACTTTTGCCGGGACAACCATGCGGTACAACGTCTCGCCACTCGCGACCGCTGAACTCGACGAAGCTTTGGATGTCTGGCTGATCAGCTGCGACAGATGGGTAGCCAGTGGACTCGCACTATCCAGGGAGATCCCTCGATCGAGGTCGATCGACTTCGGAAGCGGATGCGCCTCGAGTGTTGCGATCGGGGTCTCGGCCAACACCGCCAGGACTGTCCGCAACTCCGCCAGTCGGTCGGGCGTCATGGTTCCCTCGTCCGGAATAGCGGGCACCTCCGCCTGCTTTGTAGCAAGCGTCCACACCGGAATTACATTGTCATTGTCGACCACATCGAGCCTTCCTCGGTTACGTCGCGCTCACGCTATCCGGTCACTCAGATATTTGGATGCGTACACGGTATGCGGCTGGGATGGACCAGTGCCGCCAACGTTCCCCCACGCCAAGACTGCAGTGCTGGTACAACCATCTCGTGGACACACTGCTCGCACCAACATGTCATGAGGTGTGCTCATGACCTCAGCGCTCACGGGCTTCACGGTCCCCCAGTTCTCAGAGTTCGATCCGCCGGTCGCAGGAGAAGGGAGCCTGGACCCAATGGGTCTCGGCGCCATTTCGGAAAAGTTGTCTGACAAACTGGTTCCCGACTTCCGCGCGCGAATGACTCGGTTTCGCCTGATGACAGCCATGGCCGTCGGCAGTATCGTCTGTGACGATTTCGAATCCACACGTGCCGCAGACGGCGTGACAACACCCCAAATCGCATTCGAATGGATAGTTCTGGAGGCGTTTGCGCGAAGTTCTAAAAGTGCACTGCGTGGCGTCCCCGGGATGCAGAAAGCACGGGCGGTGGTCGGGCGCCGAGATCGCCTGTCTGCGAACTCGTACCTCAAAGGTCCGTCGGTGTTCGGTTTTCACGGCGTGTACAAGCCGCTCGCGAAAACGCTCGACATCGTTACTTCGAGCTTGACGGCGGGGTCGCAGCAAACAGCATTGGTGTCGATGTGGGAACGCGAAGCCAACCTTCCTGGCTTCGTCGATGAGACCGCAGGAACGGACGGTGGCGAACTACGTCGCGACCTGCGCAACGCCCTACGTCGAAGCTTCGAGTCATCTCGCTGCGATGTTGCTCCTACTGGTAGGACAGTCGGCACACTTGCGCAGGCATTAGATCCCGACGGCCCGGGAGCAGGTGAACGCAGCTTACTCCGGGGCCTGTCCGAAGAACGCCACCCGCTACGCAGTGAACTCGCGCGCTTGCTGGAACCTTCACTCGACGACGAAACCCTGACGGAAAGCGATGTGATTTCGGAGATTGTTCGCGCTTCGTCGCCCGCACTTCGCGAGACGATCAACGCCGTCATCGCATACGAGAACTTTGCGCGCTACCTCGACACTTGCTTCCGTACGGTGTGCCACGTTTCGTATTCGCTGGGCACGACGCCATTGAAAGCCGACGCGTTGAAGCACGATCCGACCTTCGTCCGCGCAGCAGGAAATCTCCCGGCTCTCCACAAGCGCGCGTTCGAGACGCTCTCCGCGACAACGGGTACAGTTGAATTCGATGCGCGTTTCACCGGTTTCGCCGACGAACACACACCCGCCGATCTGGCCCAACTGGTTCTGAATCATCATGGCGCGATACAAGCGTCGAAGCCGCCACTGGGCAAGCGGCCATGGTTCGAGCCGTACAAGAACGGCTGGTTGGTGCGGCCCGGATACGAGGAACGAACCCGGCCATCGCTCGACGGACCATTCATTCATCCCATCCGAATAAACGCATTGCGTCGATTCTTACGAGATACCGCCGTATGACCACAAAAATGCTCGACCACTGGTCCGCGCCAGCAGGCAGCGGATCTGCAGTGGCATGTCTGGCAACAACATTCACATTCGACCCTCAGTTCTTCACGGATGATTGCCTTAGCAGATTTCTTGCGCTATCTGCGGTAACCGGCGAGGGGGACAAGATCAGCTCGATTGCCGCAACCTTCGAAGAGGAGCTTCGACTTAGTGAAACCGCGGCCATCTCAGTCCTGGTCGATCGAGGCACTCGCACCGACAGACGCAATCTTCGATGGGACCTGATACCGGTTTCGACGGGCAATGGCCTACTACATGCCAAAGTCGTAATACTCATATGGGAACGCCATGCGCGCATCGTCGTCGGCTCGGCAAACCTCACCCCTGCGGGCTACCGAGAAAAGATCGAGGCGGCGCTTGCATTCGACATCACCCAAGGCTGCCAGATACCACGCCCAGTCCTTCTCGGCATAGTGAGCGAACTGCGCAGCTACCTTGAATTGTTGCCTGGTGCAGCTAGTTCGACGACGGATCGGGCAACGGACACGCTCAACCGCATCACCAGCCGCATCGAGCAACATTCCCCTGCCTTGCCGACAGAAACCGCAGTGCACCTCGCGGTCGCGCCTTCAGCTCCCGGTTCTTCCCCACTCGACGGTTACAAGGCTGTGTGGCGAACATCGAAGAAACCACTGCGGGCATCCGTACTGTCACCCTTCTGGGATGCCGCAACGAGCACGACGGCATTGACCTCGGTTCGATCGTTACTCACCGGCCAGCCGAAGACTGCGCGAAGCGTGACCGCTGTCGTCGGCCTTGATCGTGTGGGTGCGGTAATGGCACCGGTTGAGCTCGCCTCACAAGTGGATCGAGTGCGAGCACTGGCGCCACTCGATGCCGAGCAACGCACCTTGCATGCCAAGGCACTTGTGTTGGAGAACGACGAGTGGGTCGCGGCACTCATAGGATCATCGAACGCAACCACGGCCGGTTGGGGGCTCGCAACGACCCATGGCCACCGAGAACTCAATGTGTGGGTCGGCGCCCCGCGTACGTCGCCCACAGGTCGAGCTTTGCGCGCACTGGTCAGTACACAGAAATCCGTCGACTTGAATGCCATCGAAACGGTGAACACTGATGACGACGACAGCAACCTTCCTTCACTTCCGCTCTTCTTCTCTTGGTGCACAATCGAACTGACGTCGAATTCCGCACAGTTGGTGCTTTCGTTCGATCGAACGGAGCAAGAGCCGGACTCGTGGTCTGTGCACGCACTTGGCCTCGAGTGCGCTGTGGACCAAGAGTTGTGGCGGAAGCAATTGCAACCTGAACAACTTTTTGTGACGGTAGACAGAACCGCAGTACCTTCATTCCTCGACGTCGGTTGGACGGCTGACGGAACCCCGGTATCAGCCCAATGGGTAGCGAACGTCGACGACACGAGCAAGCTGCCGATTCCCGCAGAACTTGAGGACCTTCCTGTGCAACTCTTACTGGACGCCCTCGGATCGACCCGTCCGCTCCCAGCTGCGGTGGAGCATGAACTCCGGCGAATCGAAGCTCGAAAGCTGGCGGGTACGGATGCAACCGACGCCCTACGCCGATTCGATTCGAGCGGTCTACTGCTGCATCGCACACGCGCGCGGTCTGCAGCCCTCTGGGCGTTGCGTGAGCGACTCGGCACACGTGCTGCTTCGCTCGAGGTATTGCGAAATCGCCTGTTCGGTGTGGTCGGGCCAGTCGAGATCGGTAGGCTCCTCGTACTTGACCAGACAGCTCTCGATGGGGGTTCGTCGGGCACAGGGACCGCAGCACCCGCCGAGACTCATTTCCTTCTCGCTGAGATCGCACTGACGGTCGGGACCGTCGACTGGAAATGCGCTCTCCAATCTTTGGATCGCGCTGTCGCACAGAGTGTTCTCGCCGAGGCACTTTCGAAGATCGAGGACAGACAACGATCCCTGAATTCCGATGAATTGGAGAGTGACATGCTCGAATACGTTGCCGACGCATTCAAGGAGGCACGGCGCTCATGTGGACTTTGAGCCCGGACATCGACCTCTCGAACGACAACCTCCCCACAGCAGACTCGACGCGCCAGCAGAAAACCGCTGAGGAGATTCTTCGTAGATTCGCGAATCAGCCGGGTCTGGTACTTGCCGACGAAGTCGGCATGGGGAAAACATTTGTGGCACTGGCAGTCGCAGCATCGGTCGTTCGAGCAACCGGCCACCGGCATCCGGTCGTGGTGATGGTGCCACCATCCGTCGCCGAGAAATGGCCTCGAGAGTGGAATGTCTTCGCCGAAAAGTGCTTGCCGGACGCGTCGGACATTCGTGTCTCGGGAGCCATTCGACACGGAATCGAGTTCTTGAAGCTTCTCGATGATCCACCAGAACGCCGACGTCACATCATCTTTCTGACGCACGGAGCCTTGACAAGAACGACAAATGATCCGTTCGTCCGACTCGCACTACTTCGACGTGCGGGCCGCAGAAGAGCTGAATTACAGAGGCGACGGCCGGCGATCGCTCGGCATGCATCATTCCTCCTCTCAGACAAACGCTTCCGCGACGAAGCCCTTGTTACGCGCCTTCTCGAAACGCCCGAGAGCAACTGGATGGACTTGTGGAACAAGCACTCGGGGGCTGCACCATTGGATGACGACCCGGTTCCCGCCGCGTTTGTCGATGCCATCGACAATGACATCCTCGAACCACTCCGCGATGCACTCACACTGCTACCAATGAAGCAATCGATCAATTTCGACGATCGGTTGTCCGGAGCCAAGAAAGCTTTGACGACGGCGATGCGCGGCGCTTGGGCTGACGGGCTTCGCCAACTCGATGTCACCCTCCCATTGCTCGTGTTGGACGAAGCCCATCACGTCAAGAACGACAACGCCACATCCGGTTTGTTCGCGAACGAAGAGGCCCAAGGAGATGCCGAAGCACTCCGGGGCCCACTCGGCGGAATGTTCGAGCGCATGTTGTTCCTGACTGCAACCCCGTTCCAGCTCGGACATCACGAATTACTCAGTGTACTAAGGCGGTTCGACGGTATTCGATGGCCGAACCCCGTCGACCGCGTCGCGTTCGAAGACTCGATCAGCGAACTCGGTGATGCATTGGACACTGCGCGATCAGCCGCCCAACGGTTCGAGCAGCGTTGGACAGCCATTGACCCCGTACAGGATTCCAGTTTGAAATCGCTTTCGAGCTTCGACAATGCCGACATCGAGAGTTTGAGTCGTTCGGCCCGTGCCGCTGTAACAAGCGGGATCGATGCGCGTAAGGCCAAAGACTGCGCCGCAGAGGCATTGCGCCCGTGGGTCATCCGCCATCTGAAGTCCAACGACACCGAACGTCGTCGCTATCGTGCCGGTGCGGCGGTCCTCGACAGTAGGGCCGGCGATCTCGGGTTGCCGATCGACGGCGCCGCGGCTTTGCCGTTCCTGCTTGCAGGTCGCGCAGATGCTGTCGCACGGCTGTCTGGCGACTCGACAGGCTCCACCCGATCGCTCTTCTCTTACGGGATAGCATCATCGTTCGAGGCCTATCGCAGAACTCGATCAAATGGGGCGGCAGATATCGACGATGTCGAGGGCGCAAAGCGCACCGCGCCCACGACAGGCCCCGTCAAGTGGTATCTGGATCGTATCGAACAACAACTCCCCGACAATCCAGAGAGCCTCGCGCGCCACCCGAAAATTGCTGCCACAGTGGAGCTTACACTCCGTTTATGGGACGAGGGCCACAAGGTCCTGATCTTCTGTTTCTACCGAGAAACCGGGCGCGCACTTCGGTTGCACATCGCACGAGCACTACAGAAGCGCATAACCGAGCGAGCAGCGGGCGCACTGTTCGTCGATGCCACTGATCCGACAGCAGTCGGCGAAGCCGTCAATCGATTGCGCAATCGCCTGTTACGTAGCGATTCCTCTGGAAACAAACGCATTCGAGATACTGTCGAGGAATTGGCCGACCTTCTCGATAAAGAATCTCGATACCAACTCGGCGAAGTAGTCGTGAGATTTCTTCGCACGGATTCCTTCCTCGTTCGGTTCACGCCCATTTCCCCTTCGATGACCGTCGAAGAACTGATGAAGGGACTCGAAACAGCTCCTCCGGGTGGCATTCCACTACGAAAGCGTATCGAGTCATTTGCCGAGTTTCTTTCCAAGAGAACCCCGGAGGACCGCGAACGCATTCTGAATATTCTGCTGACAACGCGAACCGGCGACATCACAGTCGACGAATCCGCGGACGACGAAATCGATCCAGCAGAGCACTCACCCCTTCACACCACGGTTGCACCCAATGTGCGGCTCGCGAATGGTGAAGTAGCTCAAAAGACTCGACAAAGGCTCATGGCATCATTCAACTCCCCGTTCTTCCCCGATGTGCTCATCGCCAGTTCCGTGATGTCTGAGGGTGTGGATTTGCACGTTGCCTGCCGACATGTCATTCACCACGACTTGGACTGGAACCCCGCGACGCTCGAACAACGAACGGGTCGCCTGGATCGACTCGGCTCGGCCGCGCAACTGGCGGGCGAACCTTTGATCGTGTACGAGCCATACCTCGGCGGCACCCACGATGAACGTATGTATCGAGTGGTCAAAGATCGAGATCGTTGGTTCGGCGTCGTCATGGGAGATACGCGTACTGCGGACAATGCAGAAACGGGTGGTGTGGAAACTAGGGTGCCTCTTCCGTTGTCACTGGTACGTGAACTCACAATGGACTTGGCAGTCACGGAGTCATCCCACTGACGCACACATACTCAGCCGCTCTCCAACAGGACGGCAACAACTCCACACAAATGCCGCACCTCGGCGACGGTCGGCGCAAGTTCATACGCATGGTGATGACAGACATTGCTCAATCTGTTCCACGCCACTGCTGCGGCGTCGGCACGTGCCGGTGTGTCGAGGGAACGCAGTATCACCAATCGCGAGCGCATGCTTGCTTGCGGCGCTTCGGCATTCAGCGCGATACACCGTTCGGCTACCAGTTCCTCCAATGCCTGCCTGGCCAGAAAAGCAGCCAACCGTGCCGAACTTCCAGCAGCACCGACACTTCCATCGAGCAGTAGCTCCGCATTTCGCAGCACGACAGCCGGCGGCATCTGTGTTGTCATTCCGCGAGGATCCCGTCGACCGTCTTCCTGAGGTCATTCACTTCGCTCCTCGTGATCGACATGTCGGCCCCGACATGCGAGCCGGCGTTGGCAATGTTGAGCGTCGCTTTGCGCCCTTCTCGCAGAATTTGCCACTGCGACAAAGGCTTCTCGGCATCGCCGTACACCGCGAGCGCGATCTTGGCCCGCGTCTTTTTCACCGACGTCCACCGGTTCTCGGTATCGACCCGACTCTCGCCCGCCTTGTGCTGCTTCGCGTAATACACCTGCTGCGCCGCGGATTCCAAGGCCAACCGGAACAAACCTGGTGCCACTCGGCGCTTGACCTCGTCGGGAACGTTCTCGTCGAGCACCAGCGCGCGGACGTCGTCCACATAGCGGGTCGCCTGGTTCAGTGTCTCTGCGACACAGACCTGCGATCCGGTCTCACGTGCAACCTCGACCAGTCGCGCATTCACCGCAAGTTGCCGTATCGCAGTGGCCAATCGGTCGTCGTGGGAGAACACGATGACCTGCCGTGTCTCCGACAGCTTCGACAAAACTCGGATGAACCCGTCGATCTTGGCCGGGTCCATCGCCTGAATCGGATCATCGAGAACGATGAAGCGGAACGGACTGTTCGGTGTGGTCGCACGTGGAATGAACAGTGCAAGCGCCAGAGCGTGCAACTCCCCCTGACTCATCACCGCCAATGCTTCGGTCGGCACTCCGTCCACCGACCCTTTCAGCACCGCCCTGCGTCGAGTATTGCTGCCTTCCAGGCTGATCGACCCGATGTCGACGTTGCTTTCCTGCCTGAGCTCCGACCAAATCTCGCGCGCCTGCTCCGCGATCGGCTCGAGTCTCTGATTCCGCAGTTCTGCCGCATGGGCGGCTACCCACCTCTTCGCCGCATCCAGGGCTTTGACGGTGTCATCACTCAATCGTGCGTCACGCTCGAGGTTGACCCACGTCATCAAACGACCCGCGATCGGAGCCCATGTGTCTTCCTGCTCGGCGATTGCGACCGCCGCCTCTTCGCGCACGGCGTTCGCAGCGTCGATCACCGCAGGCAAGGTCTTCTCGATGTGCTCGGCGAGCTCGGTTACCCCGGTCGGCGCACCTTGGGCAGCGGCCACTGAGTCTCGGTACCGGATCAACGACTCCAATTCCGGACCCTCGACCGTTTCCAGACGCACCAGCTCGTTCAGCAATTCCTTTGCTGCCCGACATGCGTTGTCAAGATCGCGTCGAGACTTCCGATACTTCCCCAGCTTGCTGTTCTGTTCCGCGAGGCGCGTTCGGGATTGCGTAGCCCAGGCGTCGTCGAGCACCCCCGCCGCACATACCGGGCACTCGATTGTGCCTGTCTCACTGTGCAATTGAATGGCTCTATCGAGGATATCGCTGCGCTGTTCCACTACCGACAAAGCATCGCCAGCGTGCTCGACGGTGTCGGCGACCGCAACCCGAAGATCGGCGACAACCATGTCGATCGCCGGCTTCTGTGGGACCGCCAGATTCGCGCACCTGCGCAGACCAGACAGGGTGGACGCAACAGCCGAACCAGAGCCTGTGGCGAGCGCAAGCACCTCGTCGAGATCGTGAGTCCGCTTCTTCAACTGAGTGACGGCGGTTTGTGCACGCTCGTCTGCTGATTCGGCGACAATTTCCTTGAGTTGACGCAGCTCCTCATTCGCGCACTGACGCGCAGTCTTGGCAGACTTCAGCGCGGCGGTGAGCCGTTTCTCGGCGTCCGCGATCTCGTCCAGTCCCAATAGCTTTGCAAGTGCGTCGTACAGCGTGGACGGGCTGTCCTCGACCAGCCCTCCGATCTCGTCGTAAGACAAGATCGGCCGATGCAGCTCGACGGCGGACTTCCATCCGAGTTCATCGGTACCGACAGTGCGCTTCTGTTTGCCCGTCTGGGTCCACGCTTCGTTGTCGTGCAACGTGGCACCGATCGGCCAGTCGACGGCGACGACGGTCGGTTCGGAACCCTCGACGGTCAGCCCAACGCGCACCTCGCATGGATCCGGGCTGTGCAGGTTTCGCCAGCTGTCAGCCCATAATTTCGCCTTGTTTTTCCACCGGTAGCTCGAGCTGGTAACTGCAAATTCAAGAGCTTCCGCAAAACTCGACTTACCCGACCCGTTGCGTCCACTGACGATCGTGATGCCAGGCGCAGGATGCAGATCGAGAACGGCTTTCGGTCCGATGCCGCGGAAGCCGGCGACCGAGATAGATGTAAGGAATGCTCCAACTGGTTCTTCTGCTGGGCCGCTGGCGGTTTCGGGTCGGGTTCTGAGCTGCTCCGTACCGCCAATCTGCTTGCTGAGCGCATCATCACCCTCGAGTGCTGCAAGAACGAGATACTTCGCTGCATCAGGCAGATTCGTGTCTTCGTCGATCGCGTCCCAGACGACCTCGTCGAGCGATCTTTCTGCATCTCTGTTGGCAGTTGTCACCAAAACTCCCTCGCCTCGTCGATCCCAACCGACCCAACGGTTTCATATGGGACCGACAGTACGTCTTGGCGAGGGAGCTCAGCTGCACATCAGGACACGACAAAATGCGACAGGATCGCCTGGACTTCGTAGATGTCGACCTGCTTGGTGAACTGTTTCTGGATCGGTGTCGCGTTCCCCGAGATCCATATCTTCAGCTCGGCGTCGAGATCGAAGGTTCCGGCTGTCTCGACCGCGAAGTGGGTGATCGACCGGTACGGCACACTGTGGTACTCGATCTTGCGACCCGTCAGCCCCTGCTTGTCGACCATCAAGAGTCGCCGATTCGTGAACAGAAATGCGTCGCGAACCAACTGATACGCCGCATGAACCTGCTCCCCGTGTCCGAGCAGACGCGCGTATTCGTGGTGCGCCGCAGCGGGATCGATCTTTCCAGCGTTACCGATCAACCCGTCCATGAGACCCATCAGGCCCGATACCTCCGTGCTCGTCCAAGCTGCCTCCACGGTCGAAGGCGACAGCGACGCTATCGGTGGACGAGTCAGTGGTGTTACCGGCGAGCAGGCTCAGCCGCCGTAGACCTCGGGGTCCAGGGTGCCGATGTACGGCAGATCGCGGTACCGCTCGGCGTAGTCGAGGCCGTAACCGACGACGAACTCGTTGGGGATGTCGAAGCCCACGTCGCGGACATCGACGTCGATCTTGACCGCGTCGGGCTTGCGGAGCAATGTGACGACCTCGAGCGAAGCGGGATTACGTGTCTTGAGGTTGCGCATCAGCCACGACAGCGTGAGACCGGAGTCGATGATGTCCTCGACGATCAGCACGTGGCGACCGGCAATGTCCTTGTCGAGGTCCTTGAGGATGCGGACGACGCCCGAAGACGAGGTCGAGGATCCATAGGAGCTGACGGCCATGAATTCCATCTGCGACGGGATCGGCAGGGCGCGGGCGAAGTCGGTCATGAAGAAGACCGCTCCCTTGAGGACGCCGATCAGCAGGAGATCCCCTTCGGGGGCGCCTGCCGGGTAACGCTTGGCGATTTCCTCAGCCAGTTCCGCCGTTCGTGCACGGATCTGTTCTTCGGAGATCAGTACCGATGCGATGTCGCCCTCGTACACGCGTCAAACCCTTCGTCGGTCTTCGAATCCGAGGATCAGCCTGCCACGTCGCCGGGCCGCCACCAACCTCGCCTCCGGTGTTCCGCCCCCGATCGCGACGCCGCCTTGCCCCCGCCAGTCGGTCACCAGGGCGTCGACCGCCCGTAACTGTTTGTCCGTCAATGCTTTTGCGCCGCCCTGCAGCAGCCAGGCCCGCAGAGCGCGTCGGCGGATTGCGGTGGGCGCTTCGGCAAGTGTGTCCACTTCCACTTCTCCGTCGACGACAACCCGTAGGAGTAGGGCTTCGGCGTACTCGTCGAGCGCCTCGCCGTCTTCACGCAACTGCGTCGCGGTTCGGGCCAACGCTTCGGGAACTCCCCCGCCGAGAATTTCTTCGAGCAGCGGCAACGCCTCGTGCCGCAGACGTACGCGAGTGAACTCGGGATTGTTGTTGTGCGGGTCCTCCCACGGCGTGAAGCCCAGGTCGACGCAGGCCGCCCTGGTCACCGATCGCCGGATGCCGAGTAGCGGCCGTCCCCAGGGAGCGTCGAATGCAGCCATACCCTGAATCGATCGCCCACCGGACCCGCGGGACAGTCCGAGAAGGACGGTCTCTGCTTGATCGTCGAGCGTGTGTCCGAGCAGAACCGGGAGGTCAGTCCTGGCGTCGCGCAGAGCGCTGTACCGAGCCTCACGCGCGGCGGCTTCGAGACTCCCACCTTCGGCTACGTCGACGGTCAGCACCGTCGCGGTCCGGCAACCCAGCGCCAGCGCCTGGTCTGCGGCCGAGCGCGCGACGGCATCAGAACCATCTTGTAACCGATGGTCCACGATCAATGCGTCGACAGAATCGGTTTCCGCCACGGCTGCTGCGGTCAGCGCCAACGAATCGGCTCCCCCGGACAGGGCGACGACCACACGGCGTCGTGGCTCGAATGCGAGCGTCCACGCCCGCACGGCCTGTCGCAGCGCCAGGAGGGCAGGCGTCTCAGGCAGCAGCATCTAGCCGAGAACGCGCTTTACCCACGCGTCGGGATTGTCGATCTCGTCGAGCAACGGCAAGGTCTCGGGCCCGGTCCAGATGGTGTTGAACTGCTCCATGCCGACCTTGAGAACCACCGCGTCGACGAAGGCCTTGCCGCGCACGTACTGCGCCATCTTGGCGTCCATGCCGAGAAGCATCTTGATGATCCGCTGCACGGGGTTGGACTTGCGCTGCCGACGCTTGTCGAAGGCCGCGCGGATCGTTGCCACCGACGGCACCACGGCGGGGCCGACGGCGTCCATCACGTGGTCTGCATGCCCTTCCAGGAGAGTGCCGAGTACAAGCATCCGATCCAGCGCGTCACGCTGGGGTTCCGCCTGCGAGGCGCGCAGCAGTCCGATGATGCCGCCCGCCGTCGCACCGTCACTGGAGTCGGGTTCCTTCCGCGAGCGCAGCTCTGCAGCAAGGCGCCCGACAACGTCGGTCATCGACTCGTCCACCGTCGCACCAAGCGTTTCGACGGATTCCTTCATGTACTCCGCGAGCCACGGCGAGGACGAGAACTGGACCCGGTGAGTGACCTCGTGCAGGCAGACCCACAACCGGAAGTCACTCGGGTTCAGCCGAAGGGACCGTTCGACGGAGACGATGTTCGGTGTGACCAGAAGCAGGGTGCCGTGCTCGCCGGTGAACGGGTCGTACTGCCCGAGGATCGCCGAAGACAGGTACGCCAGCATGGCGCCGGCCTGCAGGCCCGCCGGCTTTCCGACGATGAGATTGCCACTGCCGTCAGGGTCGGCGCCGGTGAGATGTGCCATCGACCGCGAGGCCGCCGTGATCCACCCGGCCCGGTCAAGCACGTCAGCGGCCGGGACCGGTAGACCGTCGGCCAAACCGGTCACTTCACGAACCGGCAGTTCTGCGCGCTCGGACGCTTCGGCGAGTTCTGCGGTTGCCGTCTCGGCCGTATAGCGAGACATCGCGGGGCCGCCGCGCGCCAGTTTTATCCCGGCTTTGGCGGCAAGACTCCAGTCGACGGCACCACCGAGCGGAGCCGAGGCTTCATCATCTTGTGGAGTCTTTTCGGCCACTATTGGCACCCGCAATTCCTCAATGCTCCGGCAATCGCGTCCAGGGCAGGACGGCTCACTTCTGGCGGCCGGTCATTGGACATCAGTGCGAAGGTGAGCACTCGCCCGTTCTGATCGACCACGAACCCTGACAACGCGCTGGCCGTCGACAGAGTTCCCGTCTTGGCCCGCACCCAACCCGCACCGGTTCGGTTTCCGGACGCGTAGCGGTCGGACAAACTTCCTGTTCCGCCGGCCACCGGAAGGTAGTCCAGCAGGGGGCGCAGTTTCGGATCACCGTCACCGGCCGCAGCCGTCATGACGCGATCGAGTACCTGAGCGGGAATGAGATCGTCGACGGACAGTCCGCTGGAATCGTGCAGCGATACACCGGTGTAGTCGAACCCGGCCGCCTGCAGGGTCTTGCCGGTCGCGTCGACTGCTCCGGTGAACGAGGCTTCGATTCCGGAGGCAATCGCGACCTCACGCCCGATGGTCTCTGCGAGCACGTTGTCGGAATGTTCCATCATCTGCAGCAGTCGGTCGCTCAGCGGCGCCGACTGCACGGTGGCGATCGGCTTGGCACCGGCAGGCGCCGCGCCGAGACTCACGTTGGCGGGATCGACACCGAGCGCCTGAGCGAGCACCTTGCCCGCGTCCAATGCGGGAGTTTCCGAACGCGGCGACTCGTCTTGAGTGCCGTCGTACCGACCACCTTCGATCATCACCGATTCGATCGGGGTGATGTAACCGGCCGCGATGTCCGCGGGGAACCAGCCGGTGGCCATGTTGTCGCCCTTGAACAAGCTCGAGTCCACCACGACGCTGTTCACCGGCGTACCGGCAGCCTTGATCTGGTCGACGAGATCCGCGATGTGCGCTGCGTTGGCGTAGTACCCGCTCTGCCCCTTCGGCGTCGCCGTCAGCGTCGGGTCACCGCCGCCGACCAGAACGACCTGCCCGGGGCTCGTTCCGGGCACCACCGTCGTGGACAGCCGGTGGTCGAGCGGCAACTTCAGCAGTGCCGCCGATGCGGTCAGCACCTTTGTCGTGGACGCGGGCGTCATCGGCGTCGACGGGTCCGTGCTCCAGAGAATGTTTCCGGTGAGCGCATCAGCGACTACTCCGGTGAACTTCCCCAGATCCGGGTTGGCCACGGCCGGGCCGATCGCCGCTGCGATTCCCGACGCGCTCGGGATCGGTGCGTCCGTCGGGACGGGCACCACCTGGGGTGACGGCGTCACGAGCGCAGGCTGAGGCGACGTAGTCACGGTCGTGCTGCCCGCGGTGTCGTTCGACGTACCGAGTTTCACGACGACAACTCCGGCGACGGCCAGTACAACCACTGCACCGACCGCCAGAAGGATGCGGAAGTTACGCCGTCGACTCTCTTCCAACGAGCCGATCTTCTTCTTTCCTTGGCCCGCCAACGCCCCTCCGTCTGTGCTCTGCCTACTGGGTGGTCAGGCAACCTTATCCTTGACCCGATATCCTTCCGACGAATCATTACCGACACGACAGCGAGGAATCGGCGTGGAGTTCGACGTCACCATCGAGATCCCCAAGGGTCAGCGCAACAAGTACGAGGTCGACCACGTAACCGGTCGCGTCAAACTCGATCGCTACCTCTACACAGCTTTCGGCTACCCGGCCGACTACGGCTTCATCGAAAACACCCTGGGTGAGGACGGCGATCCGCTCGACGCCATGGTCCTGCTCCCCGAGTCGGTCTTCCCCGGCGTCATCGTCGAGGCTCGCGCAGTCGCGATGTTCAAGATGGTCGACGAGGCCGGCGGAGACGACAAGGTCCTCTGCGTTCCGGCCGGTGACCCCCGCTGGGATCACATCCAGGATCTGGGTGACATCTCACAGTTCGAGCTCGATGCGATCAAGCACTTTTTCGTCCACTACAAGGACCTCGAGCCGAACAAGCACGTCGAGGCAGCCAACTGGGTCGGCCGCGCCGAGGCAGAGGCCGAGATCGAGGCTTCGATCAAGCGTCTCGCTGCCAACGGCGGTCACTGAGCTCGAGTTCTCAGGCCTAACGAAAATCCCCGCACATCGGAAGATGTGCGGGGATTTTTGTGCTGTTTTTACTCGCCCTTGCAGTTCCTACTCACCCTTGCAGTTCCTACTCACCCTGGAAGACTGGCGGGCGCTTCTGGAAGACGGCGGTGATGGCCTCGGTCAGATCCTGCGAAGGCAGGAACGCCGCGTTCCAGGCTGCGACGTAGCGAAGGCTGTCGTTCACGCTCGCGCTGCGGGTGTGATCGAGCACGTCCTTGATCCCGTGGACGACGAGCGGCGGGTTGAGCGCAATCTCCTTGGCGGTCGCGCGCGCCGCTGCCAGTACCGCGTCGGCATCTTCGAAAACGTCGTTGACGAGGCCGATCTTCTCGGCGCGCGCTGCGTCGATGTCCTTGCCGGTCAGAGCCAACTCACGCAGGTGTCCGTCGCCGATGATCGCGGGCAGACGCGCGAGGCTGCCCATGTCTGCGACGATCGCGACCTTGACCTCGCGGATGCTGAACTTGGCATCGGCACTTGCGTAGCGGATGTCCGCCGCCGTGATCAGGTCGACGCCGCCGCCGATGCACCAGCCCTGCACAGCTGCGACGACGGGCTTGCGGCAATCTGCCACGGCATTGATGCCCGACTGCATGCGCTTGATCATGTCGTGGAACTTGGTGCGCGGGCCTGCCTGAGCCTTGTCCGCGAGGACGGCACCGAATTCACCGCTCATCGCCGGCAGGTCCAGTCCGAACGAGAAGTGCTTGCCGGAACCGGCGATGACGATTGCACGCACCTCGGGGTCGGCGTCGAGGTCGGCGAAGATTTCGGGGAGTTCACTCCAGAAATCCGGCCCCATCGCGTTGCCCTTGCTCGGCCCGATCAGCGTCACCTGGGCGATGTTGTCTTCGCGCTCGACGGTGAACGCATTCCAGCTCTTCTGTTCAGTCATTACTCAAGAGTAACTAAAGGTCGGGCTCAGCCGAAGACCGCTGCCTTCATCCGAAGATTCCTGCCTCGTCAAGTACCAGTACGACGAGGGTGACGGCCATCAGGGCGAACATGATGAGCATCGCCATCCTGGCCGCCCGCTCACTGGTCGGTGGGAAAACGCGCTGCGCCGGATGCTCGGCCACGTACTCGGACAAGGACATGGTCCTGGCACGTGAGCGTGTCGGATTCTGTACCGCTGCTGTTGTAGCCATGTCGGTGATCCTTTCAACTACGCAATCTCAGTCAGGTACCCCAAAGGTGAAGTACCCGACTGAGTTCGACTTCTCCAATGTAGACCCGCAGATCGAAGAAGTCAGCGTGAGTTTGGTGCGAATTACCTGAGAGTCAGTCCACACAGGGAATGCCGCCATTCGCGTCGGCCCGGATGGGTGATCCCTGCGCTCCCGTATCGGGAACGGTGCCGGCGGATACCGACGAGTCCGACTGCGCCGGAGCGGCCGAGAACACGGTCTGCGCATTGTCCTCACCGATCAGTACAGACACTGATTCGGCCGCTGCCTGCTCGTTAGGCACTGCGGCCACGCCCAACTGCTCGGCCAGCGCCTCTGCGACGGCTTTGGCGCCGACTCCATAGCTGACCACCGACTTTGCCGTCGCAGCTGCGGTGCTCACCTCTCCGACTTCGACTCCCGACGCTTTCATCGCCGCTGCCAACGCGGCACCCAACCCGTCCGTCGCGGTTCCGTTGCGGATGTCCACAACTTCGTTCCCGGTCGAGACAGCAGTGTCCATCGCAGGTGCAGATGCCGAGTCACCTCCCGCGAAGATCCGCGACACTTCACTACGCAGACGCGCCGGATCGACCATGTTGACGTCCTGGCCGTCGACGGTCTCGTATCCCTCGATGGGCAGGGTGTAGAAGTCGATGTTCCCACCTGCGAGAGCGCTTGCCTGAGAAGCGAATCGGACGGGATCCATGGCGGAATCGATCACCACGTCCTTCTTCACCACGTCGGCCAGCGCCGTCATCTTCGGAATGTTTCCGATGACGCCGGAGCCCTTCAAGTTGGCGATCACCGCGCTGATGAAAGCCTGCTGCCGGTGGGTGCGATCCAAGTCCCCGTTGTCCAGGCCGTGGCGTTGACGGACAAACGAAAGTGCCTGTGACGCATCGAGAGTCTGAACACCGGCCGGGAAGTTGGCGCCCGAGAAGTCATCCTGCACCGAATTGTTGAGGCACACCTGAACGGGGCCGATAGCCGAGACGACATCATAGAAGCCCATCAGGTTCACTTCGGCAAAGTGATCGATCGGAACCTTGAGCAGATTCTGCACGGTGGTCAGTGTCGACCGCCGACCGACTTCACGCGCTTGCTGTTCTCGTGCAGCAGGATCCGTCACACCGTCCGCTACGAGTTTGGCGTCCGCATCAGCCTTCGCCATTCCGTAGGCTTCCTTGATCTTGGCCATTCCGTAGCCGGGTACCGCGACGTAGTCGTCGCGTGGGATCGCCACTGCACTGGCCGTGCCGCCATCGCCCGGAACATGGAGCAGGATAAGCGTGTTCGTGTTGTATCCACCCACATCACTGTCCCCCGCATGCAGCTTGTCGGTGACGAACTCAGCCGGCAGGTCGCTGCCGTCCATCGCTTTACGACTGTCGAGCCCGATCAACAAGATGTTGGTATCCCCGTCGAGCGAACTGCCGGCGTCGTCACCGAGGGCGGAGAGCGCGTCCGATCGGTACAGCCCCGACGTGAGATCCGACTGCACGTACCAGCCGATTCCGACGCCCACCAGAATCGTCGTCGACAGGGACGCCGCCGCCAGCTTGCGCCCCACCGAGAGCGTCGACCGCTGCGGTTGACGCCTACGCCTGTGCCTGGTTGCCGAGTGTCGAGGTCGCGGTTCCACGGCCGACACGCTATCCACCGTTCCTGAGTAGAACCTGTCGATACCGGACACGGCTGGTCTTTCGCTGAAAGAACGCTGAGAATGAAGTCCGAATTAGGCAAATCTGCTCTAGGCTCCGCCCTGTGGACCGCCGACGCTTCCTCAGTGCCCTCGCAGCAGCAACTCTGACCGGAACCGCCGCGGTGACCATGGGAACCGCTTGTTCGTCACGTTCGGTCGGCACGGCAATCGCCGCAGCCGACGAACCAACCGACCCCGTCCCTGTCCCGGATCTCCCGCCTGCCTTGTTGCCGCCTCCACCGCCGTCTGCCCGGGTGCCGCTGCCCGCCGGCGGATCGTTGACCGCGTTACCCGGCGGTGGGGATCTGTTTGCCCTGACGGTTGACGACGGAGCCAGCTCCGAAGTCGTGCGCCTCTACACACAGTTCGCAAAAGACACCGGCATCCGTTTGACGTACTTCGTCAACGGGCAATACAACTCGTGGACCGAAAACGCCGGACTTCTCAGACCGCTGGTCGAGAGCGGACAAATTCAGCTCGGCAATCACACCTACTCGCACCCGGATCTGACGTCCGTGTCGAAGCAGCAGATCGCAGACGAGCTGACGAAGAACGGCACGTTCCTGCGCAACACCTACGGCGTGGACGCGGCGCCGTACTTTCGGCCGCCGTACGGAAGGCACAACGCGACAGTCGATTCCGTGGCCGCGAGCGTCGGCTACACCGTGCCCACCCTCTGGTACGGATCACTGTCGGATTCTTCGTTGATCACCGAGGAGTACATCCTCCAAATGGCGAACCAGTACTTCAATCCGGGGGCCATCGTGATCGGGCACCTCAACTATCTGCCCGTGACCCACGTGTATCCGCAACTGGTGGACATCATCCGGAGCCGAAACCTGCGGACTGTCACGCTCAACGATGTTTATCTGAAGCCGTGACGCCGTGGTGACCGCAGCCGACAACGAGGTCCCGGCCGAAAACACGGCTCCGTCCGTGAAACAACGCACCGAGGCCTGGCTGCTCGCGGACATCACCGAGGAACCGGCCGGACATCTGGGGCCCCACCGGATGGCGCCGAAGAAGGAGAAGCGCCACCCGTGGTGGAAGGTGATGTGCCTGACGGGTGTCGATTACTTCTCCACCCTCGGTTACCAACCCGGTATCGCGGCACTGGCGGCCGGCACGTTGGCTCCCATCGCGACAGTCGTATTGATCCTGCTGACACTCTTCGGCGCTCTACCGGTCTACCGGCGAGTGGCTCGCGAGAGTCCGCACGGCGAGGGTTCGATCGCCATGCTCGAGAAGCTGCTGCCCAAGTGGCGCGGCAAGATCTTCGTTCTCGTGCTTCTCGGCTTCGCGGCCACCGATTTCCTCATCACCATGACGCTCTCGGCTGCCGATGCCACGGCGCACCTCGTCGAGAACCCTTTTGCTCCAACCTTTCTCTCCGGACACACCGTCGCCGTCACCCTGGTTCTGCTCGCGCTCCTCGCTGCGGTCTTCCTCCGCGGATTCACCGAAGCGATCGGTATCGCGGTCGGATTGGTCGCCGTCTATCTCGCCTTGAACGTGGTGGTCATCTCCGTAGGTCTGTGGCACATCGCGACCGCGCCGTCGTTGGTCACCGACTGGACGCGCGCCATGACCACCGAGCACGGAAACCCGGCGATGATGATCCTGATCGCGCTGATCGTCTTCCCGAAGTTGGCTCTCGGTCTGTCCGGCTTCGAAACCGGCGTCGCGGTCATGCCGCAGATCAAGGGCGATCCGCACGACACCGAACAGAATCCACGTGGCCGCATCAAAGGTGCGCGGCGCCTGCTCACCACGGCGGCGCTGATCATGAGCGGATTCCTGCTGACGTCGAGCCTGGTCACCACCATCCTGATCCCAGAAAACGAGTTCCAACCCGGAGGCGCTGCCAACGGTCGCGCGCTTGCCTTTCTCGCCCACGACTATCTGGGTGAGATCTTCGGAACCGTCTACGATCTCAGCACGATTCTGATCCTCTGGTTTGCCGGTGCATCGGCAATGGCAGGGTTGCTCAATCTTGTTCCGAGGTATCTCCCCCGCTACGGCATGGCGCCGTCGTGGGCCCGCGCCGTGCGTCCGCTGGTCCTCGTGTTCAGCGTCATCGCCATCACTGTCACGATCTACTTCGACGCCGGTGTCGACGCTCAGAGTTCCGCGTACGCAACCGGTGTCCTCGTGCTCATCTCGTCGGCGACCGTCGCCGTTGCACTGTCCGCTCGTAAGCACGGTCAGCGAAAACTGTTCGTGGGGTTCAGTTTTGTCGCAGTTTTGTTCGTCTACACGACGATCGCGAACATCTTCGAACGTCCAGACGGTGTGAAAGTGGCGTCGTTCTTCATCGCCGCGATCATGGTGGTGTCCTTCCTTTCCCGGATCTCGCGAGCCTTCGAACTTCGGGCAACCTCCGTCGAACTCGACGAGACTGCGCTGCAATTCATCGCCGAGGCAGCCGAGAAGGGTTACCTCGCGATGGTGGCGCACGACGTCGACCGTCTCGACGAGGACGAGTATCGGCAGAAGGAATCGCAGCAGCGCGCCGAAAGCAACATCCCCGAAGGCGAGTCGATCATCTTCATCGAGGTAAACGTCACGGACTCCTCCGAATTCAGCACCGACCTCCTCGTCCACGGCCGACAGCGCGGTGAGCACCGGATTCTGTGGGTCGACAGCCCGGCCGTCCCCAACACCATTGCGGCGGTTCTCCTGCGGACGAGGGACATCACCGGCGTGATTCCCGACGTCTACTTCGAGTGGACGGAGGGAAACCCGATCATGTACCTGCTCCGCTTCCTGTTCATCGGTGAAGGCGAAACAGCTCCCGTGACCCGTGAGGTCCTCCGCCGCGCCGAACCCGACCAGTCCCGCCGGCCACACGTCCACGTCGGTTGACGCCCACTCCCACAACCGCTCACAAGCCCGCTCGCGATTGCTGTCGAACATCGCTGCATCCAGGGCTGTGGTGGCCGAGGTGGCGGGCGACCAATGCGGGCGCGATGGCGAGGGGCGTCGTTCGTCATGGCGACCTTCCATTCGCGTCTGGGGGCCAATCTCGGTCCCCTTCATGGATTTCGCCTTCTGACAACGGAAATTGCACCGGCAAGAGGGACTGGCGTGCAACTGGTGAGCGAAAAGTCTGTCCGCACGCGCGAGTGCAGATTGAAAGGCCTTTCGACCCGCAGGTGGACGGGACGATGCGACGGAGATCGAGAATGACCGCGACATACAATCGCGATCAGAGCGAAGCTCCAGGCCGAGATTCCGGCGCCGCTGTGATGGAGGGGTCAGGATGTTCGGTTGGAAAAAGAAGCGCAACGATTCAAAGATGACGCTCGACGATGTGATGTCGAAGCTCAGGCCTGACCTGAGTCGGGAATCACTCGGCGTCGGACCCGACTTTCCGGGCGTCGCCCCGAACCCGCTCATGAGCAGTGATGCACGCAAGCGCAATGCGGAACTGCGGACGGGGGTGCTTGCGCTCGGCGTTCTCGTCGACTGGCGGGAGGTCAACAGCAATCCACGCGTGGTCCTGATGTTCGACGTGGAGACCTCCGACGGCATCTTGTTCCGCGGTATCGCAGACGAAGACCTCACGATCACCGAGCTGACACGACTCGCCCCAGGACAGACGTTGCCCGTGCGCTACCGGCCGGCCGTCATGGACCACTACGTCGCCCTTGCCCGGGACGCGGACGCCGCCCACGTTCAGCAGCTCTCCGACGAGATCGCGACCCGCAAGCGGACCTGACCCGAAGCCTTGGCCGGATCCTAGGTCGCCGGCACTCCGATGATGGCGTCGGCGGTCACACGCATGTCGATCACGACGAGACTGGTTGGTAGATGCATTCTCTCGGTTGAAAATAATATGTAGACCGGTCTATTGTTGACTCATGGCATCCAAAGGAGACCTGACAAGGGCACGGCTCGCAGAATCCATGCTCGAGCTCATCCAGACCAGCGGCTACAGCGGCACGGGCCTGAACGCCGTGATCGAACACGCCGCAGCGCCGAAAGGGTCGATCTACTTCCACTTCCCCGACGGGAAGGAAGGCCTGGGCGTCGCAGCGATTGAGCTCGCCACGAAGGCATTCGGGACGCTGATTGCAGAGGCCGCGATTTCCCGGGTCGATGCGGCCGAGGCCGCACGCGCCGCGATCGAGGCCCTGACGACCATCGTCAGCGAGAGCAACTTCCGGCGGGGTTGCCCGGTCTCTGTCGTCACCCTGGAGATGGGCGCGGAGAACGAGCGTCTGCGGCAGGCGTGCGCCGCTGCCTTTGAGTCGTGGATCGCCCTGACAACCGCGTTTCTCGAGGCCAGCGGCGTTCTCCCCGACGAGGCCCGATCCCTGGCGACCGTTGTTGTGTCGACGATCGAGGGGGCGGTCATCGTCTCTCGCGCTACGCAAAACACGCAACCCCTGATTTCGGCCGCTGACATCGTTGCGGAGCTCATCAACCAGCGCTGCCAGACCGTTGGCGGAACGCGATGACTCCACGCGACGTCTCCCGTCACGCCCTGGTCTTCGGGGCCTCAGGTCTGGTCGGTCGGCACCTCGTCCTGACCCTCGCCGAGGCTGGTACGAACGTCACGGCGGCAGTTCGGACCGCCGAGTCCGGGGCCCGTGTCGAGCGATGGGTCAGAGAGCATGGCCTGACGCGGAGCATCAGCACGACGATCGTCGACTTCGACGCTCCTGAAATCGTCGCGGGTGGCCCATCGGCGTTCCCTTTCATCACAGAGATCCACAACTGCGCCGGGTCCTACCGATTCGGAATGACCGCCCAGGAGGCACGCAGCGCGAACGTCGGCATCGTCGAGAAGCTGATCGACTTCGCCAAGGACCTCCCCAACCTGCAGCGCGTGATCCACGTGTCGGGCTACCGCGTCGGCGGACAAGACCCCACAACGGTTCCATGGCCCGACGATCACCGCACCGCGGTTTACAAGGACCTTGGCGCCTACGAAGCGTCAAAAGTGGAATCCGACGCAATCTTCCAGGCCCGAGCCCTCAAGCACGGAGTTCCCTGGACCATTGTCAATCCGTCCAGCGTGATCGGCGACAGCGCCACCGGGGAATCCGACCAGCACATCGGGCTGGCCAGCACAGTCGAGCAGATTTGGAACGGCACCGCAGCAGCGTTGCCTGGAAACGAATCGACGTTTCTCCCGATCGTCACGGTCGACTATCTGGCGGCCTTCATGACGGCAGCTGCGGTCGATCCCGCTGCTGAGGGCATGGCCTACTGGGTTCTCCACGACGACACCCCACCGCTAGCGGACCTGCTCACACACGTCGGTCGGCATCTCGGTGCGAAGGTCCCGCGGGTCAGGATTCCGATCGGCGTCATCAAGCGGCTCCCGCAGCAGATCACCAAGGCCGATCCCGAGACTCTCACCTTCATGTCCGCCGACCGCTATCCGACAGAGTCCGCCGTCGAGTTCGCCGACAGACACGGGATCCTGATGCCCGACGTGCTGGTGTCCCTCGAACGGTGGGCCGACTACCTGGCAGCGCATCGGTTTGGTGCCGTCATGTCCGCCGACCGTCGATTCGTCGACGTCGGCGGCCTGAGGACATTTGAGCTCGGCGTACGAGGATCGAGTCGGGTGATTCTTCCCGGCATGCCCGTGAACGCGGACACGTGGGCAGAGGTAGCTGCCGGCATCGAGGGGCGGGTCGTCGACTTGCCCGGCCTCGGCCTCAGTAGCGGGGCCGGCGTTCAGGACTGGGATGAGTGGCTGCCGGCGGTAGTAGCTGGTGAACCTGCTGACCTCGTCGGCCACTCCATCGGTGCGGCTGCTGCAGTAGTTGCGGCTGACCGGTTCCCGGCGCAGGTGAAGTCCCTCACGTTGATCGCACCGTTCTTCCTCCAGGCCCCGATGGGTTCCTCGGCCAGACTGAAGCCGCTCGTACGCGCCTACTTGCGACACGCAGACCCGGCACGGCTCTCACGCAAACTGACCGGATCAGAAGCGAGCGCGGATTCTCTCGTTTCCAGTCTCAGTGACCTCGAGCGAAGCAGTTCCAAGAGCGTGGCCGAGCATCTCGCCCGTGCGGGATCGAAGCGGTGGCGTGCTGAACTCCAAGAAGCGCTTAGGCGATTCAGTGGCCAGGTCCGCATCATCACAGGAAGCAAAGACCCAATCGACCCCGCCGCGGTTGCGCAGCTCGAGTCACTTCCGAACATCAAACTGATCTCGCTGCCGGGTGCCGGGCACCATCCGCAACTAACCCATACCGATGCTCTCGTCGATCTGCTCGAGGGATCGCTCGCGTGACATAGACGCCTGCGGTTTCAGCAGCTGACAGAGATACGGGCATCCAATCTGCAGCTGGCCAGTCTGTCGGTGACCATCACACTCAGCACAACTCCAGTCCTTTGAGCAGTCGACGTAAGAGCTTCATGGCTGCCGAAGTGTTCACCAGGGCGTCAGTAAAACTGCGTTCCGCTTGAGCTCGCATGGAGTCACCTAGGAGAGCGCTATCCGCCATTCCCACGGCAATGGAAGCCACCGAATCCCACCCCAGCAATCATCTGAAGCCTCCTCGAATGCGTTGTTGCTCCGGATCAGTGACAACCGGGGAGGTCGACGGGCCGTGCAGTATTCGAATCGCGCAGTGTTCCTTCACTTCAATTGCAACGGAGGGGAGCGTTGAGTGGCTCGAGGCCGCATCACCGGAACCCGATACGAGTAGCGAGGCAACATGATCGGCGGGGCCGGCGCTGCAGCTTCGAGGGTGCCCGCCGCGAGCCTGGTGAGCAACACCCCATCGCCGACGGCATCAACCTCGTCGGCATCAGGCGGGTCCTCGAACTCGAGGACAGCACCGCAGCACTACGCCGCGACAACGCGCAAACAACACTGAAATCCGCACAGCCAGAAGGACACACCGCACAGTAAGGACCACCGCCATGGAAAACGACCGCGTACCCGCAGCCGTCGACGCGACACCCGACGCCGACTACATCGAACAATCAATACCCGTCGTCCAGGACGAAAACCTCTGAGTGAGTCACGGCACCTCATGGAGAGTTCGCCGTTCACACACCAAACGGCGCAGATAAACCGTGGAAGATCGTGACGTCTACGAGCTACTTCCGAGGCAGCGAGCGCTTGCGTCGCCCCACAAAAAGAATCGCCGAGCTACTTGCGTTCGAATGGCGTAGCCGCGAGGACGGTTACGTGAAATTCCGGTTTCCCTGCCACCGCCGCCGCCATACGGACTCACATGTTCAACGTCCCCACATCACTACGCCCCTTCCGTCGAGCCGGCCACGCCCGAACTGCCTTCCGCCCGGAGAAAACCGCCAACGCTCCCGTCGCCAATGACAGCGAACTACTCAAAGCCACGATCAGCGTCGGACTCGATCCGACCAAGTGACCACTCGAACCCCGCCACAACCTGACCGTCTGCCCCACAGCGTATTCGTGCGCGCTGGAGCAGTCGACGAACGATTCGATGTGGTCCACCTCGTCCTGCGCCCATCCCACCGTATAGATGCGCGGATGCACACAACGGCCCAGCGTGGCACCGTCCTCCACGTCCAGCACCCTCGCTTCGACAGCAGGACCCATACCACCGGAGATCGACTGCACAGCAATGCTGAACGTCACCACCGCGCAGATGAGTGCTGCCAGAGCAAGTATCGACAATGCGGCGACGATCCACATCCCCCTCCGCTCGCCCACCGTATCCACCCTCGACCTCATAGATTCTTGATATGACATCTACGGCCCGATACAAAATCGAGCCAACCGCGAACTCGCGCGGAGCCTCCACGGCTGCCAGCGAACGAGACACACTCCCTGCCCATTGCAGGGGCCGACGCCGAGAGCCTCAAACGAGAGCCGACCCTGTCAAGCCGCTGGTCGCCTTTCGGAGACGGCGGGATCGCCAACCGATCTCCGTGAAGTTGCATCAGACGCAACGTTGATTGGCCTCTTTTCGGGACAGATTGCTCGCCATCTCCTGTGGTCATCGGCGCCCGGTTGAGTCGGCTTCGTCAGCGAACCTTGTCGGGTGGAGACCGTGTCGGTCAGCTCGTTACGCCGCGTTAAGAACCTGAAAACTCGGGGAGCAAACCTTCCTTTCCCAGGTGAAGCAGTGAATTATCGATATGGTCGCGCATCTGGTTACCGCGCGGCATGTCGAGCGCGCCTGAAAGCACAACGGGCCGGGAGGTCACATGCTGCTACATCAATCGATCGGGTTGGAGCGCTTCAACGAACTACCGCGGCAGAAGGCGGTTCACGCATTGTTCGAGTGCTGCTGCTCGCTGACGTGGGCCGGGTGGGTCAGCGACGGACGTCCGTTCGCCGATCACGCGGAGATCCTCTCGCGCGCCGAGGACGCGATTCTCAACCTCTCGGACGAGGACGTCGAACGCGCCCTGCAATGCCATCCACCCGTAGGCGTGCGCAAGAACAGCGTGCCGTCCCACCTCGAGCAATGCTCGATCTGGGTTCCGGACGACGCCGTCATGGCAACCATCTATCGCGCCGGCGAGGAGTACGAGCGGAACTTCGGCTTCCGGTATCTGTGGTGTTCGCACGGCCACGACGCCGACGACCTGCTCGAGAACATCGGCCAGCGCATGTCCAACGAACGGTCCGTCGAGCGCAAGGTCTGCGTCGACGAGCTCGCCAAGATCACGCGGACGAGGATCGAGCGGATGCTGGGACCCGAGGACGGCTATCCCGAGTACTGAAAAGAAAAGCGGGTGCAGCGCTTTCGCGCCGCACCCGCTTTCATGCTCTGAATCGATCAGAGATCGAACTCGGCCGGAGAGATTCCGACTGCAAAACACATGTCGCGTACGACGCCGCGCTCGTGCTCGTCGAAGTTGCCGTCCGCGCCGCCGATGATGATGCCGATCTGGATGACCGCGCGAGCCTGATCCTGCTTCGACTTGAGCTTGGCGATGGTCGCGGTTGCCTCGACCTTGCCGAACTCGTAGTCCGAGGACAGCTTGCTGCAGTACCAGTCGAACTGCTCACGAAGCTCGTCCGGCGGGAAGACCGCGAGCGACTCGTTGCTCATGATCAGCGCGGCGGTCTTCTGACGCTCCGACGGATCGATCGAACCGTCTGCGGCGGCGATCAACGCGCACATTGCCATGCTCGCGTTCTTGAATTCCTTGTTCTGGAACTGGCTGGTCTTTGTCTTGAGCTGGCCGTTCATCTCCTGAGCCTTAGCCTTCAACTGATCCCAGAATGCCATGAGTCTCCTCGAGTATTGCCGCCACACACCGCGCGTGGTCGTACCACCACTCTGCCTGTGCGCTCGGCAATCCGCCATCGGCCACTAGGTGCGGTCGAACACTGCCAGAATTCGCGACTCGGAGATCGGGTCGAGCACGTCCGGGGTGAAGTGCCATTGCGTGCGGGTCCACGGATCGTGAACCTCCGTCTGCCCTGCTGCCGAAAGATGTTGGCACCCCTCGGACAGCGCGGCGACGGATTCTTCCGCGAAGTTCGACTCGTCCTCTCCGACAATCAGTATCGACAAACCGATTGCCGGCCCGCGTTCGGCGAGGAACATGATGGTCTGTGCGTCTTCGGCGGAGTATCCGTGCGGGAAATCGCTGAGGATCAACAGGCGCAGGGAACTCGGCCCGTCGGCGACGCCACTCATTCGCGCGAGTTCGCCCATGTCGACGGCCTCGGCCAGTGCCCGCAAGCGCGCCGAGATCTCGGTGTGAGCGGTGATGACCGGCCCCGCGAGCATCGGTGCCAGTCGGTCGGTCAGTGGCGTCAGCGAGCCGGTCAGATCGACGACGTCGAGTAGCGGCATCGGGCCGGCGGCCATGACACGCACGGTGACGGCACTGATCAGACCGAGCGCTGCTTTGCTCGACGTACTGTCCACCCAGATCGGCCGGCGCAATGGCAACGGGACGCAGTACGGAACGGTGAGTGTGCCGCGGTCCGGAGCCGACAGCTCGCCAAGACGCATTCCGTCGCTGACGGCCGTGATCTGGGCCGGATCGGTTGTACCCGCCCACGACACCGACTTCCACGACGCCATCGACCGTGGGAGCACGCCGTCGATCACACCGAGTTCGTGCGCAAGCTGAGCGCTGTCGCGGGCGTGATTGTCCCGCGCGAGTGAGACGAGGTCGTCGTGACGCTTCTGTGCGGCATCGCGCGCCGCCACTCCCGCTGCCGAGTTCCGCAACGACGGATCTGCGACGGCAGCGGTCAGATCTTCGTCCAAACGGGCAAGCGCGTACTCGCTGCTGGAGACGAAGGAAGCGGCAGAACGCGAGGCATCCTCGAAGATCATCCACGCGCGCTCGAGGCCTCGGCCCACCTCCAACGGCTCCACGGCGGAGTCCCACGCGGGCGCGGCTGTCGGAGCTGGTTGTGCCGGCTCGTCGTCCACCTCGACGCCGTGCACCGAGATCAGTTCCGCCAGACCACCCGCATAGCCCTGCCCGACGGCCCGAATCTTCCAGGCACCGGACTTTCGGTACAGCTCCCAGCAGATGACCGCTGTCTCGGTACCTGCGGTGGGGATCGCGAATTCGGCCAGGACCGAACCGGATTGATCGCTCAGGGTGGCGGAGAGCCCGGCCGTGCGAAAGGCGCCCGCGGCCGTCGCTGCCGGATCCACGCTGACGATGCACAACACCGCTGCCGCATCGGGGTGAAGTCGATCGAGTTCCATCCGGATGCCACTCTCGTCGAGTTGCACTCCAGCGGTGGATGGTTGGTTGTAGAACACGAAGTCCGCGGACGTCAATGCCCGCAGGTTCGCGTCCGCTACCAGCGCCGACACGTCGAACGGCGTCTGGCTCTCGGCTCGAAACGTCACCACGGGCGCCTGCAGCGGCGCGTTCTGTCCGGGAACAAAAGTCATACCCACAGCAGCGAACTATGCCATGACCGGGCTCTCTCGGTCAGCCTTGCACGTCCGCCACCACTTGATCGGCCACCGCGGTCATCCCAGCGTCCGTGAAGTGCAAGCGTTGCGCCGTCGACTCCGAGAACAGGCCTTCGAACCAACGCTGATCTGCACTCGCACATGCGTCGTGCCCGCCGGCGATGCTCGCCGCCGCAATGTCGACAGTGCGCACACCGTGGGCGTGGGCGACCTCGTCGAACTTCGTGTTGTAGCGAGCGAAGTAGTCCATGAACCAGGATGCGTCGGCGTCTGAGAACGGAATGTTCGGCCAGCATCCGCGAGAGGAGATCATGCCGCCCTCACCGATCAGGTAGATGCGAGCGTTCGGCGCGCGCTGCGTGACCGCGGTCAGGATGCGATCCAATTCTCCGGCAGCCCGGTCGATTCCGGACTGGGCGACGGAATTCGCGAGCGGGTCGTACCGGCATCCACGATCGGTTCCTGGCCCCGGAGCGACGCACAGGGGGCCGAGGAAGATGCTGTTGGAGTCGTTGCCGCCGATCGAGATGGTGATCAGGTCGGTGTCCGGGTGAACGGCATCGAGTTGGACAGGCCAGTAGTTCGGAATCAGCTGTGGAGTGTCGATGATGTTCTCGGCGCGTGCCGCGCTGCAAGAGACGTCGGTGAACTCCGCGACCTCGAGTGCCCGAGAGATCTTGCCCGCGAAGTTCTCGTACGAACGCGAACAGGCGTCGGGGTACATCGGTTCCAGCCTTGGGCCGGAGGCGCGGGAGTCACCGAGGGCGACGTACTTGATCCCGGTGCCGGATACACCTGACAGCGTTTCCGACTGCGGCACCGAAGCCTGCGCGATCCCGGTGCTCACGAGCGCCAGCACAACGCCTGCGACAGCCGCCGCCCGACCGAGAAGTTTCCCTCGAATGATCATCTACTGTGCCAAGTCCTCTCGCGCACGGCCGCTCGACTGACGGCTCGACATGCCGCATGAGGTTAACGCACAAAGGGGGAAACGATGTCCGGTTCGACGGACGGCGATCGAAATCACCTACCGCCGAACCGGATTCATCTCGACTATGCAGTCTCGACTCAAGCAGTGAGGAAACGGCCCAGCTGCGGCGCAGCTTCTCCTGCGTGCTTGGCCTGGATACCTTCACCGATGGCCTGCAGCTTCCATTCACCGTTCACGCGGTACACCTTTGCCATCACCATTCCGGTGAAAGCCATGCCGCCCTGGAGCGTGTATCGAGCGAGCTCGGAGTTGGTGGTGCTGTCCACGAGACGGCAGAAAGCGTTGGAGACCTGCTCGAACGTGTGTCCGCGGTACGAGGTCACGGTGAAGATCACGGTGGTCACGTGAGCCGGGACCCGCTGCAGATCGACGAGCATGACCTCGTCGTCGCCGTCTCCGTCGCCGGTCAGGTTGTCACCCATGTGACGGACCGAGCCGTCCTTGGACGTCAGCTGACCGTAGTAGCAGACGTCGACGAGGTTGCCGTCGGCGTACAGGAGCGCCGAAGCGTCGAGGTCGACGTCGGCGGTACGGCTTCCGAACAGGCCGCTCTTCTTGATCGGATCCCAACCCAGACCCATCTGGATCATGGTGAGCGCGACGCCGCCCTCCTTGCGGAGTGTGACCTTCTGGCCCTTGGTCAGGCTGACGGGGCGTCCCTTGACCAGGCTCACCTCGGGCTGCTGCGCCGGCGGCTGGTTCTGCACGGGAGGCGCCGGGGGTGCCTGGTTGTACGTCGGCTGCTGGTTGTACGCAGGCTGTTGGTTGTAGGCAGGCTGCTGCGCCGGCGGGTAGGCCGGCGGCGTCGGTCCCTGGTTGTAGGCCGGCGGCTGGTTGTACGCGGGCGGGGCCGGCGGAACCGGCGGCGCGTTGTACGAAGGCTGCTGCTGCGGCGGCTGGTTGTACGCCGGCGGTGTAGGAGCGACGGACGAGGGCGGGGTGATCGGCGCCGGAGCCGCGACCGGAGTGGGAGGCGGCGGTGGTGCATCGTCGACGGACACACCATGATCGGTGACCAGCGCGGCAAATCCACCCGCGTACCCCTGGCCGACGGCGCGCACCTTCCACGCACCCTGGCGTCGGTACACCTCGAGCGCGATGACGATGGACTCGGTGGTGAGGCCGTCGATCACGTACTCGTACAACACGTTCCCGGCCGCATCGGAGACCCGAGCGGTCGGTGCAGCAGTGCGCCCGAAGTTCGACGAAGCGTCGTCGAGCGTGATGACGGCGCGAACCTGCTCGATATCGGCGGGTACGCCGGCGAGTGAGACTCGGAGTGAGGCAATGCCACCCGGGTTGGGTACCAATTGCACGCCGGGTCCGGTCGGCTGGTTGAAGAAGACGAAGTCGGCGTCGGAACGAACTTTTCCGTTGCTCGTCACGAGGAGTGCAGACAGGTCAGCGGCCGCAGCCAGCTGAACCGAGACAACTACATCCGAGACGTCCAGCGGGCCGTTCTGCCCTTTGGCAAGCGATACAGACAACTAAATCCCCTTCATAGAGAGCGTGTATTACCCGAGCGCGGAAGAGAACCACCGCAAGATCTCCGCGCTCGCTGCGATACCGGACCTTTCTGTCACAGTAACGGTCGGCCGTTGCCAATTCAGTTCTTCCAGCTCACCGTGCCTGGGCCGGATCGCGAAATCGGAGTATTCGAGCATGTCCGCATCCAATGCGCCGTCACCAGCCGAGATCACGACGGCGGACTGATCCAGATCACCCGACTCGACCAGTCTGCGGCGCACCTCTGCCAGCGCGCGTGACTTCGAGACCGCGTCGGGCATCGTGTAGATCTTGCGGCCTTGACGCGAGACATTCCAGCCCCGCGTCACGCACCACCCATTCCATTCGGTCTCGAAATCACTCGGCATCACGGCCAGATCGACGACCAGGTACGGAAACAGATCGTCGGCAACACGAATGGAGCTGACCCAACTCGAGTCGATCCGCGATTCCAGTTCGGCCTGAACCTGCGGCAACTCGGCGCCGGACTTACGGGTCGAACGGTCGATCTCGTTTCGCCACTCGCGATCGGCCTCGCCGTCCACCAGGATGTTTCCGCCGTTGCTCGTGATCGCGTACTTCCACGGTCCGCCGGGAAGATCGATCCGCTGAAACTGTGCGATGGTCCGGGTCGTCGTCGGAATCACCGGAACCCGCGAGCTGAGCGCAGTCAGCAGTTCGATCGATTCGACGCTCATGTGCGAGAGCGGACCGCCGTTGTAGTACTCGACGCACAGCGGGCTCGGTGCCGAATCCAGGTCGGAGCCACTGGGATCGCCGCCGATCGCGGCCTGCGAATAGATCATCGTGCGGTCCAGATCCGTGGCGATCAGGACCTGGGACGCAGCGGTGTCCACACGGCTCACGTGATGTCCTTGATCAGGCCGACACACGAGTAGGCGAGATCCGGGACGACCTCGACCGGGACCCCACGGGCCTGTGCCAACAACCGGATGTGTGCGTGCTCCGGGGCTTCGAGTTCGCGCACCAGAACCTTCCAGGGAAGCCGGCGCAGCAGCACCCTGGTTGTTTCTCCGACACCGGGTTTGACGAAGTTGACCGTCGAGATCCCGTACTCGGCCTGCACCTTCTCCACCGACTCCCAACCGGCCCAGGTCGGCGTCCGATCGGAATCGAGCACTGCAGCAAGAGAATCCGCTGCGTCGCCGCGAACCGAATCGAACTCGGCCGAGACCACGTCGAGCAACCTGTTGGAAACGTCGACGTCGGCGAGGTCGGCGTAGAACTTGGCGCCGTGGAAATCGCCGGGCCCGATGAGGGTGTCGTTGAGGACAGTTCGTGAGACCAAGCCGGACACCGTCGAATTGAGGCACGCCGACGCGATCAGGAAGTCGTCACGGGTCCCGTACGTTCGCACGCAGTGTCCGGGGTCGGCGAGAACAGCCAGATCGGAGTCGAACTTCGCTCCGCCTGCCTCGTGGTACTCCGTCAACGCTGCGTCGAGTTCGCGGGCGATGGCGCCCTTGCCCGTCCAGCCGTCGACGAAGACGACGTTCTCCGAGTCGTGATGGTGCGCAAGATAATCGAGTGCGACGGAATCGATTCCTTTGCCACGGACGATGGACACCGCATAGTGCGGCAACGTCAACCCGCGGGTCTGCTGGGCCCAGCGCCGCATCAGAATCCCGATCGGTGTTCCGGCCCGGGCGAGTGAGACCAGCGTGATGTCACTCCCCCGCTCGGCCAAGACCAGGTCCATCACGGTCCCGACAGCGCGCGCCAACCGTGGAGCGCTCTCGGCGAGCACCGTCTCGAAAAGATCCCGGTATGCCTGATCGGGTTGGTACTCGATGGGGAGAGACTCGGCATAGTGCGCCTCACCCGACTGAATACGCTTCTCGCGCACGGATACATCCGCTTCGAGATCCACGTGCGAGAGATCCTTGAGCAGCCACTTCACTTCGCCCGGCGCGTACGAACCGAATTCGGGCCCGACCAATGGTTCGTTCATGACGAGCTCCCTGCTCTGGAATCTCGCAGCGCCGACGGATCGGCCCCGCGAACGGTGGCGACCAGGACGTCGGTGCCGGAGTTCCGCAACACCTCGACCACTCCGTCCATCGCCGTCAACCGATCGGTGTCGGCGGGCTCGTCGATGACCAGCAACGCAAGGGCGTCGACCGCCGCATCAGGCCACTGCGCGTTGTAGACGAATCGAGGGTCGTTCTCACCCAGTTCGGGCGCCGGAAAGGTGAACCCGCGACGCAGCGGGTATCCCGGCACGTCGACGACGTACGCGGGTGAGCGCGTCGTGGTCTGGTAACGAACTGCTCGCCCAGAGCTTTCC
The DNA here is from genome assembly GCF_019266045.1 of Rhodococcus sp. MH15. Taxonomy (NCBI): domain Bacteria; kingdom Bacillati; phylum Actinomycetota; class Actinomycetes; order Mycobacteriales; family Nocardiaceae; genus Rhodococcus; species Rhodococcus sp. MH15. Next base: position 407,297 of record NZ_LPNP01000071.1, read on the forward strand.
AAGCCCGCAGCGATGCGCAGTGGCAGGTACATCAACTCCTCGTGACCGATCACGATCACAGCACGCGACGCGTCGATCGACGATTTGAGAATGGACACCGCTGCCTCGACGGCTGACTCGAATGCCGCGGTGTCGCCATCGAGAAAGCCGTGCCTGCCACCGTCGGGGACATGTGCCGGCCACGGCAGATCCATCTGAGACAGCGTGCCGCGGCGATCACCGACCGGATTGAGATCGGGAGCATCCAGCGCCGTGACGCGCTCGGTCAGGCCGTCGGGCAGGACCGTCGAACCCGAAGCGAGAGAGACGTAGTCGATTCGTACATTCAACTCTGCCGCCGCGGCTTCGCCGGCGACTCGGTGTTCCTCGGTTCTCATGTCCACCAGCGAGGCCACGACGTAGCGGCTTCGCGGGCATTGCCCGTGCAGCGCCCGGATGGCATCGATCGCGGTGGCGCCGGTGGAGATCTCGTCGTCGACGAGGACCAGAGGCAGGTCGTTCTCGAACAGTTCGGCGGACGTCGGCTGCATCAGATGGCTCGTGGCGTGCGAGTGCCCCTCCTCGAATCCGGCGAGCGTCGTAGCCCCTGGTACGTCTCGGCGCGTGGAGTGCAGGTAGCAGTGAGCGTGCAGGCGAGCTGCGACGCAGTGGCCCAAACCTGTTGCGGTTTCGGCAAACCCGAGAACGACGACGTCGACACCCTCACCGAGGGTGGTCCGCACCAGATCGCCGAGGTCGTCGGCAGCGCCGATGACCACGGACGGCTCGGTGGGCACGTGCTTTCCCAGCACGGTGGACACCAGCAGATGAGCGCGACGCGGATTCCGCCGAAGTCCCGGGATCACCAGATCGGGCACCGAATGCCCGAGTGACGAATCACCGTGAACGAGGTCCAAGCCGAATTCTGCTGTAGCCCAGGGAACGTCCTTGGACTGGACAAGCTCTGTCATCGATCGACCAACGCCGTCAGCAACTCGACGAACGTGATTCCCTTGTTGGTCACACCGAACACGTGAGCTCGGAGCGCAGTCTGATGGGCCCAATTGCGGTGCGGCTTCATCTCGTTCATCTTGTTCCGGTAGCCGGACGCCTGAACTCCCCCGGCGTCGGCACCGAGAATGTCGAGGGCATCGTGATATTCCTCGTGCGTGACAGCGGACAGTGCATTGACCGCTGCGACGTGCGACGGGTGGATGACCGTCTTGCCCTGGATTCCGTTGGCTCGGTCCAGCGCGATCTCACGGAGCAGACCGTCCAGGTCGCGGCTGACGAGATGCTGACGGAACCGGACGGCGTCGTGTTCCTCGAACGGGGTGGCGCGCAGCATCGGCCGGAACATGCGTTCGTGATCGGCGAAGTACTCCCACACGGGCCCGGTGATGACAAAACCCGAACCGTCCGCGCGCCCGAGATAGTTGACGATGTCGGCGATGACGTCGACCACCACGCGCACGTCGTAGATGGTCAGATCGCGGTCACGACGGATGCCGAAGGTGCTGCACATGTCGGTGGCGCCGATGCGGACGGCAAGGATTCGATCGCGGTGTTGCGCGAGAATCCCACTGATGGTGCGCAACTCGAGATCGCGAGTATCGCGGTGCACAAGCGCGGGTGATTCGAGTACCGGCATCGCGTAGAGATGCTTGCCCAGCAACTCGGATGCGTCCGCGACGGCGTCGAGGAACACGGGGCCGGACTCGCTGCCGAACTTGGGGATTACGAACCCGGTGAGCGCGGCGCGCCCCTCGGTCAACGACGCGGCGACCTTGTGGATGTCCGCGACTTCACGAACCCGCACGAACAGCAGCATGCCGACGGCGTCGGTGGACGCGATCTTGTCGAGAGCGTCAACCGCGTTCGCTCGCGCCGACTCCACCTCGTGATCCGCGACGGCGTCCTCGAGATCAAGCACCATCGAGCTGACGCCCTCGGACGCACGCTTGACCACGATGTCGGCCAACCCGGCTCGGGTGGCAGGAACGTAGAGAGTTGCACCCAGAGCAATCGCGAGCAGATCCCTCTCGTCGGAATCCGCGAACGATCGAGGCGCATGCAGGAACAGTTGCTCCCGCACGTCATCCTCGAGATGTTGAAAGTGCTGCATTTCTCTTCTCTCTGTAACCGCAATCAAGTCCATGAAACGACCCCCTGTGACAACGCGTCGAGCAACTCCGATCCCCCGATCGGCCCGACCATTCAGTTTTTGCCGGCTCGCGCCCGCATCTTCTCGACAACTTCGGTGATGAACGTCGATACCGAGTCCAGCTGTAATACATACGACCAGTAGTCCGGATGAGTTCCCGACAGTGACGCACTCGCTCGCTCGATCCGTGCTAGTTGAGCATCGAGTACGGAGCCCCACTCCGCCACCAACCCTTGGTTAACAGCGAACATCTGGGCGTCTTTCAGCCGGAAACGAACCTCACGTTCCTTTTGGCTCGGATCTGCCCGGACTGCACGCAGAGTAGCGAGACGGTCCGTCACGGCGTCGGCACACGCTTCGGCGTCGGCGAGGTGCACGCGGGCTTCGGCCATCAAAGCCAGTGCATGTTCGGGGTTTCCCGCAGCCAGCGACTGCTTCGCTTCCTTGAGATCGATGTCGGCCTGATCGATATGCGCTCGGCTGCGACTGCTGTTGTCGACGAGGTCAGCAGAACTCGCGGCGTTGAACTCGCGCAGCAATGCGGAGTACGCCGGATCCAGGCGGTCCACTCGAGTGCGCACTGCCGACAACCTGGTCGAGACCGAGGAAATCGTCATCTCGGCACGGTGCTGGGTCGACGGGGCTTCTGCCAATGCTTCCTCGAGCGCCGATACCGCTTCGCGGACACTCTCGGCCCGCGTGCGGACTGCGTCGGCGCGACCGGATGAGCGCGCATTGTCGAGCGCTGCAACCGCGTCGTCGAGGTGTTCGGAGGCCGTCACCACCGACGGGTACTCGCGATAGCGCTGATCGGTGGCAGCCAGTTTTTCCCGGACGGCGTTCGCCAGGGTTCGGGCCTGCTGGCCGAGGACGGGAATGGCGGACATCGTGACCGTCGCCTGCTCGAGGTGCGCACGATGCCCGTTGTAGAAGGCGTCGACGCCCTTTGCCGCCTCGACGAGTTCGGCTACCGACTTTTCGAACGCCGCCCGAGCACCGTTCGGGTTCTGGTGGAGTACCTGATCGTTGCCATAGCGCTCGGATGTGTCGAGGTAGTCCGACGCAGCCTGGAAGCACCGATCCCGAACGGGTTCCCACGCAGCGCGCAGCCCTCGCTCGGGGTACAGCTCGGCGGAAGCGTCGACTGCTGCCGACGCGATGGTCTGCCGCTTGTCCATGTCGAGGAACGCCGAAACCATGGCCGTCTGCGCCTCCCGCGCACGACTGACCGACTCCCCCACTCTTGCCCCCCGATTGAAGCGCTCCGACCATCTTCCCACCACGATTGAATCCTACGGGTCCAGCACTTCGCTTCTCGGTTCGTAAGTCTGCTGTTACGGCGAACACACCGGAACTGCGGTTAGGGTGGTGGAGGTAAACACACTCCCAAGACGACTTCGCGTCGTAGTGGGCCTTGTCTCTCCTCTTGAAAGGACCCCTGAATGGGCGTCAGCTTGACCAAAGGCGGCAATGTCTCTCTCACGAAGGAGGCCCCGAACCTGACTGCAGTGGTCGTCGGCCTGGGCTGGGACGCACGTTCCACCACCGGAGCTGCTTTCGACCTCGACGCCAGCGCAATCGGCGCAGGCTCGAACAAGAAGGTCCTCTCCGACCAGCACTTCATCTTCTTCAACAACCTCCGTTCGCCCGACGGCTCGATCGAGCACAAGGGTGACAACACGGACGGCGAAGGCGAAGGCGACGACGAGCAGATCGACGTGAACCTCGCAGCGGTTCCTGCCGAGGTCGAGAGCGTTGTCTTCCCCGTTTCGATCTACGACGCAGAAGCTCGCTCGCAGTCCTTCGGCCAGGTCCGCAACGCGTACATCCGCGTCGTCGACAAGTCGAACGGCAACGAGCTCGCTCGTTACGACCTCTCCGAGGACGCTTCCACCGAGACCGCCATGGTCTTCGGTGAGCTGTACCGCAACGGTGCAGAGTGGAAGTTCCGCGCAATCGGCCAGGGCTACGCGTCCGGCCTCGCGGGCATCGCGCGCGATTACGGCGTCAACGTCTGATCTTCGCTCTCGACGAGCTGACTCGGGGAAGGTTCCGCAGTAGTCTGTGGAACCCTCCCCGTTTTCACGTTCGGATGCGGTGAGAGACCGCTTGCAGTAACCACTCTGCATTGACCAACTAGAAAGGGCCACGCTCCGTGGTACTGCGAATATTCGGTTTATCCATCGCAATTTCGATCCTCGCGATGATCGTTGCGTTCATCTACGGCGGACCCGAGGCACTGTTCCTCGTCATCATCCTGTCGATTCTGGAAATCTCGCTTTCCTTCGACAACGCCGTCATCAACGCCACTGTTCTGCAAAGAATGAGTGAATTCTGGCAGAAGATCTTCCTCACCATCGGCGTCATCATCGCCGTCTTCGGTATGCGTCTGGTGTTCCCGCTCGTGATCGTCTGGGCTGCATCCGGTCTCGGACCCGTAGCTGCACTCGACCTCGCACTGAACCCGCCTGCGGACGACGCCGCGTACTTCGCCAACGGCGAGCCGAGCTACGAAACCATCCTCACCGACGCTCACCCGCAGATCGCTGCCTTCGGTGGCATGTTCCTGCTGATGCTCTTCCTCGGATTCATCTTCGAAGAGCGTGAGATCACCTGGCTGTCCTGGCTGGAGAAGCCGCTCGCTCGCATCGGCAAGCTCGATCAGCTCTCCGTCGTCGTGGCCGGCATCGTCCTGGTTCTCAGTGGTTCTTTCCTCGCTGCTGACGACAAGGTCTCCACCGTCATGATCTCGGGCGTTCTGGGCATGATCACCTACATCGCGGTCAACGGATTGGGTGAACTGTTCAATCTGCCGGAAGAAGGCGAAGAGGAAGAAACCGCCAAGTCCGGCGGCCCCACGCAGCTCGCGAAGGCGACCGGTAAGGCCGGCTTCTTCCTGTTCCTCTACCTCGAGGTCCTCGACGCGTCCTTCTCCTTCGACGGCGTCATCGGCGCATTCGCCATCACAGCAGACCCGATCATCATCGCCCTCGGCCTCGGCTTCGTCGGCGCGATGTTCGTCCGTTCCATCACGGTCTTCCTGGTCCGCAAGGGCACGCTCTCCGATTACGTCTACCTCGAGCACGGTGCGCACTGGGCCATCGGCGCTCTGGCCGTCATCTTGATGGTGTCCATCGGCGTTCACATCAACGAGATCATCACCGGCCTGGTCGGTGTCTTCTTGATCGGCGCTGCTTTCATCAGCAGCCTCATTCGCAACAAGCGAATCGCGAACGCAGATCCGAAGTTGGACGAGAACACTCCGGCAACTGTCTGACGTTCTTTTTCACGAAACGCCCGCGACCAATTGGTTGCGGGCGTTTTGTTTGTTATGCCTGAATTGAAACTCTCTGCATTCCCAGCCGCGCGCCAATTGTTCCGCCGCGCGCCAAATTCAGCCTGCGGCTGAACAATTGCCCTGCGGGTGCGAAAAACCTATTCGTAAGGGAAACCATGAACGAGATAGTCATAGAGCGCGCAACGGACGAGGACGCCGCGGAAATCCTTGTTCTACAACGCTGTTGCTGGGTTTCGGAAGCAATCTCCAACAACAGCATGGACATACCCCCGCTCCACGAGGACCTACCCACGGTCCGAGCCTGGGTTCAGGAGTCGACTGTCTGGACCGCACGACGCGGCGGCCGGCTCGTCGGGGCCGTGCGAGGAACCGCGGACGGAACCGCATGGCAGATCGGTCGCCTCATGGTGGCACCGGACTTGGCGGGCAACGGCCTCGGCCGACGCCTCTTGCAGCACGTGGAACAGAACGCTCCGGAGCACATCACACGTTTCGAGCTGTTCACCGGAAGCAGGAGCCTGCGGAACATTCGCCTGTACACCCGAGCGGGCTACTCCCAATTGCCGCCGGACCCCAGCCACATCCCCGGAGTCGTCTACCTGTCCAAGCCGAACGCCATCAACTCCGACTGAACGGCGATACTGACTTCTGTGGTGAACATTCGCGTCGCAGCGCAGACAGACTTGCCGTTCTTACGTGAGCACGACTCACACATCGCAGCCGAGGAACTCGCGTCAGTGATCCAACGCGGCCGGATACTCGTCGCCGAGGACAACGGTAATCCAATCGGCTGGCTGCGCTGGGGCTTGTTCTGGGACGAGATTCCGTTCATGAACATGCTGACCGTCCTGTCTTCGAACCGCGGCCAAGGCATCGGGCGCGCTTTGGTCACAGATTGGGAAAAACGCATGAGCCGCGCGGGACACTCGCAGGTCCTCACCTCCACACTCGCCGACGAATCAGCCCAGAACTTCTATCGCGCAATGGGATACACCGACGCGGGAGTTCTGTTACTCCCAGGCGAGTCCTCCGAAATCTTCCTACGTCGAGACCTCGATACGACGACCGATCTGACCGATCCCCACATTACCCACGAGTAATATATGGTGGTCGTCACACCACGATCTCAGGGTGGGGCGTGGCACACCAATGTGGAGGACGAGTATGTCGTCAAGGGTTTTATCTCGCGCAGTTGTCGGAGTACTCGCGCTTGCACTGACAGGCGTCGGCGCACCGGTAGCGCTCGCGCAGCCAGTCCTTGCCAAGTCCCCCGATGACGGTTTCTACAGCTACGAGGGCGCGGCACCCCTCTCGTCGTACGCCCCGGGTGCGGTACTCGAGACTCGCACCGTGCCGTACACCGTGCTCAACATCCCGACCCCGATACAGGCAGTCCAGGTTCTCTACCGATCAACCGACGCCCTGGGACAGCCGTCCGCCAACGTCACCTCGATCCTGCGCCCGGCCAACGCCCAACCGAACAAAGTTGTTTCGTACCAGTCCTTTTACGATTCGCTGAACCCCGACGACAGCCCGTCGCGAGCCATCGCGGGTAACACCCCGATCGGCGACTGGACTCCCAGCGGACGCAACTTCAACATCGGCGGTACCTTCACGTCCATCGAGGCAGCCTTGTTCGGGCCGCTCTTCGCATTGGGCTACACGATCGTCGTCCCGGACACCGAGGGCCCGGATGCAAACTTCGCTGCCGGACCCGAATACGGGATGATGACGCTCGACGCTCTGCGTGCCGCCCGCGATGTCCCGGAAACCGGAATCACCGACGACGCAGAGATCGCGCTGATGGGTTACTCCGGCGGAGCGATCGCCACCAACTGGGCTTCGATACTCGCTCCCGCATATGCACCGGAGATCAACGACAACTTGATCGGTGCCGCGCAGGGAGGCGTGCTGGTCAATCCGGCCAACAACCTTCGCTACGCGAGCGGAAGCATCGGGTGGGGCGGCGTTGTCGGCATGGCAGTCGTCGGCGTTGCGCGTTCGTACGACATCGATTTCGGGAAGTATCTCAGCGACCGTGGACGCGACGTCATGGCTCGACTCGAAGACGCGTCCATCGGCAATGTGCTGGCACAGTATCCCGGACTGACCTGGCAGGATCTGGTCAAACCCGAGTACGCCGATCCCAATACGGTTCCCGAGTACGTCGATGTCGTGAACAAGATCAACATGGGCACCGCGGCGACACCGACCATTCCGATGTTCATCGCGCAGGCGGCCAACGGCACCATCGAGGGCACCCAACCCGGCGGCCCCGGTGTCGGAGCGGGAGACGGCGTGATGATCACGGGCGACGTCCGCACCCTCGCACGCAAGTACTGCGACGCCGGCCTGGCGATTCAGTACGACCAGTACGACACCATCAGCCACTTCCTCGGCGCCATGCTCTGGCTCCCCGGTGCGCTCGCCTGGGTCGACGACCGCTTGAACGGCAAGCCTGCACCGTCCAACTGCGCGAACATTGCACCGGGGAACTCACTTACGCCGCAAGAACATGCGCGCTGACTGACAGCGACCCCGAATCTACTTCGACGGCTCCACCTCCCAGCGAACGTGAGTCACCAACGGTTCCAGGCTAAGCCGGCTGACGGCGGATTCCAGGAGTCCGTCGTCACGCTCCGCGGCAGCCAGTTCGGCCACCACCCGCACGCGGTCGCTGTCCGGGATGTCGAAGGACTGCACTGACCGGAGCTGAAACTCGGGCCTCGAAATGGACTGCACGGTAAGACCTCTGATGTGAGCTTCGGCGTCGCCGTGACAGGTCACCTCGAAGGTGTAGTCCGCGGGTGGTTCTTCGCGTCCGGTTCGGGCAGGCTGGTGATCCATCATCCGACCCAACGGCCTCAACAGCGTGTTCGCCAACATGATTGCGCCGGCACCGAACACCGCGACCCAGTACATTCCGCCGCCTGCCAGTGCGCCGACGGCGGCAGTGGCCCACAGAGTGGCGGCAGTGTTCAGGCCGGTGACCGACGCACCCTGCTTCATGATCACTCCAGCACCGAGGAAACCGATCCCCGAGACGATCTGCGCTGCGACGCGCGTCGGATCAGCGTCCGGGCCCTGAAACCCGTACGCGCCCATGATGACGAAGAGCGTCGCACCCAAGCTCACCAACGCGTTGGTTCGCAGACCCGCCATCCTTGCGCGCCATTGCCTTTCGATCCCGACGGCAGCGCCGAGGACGAGCCCGAGCGCTATCCGCACAAGGATGACGTGGATTTCCACGGTGAACTCCTAGAGCCAGGTCGCGAATCGACGGATGAACATTCCTTTGGCCACCTGCGTGACGACGCAGTATGCCCCGAGGGTGAGGACCAGCCACGGGAAGTAGTTCCACGGCAGTGAAACCAACCCGAGGGAATGACCCCAGGACGTGAACGGGAACACCAGCGCGAAGACGCAGGCAGCGCCCGTGCTGAGCAGTACCGGCAGCGATGCACGCGACTGGATGAACGGGATCTTGCGGGTGCGGATCATGTGAACGATCAGCGTCTGCGAGATCAATGACTCGATGAACCAACCCGATTGGAACAGCGCTGCATGCTCGGGAGAGTTGGCGGCGAACACGAACCACATCAGCGCGAACGTCGAGATGTCGAAGATCGAACTGATCGGGCCGATGAACACCATGAACCGGCGAAGGCTCTTGGTCTCCCACTTGCGGGGCTTCGCGAGGAAGTCGTCGTCGACACGGTCCCACGGGATCGTGAGCATCGAGAGATCGTAGATCAGGTTCTGCAACAACAGAACTACGGGAATCATGGGGATGAACGGCAGCAGGGCGCTGGCGACGAGCACCGAGAAGACGTTCCCGAAGTTCGACGACGCAGTCATCTTGATGTACTTCTGAATGTTTCCGAAGGTACGACGCCCTTCGATGACTCCTTGTTCGAGTACGCCGAGGTCCTTCTCCAGCAAGATGATGTCCGCGGATTCGCGGGCGATGTCCGCCGCTGTGTCGACGGAGATGCCGACGTCCGCCGCCCGAAGTGCGGGTGCGTCGTTGACACCGTCACCGAGGAAACCAACCGTGTGGCCGACCCGGCGCAGCGATTCGACAATGCGTGCCTTCTGCATCGGATCCGTCTTCGCGAAGACGGTTGTCCGCTGCACCAACTCGTCGAGGGCGTCGTCGCTCAACGCTTCGATCTCGGCGCCGGATACAACGGTCCCCACGTCGATACCGACTTTGCCGCAGACGGTTTCGGCGACCAGTTCGTTGTCACCCGTCACTACCTTGACCGCGACTCCGTGGCTCGCGAGGGCTTCGATCGCCCCGGCCGCAGATTCCTTCGGCGGGTCGAGGAATGCCAGCAGCCCGACCAGGGTCATGCCCTCTTCGTCGGCCGTCGAGTACTCGCGGCGCTGCTCTTCGACGACTGTCTTGGTTGCCACCGCAAGCACTCGCTTGCCTTGACCGTTCAGCTCCGCGACCAGACGGTCGACTCGGGCCAGCCATCCCGGTGTCAATTGGTGGGTCACCCCGTCCAGTTCCACCGATTCACAGATCGAAAGGAGCTCTTCCACTGCACCTTTGGTTACGATCAGATCGGCGTCTCCGTGGTCGACCACCACGGAGAGTCGACGGCGCTTGAAGTCGAAGGGAATCTCGTCCACCAACCCGTGGCGACGCGAGATCTCCTCGACCACTTCGGGACCGGCGGCCTCGATCACCGCGTCGTCGAGAAGACTGCGCAATCCGGTCTGATTCACGGAATTGACCGCCGCTAGCCGCAATACGTCCTCGGACTTACGTCCGGCAGTATCGAGATGCTCACCGAGAACGATGCGGTCCTCGGTGAGAGTTCCGGTCTTGTCCGTGCACAGAACGTCCATGGCACCGAAGTTCTGAATCGCGTTGATCTGCTTGACGATCACCTTCTTGCGCGACATGTGGAGCGCACCCTTGGCCAGGTTCGCCGTCACGATGAGCGGCAACATTTCCGGAGTCAACCCCACCGCGGTGGCGACGCCGAAGAGTAGTGCTTGGCTCCAGTCCTTGGTCAGTCCGTTGATGATGAACACCGCGGGAACCATGATCAGCATGAACTTGATCAGCAGATAGCTGACACTGCGCACCCCGACGTCGAAGCTGGTTTCGGGTCGCTTGGACGCCAATTGTGCTGTCATGGCACCGAAGTAAGTCCGCTTGCCGGTGTGCACCGCAACGGCGGTGCCACTGCCCGACACGACGGAAGTACCCATGAACCCGATGTTCTCGGCTTCGAGCAGCCGATCGACGTCGATCCCCGACGACGGGTCCGCCGACTTCTCGGCCGGCATCGATTCACCGCTGAGCATGGACTGATTGACCTGTAGATCCTTGGCCCGAATGATGCGGACATCGGCCGGGATCATGTCGCCGGCGGCAAGCTGGACTACATCACCTGGCAGTAACTGCTCGATCGGAATCTCAGCCGTGACCACGGTGTTGTTGATCTTGCGGGTGGCCGCGACGGTCGTCGTAACCATCGCCTTGAGCGCCTCGGCGGCGCGGCTCGAACGGTATTCCTGCCAGAACCTCAGTGAGACACTGACAAAGATCATCAACCCGAGAGTGATGATGCCCTCGTAGGAGGGACCGTCTTCCGGGTCTGCCCACACCACGTCGGTCCCGACCATGATCAGGGCGAGGAATACCAGGATCAAGATGAACGGGTTCTTGAAGGCCCCCGCGAACTGCACGATTGCCGGCGCCGGGCGGTCGTGGCGGACATCGTTGCGCCCGTATTGCCGACGAAGATCGTCGATCTGATCGTCGCGAAGGCCGTTGGCCGTCGTGGTCAGATCGGCGAGGACGGTGCGCGTGTCCGAGGCCGAGTAGTCGACCAATTCCTGTGCGCTTTCCTTTGCCAGGACTGTTGAATGTGTTTGTTGTGCACTGTTTCTCGTGTGCCGTGGCCGCAATGCGAGAACGGAAAATGACATGACGAATCTCCTCGGCTGCCCGAACACGCCGGACCATGCCAGTGCATGAGGGCAGCAGAATGCGCTGAGCGACAATGGAAGTCGTCAGCGGACGCGGCAAAGCCGCGCAGACGAAGCCGAGGATGCAAAGAGTCAGTGACTGAAGAGCAAAAGACCGGGGTGAGCATCGTCGGCAAGAACAGAAGGATGGGTCGAATATCGACTCGGCGGGTCGTCCACGATGGTCACCTCCTGAAAGTTCGGGGCGTCCGATGACGCCACAATTGTGTGCGCACAGCACACGCCAGGAGAACCGAATATCGACGTACTCTCGCCTTCGCCGGAAGAAACCGGCATCAAGCTGCGAAAACACCTCCACGTCCGAGTTTTGGCACTGCACGACGTGTCCCGATCGCGACCGGGAAGCCACTTTGGATCACCCCTTAAGCCGGGGAGATCTGTCCTAACCTTGGGCGTCTCTCGACGTCGTGAGATCAGTGGCCTGTGTTCGTGCAGAAGCCTCACCTAACGAGGTACTGCACCCAGAGGGTAGTTCTCAAATCCGTTGCCTGTCAACCGAGCAACTCAGACGGCGGACAATCCTGCCCGTGCGACGGCGCCGGCGAAGAGTGCCGTCACGGCGGCACCCATCACGCTCTGATCAACTTCTTCCGGATCCACCGAGTGTTCGAGAACGAGCCCGGATATCAAGGCCATCAACGAGATTGCAGTGGTCCGCACATCGAAGGAATCGTCCACTCCCCATTCACGGGCACGTTCACCGATCAACTCCACGAGTTGACTGCGCAAGTGGCGACGCTCACGTAAGTACGCCTGAGCGATCTGCGGATCACGCCCGGCGAGCACTCCGAATTCGAGGACGAGAAGCGACCACCCCGGGTCGTCGACCATCCACGTGGCAATGGCCTCGCCACCTTTGCCCGCCGCGTCGGACGGGTTCATCCCGGCGATCTCGGCGAGCACCCGGCCGGCCAGTTCGAGAGACCGCTGCGCGAACAGTTCGGCGAACAGATCCTGTTTCGATTCGAAGTTGGAGTAGACGGCCCCCTTGGTGAAGCCCGCTCGGCGAGCAACTTCAGTGAGACGTGCAGCACTGAATCCGCGCTCCGCAAACTCTTCCGCCGCAGCGTCGAGCAGTCTTTGCCGCACCACGTCACGTCCGGGGCGGGTTACCGGCGTCCAGTCCGGTTGACGAGATTCAGTCACGATACCTAGAGTATTCAATACCTCGGGTATTGACAAGCTCTTTACTTTCGACAAGATCAGGACTCTTCGTGACCACTACGCATCCGGCACACGCCGCACCAGACAACAGCTCCACCCACGACGAACACCACCACGACAATCTGCTCGTGAAGTACGGCGCACCCAAGGTGATGGCCGCGTTGTTCGTCGGCGTGCTCCTGCTGCAGATGGGCTTCATCCTCAGCTACGTCGCCGCCTTCCATCAGCCGACTCCGCGAGACATCGAAATCGCGGTCATCGCCGATCAGGGCACACCCGACGGCATGGATCAGCAGATCGCCGACAAACTCAACGCCATCGACGGCAGCCCGCTCGACGCTCAGGTGGTCGACAGCACGGCGACCGCTCGCCGCATGATCAACGACCGAGAGATCCAGGGCGCGTTTGTCATCAACCCGGCCGGGCCGGACACCCTGATCACCGCGAGCGCGGGCGGCAGCTCCATCGCGACGTCACTCGAAGCGGTGTTCACGAAGGTCGAGGCGACACAGGACCGACAGTTCGTCGTCCGCGACGAGATCCCCGTCGGAGCACACGACAACCGCGGCCTCTCCGGCTTCTACCTCTCGGTCGGCTGGGTCGTCGGCGGCTATCTCCTTGCGGCAGCCATCGGACTGTTCATCGGTGCGCCGAAGACTCTCCGCCAGGCAAGCGCACACACGGGCGTGATCGCGATCTACTCGATCATCTCGGGAGCCCTCGGCGCCCTCATCACCTCACACGTACTCGGAACCTTCGCCGGCCACTGGTTCCCGCTCTGGATCCTGGGAACAGCCGTGGTGTTCGGCACCGCCATGTTCACACTCGGATTGCGCGCCGCCATCGGCGTTCTGGCAGTCCCGCTGGCTATCGCCGTCTTCGTGATCCTCGGCAATCCCAGTGCGGGAGGCGCATTCGGCTCCAACGTGATTCCCTCGTTCTACGCCGCCATCGGCCGGTGGATCACACCCGGCGCCGGCACCGAAGGCGTGCGGAGCATCGTCTACTTCAACAACGTCGGCGTCGGCCAGCCTGCTCTGACGCTGTTCCTGTACGCGCTGATCGGTGCGGTCATGCTGTTCGGCTTCACGATCCGTCGTAACCGAAAGTCCACCGACACGACGCCGACTCCAGCTGTGGCGAACGCCGACTAGTCCTAGTCTGAACTCATGACGAGCCTCCTCCACCCCAACGCCTCGCACGTCGCCGAAACACTGATCTCGCGGGGTCACCACGGCGTCATCGTCACGCAGCCCGACGCCACGCACACCGCGGCCGAGGCAGCGGCGGCCGTCGGGGTGGAGGTAGGCGCGATCACCAAGTCACTGGTGTTCCTTCTCGACGACGATCCGGTCCTGCTGCTGGTCTCCGGCGCGCATCAGGTGAATCTGAAGGCCACCGGCGAACGCCTCGAAGGCAAGCTCACGCGGGCGCCGCTGGAGATGGCGAAGTCCGCGACGGGCCAGCCGATCGGTGGGGTCGCTCCGCTCGGGCATCCCACCAACCTGCCGACGTACATCGATACCGCCCTCGAGCAGTACCCCGAGTTGTGGGCAGCCGCCGGGCACCCCAACACGGTCTTTCGCACGACGTACTCCGAACTCCTCCGAATCACCGCCGGCCTCGCCGTCGACATGGACTGAAGCACTTCATCCAGCCCGGTCCGAAACCACTCAGACGTGCGTCCACCTATAGTTGGACGCACCATGTGCACTGCAACCAGGACCCCGGCCGGCAACCACTGGCGTCGACGGCACGTAGATCTGTGCCGCACCGACGCCTGTCTGTGTATGCCGAGCGCAGTCACCTCGACCACACCGCACACCTCGAGTTCCAGCCGGAGAGTTCCCGTTGTCTGACAAGCCGAATGCCGTTTCCAGCCACACCACCCCCGACGTCCCCGAAGTAGCGGTGACGCCCGAGTTGTCCACCGGCATCTGCGCCGGTGACTACCGCGCTGCGCTTCGCCGCCACCCCGCCGGTGTCACCGTCGTGACCCTCGATTCGGGTACCGGCCCGGTGGGTTTCACCGCCACCTCGTTCTCGTCCGTCTCCCTCGAGCCGCCGCTCGTCTCGTTCAACATCGCGGAGACGTCGTCGAGCATCAATGCACTCAAGGCAGCCGAGTCCTTGGTGATCCACCTTCTCGGCGAACATCAGCAGCATCTGGCCCAGCGCTTTGCGCGTAGTGCCGATCAGCGTTTTGCAGACGAGTCACTGTGGGCAGTGCTCGACACCGGGGAGCCGGTGCTGCACGGCACCCCCAGCTGGATGCGCGTCAAGGTCGACCAGCTGATCCCTGTCGGCGATCACACGTTGGTCATCGGTCTCGTCACGCGGGTGCACGCCGAAGAGGACGACGAATCCGCTGCCGCGCCCCTGCTCTACCACGAGGGCAAGTACTACCGCCCGACTCCGTTGGGTCAATAGACAACTGTGCGCCTTTATTAACCGCCCGCGGTTAATAAAGGCGCACAGCAAGTTAGAGCGCTACGTACTTGGTATCGAGATACTCGTCGATACCCTCGGTTCCGCCTTCACGGCCGAAGCCCGATTCCTTCACCCCACCGAACGGCGCGGCAGCATCGGAGATCGCGCCGCGATTGACGCCGACCATGCCGGTGTCCAGCTTGGCCGAGACGCGCATCGCCCGGTCGATGTCGCGGGTGTAGAAGTACGCCACGAGGCCGTATTCGGTGTTGTTCGCAGCCGCGATCGCTTCGTCTTCGGTGTCGAAACCGACCACTGCCGCAACGGGTCCGAAGATCTCTTCCTTCAGCAGGCGCGCATCGGCGGGCACCTGGTCGAGGACCGTCGGGGTGAAGAAGAATCCGGGGCCTTCGGGTGCCGATCCACCGGTGCGAACGCGAGCACCCTTGGACACGGCGTCGTCGACGAGTCCGGTGACGGTTGCGAGCTGCTTGGTGTTGATCAGCGGTCCGATGTTGGTGCCCTCGGCGTCACCGGCGCCCACCTTCAAGGCCGCAACCTTGGCGGTGAACTTGTCGGTGAACTCCTCGCGCACCGAGTTGGCGACGTAGATGCGGTTGGCCGCGGTGCAGGCCTCGCCGCCGTTGCGCATCTTCGCGAGCATTGCGCCGTCGACAGCTGCGTCGATGTCGGCGTCGTCGAAGACGATGAACGGCGCATTGCCACCGAGTTCCATCGACGTGCGGAGCAGCTTGTCAGCAGCATTGCGCACCAACAACTTTCCGACGCCAGTGGAGCCGGTGAAGGTGACCTTGCGCAGACGCGCATCTTCCATCAGCGGTCCACTGATGGAGGCCGCGTCGGACGTCGGGAGGATCGAGAGCACACCGTCGGGCAGACCGGCATCGGCGAACACCTGACCGAGGAGCTGCATGGTCAGCGGCGTGTCCTCGGCGGGCTTGACGATGATGGTGCAACCGGCAGCCAGCGCCGGTCCGATCTTGCGTGTGCCCATGGCGAGCGGGAAGTTCCACGGGGTGATCGCGAGGACCGGTCCGACGGCTTCCTTGGTGACCAGGATGCGACCGTTGCCGGCCGGAGCCTGCGTGTAACGTCCGCCGATGCGTACTGCTTCCTCGCTGAACCAGCGCAGGAATTCGCCGCCGTAGTTGACCTCACCGCGGCTCTCTGCCAACGACTTACCCATTTCCAGGGTCATCATCAGCGCGAAGTCCTCGGCGCGGGCGTGCAGCAATTCGAAGGCGGTGCGCAGAATCTCGCCGCGTACACGTGCCGGAGTGGCCGCCCAGTCTTCCTGCGCCGCAGCGGCGAGGTCGAGCGCACGGATACCGTCGGCAGCGGTGGCGTCGGCTACCTGGGCGAGTTCCTCACCCGTTGCCGGGTTGTAGACCGCGAAGGTCTTCTCGGCCGGAACGAGCTTGCCGCCGAGCCAGAGACCCTTGGGTACCGAGTCGAGAAGATCCGAGACGTTGGACATGTCAGTTCCCCTGTGCTGCAGTGCGGATGGCGGTCTCGAGGACGGTCAACGCGTCGTCGAGCAGCTCTTCGGAGATGACCAGCGGCGGGAGCAGACGGATGACGTTGCCGTAGGTACCGCAGGTGAGGATCACGACGCCGGCAGCGAGGCATTCGGCGGCGATCTTCTTGGTGATGTCGGCGTCCGGCTCCTGCCCACCGGGCTTGACCAGCTCGATGGCGAGCATGGCGCCGCGACCGCGAACGTCGCCGATGACGTCGAGTTCCTTTGCCAGTGCGTTCATTCGGCCGACGACGGTCGACTCGATGGTGCGTGCGCGGCCACAGAGGTCGAGCTCACGCATCTGGTCGATGGACGCCAATGCAGCGGCGCAGGCGACGGGGTTACCGCCGTAGGTGCCACCGAGGCCGCCGGGGTGGACAGCGTCGATGAGCTCGGCGCGGCCCGTGACAGCGGCGAGCGGCATGCCGCCTGCGATGCCCTTGGCGAGCGTGACCAGGTCGGGCACGATGCCCTCGTGATCGCTGGCGAACCAGGCGCCGGTACGAGCGAAGCCTGCCTGAACCTCGTCGGCGATGAAGACGACGCCGTTCTCCTTGGCCCACGCGACGAGCGTCGGGAGGAATCCTTCTGCGGGAACGATGAATCCACCCTCACCCTGAATGGGCTCGATGAGGATGGCGGCCGTGTTGGCAGCGCCGACCTGCTTCTCGATCATCGTGATGGCGCGCTGTGCGGCCTGCTCACCGGTGATCTTGGAGCCGTCGACATTGAGGCCCTCGCGGTACGGGTAGGACATCGGGACGCGGTAGACCTCGGGGGCGAACGGACCGAAGCCGCTCTTGTACGGCATGGACTTCGAGGTCAGTGCCATCGTGAGGTTGGTGCGGCCGTGGTACGCGTGGTCGAAGACGACGACTGCGTCGCGACCGGTCGCGTGACGGGCGATCTTGACTGCGTTCTCGACAGCTTCTGCGCCGGAGTTGAACAGCACGGAACGCTTCTCGTGGTCACCGGGGGTGAGTTCGGCGAGACGCTCGGCGACCTCGACGTAGCCCTCGTACGGAGCGACCATGAAACAGGTGTGGGTGAAGTGCGCGACCTGATCCTGAACCGCGGACACGACGGCCGGGTTGGAGGCGCCGACGCTGGTCACCGCGATACCGGCACCGAGGTCGATCAGCGAGTTGCCGTCGACGTCGACGATGACTCCGCCGTCTGCGTCGGCGACGTAGACCGGGAGGGTGGATGCGACGCCGGCGCCGACGACCTTCTTACGGCGTTCGGCGAGCGCAGCCGAGCGCGGGCCCGGGAACTCCGTGACGATGCGACGCTCCTGCGGAAGCCGGTATTCGATTGCACTCATGTGACCACCCTCTCGGTTGTGTATTGCATTCGAGTATGCGACGCGCGAAGCATCGCAAGCACTGCCGAAATGGATACCCGGAGCTCCAGGGCTACTCCATATCGGCAACGACAGCTAGCCTGATCAGGTGACGGTTCCGATCTCGTGGCTCTTGCGCCAGAAACACCTCTCGCTGGCTCTGCTCACCGACCGAGCAGCTGCCACCCACCCCGTCACGTTTGCGCAGGCCACAGAGCTGACGGACCCCACCCCGTGGCTTTCCGGCGGCGAATTGGTGCTCACCACCGGGCTGGCACTGGTGGGCGCGGACGCCACCGACTACAGCGAGTACATCGACCGTCTGGCCGCCGCAGAAGTATCGGCTCTGGGTTTCGGGACCGGCCTTTCCCACGAGAGTGTGCCCGCAGACCTGATTGCCGCCGCCCGCAGTCGCGGGCTCCCTCTGCTGGAAGTGCCGTTCACGACCCCGTTCGCGGCGGTCACGCGCGCGGTGATGACCCGTCTGAGCCAGCAGGAATACGAATCGGTACTCCGCGCGGCAGAAGTACAGACGCGCATCACCCGCGTTGCACTGCGCGGTGGCGTGTCGGCGATCGTGCGTGAACTGGCCACGGCCACAAAAACTTCGGTGGCGTTTGTCGGTGATCGGATCACCGCGGTGCATCCGGCAAACCAGAAGTCGTTGATCACCGAGGTTCGCGCGGTCGCGGCCACCACCCGCGATCCCAACGCTCCGGCGTCGATCTCGCAGAGCACACCCGAACGGACGCTGACACTGTCCCCCGTCGGCGTCACCGACAGTTGGCACGGCTACCTCGCCATGGCGGGCGCCGGGCCCCTGAGCAATATCGACAGAGTGTTGCTCGGGCATGCGGTCTCGCTGCTCACTCTCGAACTCGAGAAACCGGTTCGACTACGGGCCGAGCGAACTCGACTCAACGCCATGGCTTTCGGGCTCTTACTCGACGGCCGAATCCCCGAAGACAGTGTGCCGTCGTACTTGGACGAGGCAAGCGACACGCACGGCAACATTCGTGTCGTCCACGTTCGCGGATCCGGACTCGGCCCAGTTCTTCGCGAACTCGACAACGCTCTCGCGCGAGCAGGCCGGCCGTTGTTCGCGCAATCCGAGGACGGTTCGCTGACCGTCCTCCTCCGCGGAACCGACACAATCGACACCGCCAAAACACTACTGGCGCAGCTCTCCCCCACCGAAGCGAAAGCCGTGCGTGCCGGAATCAGCACCCCTCACCGTCTTCTCGACGCACCCCGCGCACTCGTCCAGGCCCGCGCCGCGGCCAACCTCACGACGGCTACGGCGCGTATTCTCGAGTTCGACGCTCTGAGTGGTTCGACGATTCTGGCATCCGAGTCTGCCCGTGAGGCATTGATCGCCATGGCTGCGGACACCATCCCGGTGCTGACGGAACACGACCAGGCACACGGAACCGCACTGGCCGCGTCTTTGCGCGCCTATCTCGAGGCAAACGGCCAATGGGAGTCGGCTGCAGCCGAACTCGGTGTTCATCGGCACACCCTCCGAGGTCGCATCGCACGCATCGAGGAACTGCTGCAATGCGACCTCGGGCAGGCCAGGGTCAGAGCCGAACTGCTGCTATCGCTACTCGCCTGGGAGGGCCGCTGAACGCTCCGCGGCGTGTACCGAAGCGAAACTGGACGCACCGCGAACGAGTAGTTCGAGTTCGGCGTCGACCGTGCAGAGACGGGCGGTGTCCAGCGCTCCACTGCGGCTCACGCTCGACATCAAAGCCGTGAACCGGCGCACCGTTTGCGGATTGGCGGCGGTCCACAACTCGACGACCTCCGGAATACCTTCACCGAGCGCACCGGACACGAGGTCCGCGAAACGCGCCGTCAACCTGGCATGGACGGCAGCGCTGCCCATGACCTCCCAATGCGAGGCACCGACGGCGACGTCGACGCCGCCGAGAACATCGCCCAGGTCGAGAGCGTCGGAGAGTTCCCGATAGATCGCGGCTGCGGCCGCGGCCGTCGTATTCTCCTGCAGTGCAATGTCTGCCAGGGCGAGCGCTCCGAAAGACGCCTCGATGCGCTCGCTGGCCGACAAACCGTCGGTGAGTTCCCGCACCGGGGCTGCCCACCGATCGATGTCGGCGCGCGGGTTCACGGTGAACCGGCCGGCTGCTCCCGGACGACGCAACACCCAGCTCATCTCGGATTCCAACAACTGCTGCAAGCGATCGAGAGCCTGCAACTGCTCGGTGGCGCGCAGCTCCGAGTTCAAGATCTCGCGCCGAAGTTCCTCGGTGCCGAGCACTTCGCTGACCACTGCGTAGGCCAGAGCCGCTTCCGGACTGTGGACTCCGAGGTGTTCCTCGAGCCGGAACAGCACGCCGGGTCCGACGCGGTTGACCAGTTCGTCGACCACCGAGGTGATGATGATGTCGCGGCCCAACCGATGTGCGCGGACCGCGTCCGGTGCTGCCTCGACGACGGAGAGCGGGAAGTACTGCGGGAGACGATCGGCGAAGATCTGATTGTCCGGGACGGTCGACGCCCCCAATTCCGCCGTCAGCACGTTCTTCGACTGCGCCACCAGCACAGCAAGTTCCGGACGGAGTAGGCCCTGCCCGGCTCGCGCCCTGACCGCCAGCGCCTTGGCGTCGGGCAGAGATTCTTCCAGTCGCTTCATGGCGCCCGCCGAGACGAGGTTCTCGATCAACCGCTCGTGCTGATCGAGCAGGGCCGGTGCGCGGTGCTCGGCCAGGCTGATCGCGAGGGTCTGATCTTCACTGGCCTCGAGCACCGATGCGGCCACCTCGTCCTGGGCCGCCGCGAGTAGTTCATTGCGCGAGGTCGAGTCCAACGCTGCGAGTGCGATCTTGATGTTGACCTCACGGTCCGAGGTAGCCACGCCGGCCGCGTTGTCGATGAAGTCGGCGTTGATTCGGCCTCCGCCAGCGGCATATTCGATGCGGGCACGCTGGGTGAAGCCGAGGTTGCCGCCCTCACCGACCACCGTCGCACGCAACTCGTCAGCGCTGACGCGAACTGCGTCGTTGGACGGATCGGCCGCGTCGACGTTGCTTTCGGTCGACGCTTTCACGTAGGTACCGACGCCGCCGTTCCACAACAGGTCCACCGGAGCACACAGGACCGCTCGGATCAGTTCCTGCGGGGTCAAGTTTTCCTCGGTGATTCCGAGGGCCGCACGCGCCTCGAGCGGAAGGCGGATCGACTTCGCGCTCCGCGGCCAGACGCCACCGCCCGGCGACATCACGGTGCGATCGAAGTCGTCCCAGGACGAGCGCGGCACGGTGAAGAGGCGAGCGCGTTCGGCAAAGCTCGTCTCGGTGTCGGGGTTCGGGTCGATGAAGATGTGGCGGTGATCGAATGCCGCGACCAAACGGATCTTGTGCGAGAGCAACATTCCGTTGCCGAACACGTCGCCGGACATGTCACCGATGCCCGCGACGGTGAACGGATCGGTGTCGACGTCGAGGTCACGCTCGGCGAAGTGGCGTCGTACCGCTACCCAGGCGCCGCGAGCGGTGATGCCCATCGCCTTGTGGTCGTATCCGGCCGAACCGCCGGAAGCAAAGGCGTCGCCGAGCCAGAAACCACGCTCGACGGCGATGCCGTTCGCGACGTCCGAGAACCGTGCGGTCCCCTTGTCTGCTGCCACGACGAGATAGGAGTCTTCACCGTCGTACTCGATTACTTCTGCCGGGTGTACCGCAGCGCCGTCGACGATGTTGTCCACCACGTCCAGCAAGCCGCGAATGAAGGTGCTGTACGACTCCTGCACCTGCGCCGGGGTTGGTGACGACGTGCCCCGAACCACGAACGCGCCCTTGGCACCCGAAGGAACGATCGGGGAATTCTTCACGCTCTGGGTCTTCATGAGGCTCAGGGCCTCGGTGCGGTAGTCCTCGTATCGATCCGACCAACGCAGGCCGCCACGGGCGACGGAGGAACTACGCAGATGAACGCCTTCGACATTGGGTGCGCTGACGTAGATCTCGCGGAAGGGAACGGTCTTCTGCGGGGTGGAGAGCAACTGCGAGTCGATCTTGAACGACGCGTACGGCAGCGGGTCGCCGGACTCACCACGCAGGTACCAGTTGGTGCGCAGAGTCGCCTGCAGGAACGAACGAACGCCGCGCAAGACGCGATCCTCGTCGAGAGTGTCTGCATCGTCGACTGATTCGTCGATGGCCGCCGCCGCGGTGGCCACTGCTGTCTCCCGCAATCCTGCTACGGCGGGATCGAAACGCGCAGTGAAGAGTTCGATTGCCTGCCGTACGAAGAGTGGCTTCGCTGCCAACACTCCGACGATGTAGCTCTCGGACAACCCGATACGAGCCTGAGCGAGGAAACGGCACGCAGCGCGCAGCAACTCTGCGTCGCGCCACGTGATGTCTGCTCGTCCGATCAGACTGGAGAATGCGTCCATCCGGGTCTGTCCGGCGATGACGGCTTCGAAGGCGTCCGCCATCTTCTCCAGCGCACTGCCGTCGAAGGTGCTCGGCTCGAAGGTGAAGTAGTGCGCCGAACCCAGAACGGTCGGAAGGGGGCGGTGCGTCGAAACTCGGAGTCCGAGGGACTCGAAGTTCTCGCACAGATCGGAGAGGGAGGGCTCTCCGGACGGCCACAGCACCACACAGGTCAGATCGTCACTGCTCAGGGCATCGCTGTTCAAGTCGTCGCCCTGACGGAAGACGAGTCGCTGGCCCGCTGCTGCCAATTCGGCGACCAGTTCGAGCGCCGGGTCACCGGATCGATCACCGCCTGCCGGTCTCGATTCTGCAGCTGCGGTCTTGGTCGCCGATGATGTGCTCGCCATTGAACACCCTCCTGGAAATTATTGGATCCGAACACTTTCCAGTGTTGCGTGGATCACCGGAAAGAGGTCGTGCCCGATAGGAGTACCAACCCCCATCGGGCACGACATTTCGGCAGTTGCGGTGAGCTCAGTCGCCCAACCTGATCGGAGCAAGCTCCTCGAACACGTCGCCGGGTCCGGGATTCTCGGCAGGCGCAGCGCCGCCGAGATGGTTGACGACGCCCCATACCGCGTTGATCGCGGTCTGGATCGCGCCCTCAGCCCAGCCGGCGGTCCACGACACGTCGTCACCGGCGAGGAAGATTCCCCGATGACGCGGTTCGAGATCATTCTGCACGAAGTGGGAGAACAGGCGCTCCTGGTAGCGGTAGTGCCCCGGAAGGTTCGCCTTGAATGCGCCCATGAAGTCGCGCTCGGTTTCCCACGACAGCGTCACCGGGCTCGAGATGATGTGGCTGCGGAAGTCAACGCCGGGGTAGATCTCTTCGAGAGAGCGCAGCATGATGTTCATGCGCTCGGTGGCGTCGAGCGCCAGCAGCTTCAGCGAATCGTCCGACCAGGTGTACGACAAGCAGATCAGGCCTGGCTTGCCCTCGCCTTGATCCAGCAGGTAGGTGCCGCGACTCATACGGTCGGTCAGTGTCATCGACACCGAATCACGGCCGGTCACGGGGTCCTTGTCCTTCCAGAACGGGCGGTCGACGAGAACGAACACCTTGGTCGAACCCATGTAGTGAGTTCGCTCGATCGCAGTCCAGTGGTCGATCGGGAACAGATCGTCGTCACACCTGATATTGTTCAGCAGCATCCAACTCTGCACTGTCACAACGGCACTCGCATACGTGCGAATGAAACCTTCGGAGTCCGTCACCGTGATGTTGCCGGGCTCGGTACGCCGGAGTTCGGTGACGCGGGGACGCGTCTCACCGTCGTTGAGCGAAGCGACCGTAGTACCGGCAGGCCAATGCGCCATGTGCGCCGGGGCGCGGTTCCACAACCGCATCGGCAGCTGCTGCGATCCACCGACGATGCCGCGGTGGTCGTCGTCGGCGGCCGTGATGACCACACGAAGGATTTCGAGGATCGAGTTGGGGTAGTCGGTATCCCAACCGCCCGTACCGAATCCGACCTGTCCGAACACTTCCCGCATGTGGAAGGACTTGAAGTGCTTCGACGCGGCGAGGAATCCGTAGAACGTCTGGTCGTCGTAGCGCACCACGAGGTCGTTCCAGATCCGCTTGATTTCTGCGGTGTCGCGGTCACGAATGGCCTGCTGCAACGGAATCAGATCGGCATGCTCTTCGAGAGTGCGCTGCCAGGCCTGCGCCACCTCGGTGTAGATCGGCGGCAGATCCTCGAGAGTGTGCGCGTAGTGGCTCTCGCCCTTGAGATCGATGACGGTGCTCGGCGTGACCTCGGCAAGGGGATTGGGGAACTCTTCGGTCTGCAGACCCAGTTCGTTCAGGTAATGGAACAACGTTGTCGACGACGGTGGGAAACGCATTGCGCCCATCTCGGCGACAACCCCGGGGTGCCCGTCGAACTCGACCGACCGCATCCGGCCACCGATCTGATCAGCTTCGTAGACAATCGGTTTGAGACCGATCTTGAGCAACTCGTAGGCCGCGATCATGCCGGAGAGTCCGCCACCGATCACGGCAACTTCGGTACCCAGTGCCAGATCGGGCACCGAGCCGAGTCCCGCCGGACTGGAAACGTAGTCGTCGTACGGGAACGGAAAATCCGGTCCGAACATCGTGAGGGGCGGCTGCTTGCCGGGTTCCGAGGAACTGTCCGGAGCTACTGGGATGGTCATCTACGGTTCTCCTTGGAGACAGTCGTGACAGGAAGGTCTGGATACAGATCGAGGCGTCGATCGTCGAGATGTGTATTGAGAGTGCGCGATTGCGCGACGGTGGCGGCGGCGATGTCCGCGAAGAGCAATTCCTGGTCGCCGCCGGCCCTCGCCAACTCGGCACCGTCGGGCGCGATGGCGCACGAGAGACCGCAGTAGGTCAGCTCGGTTTCGGCACCGCAGCGATTAACGTAGGTGACGAACATCTGACTCTCGTATGCGCGGGCCGGAACCACTTGCTGCGCAATGTGTTCGTAAGGAGTCATCAAGCCTGTCGGCACGATGAGCCATTCTGTACCGGCGTCGGCGTGTGCCCGAACCGCTTCGGGAAACTCCACGTCGTAGCAGATCAACAATCCGCAGCGGATACCCTCGAAATCGAACCCGACCACCAAGGTCTCACCTGGCCGAAAGTGCTCACGGTCGAGCGTGCCGAACAGATGCGTCTTGCGGTAGTGCGCAAGCGAAGTGCCGTCGCGGTCCACCACCTGCACACTGTTGTAGACATCTCCCCCGTCGAGTTCGGGGTAGCCGTAGACGACTGCGATGCCTGCACTTCGAGCAATCTCGGCGACGGAATCGAAGATCGGGCCGTCGGCCGGTTCCGCGCGTAGCGACACCAGTTCGCCGATGTCGTAGCCGGTTGCGGACATCTCCGGCGTCAGCAGGATCTTCGCACCGGATGCTGCAGCCTCGCGGGCAGCAGTGTCGATTGCAGCGAGGTTGAACTCCACCGACGCAAAGGTGTCAGGGGTGGTGAGCGGACCTTGGAACAGGCCAACTCGAACTGAATCGACATGCATGGTGCGCTCCTTCAGGAGTTCCGTGACGCCAATTTTCGACGGTGTGTGTGACGGGGACAACTACCAGCGTGACGGGTGCCGCCAATCATGTCAACTCTTGTTTCCTAAGAATCAACATTCACGGATTCGAGTCTCGCGAAGGCGACGCGCGTGGCCCTTCCGGCAATGCCGGATTCAAGACCCACAGAACCTTCGCCAGAACCGAGCCTTCGGCCTGAAAACTATGGTTGTGCGTCGGCGTGAATGTGAAGGAATCGCCCGCCGCAAGTACGACGTCTTCGGCATCGACGGCCTCACCGTTCGGATCCGTCCGACCGCCCTCGAACGAGACCCGCAAGCCGCCCTCGAGCACGTGCACGAAGTTCACGTCGATCGGCAGACTGTAGAACTCCCGACCACTTCCGCCGCCTGGTTCCAGCTCGCCGAGCAGCACCTGAATTCGACGCTCGTTGGTAGGCGTGAGCAGGTACTCCGTCATCTTTTCGCCACCGAAGCTGATTTGCGGCATGGCGTCGGCGCGGACTACTTCACCGGCGGACGCATTCTCGAACAGGGATCCGACGGGGATCTCGAGCACCGCGCACACCTTTATCAGGGTCGCCACCGACGCGTTGACGTGATCGCGCTCGAGTTTCGAGAGATACCCCTTGGTCACACCACAGGCCTCGGCCAGGTCGTCGAGGGTCAACCGCTTCGATTGACGTGCCGCCTTGAGCCTCGCCCCGATGCGCGGTCCGACCGGCTCGACCGCTTCCTTCGCCTTGGCCACTGAACCCACTCCTTCACGACCGCCGTGTCCCTTTCAGGAAACAGGGGTTGACAACCGAGCCTCTTGAAGAAACCATACTTGCTCAGAGAGCTACATCACTGAAGGGCGCCCGGTGTGCGCCGAATCGAGAGCAGGGACCTCTGCACATGGCTACCAACAACCCCGGATCGTTCATCGGACCCGTCGACGCCACGCGCGTCCCCCGCTACGCCGAGCCGACCACCTTTGCGCGGCTCCCGCGCCTGGACGAGGTCTCGCGCGCCGACGTGACGATCCTCGGCATCCCCTTCGATTCGGGTGTCAGCTACCGCCCCGGTGCCCGGTTCGGTCCGGGGCACATCCGCGCTGCGTCGAAGCTCCTGCGTCCGTACAACCCGGCGCTGAAGGTCTCGCCCTTCGCCAACCAGCAGGTAGCCGATTTCGGCGACATCGGCGTCAACCCCTTCGACATCCAGGAAGCTCTCACGACGGTTCAGTCCGCCGTTACCGACCTGCGCGCCGACGGTTCCTCCGTGCTCACGCTCGGCGGCGACCACACCATCGCACTGCCGATCCTGCGCTCACTGGCCCGCGATCACGGCCCGATCGCCGTCCTGCACTTCGACGCTCATCTCGACACCTGGGACACCTACTTCGGTCAGCCTTTCACCCACGGCACCCCCTTCCGCCGCGCCAGTGAAGAGGGCCTGATCGACATGGAGCGTTCGCAGCACATCGGCATCCGTGGACCGCTCTACAGCGAGAAGGACCTCGAAGACGACCGCGTCCTCGGCTTCCAGGTGATCCGCAGTGACGACTACGAGGTCGACGGTGTCGCCAGCATCGTCGAGCGCATGCGTAAGCGCCTCGACGGTGGGCCGGTGTACGTCTCCGTCGACATCGACGTACTCGATCCCGCCCACGCTCCGGGCACCGGAACACCCGAAGCGGGCGGCATGACCTCGCGCGAATTGTTGAACACACTGCGTGGGTTGGTGGGACTCAACGTGGTCGGCGCCGACATCGTCGAGGTAGCGCCGGCGTACGACCACGCCGAGATCACCGGTATCGCAGCGGCCCACGTCGCTTACGAGTTGCTGTCGGTGCTCGCACTCAATCGCTGAAGCAGCACAACGGTATCCGTCGTGTGATGCATCTCGGGGTTCGCGGGAAGATCACGTTCCCGCGACTCCGAGACCAACACCTTCCAACCATCGGTGAACAGCGACTCCACGTATTCGGGTGTATGGAGCATGGCCCGATGGTGCTCGGTCGGCGACTCGTGAGGTGAGTGGCCCACGATCAGCAAATGCCCGCCGGGCGCGACCAGATCTCCGAGAGCACGGAACAATTCCCCGCGCGCGGGTTCGAGCATGTGGAAGAACTGCGCGGACACCAGATCGAACGAGCGCCCCTGCGGATCCCACTTCGTCAGGTCGGCTTCCAGCCATTCGATGTCGACGCCCTCGCCCTCGACGTGAGCCTGGGCGCGGCCGAGCGCAACCGACGAGATGTCGGTGCCGGTGACCTTCCACCCGCGACGCGCCAACCACAAAGCGTCGGCACCTTCGCCGCAACCGACGTCGAGTGCCGTGCCCGGTTCCAGGTCGGAGGCTTCGGCAATCAACTGTGGGTTGGGATTTCCGCTCCAGCGCGCGGGGCGTTCCTCGTACAGCGAGTTCCAGAACTGTGCGTCCGCCTTGGCGTACGGATTCTCGGTGGTATCGGAGTTTTCGTGGTGATTGTGGTGTTCGTGGCTCATGCACCCAGGATGAACGACCTTCCACAACTCACGCAACCATCTTTGCTGAAACAGCAACTTCTCCATTTCGACGCCCTGCTAACGTCACGTCGTGGCCGGTGGATTTCCCGTGTTTCGTCTCTACTGCAACTCAGCAGGCCCATACGTTTTGTGTTGTGCGCATTTCCCCGAGTTCACCGGTTCGAACTCGGACGAAGAGTTCAGCGTCCAGCAGAGCTTCGACCGCGCAGTCGAGAAGATTCTGCGCGATGCATCCTTCGAACCGACTACCTTGACTTTGGTCGGCGAGCAGCAGGGCTATCCCGTCGGAGATCGACTGTTCGATACGACAATTCCGCGTACCGGAACCGTCTCGTACGCGTTCCAAGAAGCCGGACCGCCGTGGATCGTTCTCGGCCTTGATGTTTCGGCGGACGAATTCTGGTCCGAAATCGACGACGACGCAGACCTCCACGGTCTCGGCCCCACCTCCCCGTTGAGGTCAGTTCCAGCAACCGTGCTCACGGAGACCGGGTGGCCACGACGAAGTGACCTCGACTCCCCGTGAACTGAACCAGAACTCCAACCTTCGTGAAATCGAACAAAAATCCGCCCGATTTTCGTGAGGATCGACCGAGATGCCCGTCACGTCCTACGCCAAGATTTAGCGGTCACACTCGACTGCGCCCTCACGATTCACTCCCGGGCCCCGGCTCCTTCACGGAGGCACAATGAAACACCGCTCCTATTCGACGCTTGCCGCGACCGCGGGGCTCGCGCTCGTATTGTCGGCTTGCAGCTCGGGAGGCACGTCCTCGGGCTCCGGCGGCGGTGAGCCTCTGACTGACGGAACCTTCCGGTACGCGTTGCAAGGCGATCCAGGTGCACTCAACCCGATCATGTCCGGCTCTGCGGCAACCGCGGAAATTTCGAAGCTGGCGTACGACTCCTTGGTCTACCAGGATCCTGAAACCAGTGAATTCAAACCATGGTTGGCCGAGAAGTGGGAAGAAACGCCGACCTCCGCGTCCTTCACCATTCGTGAAGGCGTGACCTGTACCGACGGGTCGACGCTGACTGCGCAGACCGTCGCGAACAACATCAACTTCGTAGCCGATCCAGCCAAGGGTTCACAACAACGCGGCACCACAGTTCCCATCGGCGCTTCGGCCACTGCCGATCTCGCCACCCGCACCATTACGGTAACCACTCCGGCGCCGACCCCGTTCCTCCTCCTCACCATCAGTCGCCTCCCGATCATGTGCGATGCCGGACTCGAAGATCCGACCGCCTCGAACAACAAGTCGCTGGGCTCCGGCATGTTCGAAGTCACCGAAGTCTCGGCCAATGACCACTACACGTTCGAGCGTCGTGACGGTTACAGCTGGGGGCCCGACGACACCACCTCCGACACACCGGGTGTCCCCAAGACAGTCATTGCTGTCATGGCACCCAATGTCAGCACCGCAGCAAACCAGCTTCTCTCAGGCGAACTGAGCGCATCTCCGATCGCCGGTCCGGACAAGGATCGCATCGATGCCGCCAATTTCGACTCGGTCCAGCGCCCACTTCCCGCCGGTCAGATGTACTTCAATCAGATTGCGGACAATCCGACCAGTGATCCCGCCGTTCGAAAAGCTCTCGTCCAGGCTGTCAATCTCGACGATCTCGCTGAGGTCATCACCGGCGGCCAGGGCACCCGTGCAACAAGTCTTGTCTCCGTCGAGCCCCGAGCCTGTGTGTACGACTCTGTCGCAGGCAACATTCCGGACTTCGACCTCAGCGCAGCAAAGGCAACACTGGACGCTGCAGGTTGGACCGCCGGCTCCGACGGCAAACGAAGCAAGGACGGAAAGCCGCTGACCCTCCGCCTCTTCTACGCTGCCGGCGAAGATGCGCGCAGCGCGGCGGCCGAGCTCACCCAGTCGGCATGGTCCGACCTCGGTGCGACCGTCGAGGTGACAGGAGCCGACCAGACCAAGGTTGTCGACGTCATGCTCAGTGGCAAGGACAACAACCAGTGGGACATCGCGTGGATCCAGATCAACAATTCGGTTCCCAGCGGGTTCGTCCCGTTCTTCTCCGGTCCTGCTCCGGCAGCAGGTAAGAACTTCTCTTCGATCAACAACCCCGCCTACGAAGCAGCCGTTGCCAAGGCATCCGGCTTGACCGGCGACGCAGCGTGCGCGGAGTGGGCGGACGCCGAGTCACAGATCACCAAAACGGTGTCCGCAGTCCCGTTTGCAGATACGGTCTTGAGCTTCTACTTCAACAAGGCCGGACTCGCATTCGGTAAGACCTTCATCGGTTCTGCGTTGCGCCTCTACCAGTAGGCCGGTCGACCGAACGCGGTGCGTCAACGAGATACGTCAGATCATTGTGATCTGACGTATCTTGTTGCCACACCGATCGTCTCGTTGTCGAGTTCGACGTAGGTCAGCTGAGGAATGCTGGAGGCAAGTTCAGTGAAAGCCCACTTCGAGACATTCTCGAATGACGGACGGAAATCGAAAATCTCCGGCCAGGCACCGCTCGCCAATTGCTCGGCACATCGATCGACGGACTCGTCCAGAGCGTCCGTGTCGACAAACCATCCACGTTCTCCGAGTTGGTCGTCCTCGAACGAGAACGCCACTCGCATCGTCACGCGAAATCCCTCGGCAGGCATCAGCGGCGGCAAGTTCTTCGCGTCCCGCACCGGTGCCGGAAGCCCCTGCCTCACAGCGAATGTACGACGGATCTCGATACTGAACATGCGCACCAAGGTATCAATGTTCATCACAATTCTATGAGCGGACCAATCGCGCAATCGCGTCGTTCGCTTCTTTGATCTTCGCGTCCGCCTCGGGCCCACCGGCAACAGCGGCTTTGACGACGCAGTGGCCGATGTGGTCCTCGAGCAGGCCCATGGCCACCGCCTGGAGGCCCTTGGTCATCGCCGACACCTGCGTCAGGATGTCGATACAGTACTTGTCCTCGTCGACCATGCGCTGCAGGCCGCGAGCTTGACCTTCAATGCGACGCAGACGCGCCAGGTAGTCGCCCTTGGCGGTGATGTAGCCGTGCGAATCTCCCGTGCAGCACACATCGCCGGTCGCATCACTGCCTTGGACACTGTTTGGAGCGCTGCTTGGCGCACTGCCAACTTCTGCCGCTTCCGACATTCGATGTCCTCCTGTTCGTCAACGCATGACTTCGCAACAATTCTCGTTACCGGTGCGATGTGCGGATACTCTTCGACTTCCCTTGTCTTGCAGAGCAATCACTGTGCACATCGCCACGCACTTCGCTACTGCACGAACAGATGGGTGCATGGCGATTGCCCATGCCCGTTTTCCCGCTGCTGCGAAACGCATTCGGTCTCAGTGCCCGTGGTGCGCGTGGTTCGCATGTTCGGACGCAGGTGGGGTCGCATTGTCGGCCGTCAGCGTGAATTCCGCCGTACGCACCACTCCGCCGTGCTTGAAGTCCAAAAACAACCGGTAATCCTCGGCGCTCGGCATGTTGGCGTAGAAGGTGATTGCCGGTCCTGCCGGCGTGACACCGTCACCGGGGTAGCCGTCCGGATGGACATGGAGATAGGCGAGGTCGGAGGCACGTAACGCGACCAGATGCCCGTATGCGGCAAGGTAGGGCTGCAAGTCTGTGACCGGGATTCCGTCACGACTGACCGAGAGTGTGAGCTTCGATGTCTGCCCTGCGTGGGCCGCGCCTTCGAGAGAGACTGCGTAGCCGTCGACCGTCGTGGCGGCAGTAGCGGCGGGCAACGACCGAGGATCGTAGGATCCGGCGACGCGCACATCCGCACTGAGCGTGATTCCGTCACCACCGTCCGGAGTGAAATCAGCGAAGACTCGATAGTCTCCCGCATGATCGAAATCGACTGACACATGCCAGTTTCCGTTCTCGTCCAATTCGGGATGCACGTGCTGGAATCCGGTCAGGTCCAGACCGACCACGATCAGATGCAACTGCTTGTCGTGGGTGTCCGTGTACCGGATCAAGGGAGTTCCAACCGGATCCAGGATCCGGAACTGCAAGGGGACATGGTTGCCGACGGTCGCCTCCGACGTTGCCAATTCCAGTGTGTAGCCGTTGTCGCTGAACATCTTGCCCTCCAAAGTTTGGGTCGGCAGCACTCTCGTTGCCGTCTGCGTCAGGTTCTGCACTCCTTGACATCGAACCTGTTGCAATTTGTACCATACCCCCCTAGGGTATGCAACGAACTACTCGAACACCCTGAATTCACTCGAAGGAGATCCGATGCGCATCTACGCAGAGCGCCGGCCGAATGAGTTCCAAGAACAGCATTTCCCCGCGCACCTCAACGAAGCGCTGCGCCGATGTCGCCCCGGCTCGCTTTCGACACCCCCCGACCACACGAGCATCACCTATACCCCGTACAGGTAAGGAACTCAGAATGTCCACACAACCGAAATCCACCCGTAAGTGGTGGGCGTTGGCGTTGATCGCCGCCGCTCAGTTCATGGTCATCATGGACACCTCCATCATCGGCGTCGCTCTCCCCCAGATGCAGAGCGATCTCGGCTTTTCCCAAGAAGGCCTGACCTGGGTCTTCAATGCGTACGTCATCGCGTTCGGCGGGCTACTCCTCCTCGGCGGCCGCCTGTCCGACCTGTTCGGCGCCCGCAGAGTGTTCTCCGCTGGTTGGCTGATCCTGCTGATCGGTTCCGTTGTCGCCGGTGCCGCCGGTAACGTCGCCGTCGAACTTGCGGGCCGTGCAGTCCAGGGCGCAGGCGCCGCACTCATCGCGCCGTCGGCGCTCACCTTGCTGATGATGCTGTTCGGCAGCACGCAGAAAGAGATGACCAAGGCGCTGTCCATCTACGGCGCTGCCGCCCCGGCCGGCGGTACGGCCGGCGTGTTCCTCGGCGGCGTCATCACCGAATACACCAGCTGGCCTTGGGTGTTTTACCTCAACATTCCCATCGCTGTCATCGCGCTGATCGCTACTCCCCTCCTGATGCCGAACGCACCGGCACGTACCGGGTCGATCGACTTCCTCGGCGCACTCGCTGTCACCGCAGGTCTTGCTGTCGGAGTCTTCGGCATCGTCAGAGCACCTGATGTCGGATGGGGATCCGGGCAGACGTGGCTGGCGCTCGCCGTTTCGGCCGCTCTGTTGGGTGCATTCGTGTTGATCCAGTCCAAGCGTCGGGAACCTCTGGTGCGTCTGGGAATCTTCAAGGCGCCCAACCTCGGTGCCGCGAACATCGCTCAGCTCGTCCTCGGCGCTGCCTGGATACCGATGTGGTTCTTCCTGAACCTGTACCTGCAGCAAGTGCTCGGATACAGCGCCTTCCCGGCCGGTGCGGCGCTGCTGCCGATGACGATCTTCGTCATGCTCGGCATGGTCGTCGTGGCACCACGGGCCATGGCACGCTTCGGTGCAAAAGCGATGATCGTGACCGGATTGCTGGTACTGGGAATCGGTTTGGGTTGGATGTCGTTGATCCAGCCCACCGGCAACTTCTGGGTCGACGTACTGCCGGCATCGCTCGTGGCTGCGGCAGGTATGACGCTGGCGTTCATTCCCTCACTCGGTACGGCGATTTCGGCTGCGCGCCCGGAAGAGGGCGGATTGGCTTCCGGCATCGTCAACGTCAGCTACCAGGTCGGCTCGGCTGTCGGCCTCGCGGTGATGACCGCGATCGCAGCAGTGTTCGGCGCTGATCAACTCGGTGACCTGACGGAGTTGACGAACGGTTTCTCCGCCGTGTTCCTCGGAGCAGCCGCCATCGCAGTGGTTGGCGCAGCAATCACCGCGATCGTGATGCGGTCGACCAAGGTCGACGATCCTCGACCCGTTCAATCCACCGTCAATTCTTGACCAACTCCGGTGGTGGGTTCGGCCGGCTGTCACCAGCCGAACCCACCACCGGCGGAACCACTTAGGACTCGTTATGTCGCGCCTTGCTTCTCTCACGCCCACCACCGCTGTCGGTGCATCGAAAGACCTTCTCGCCGAACTCGTCAACCGTCACGGACAGGTCGGTGACATGGTCGCGGCGATGGCTCATTCGCCCGCTGTGCTGGGCGGCTATCTGCAACTCAGCCGAGCAATGAAGCGAGCGAAACTGAGCCGCAAGATCACCGAGCGAATCTCTATCGCTGTGCAGGTCCAGCAAGGTTGCGCTGTTTGCCTCGAAGCCCACGTCGCCGCCGCGCGCGCCAACGGCGTCGAGGCGGACGAGATCGAGCGTGCCCGCGCCGGCACCTCGGCCGATCCCGCCATCGCGGCAATGATCGACCTCGGACTTCGCGTCTATCGGGAGCCTGCCTCGATTTCAAACGAACACATCACGGGCCTTCGAGCGCACGGCTACGGTGATCGCGAGATCGCCGACGTAGTCGGAATCGTCGCCCTCAATGTCCTGACCGGAGCTTTCAATCTTGTCGCGGGAGTGAAACCAAATGAACCGGATCGCTAAGTCCGCACCGGAACGGAACATTTTGCGTCTGTTCTTGATTCGCGACTATCGCCTGCTCTTCAGCGCCCAGATCATCGCGCTGTTCGGCACCGGGTTGGCGACGGTTGCGCTGGGTCTACTCGCCTACGAACTCGCCGGACCGAGCGCCGGAGCCGTGCTGGCCACCGCGCTGACGATCAAGATGTCCCTGTACGTCGTGATCGCTCCACTCGCGGCGGCGTACGTAGACCGGTTGCCGAGACGGGCTTTCCTCGTTGCCCTCGACGCCATTCGTGCAGCAGTCGTGATCGCATTGCCCTTCGTCAGCGAGATCTGGCACATCTACGTGCTGGTGGGCGTTCTCCAAGCTGCGTCGGCAGCGTTCACTCCCACGTTCCAAGCGGTCATCCCTGACATCGTGACCGACGAGGCCGATTTCACCCGCGCACTGTCGGCATCGCAGGTCGCTTACACGATGGAAAGCCTGCTCAGCCCTGTTCTTGCCGCAGTCGCACTGTCCTTCATGACATTCAACCTGTTGTTCGTCGCCACCTCCGTGGGCTTTGCGGTCTCGGCACTGCTCGTGCTGGCCACCCGAATCCCCAACGCTCGCCGAAGTACTCACCGCAAAGCGTGGGATCGGATCGCGTCGGGGGTGCGGATCTTCGTGACCACGCCGCGACTGCGCGGCATCATGGCACTCAATCTCGTGGTGGCAGCAGCCGGATCGATCGTGGTGGTCAACACCGTCAACTACGTCCGCGACGAGCTCGGTGGAACCCAATCCGACGTGGCGTGGATGCTTGCCGCGTCAGGCACCGGCACGTTGGTGACCGCGCTTCTTCTTCCACGCGTTCTCGACAGAACCGCTGAACGAACTGTGATGACAGCAGGTTCCGTTGTCCTGGTCGTCAGCGCCGGCGCGGCAGCAGCCCTCGCCGTGGCCGGTGTATTCACGTGGATGCTCACTGCCGCAGTGTGGGCGCTCGTCGGCGCCGGCATGGCCATGATCGTCACTCCGACCGGAAAAGTACTTCGGCGCTCCGTCGAACCCGCAGGTATACCGGAGGTGTTCGCAGCCCAGTTCTCCCTGTCGCACCTTGCCTGGCTTGTCACCTATCCGATCGCCGGATGGGTTGGTTCGAGCGCGGGATTTGCGGTCACCTGGAGCATCCTTGCAGCGCTTGCCGCAGTGGGAGCCGTTGCAGGATTTGTACTTTGGCCTCGGGAGACGGTTGTTGAATTGCCCGGACAGGCGACGTACGAAACCACCCGAGGCGAATGCACCTTGGCGGCTGCCCAGTGCGCGTGCGCTCGCACCGTCTGACGTCGACGGTCCGACTGAACCCCGACAGCGCTACAACGAAAGTGGTGGTGCAGCCATCGCCTGCACCACCACTCTTGGCTCAACTCACGTCGGCGTACTTCCTCGGATTTGCGTCGAATCGAGGACCACATCCCTTGCAGCAGAACCAGTACCGATTACCTTCGAAGTCACGGAACAGGCCTTCCGCTTCGGCACGCACCTTCTCGATCACGCTGCCGGGCATGACCCGACATTCGACAAGTTCACTACTGCCAGCGGTGAGTAGGTCTTTCACACCGGTCGGCATCGCCGAACCGACAGCGCCGACATCGCCTTTGGCGTCAGACTTCGGGGTGTTGCCACAGCCACAACTGCTCATTGGGATTCCTGTTCTTTTGCGGGACGGATGCGGCCCGCAAAGCGAGCCCGATACAACCGCCAATATACCCCCTATAGGTATCTTTGACTGAGCCTAAGGGTGCGTTCAGTTGACATCTCGCCGTATAAACCATTGCGGGAGAAAGAATAATGCGTCACCAGTCTCGGATCACCTGCAGCATCACGACACAGTCAACCTTATACCTACTGGGGGTATAGGGTAGGTCTGGCATCAACCAGCCATGTCCGCGAGGTCGTCGACGAAGAGGAGCAATGAAGAACTGGAAAGCAATCGGCAGCAGCCGATTCGCCGTAGTTGGAGCTTTGCTGTTGGTCGGCATGCTCTGGGGAAGCTCGTTCCCCCTGGTTGCTGTGGCAGCACCAACTCTCGGCGCCGTCGGCACGACGCACGGCCGCTTCATTGTTGCAGCGTTGGTTCTCGCGCTGATAACTGCTTCCAGCAGATCGACCTGGCGCGCGGTCGGTCATCGGTTTCCTGCATTCCTACTGCTGGCTGCCCTCAACGTCGCTGGGCCCCTGACACTTGTCGCAACTGCGATCGTCGGCCTCAACTCGTCGACGGCGTCGATCCTGAACGCCACGACTCCGATGTTCACCGTATTCGTCGCCGCTTTCTGGCTTCGACAAAAGATCACCTGGCGAAAACTCTCGGGGGTCGCGATCGGCATCGTCGGCGTCTCGGTGCTTGTCGGCGGAATTCCGTCAGCGATCGACAGTCGCGCAATGCTGGCCATTGGCGCATCTTTGACCGCGGCGCTGCTGTACGCAGTCGGAGGTGTCTACGCACGAAAGTCGTTCCAGGACACTCCACCCCTGACGCTGGCCCTCGGCCAACAACTTGCCGCGGTCGCCCTCTTGGTGCCGGTGTCCGCCGTCGCTCCCCCTCCGGGGCCCATAACCGTCGGCCCACTCATCGCCGTGGTAGCCCTGGGGCTGGGGGCTACCGCCGGTGGCTACCTGGTCTACTTCTGGATAATTCGTCAGGCGGGTCCAGTCGCGGCATCGGCCGTCACTCTTCTCGTTCCGATTTCGGCATCAGCTATCGGAGTGCTGTGGTTGAACGAGCCTGTTACCTTCGCGCTCGTTGGCGGTCTTGTCATCATTCTTGCCGGAGTCGGCTTGCTCCTGGATCTTCCGCCGACGCGAGATCCATTGCGCAGGGTTGCCCCGGGGCGGGCGGCTAGCGCGGACAAACGGCCGGTCAGCGGCTGATCGGAGCCGTCCAAAGTCCGACCAGCGCGTCGACGAGGTCGGTCGTGAAGTCCTCCCATGACGTGACCGCGTCCGGCCCCTCTTCGGCAAGCGTGCGCTCACGTTCGGCGAACATGTGCACGATCGCATTGCGTCCGATGTCCGCGCGGGCGCGTCGAACACTCATCGGCATGTCGGCCAGACAGTCAGAGAGTCCCCGAAGCGTCTCCTGCAGGGTGGGCGAGGCCAGTACCTCGTCGTAGACGATTTTCCGCAGGACCGGGTCGGTGAGAATCTGTGCACTGAACCGCGCGTACCAAGTCGGGCCACCCATTTCGGCGTAGTGATCGGTCGACGCCCGAACCAGACACGAAATCCAGTCACGAACGTTTGTGGACCCTTCGATCTCACACAGCAGTTCGCCACGCTTCTTCTCGACCTGCTGGGAATGCTTGTTCACGATCGCGCGGACCAGATCGGTCTTGGTCCCGAAGTGGTATCCGACGGCTGCATTGTTGCCCTGACCCGCCGCTTCACTCACCTGGCGGTTCGAAACCGCGAAGACACCGTGCTCGGCGAACAACTGCTCGGCGACGGCGAGAATGCGGTCTCGGGTTGCAGCAGAGCGCGCGGAATTTGCGGCGCCGCCGACGTCGGCCGACGCGTCCTCAGTCCTCGTAGTCATGGGCACCATCATCCTCGACCATCCGAAGCTGCTCGGCACCGGAGATATTCGTCACGATCGGAGGCGCACCCTTCCGTTAAGTCAGTCACTTGATTTAACTTTAGTTCAATCAACTGACTTAAACCATTATTCGTTCTTCCTCCGATGGAGTTACCGCAATGTCGTCAACCACTTCTCCACCACCGACAACGCCGCCACAGACAACGAAGTCGCCAGCCACCACCGCAGTGGTGGCTGTTCTGGCGTTTTCCGGCATCGTCGTCTCGCTCATGCAGACGCTGGTCATCCCGATCATCCCGCATCTGCCCGAGTACCTGAACGCGCCGGCGTCCGATACCGCGTGGGCTGTGACCGCCACGCTGCTCGCCGCCGCCGTCGCCGTCCCGACCATGGGCCGCTTGGGCGACATGTTCGGCAAACGGCGTCTACTCCTGATCAGCATGGCGCTGTTGGTCACCGGTTCGGTGGTCGGAGCCCTCAGTTCGAGCGTTATCCCCCTCGTTGCCGGCCGAATCCTGCAAGGCCTTGCTGCCGGCGTCATTCCGCTGGGTATCAGTGTGATGCGCGATGTACTTCCGCCCAAGAAGCTCGCCGGCGCTGTTGCGATGATGAGCGCTTCGCTGGGAGTCGGTGGCGCTCTGGGGCTTCCGATCGCGGCTTTGATCGCCGAGTACGCCGACTGGCACGTCCTGTTCTGGGCGTCAGCCGTGCTCGGCGCTCTTGCGGCCGTTCTTGTTGTCGTCCTGGTCCCCGAATCGGCGGTTCGCACAGGTGGCACGTTCGACTTCGGTGGGGCAATCTCGCTCTCAGCCGCCCTCATCGCTCTACTACTGGCCATTTCCAAGGGTGGCGACTGGGGTTGGACGAGCACGCTCACGCTTTCCTTGTTCGGCGCCGCGATCCTGATATTCGGATTCTGGGCTTGGTGGGAACTACGCACCCCCAAGCCGCTGGTGGATCTACGCGTATCCATCCGCCGCCAGGTGCTCTTCACCAACCTCGCATCGATCGTGTTCGGATTCGCGATGTTCGCCGCCAGCATGGTCTTTCCCCAGGTAGTCCAGTTGCCTGAAGTCACTGGTTACGGCCTAGGCGGTTCGATGCTCACCGCAGGTCTGGTCATGGCTCCCTCCGGCATCATCATGATGCTGATCTCTCCGCTGTCCTCACGCATCACCAATTCGCACGGCCCCAAGGTGACGCTCATGCTCGGCGCCGTTGTCGTCGCAATCGGTTACGGCATCGGCATTTTCGCCATGCACTCGATTTGGGAACTGATCGTGATCGCCGTGATCATCGGCGCCGGTACCGGTATGGCTTACGGCGCGATGCCCGCTCTCATCATGGGGGCTGTTCCTCCGTCCGAGACCGGTGCAGCCAACAGCTTCAACACCCTGATGCGCTCCCTCGGTACATCATTCGCCAGCGCCATCGCGGGTGTCGTCATCGCCCAGATGACCATGTCCATCGGTGGGGCAACGCTGCCGTCGGAGAACGCTTTCCGCGTCGTCATGGCCCTCGCTGCCGGATCCGCCGTCGTCGCACTCGTCCTGGCCGGTTTCCTCCCTCGGTTCAACAGCTCCAACTCCCGCAAGGAGATTGGTAGCCAGCACACCGATACGTCCCCGACCACGTCGAAGGAATCCGTTCCGACACACTGAGCCAGCGCGCAATACATACTGCGCTGTACACACAGCCCGGCCCCGGCGGAGTCCAACTCCGTCGGGGCCGACGCGTTTCACACATTTTGCTGTTGATACACCTGCGGACGACAGTTTCGTGACATGCTCCGTTGAGATGGGTGCTCGTTCGATACTCGGGGAAAGGATGCCGCGATCGCCGCTCCTCGTGCTGACGTAGCCCTTGCTGTCGCCGCCGCTGCCGTCCTGGGCATAGGCGTCGGTGTCCTTCTTGCCGATGTCGTCGCCGGCCTGGCTGCAGGTGCGGGTGCTGCAGTGGTATTTCGGTTTGCTCTTCGGATGATCAATACCCGAAAGTGAGCGGTTGTCGAGGGTCCTACTTCAGGACACGGATCGCCGAGCCCGGAAGGATTCCGCTCGATGGCGGGTAGATCGACGTTGCGCCGTTGAAGAACATGTGAGCGGGAGTCGTGGATACCGGCAGCAGGTCGATGTCGTTGAACAACGCGCGCTCACTTTCCTCCCAGACCTTGCAAGACTCGTCACCGGGAAGAAGCGAAGCCTCAGTGGACAATTCGATGTACTTCTTGTTGTCGAGGGAAGCGAAGTTCACTCCTTCAGGTTTGGGCGGGCCGGTGAAGTACTTGGCAAAGATGCTCGGCGTATCACTCCCCAGCGTCAAACCGATGGAAACGTCCCACGACGACAGGTCGGTGGTGCTGAATGTGTTGGCGATGACAAAACTGTAGTCGCCGCCGGTCAGTTTCACATTCGCGCCCAGTCCTTCCCACTGTGTTGCCACGTATTCCGCGGCGGCAGAGTTCGTATCGCGTGAGTTGTTGAAAATCACGTTGAGGGCAAGCGGTCGACCGTCCTTCGTCAGGATGCCGTCGGGACCCGCCTTCCAACCTGCGTCGGACAGCGTTTTCTTTGCTGCATCGACGTCGAAATCGGGGATCGTCCCTTCGACACTGTTGTAGTCGCAGGCAAGGGGTTCCGAAACCGCGAGGGCGCGTGCGCGGGTTCCTTTACCGCCGGTGGTGATCTCGGTGTAGTCGTCCAGGTCTACTGCCTGCACGAGGGCCTGCCGCACAGCACGGTCTGCCGTGGGTAGGGCCGCGAAATGATTGAAGATGAACTCGCCGGACAACGTGGTGTAGGTCTTCGAATCCAGACCCGCGGCCAAGACTCGTTCCTCGTCCGAACCGGTGACCGCTGCGGCATTCACTCCGCCGGTGAGAACAAGATTCGCCGTCGTACTGGGATCGGTGACAATCTTGATCGTCACTGTCTTCGGCACTCCGAGAGTGTCGGAAGTGGTCTCGCCGTTCGGACTCCAGGTGTAACCGTCGCGGCGTTCCATCGTGATGTGATCGTTCGGAACAACTTCGGTGACCTTGAACAGACCCGTTCCGTTGCTACTCGAACGGATGCTGGCCGGGTCTTCGAGCGTCGCAGCGCACGGAAGCCGCAACGCGCCGATTCGAGAGAGCAGGAAGGGCGCTGGCTCGGCGGTAGTCACCGTCAGTTCGTCACCGTCCGCTGAGGCCGAAGTCGACATCGGCACAGTGGATCCGCGTAGCGGTGAAGCGTTTTCAGGATCCATGACCCAGTTGATGTCATCGGCCGCGGTCTGTGCGGTGAAGGAAGTGCCGTCGGCACAAGTGATGCCCTTCTTGAGCACGAACTTCAGCGTGTTCCCTTCTTCACTCCAGCTCTCCGCCAGATAGGGACGCACAGTGCGTGTTTGCGCGTCGATGTCGATCAACGAATCGTACGAGTACGCGTTCACGATCTGAGTCGACGTAAGGTTGGTGATCAGAGGGTGCAGATTTCCGGGATCGGCGTTGATGACAGTCGTGAAACTGCCGTCCTTTGCATACTCACCGACCGAACCTCCGGGACTGGATGCGCCGCCACACCCGGCCAGGGTGAAAACCCCAACGCTGATAACTGCTGTCGCGGAGACAGAACGGGCTTTCATACGAGCCGCCATCTACTAGGAGTTGCCATGGCGACAATCGTGCGGGATTGACGTGGTCTGTATCTCGTTGAAGTTCCCCATACAGTCGGCCGTACTCTGTTCGATTGTCACTATCGACCGGGCAAGCGCAGACGCTAAGTACGACGCTGCCGTTGACGGTGATTCGCGACGTTGATTCGGTTGCCGCACAACGCCGGCATGCAGTAGCGGCGTCGCCCTCCACGGCTTGTATCGACGAACACCCCGTTGCACGTCGGCGAGGCGCATGGGCGGAATCGTTCGTACCCCAATGTGCGCAGAGTCCCCAGCAACGAGTAGCCGATCAACAGCGCAAGTTCGCCGGTGAGATTGATTCTGCTGTCCGGTACCGCATTCCATCGATAGTCGGACCGGGCATCAGGCACGAGTCGGACGTGATGCGGGACGGTCTGCAGGAGTCGATGAGTGCGATCAACGAGCTCATCGGAAGTCGGAGCATCGAGAATCGAACGAATCCCCTCTCTGAGTTCCTTGACCTCAGCAAGTTCACCGCTGGTAAGCCGACGTCCGTTGGTGAGCGCATCCGGCGAGAGTCCATGTTCGTCCAGTAGATCGTGAAGCGCCTGAGGGGCAGCCAACGCGTCACCTGCCTCCACCCACACGCGGGGCGAGGTATTGACCAAGTCGGTCGCAAACGACGCACCGGCGACGTAATCGTCTAAAACTACTTGCATCCCTTACCTCCCTGCTTTACCGTAATTGAATAACCTAACTTTACACCTTACGGAGGCGGCGGGATGGAACATTGCGCAGACCACAGGCTGCCCGAGATACTCCGAGACACTCACCACCGATTGCGCCGCGCCGGTACCGTGGCATCGCAGACACCCGTCGTCGCTGCCGATCTCTACTGGTCGATCGGCGCGCTCGCCCAGTGCCTGACCGCGATGGACGAGGTCATTTCACAACTTGGAATCAATGCCCGAAAGCAGTTGCGCGCTGGAAAGTTCGACGTCCAGAGCGGACCGTTCGAAGGAGAGCCCGACGCCGCCCTACTCACCGCAGTTCTTGCGCTCGCCAGAGCATCGAGTAGTTGCGAACCGGTTCAGGCGGCAATCGGCAACGCTCAGATCGCGGTGAGTGATCTCGTCGTCTCAAGGCCCACCAGCGCTTGACGCCCGCGCTCGCAGCCTGTCCCAATAGAGACTGTATGGTTGGTTTTCAGGCAGCCATCGAGAGCATCGACCAGCAGGAACCGGGTTATCACTGTGAGTGCAGGAACATCGACAATCTACGAGGACCGAACCGTCCGGATCGACGATCAGGGCGTCACGATCCGCCACTACTACTTTCCGTTTGTCAGCAAGTTCGTCCTGTACTCGCAGATCGAATCCGTCGACCTCGGAGTCATGTCATGGCTGAGCGGACGCCTACGAATCTGGGGAACAACAGATTTCAGCTCGTGGTACAGCCTGGATCTTTCACGCCCGTGGAAGGAGACCGCGGTGGTACTCACTCTCGCCGGCCACGGATCGCCTTCGTTCAGCCCCAAGGACGCCGATCGCGTCGAGACCGAAATCCGCAGTCGCATCGGATC
This sequence comes from Rhodococcus sp. MH15, assembly GCF_019266045.1. Taxonomy (NCBI): domain Bacteria; kingdom Bacillati; phylum Actinomycetota; class Actinomycetes; order Mycobacteriales; family Nocardiaceae; genus Rhodococcus; species Rhodococcus sp. MH15. The sequence continues at coordinate 450,395 of NZ_LPNP01000071.1, forward strand.
ACACGCCGCGAACTGACTAGCGGAACTCGGATTCGACGGTGACGATCTCACTCCAGTCGGTTCGATCGAACAACCGCGCCAGCGCAGTGAACAGAACTTCCGGGTCGACGACGCTCTCGGGTGAGTGCACACCGATCCGATCCGAAATCGTTCCGTCGGCGAGCCGGGACACCACCTGAGCAAGGCCGAGCGCCAAGGGGATTCCGGTTGCACCGGCCATGTCCGACAGCAACTCCGACACCGGTGAATCGTCGGCAATCCGGGCCACGACGCGCATCGCTCTTCCGTCGAACATTCCTGTCGCCGAGGCGAAGAACAACGGCAGGGATCCGTGGCCGGCGCGCGTGAGCATTCGAGGCGCAGCACGGATCATCCGTCCGAGCGAAGGCTTGCCCAATTCTTCGGCGGCCGAGTCGAGATCGATTCTCCCCTTGTCGATGTCGGCGCGGAGAACGTCGAGAAACGCCACGGTTTCCGGTGTGATGACCATCAGATTTGCCGAATGCCCCGCAGGATTGATGGTCCGATGAAACATCACCGGCTCCGGATGCCCGACCACGTAAGCGTTCCCCCGACGTCCGCCGGGCAGTTCGAGTGCGATGGAACGCAACGGTTCTTCGTTGACGATTCGCCCCGCACGAACCACCGGAACCTGGCCGCTGATCTGCTGCATCCAGTGAACGGCGGCTGCACTCAATGTGTCCACCGACTCGTCCTCGCCCTCGACATCAACCGGCCAGGCTGTATACAGATCGTCGACCACGTCCAATCGCGAGACTGCCATCGCGGCCAGGAGGTTACTCATCCCGGGACTTGCGCCCATGCCGACTACCGCACAGATTCCGGCTCCCCTCGCGGCACAGTCCAATTCCAGCATGTCGACGGCCGGCTCCCAGTCGTCGCAGATGTCGAGATAGTGAGTCCCGGTCCCGATCGCTGCCTGGAGAATGCCGACGCCGAAACGGAAAAACGGTCCGACCGTATTGACGACCACGTCTGCGCCGTCAAGCAATTCACGTAGCGTGCGACCGTCCGTGACGTCGATGCGGCGCGCCTCGACTTCCGCTGACGCCTGCGCCAGTTCAACTGAAAGACGCTTCGCAGCATCGATATCGCGATCCGCGACTACTACCTTGCTGATTCCCGGCAATGTTGCGGCCAGACGAACTGCTGCCGAGCCCATGGCACCGGCACCACCCAGTGCGACAACCGTGATTCCGTCAGCCATGAATTCCCTCCAAAAATGCAGTCTGATCCGCTAGATAGCCGGGAGCGAAGATCGAACGGGGAGCAAGGACGGCCACCAGAGCGGACCTCACTTCCGAGTCTTCGAGATCCTTGTCCACGATCGAATGCGTAGCGTCGGGGTACTTCTTGACCACCAATTGCCCTGGAGTGTCCAACAATTCGCGATACACCCTTTCGGTATCAGCCACGTCGACGTTGACGTCTTGTCCGCCGATGATCAAGAGCACCGGAACCTTCACGGTTTCGAGATCGGCTCGCGCATCCGAGAGGTAGTTCTTTCGGATGAAGTTCCACCGGTCTTCGGTGAGACCGTCGGCCTCGCCGGAGGCCACTAGATCGTCGAACGATGCATCACGGGCCAACTGATCCAAGTTCTTCGCACGATCGACCCGCGCTTTCTCGAACTCGTCGGCCGACGCATTTCTCTCGGAAAGTTCGGCTAGGGTATTGAATTCGCCTTGTTGGAGCCAGTTGATCGCGGGACCCACGGCAATGACGAACGCTACGTCCGGGTCGAGGTTCACCACCTTGGGCATCACCCACCCTGCCTGGCTTGCACCCCACAGACCGATCCGAGACGGATCGATATCCGAACGTCCCCGCGCCCACTCGATTGCCGCTTCCGTTTCTGCCGCGCGATCGTCCATGCTCTGGTCGAGCCAATTGCCCGGTGCCCCATTCACCCCCGGCTTGTCCCAGGAGAGTGACGCGTACCCCGCCTTTGCGAACGCCTCCCACACCGGTCGATAGAACGTCTCATGTGTTGCATCGACCGGGCCGTCTCCGTGGACGAAAACCACGAGCCCGAAGGGACCGTCACCGTGTTCGGGCAGTGCAAGGACTCCCTGGAGCGGCACCGATCCCCCGGTGATCGTCACTTTTTCCTCACGGATGTCATAGGTGTTCTGGTACAGCGTCCAGCCCACCAGAGTCGCGATCAGAACAACGACCACCGCCAGGGAAGTAACCATCCACCTGCGTAAACGAGGCTTACTCTTGCCCTCGCTCATCGATTCCGCTGCCATCTTCCCGCCCTAACGTACGAATTTGAAACGATCGTATTGCATTCGATAGTACAGTTGTGGGCGAAGATGTCGAGAAGCGAGGAAAGGACATGGCGATGACCGACAGGGACGTCGATGTACCCACGAGGATCTTGATCGAGGGACTACTGCGCACGGACGGAACTGTCGACGGGCACACCCTCTATGCCACCGCCGACGCCCTCGGCAAAACTGATCAACAGGTTCGGCTGTGCATCAAGCGGTTGGTCACCGAGGGGAAGTTCACTCAGGAAGGTCGCGGGCGGCAGGCCACGCTACGAGCAACGCCGAAAGCCCTGCGCGAGATGGAACCCGACGTCGAATTCGTTCGGCTGGCCTATCGACAAGACCGCGACACTGTGACGCCGTGGGACGGGTATTGGCACCTGGCCGGATTCGCAATTCCGGAGTCGTCACGGAAAGCGCGAGATGCGCTGCGCACCAGGGTCGTTTACCTCGGCGGCGCGCTCGTCCAGGGCGGTCTGTACGTCTCGCCGCACGCCTGGGAACCGTATATTCGCGATGCGGCCGCCGAACTCGACGTCGAACAGCACCTGTCTTCTCTCACCACTCGAGATCTGAAAGTGGGCACTCTCGAAGACCCCGTGAAGATTGCCGCGCAGTTGTGGCCACTGGACCAGATCGCTGACGGATACGAACGGCTACTCGACGTAGCGACCGCACGCCTGCACAAACTGCAGAACAGTCCGGGTACCGATGCTGTCACGATGACCATCGAACTCGCGGCGGAATTCACGCGAGCCATGGAACCGGATCCGCTGTTGCCGCCGGAACTACTGCCCACCAACTGGATCGGCACGAGGGCTCGGTCGATCACTGCGCAGTGCTGGACGCTTCTGGCACAGGTGGACGGTGCCGACGAATTACCGTCGCTGTTCCACCTGTACGCAGATGCAATCGGTGACGATCAGGACGCAAGCGTGCGATGACGGGGCGGCAGTCCGAAACGCCCGAGAACCTCGTCGACTGCGGTGGACGGTGTGACAAGTCCGCGATCCTGAAGCCACGGAATGGTGCTGTCCACCAGATGCTCGAGCGTGCGAGGCAATGCGAGAGGCAGCAACGTAACGCCGTCGGCGACCTCCGCAGCTCGGATATCGGCGATCAAACTGCCGAGACCGGAAGGCGTTCCGACGTAATGAAGCGAAACGGGAACCCGCGGCGAGGTCAACGCGCTGTCCAACTGCGCAAGCTCCTTACGAGCGGAGCGAGCCTCCGGCGCGATCAGAATCTCGAGATCGACCAGCACTGCGACGCTGTCGGGATCGCGTCCTTCTTCAGCGACGGCAGCGCGTATCCGTGCGCGTTCGAGCTGTGCCTCACGCAGATCCGCAGCGCGAATCCGAACCACATTGGTAGGGAATGAAGCCAAATCGAGAGCCTTTTCACCCTCGGTGAGGTCCACCCAGTAGTCGCCGCCGATGATGGGCAGGTTGCCGGGTGCGCCCTCAGCGGCCGGATGGTGACCGGATCCGGTCAACTCGACCGCTACGTGCAGAGAATGCGAAGCGAGTGAAGACATGTGAGACCTCCGAAAATCAGAAAAGTATGGGATGAGCGAGACGAATCGTCAGCTCGAACACATTCCTGAAGAGGTGCGACACAGATCGACATGGCGACGGCACCACTGACCGAGAGTGATGCTCACTCTCGAAGGGGTGGCGGGAAAATCCGCTGGTGCCATGGCTGCCATGCTAGTTGTCCGTTCGAGTTTTCGGGGACCGAGCTCAGCTCAGACGCACTCGGCTGCGCCGGCATTGTCGTCTGCGGCTCCGAGCAAGGGGCGGGTCTCGGGCACAGGGTTCCACGCACCTGCCGTCTTCGCGTACTTCCAATCACGCTGATTCGAAACCAGGATGTTCACGGCGTCGACCAACCGCGTCACGTCGTCCGAGCTGCTACCGAGGCCGAGGCTGGCGCGAACTGCACCGCCGGAGAGGCCGAGGCGCGCGAGAACCGGATGTGCGCAGAAGCGACCGTCGCGAACTCCGATGCCGTGCTCGGCGGAGAGGAATGCGGCGATCTCGCCCGCTTCGAATCCGTCGACGGTGAAGGTGACGATTCCGACGGCGTCGGGAGCGTCGTTCCACAGTCGCACGAGTGAGACGCCCTCGATGGCGGACAAGCCGTCAGTGAGCTGGGCGGTGAGCGCCTTCTCATGCTCGGCGATCACGTCGAAGTCCAGGGCGTGCAGGGTTTCGCAGGCGGTCGCGATGGCTGCCGCACCGAGCACGTTGGGGGAACCCGCCTCGTGGCGTGCGGGCGCGCAAGCCCACTCGGTGGATTCGATGGTCACCTCACGCACGGCGCCGCCGCCGGCGAGGTACGGCTGAGCTTCGTCGAGCCAGTCACGGCGGCCGACGAGAACGCCGGCGCCGAAGGGCGCGTACAGCTTGTGGCCCGAGAACGCTACGTAGTCGACGCCGCATTCCTGCAGGTCGATGCGACGGTGGGGAGCCAACTGAGCAGCGTCGACGAGAATACGTGCGCCGCAACGGTGAGCGATGTCAGCCAAACGTGCAATCGGCAGGATCTCACCGGTCACGTTGGAGGCCCCGGTGATTGCGAGCAGTGCGGCAGGCTTGGTGCACAGTTCACCGATCAGACGCTCGATCGTTTCTTCGATGGTGTCTGCGGCGGTGACGATACGAGCGTCGTTCCACGGCAACAGGTTTGCGTGATGCTCGACGTCGAGGACGACGGTGCTGCCGGGGACGCACTGCGCAAGCAGGTTCAGCGAATCGGTGGTGTTCCGGGTGAAGACGACAACCTGATCGTCGGCACAGTTCACGAAACGAGCAACGGATTCACGAGCGTTCTCGTAGGTGAGCGTGGAGATCCGGGACGCGTAGCCGGCACCGCGGTGGACGCTGGCGTACGTGGGCAACAATTCGGCGATACGGTCGGTGACCTGGGCCAATGCCGGCGCACTCGCGGCGTAGTCGAAGTTGGCGTAGGAGCATTCGCCGCCCTGAACCAATGGAACCTGCAGGTCGGCACCCGAAACCTTGGCAATCGCGGTGGTGCAGCAGGTGTCGGCACTCAATACAGCAGTCATCGAAGACAATCCTCACGTTCAAGGACTCGTTCGTCGGGAGATGGCCCCGGAAGAGTCCGCGCTTGCCGCATTCGTTTTCGAACGCAGCCGGGTCGTCACCCGGAGCACCCCACCGCGGAGGAGGGTTGCCGACCAGCAAGCCGGGGCTGAACACTGGTACTCGTGACCTGGCAACGAGGATGGCAGGAACCTCCCGTGCTTGTCAAGACGAAGCCGCGAAGATCTCCGTCAGGGCGCGATGGTCCGGCAAGCAAGGTGGAGCGCGAGTCTCGTTTCCGGATCTGCGAGATCCACCGAGAGAAGGCGCTGAATTCTATCGATCCGACTCGATACGGTGTTGCGGTGCAAGCCCATTCGGGTTGCGGTGTGAGCCAGAGACGATTCTTCGTCGAGGTACGTCGACAGAGTCTCGAGCAACTCTCCATTGGAATCGCGTAGCGGTGCGAGCAATGCCGCGGCCGCAGGCTGGAAGGTGTCGGTTCGCGTCCACGCCAGCAGCAACTGCGCCAGCCCGAGGCGGTCCACGTGCAGGAATCGACCTGTTTGAGATCGGGAACCGGCGAGCCGAGCAGCATCCCCGGCCTCCGACAGGGACGAACCGATTCCAGCCGGACCGTCGTGTGCGCGTCCCACACCTACCCAGGTCTCCATCGTGGGTTCCAACCTCGCCTGAGCTGCACGGATGCACTCGGCGATCCTGGTGATCGCCTCCGGTCGCGGCTCGCCTGGCAGAGTCGTCCATGCCGCCCAGCCGTCAGCCTGTTCCACGACATTGGCGTCGATTCCCTCGGCGGCGAGAGCATCTGCAACCTCGCTGCGTCTTGCCACCAGGTCGACCTCACCGACCGCCAGGACTTTGATGCCGATGTGCCATCCGTCCAGCATCCAACCCGCGTCGAGTGCGCGCCGGAGCAGTCCGGGTGTGGCGTCTGCTGACGTGTCGATCAGTTCACCGAGCAACGCGCTACGCCGGCGCGCTTCACGCTCGTCGACCATGCGCGCAACGGCCAGTCGGTGCCCGACAGCCAACGAGGCCACGTCGAGAACCACTGAGAGAGAAGCCTCTTCGACGCTTTGACGCACCGGGAGTAGCACCGCCAGCCAGGGCTCTCGGGCTGCGCCGGACATCACCGGGCACGCGATCAGGACCCCGCCGGAGTCCAATTCGACTGTGGTGGGCGCCCCGCGACCCGACAACATACCGGCGGCTGCTCGATCAGTGTCTGACAACAGGTCGGCGCCGGTCATCGGACGTCCGGACGAGTCCAGGAGAAAGAACGAACGCTGAAAGGTGTTCAGTAGCACCGACAGAAGATTCTCGACGCTTCCTCCGGCTCGTTGGCCCGCGTGTGTCGCCCGCAGTACTGCGTCGGCCATCACCGCCCGCGAATTCGAGAGAAGATCACGAAGATCCACGCTGAACAGCCACGGGTCGGATACTCCGAGCACCACCAGTCCGAGCCGATCGGCAAGCAACGAGAGATTCGCATCCTCCGCCGCAGTGCTGTGCACAGCGACCACCTGGCAGCCGGTCGCCGCTGTGCGCCGAAGGAGAGCGTCGAATCTCCACTCCCCGATGTCGATTCGATCGAGAATCACCAGAACTGATCCTGAACTCGCCGCACCCGACACGGCCTCGGCCGACTGTGCCGATTCCCCGGTGAGTGCTCCCACTGTCGTCACGACGGGATCACCCTCCCCGGCCAGTCGATACAGCCCGACAAAGGCCGGGTTGTTCAGCAACGCCGAAACACTCGCGCTCATCGCGCCTCCATCAGCACTGCGTCGTGGTCGATCCCGAATGCCCGCGGGCCGACAACTTTCAATCTGCCCACTTCTTCCGCCCACCACTGTGGACCGGGAAGAACCAACACGGCCACATCGTGCCCCTGGTGCACGGATTCACACGAGACGAAGGCGCCGGTCCGCACGTCGAGCAACGTCACGATGTCCGGGCACGTTGCAATCATCTCGCCGTCCAACGCGACGGTCAGGAACTCACTCTCGAATTCGACTCGTATCACCGCAGAACCGTGCTCGAGAATCACGCTGCCCCGACGATCGCCGGTGTCCGGACGACTACGACGGACCGCACGCACCCGGCCAGTCCCCATTACCAGGGCCCCGGAGCTCTCCGCGATCTCCTGCCAACTGCCCAGGGCCCCGATGTGCTGACCCAGTTCGTATGCTCGGGAGAGAGTTCCCGGAATGCACGCCTCCTGCACCGTCCGCGCATCGATCGAGGCGATCGCCAGAGCGCCCCAACCGCTGGTTCTCCCGATCAACGACCGCACTGCTACCTCGGCGCCGAGCACATCCACTCCGTCGACGACGGTAATGAGGCCGCCGGGCTGGGCGAGTGTGACCGGGCACAATTCCAACCCGGCTGCGGCGAGAGAGAAGTGATCGAGCCGCGGCATCGCTCGACCCAGCAGGTCCGCGTCGACCACGGGAATTCCCAACGCCAACGCCGCCGCAATGCCGGAGAGAGCGTTGAGTCCACCGCCTTCGAAAGTCATCACCGCGGTCGGACGCTTCCCGGTCCAGCGCGTCAAAGCTGCTGCAGTATCTGCGAACTCACGCCCGGAGGGCAATTGCTCCTCCAAAGCCAGGGCCGATCCGACGATTCCCACCGGCATCACCAATGCCTCCTCCGGCAACTGGTCCGGCGCGATGACCTCCACCGAAGTAGACGTCATCAGTGGACGCAGCAATTCCACGAACAAGCGTGGATCGCCGCCCCCGCCGCAGCCCAGGACCACCGCCCCCGCTGCGATCGCGTCGAGGTCGGCCTCCCGGACCGCGTGCAGCCTGCTCACGGCTCGCTATTCTGCCAGTACAGGTTGCTCGAGTGTCTCCACCGGCAGGAACGGGCGATCGAGCCCGAAGCTAGCCGGGCCGAAGACCGCCAGTGCCTCCGGGGTTCTCATGATGGGTGGGGTCGCGATCCCGATGACCGCAACGCGCTGCCCGTACCGCAAGCCCTCGGTGGTGATGGGTTCGGCGGTATCGGCCTCGACGATGCAGATCAGGTCTGGCACGATCGCCACCATCACTCCGGATTGGACGGCGATCAGATTTTCGTTCTGGAACTGAACTTCCAGCTCTTCGTCTCCGACGCCGGCGATCCGCACCGAACCGCGAGCGAACCCCTCATCGGTTCGCCTGTCGACATCGATAACCTTGCCGTGAAAGAGAACTCGCCCGTATCCGTAGAGCGTGTCGGCGAGACTGTCGACAAGCGCCTGCACCGGGTCCACCCGCTGCTCACGTGAAAGTCTGATGGACCGGCCGATGGTCATGGCCAACGACAGAGTCCGTGGGATCGCCGTCCGCTTCACATCTGCACCCGTCATCGAGTACTGCGCGATGTGCGCCATCCCACCGAACCTCGACGTCACCCCGCGGGCGAGGCCCTCCAATCTGCTGTTGTCACTTCCGGTGTCGAAGATCGCCACCTCGTCGTGCTCGTTCGCCATGGCGAGCGGACTCGCCGAAATCCCGTACACCGAGAAGGTTTCCATCTCGAGCTGAGGAAAGGCTCGTCCCATCCCGTCGGCGTCCACAACCGGCAGGCCGCGCCGCGCGGCCACCAGCAACGGAATCATCGAATTGATTCCGCCGCACTCCATCGGCATCGTGGCATCTGCAGTTCGACCCGTGTGCTTCTCCAACGTGATCAGCGCCAGCTCGGGTTCGGTTCCGCGCGGCATCTTTTCGACCACGACGGTCGGGGCACCCATCTGCGCGACGGGAATCACCCACGCGTCGTCGTCAAGCTCCTCCGGATCGAGAATTGTGATTTCACCGGCCTCACCGAGCGCCTGCGTGACCAACATCTTGCCGACGAACGGATCTCCCCCGCCGCCGGTGCCCAACAAGGCTGCGCCCCTGGCGAGGTCGTCGAGATCCGCCGTTCGTAGTGTCCAACTCATCGTGAGCCCTCCTGACCGGTGGAGACCAAACCACTGTGCAGTGCCAAGTCACCGACTGCCTTCACTCGAATACGTGTTGCGTTGCCCGGCAGATACGGAATCGGGACCTCGTCGAACTCCACGATCTGCACCGACTCGGGCCGTGCGCCTGCGGCGACTGCCCGATCGATCGCCTCCTGGCGAGCATCGTCGGCAAAAACCTGCCGGTGCCCGTCCCGCACCGCTTCGACTCGATCTACCTCACCACTGACCTGCGCGATCGCAGCGCCGATCGCATTGGCAACATCGAAACGCTCAGGACGAATCACCGTTCCCAGGCCCGGGAGTTCACGCTCCAGCAGTACCGATCCCCCGCCAACCGCCACAACGGGAAGTGGATCCGACGTGGTCCGCATCTGTTCCACGGCGTCGGCGACTCGGCGCGAGATCCGGTCGAGTGCCGTCGACACCAGGCCGCGGTCGAGGTGCGCCACCGCACTGCGATCTCCTACGTCGGCCAAGCCTGCCGCGACGGCTATGTCGGTGGCCGTCAACGTGTCACCGCCGAATACGAGTGCCCGTGAACCCAATTCGTATCCCACAGATTCGGGTCCGACTGTGAGTCCGTCTGCATCCACCAGCGAACCACCACCGATACCGATCGAGAAGACGTCCGGCATACGGAAATTGGTCCGTACCCCGGCGACCGTCACCTCCGTGGTGGCTTCTCGCGGGAAACCGTTGGTCAATACGCCCACGTCGGTAGTGGTACCTCCGATGTCGATCACCGCACAGCTGGCCAGACCGGACAGCACAGCGGCGCCTCGCATGGAGTTGGTCGGTCCCGATGCGAAAGTCGCCACCGGATAACGCCTCGCGTACTCGATGTCCATCAAGGTTCCGTCGTTCTGGCTCAGGTACAGCGGCGCGACAATGCCGTGCTCGACCAAAGATCGGGCAAGACCGTCGACGATGTGATCGGCGAGCTCGCGCAGCGCAGCATTGATGATGGTCGCGTTCTCCCGCTGGAGTAGACCCACTCGACCGATCTCGTGCGAGAGCGAAATTGCGACGTCCGGGCCGAGTTCCTCACGCACTATCTCCGCGGCGGCCGCTTCGCATTCGAGATTGACCGGAGAGAACACCGAAGATATTGCGACCGAACGAGTACCGCTGCGAGCCATATCGGCGGCATGGCGGCGAATCTCGTCGGGGTCCAGCGACGAAATACGACGACCGTCGAACTCGTGCCCACCGTGAGCGAGGTAGCGCCTTCCTTGCACAGCGGAGACCAGGTCTCGCGGCCACCCCACCATCGGAGGAAGCGCCGCGGTCGCCGGAAGCCCCAATCGCAGAGCCGCTGTCGGTGCAAGTCCGCGTTGCTCGATGAGAGCGTTGAGAAAGTGCGTCGTGCCGATCATCACTGCTTGAACAGCGCTGGGAGAGAACGAGTACTGCTGCTGCAGCGCCGTCAGAGCTCCGCCGATTCCGCCGGTGATGTCCTTGCTGGTCGAGTGTTTGACATGCCCGATGACGGTGGTCCCGTCCATCAGGACCGCATCGGTGTTCGTACCACCGACGTCGATTCCGATTCGCATCGCGAACTCCCTTCTACAGTGTGTGCCGTGCTAGTGCGTGAGCGCAGATCTTCCCGAAGTCTCTTGCGGCGCTTCGGTTGCGGTGCGTCCGACTCCGCGAATCAGGCCGAGTCGACCCGCGACGACGTAGAGAACGAAGGCCGAGGCCACCGCGTTGATCGACGGCAGGCCGAAGGTGCTGTAATGACCGATCAGCGCCGAGACGATCCAGATCACCAGCGTGGCCGGTACCCAAGTGGGTGCCGAGTTCGGGAGGGTACCCGCAGCTCGACTCTCCGCCAGATCCTTGCGCCATGTCTTGACGATGAAGTATTCCGCCACCATGATCCCGGCGATCGGCGGGAATCCGACGCCCAACAGGATCAGGAAGTCGGTGAACGAGTTCAGGATTCCGGCAGCCGCGAGGACCGAACCGGTGATGCCGACAACTGCTGTGACAACTGCGCGATTGATCCGTCGACCGAACACGACGTCGATGAAGTTCACGACGCCGAGCCCCGAGCTGTACAGGTTCCAGTCGTTGATCTTGAAGGTGCCGAGAACGATGATCAGAACGCCGACCCAACCGACCGACGAGAGAATGATCGTGGCAATGTCGGAACTGCGAACGGCATGGGCAAGGAGAACACCGGTCAGCCCGATCACGTATTCGCCCAACGTTATTCCGACGAGCGTCTGCTTCACGACATCGCCTGCCGTGCGGTTGAAGCGCGTCATGTCAGGTGTGATCACTGCTCCGGCAATGAAACCGCCTGCGACGATGGTAGTTCCGGCGAGGAAGCTGAGCTCCGGCCCGGCCGGCGCAGATGTCATCAGATCTGACAGCGAGTGATTACGCAGTTCGGCGACGACGGCCCAACCGACCAGGATCAGGAACAGCGGAACGGTGATGTTGGCGATCAGTTGCATGGATCCGAACCCGCGAAGGACTATCGCGGTGATCAGGAGACCGAAGGCCAAAGCCCACGCCCACTGCGGCAGAAACGGCATGATTCCGTGCAAACCTGATGCAGAGACAGCAGATTGAATGCCGAACCAACCGATCAGGCTGACCCCGATCACCAAACCGATCACCTCGGAACCTGCGTGCCCGAATCCACACCAGCGTGCGACCACCGATGTGTTGAGCCCTTCACGAACCCCGATGATGCCGATGAAAATACAGACGACCTCGAGAATCACCGCCCCGACTGTCAATGCCCAGAAGGCATTCCAGAACGTCATACCGTAGCCGAGCGTCGCACCGAGCAAGAACTGTGCGAGTGCCGATACCTGACCGAATCGCTGTACTGCCACCGAGAACCACGAATATCGTGCTTCGTCGGGAACGCGGGTGAGCGCGTAGTCGTCACCGTCGGACACTTCACCGCCGGCGGCGGTCGCTGACGTGTTTTTCATGACGGACTCCTCGAATAGTTGGGAAGTGTTCTCGGAGAAGACGGTACGAATGTGGCAGGGGTCACGCCTATGGGCGAATTGGCGTTTCTTCGTGTTACGACAATGCATTTCGCACAGTCGTCATTTCACACAGTCGCCAAATGGCACGGGTCTAACGCAACGCGTACCCGCCGTCGGGGTACAGCGTGGAACCCGTTGTGTACGTGTTGGTGAAGAGATAGAACACCGCTTGTGCAATCTCGTCTTCGTTCCCGACGCGGCCGAGCACGTTGTTCTCGGCACTCCAGGTGAACGCGGCCTCCCGAACCTCCGCCGGGCGCTGAGCCCACAGATGCCCGTCGATGGTTCCGGGAGCGACAGTGTTGACGCGGATCGGCGACAGTTCGACCGCCAGCCCCCGCCCGAGCCCCTCGATTGCCGCGTTGGCTGCAACGTATGCCGCGGCAGCTGCGGGTGGCCGCACACTGGCAGCGCCGGACATGAGGACCACCGATGCGGTGGGTGTCAGCTTGTCGAGCGCAGCGTGCACGACGCGGTACTGCCCCCAGAACTTGGAGGTGAACGGCGACGCCGCTTCCTCGACGCTCTGTTCACGGAACGAGCCGACCTGGTAATCGGCAGCCGTGGTGAAGAGAGCGTCGACGCTGGGGATGTTGGTGAAGAACGCTTTCACCGAGTCGTCGTCGGAGGTGTCGACGGTGAACCAGTGCGCAGCCTCACCCAGCTGCGCGGCCGCTGCTTCGAGCTTGGATGCGGTTCGGCCACCGAGAACTACCTGCGCGCCGGCGTCGACGGCAAGCTGCGCCACTCGCAGCCCGATGCCTGTTCCGCCGCCGATCAGTACGACGGTCTTGCCTGAGAGAGGAGAAGGTGTCGTTGTCATGCAGCGACTGTAGGGCTCACCGAATTGTCCCGACATGTGCAGAACGCACAGATTTCACTACGGAACAGTGCTAAGTATCGAGACTTAGCTGGTAGAGGACACCGCCCCCGGGGATCTCGCTTGACGACGTTTGCTGCGTCGAAACTGCCTTCACATGTACTCCTCCTTCGAGTTCGCTTGTAACAAAACAACTCCCACGACCGAAAATGTCGGTGAACCACAACAGCGAAGGGAAGTAACGACTATGGGATCAGCAGACGTCATGGCCTGGCTCGCCGAGGGTTACCTCGCCGGCGATCCGATTCGCTATCCGCTCTACGTCGGATCGATGTTCCTCGCGATGCCGTTCCAACTGATCGGCGTAATTCTGGGTCACCCCTTCTGAATCGTCACATCAGGCCAGGGCGGTCGACGTAGAACTGCCAGGGTTGCGATCACCGCGGCCGCCAGCCCGATGAACTCCCCCATCAAAGCCGCCCTGGTGTGATCGACGGCCGGTGACCACGACGGCTCACCCTCGTGGATCGAGAACACTCCCACTGGCACCGGTATCGGGTCGCCCCGCCACCGCCGGTGTAGACGCGAAACCGTGATGATCGTCGATCCGTCGCTGGTCTGGTGCGGTTCTCCGAAGATCATCGAGGTCCCGGAATCCGCCCGAAGTCGCTCCACCGCATCACGAATCTCCATGATCTCCATCGTCGCACCGAAACAGCAGCCCTGTGCGAGTATCGATCGATGGCCGAGTGGTGGAATCCGAGCAGGCGCGTCGAGCGATGGTGGCAGACGATTGGCCTCGTCCTGCTCGTAGTCGTAATCGGTCCGAGCACCATCCATACAGTGACCACGGAACCGACAACCGGTAATTGGGTTCGCCTGGCAATCTGGCTTTTCGCGACGGCCGGATTTGCCTACGGCACCGTCCAAGCCTGGCGAAACAGGAACAAACCTCAGTCGGTGTGGTGGGAAGGGACGACTGCCCCCACCGAAATACCCGCCGACGACGTCCGTAGCGCACTCGCGTCGACTGACGACCGTATTCCGGCAATCAAGGCACTACGCGAACTGCATCCGGGCTTGGGTCTGAAGGATGCGATGGATCTGATCGACGCTCAGCGGGGCGAACAGGGCCCGCATCACTGATAGTTGCGACCATCACAATCACAGTTAGGTATCGACACCTGACCGCCACGATCGGGCAAGCACACCAGGAGTTAACCACCTGACAGACAGGCTGTTTCGCCGAGTTTGACAAATGTGGTCAATCGGTGAGCGTCGACTCGACCGATTCAACTCACCGTACCAATCGAATTCGCCGTTCAGCATTCCACTCATGGCCCAATGCCACTATTACCCAACGATTTACAACCGGAACTACGGTATCCAGTGAGAACTTTCGCGACAGTGCAGCATCTTTCGTCCAGTTGAGTTGACCGAAACTTGACGTTACGTTGAATTTCAAAGCAATAGCCCGGTCTTGACCTGCGATGGTGTGAGCGCAACGCCCACCTACGCGTGACACGTGGCTGCCCGTATGGGCGCTGTGAATGCCTGAACGTTCGAGGAGTGGAATGACTGCGGTCAAAACTGCGTGGCGTGAACTAAGGAAACCCGTGTTCATCCCCGCGTCGATAGTGATCTTTGCCCTGATCGCCTTTGCCGTGATCTATGCGGGAACCGCTGCGGATGCTTTCGAAACTCTCAACAACGCGATCAGCGACGGCGTCGGCTGGTGGTACATCCTCTCGGCTACCGGTTTCGTGATCTTTGCGCTGTACTGCGGAATCAGCCGCATCGGCAACATCCGATTGGGACGTGACGACGAGCAGCCCGAGTTCGGCATGCTCTCGTGGTTCGCGATGCTCTTCAGCGCCGGGATGGGCATCGGCCTCGTGTTCTACGGAGTGGCAGAACCCCTTTCGCACTATGTGAACCCTCCCGTCGCCGGGCAGATCGCGGGATCCACGGACGCCGCAGCCAATCAAGCGATGGAACTGACGCTGTTCCACTGGGGCCTTCATGCATGGGCGATCTACGTCGTCGTCGGCCTTGGTCTGGCGTACATGACCTACCGCAAGGGTCGTCCGCTCTCGATCCGTTGGTTGCTCGAGCCGCTCCTCGGACGGGCTCGCATCGAAGGAAAGATCGGCCACGCCATCGACGTCGTCGCCATCGTCGGCACGCTGTTCGGTGTCGCGACGTCGCTGGGCTTCGGTGTCCAGCAGATCTCGGCCGGCCTCGACTACCTCGGCTGGGTGGAGACCGACAACTGGTTGGTCATCACCATCATCGTCATCGTGACGGGCATGGCCACCTTCTCGGTCGTCTCCGGCGTCACCAAGGGCCTCAAGTGGCTCTCCAACATCAACATGATGCTCGCTGCCGCGCTGGCACTGTTCGTCCTGATTCTGGGACCGACGCTGTTCCTCATGCAGTCGTGGGTGCAGAACCTCGGCGGATACGTCCAGGCCTTGCCCGAACTGATGCTGCGTACGTCCCCGTTCGCCGAAGACGGCTGGCAGGGCGCATGGACCATCTTCTACTGGGGTTGGTGGATGAGCTGGGCACCGTTCGTCGGCATGTTCATCGCGCGCATCTCACGCGGCCGCACCATCCGCGAATTCGTCTTCGGTGTGCTGCTGGCCCCGACGCTGGTCGGTTCGTTGTGGTTCACGATCTTCGGTAACTCCGGCATTCTGCGTCAGCGCAACGAGGGCACGATGCTCGACGCATCCGGCGCAGTGGACACCAACACGTCGTTGTTCACGCTTCTCGACGGACTTCCGCTCGGAACGATTTCGAGTGTTCTCGCGATCGTCGTGATCGTGTTCTTCTTCGTCACGTCCGCGGACTCCGGCTCGATCGTCATCGACATCCTCGCGACCGGTGGCAGCTTGGAGACCTCCAAGATCACGCGTGTCTACTGGACGTTCCTCTCCGGTGCCGCGGCCGCAGTTCTCCTCATCGTGGGTGGCAGTGGATCGCTCACGGCGCTGCAAACCGTTGCCATCGCCACGGCGGTACCGTTCTCGGTCATCATGGTGCTGGCATGTCTGTCGATGCTGAAGGCGTTCCGATACGAGGTCGCTTCGGCACCACGCTACCTGCGGGTTTCTACAAATGCCTCGGCATCGACCGACGTTCCGCAACCCACCGAAAAGCGGCTCCGCGATCTGAAGATCTCGTCGACCTTCGCCGGGCTCACCCCGTCACAAAGCGGAATCATGACGGATCCCTCCGACGCCCACATGCTCGTCGCGGTCCACGAAGTTCCCGCCCATGCGGTCAACATCGACCCGGATACCGGCGCCGTCGACTTCTCCGAGGAATCGAAGGTCGTCGATCCGCTGGGCGGAGAGGTGTTCGACACACCCGAGTTCGCCGACTCGGCAGAAGGCCACGCGCAAGCTGCCAGTACGGACTGACCGGCACGTTCGGCATGTTGCATTAGGCATATCTGTTCACCAACTCGCAAACTTGTCATGAGACTTTCAACTCGACAGTTCGCAGGACTCTAAGTTTCGTGAGTAGAACAGGACCAACGGGTTTGCCACTCCAGTCGCAGTCGGAGACGGAACAATCTTTCGGGATTCCGTCCGTATTCCTACGGTCGGCGCATGCACCTGCGCCGCGCACGCTCATCGACATCGTGCGGGCCTCAGCCGAGGCCAACCCGGAAGCACCTGCCATCGACGACGGCGACACCACACTGTCGTACTCGGAGTTGCTCGACGAGATCGAGCTCGGTGCGCGCTGGCTCGGTGATGCCGGCGTCGGCGCAGGTGACCGCGTCGGAATCAGGATGCCGTCAGGTTCGCGTTCGCTGTACGTCGCGATCCTGTCGATCCTCGCGGCGGGCGCCGCCTACGTTCCCGTCGACGCCGACGATCCGGAAGAGCGCGCCGAGTTGGTGTTCGGCGAGGCGCAGGTAGCGGCGATCATCACCGGCGACGGAATCCAGCCGGGGACGGCGCCGAAGCGGCTCGAACATCCACCGGTTCGCGAACCCGAACCCGAGGACGACGCTTGGATCATCTTCACCTCAGGATCCACGGGCACCCCGAAGGGCGTCGCGGTCACTCACCTCAATGCCGCTGCCTTCGTCGACGCCGAGGCGCGCATGTTCCTCCAGGACGAGCCCATCGGGCCTGGTGACCGCGTCCTCGCGGGACTCTCCGTGGCATTCGACGCGTCCTGCGAGGAGATGTGGCTCGCGTGGCGTCACGGCGCCTGCCTCGTCCCGGCGCCTCGTTCACTGGTTCGCAGCGGCATGGACCTCGGCCCGTGGCTGGTCTCGCGTGACGTCAGCATCGTCTCCACTGTGCCGACGCTTGCGTCTCTGTGGCCGGCCGAGGCCCTCGAAGCCGTTCGACTCCTGATCTTCGGCGGCGAAGCCTGCCCACCCGAACTGGCAGAGCGCCTGGCCGTCGAGGGCCGCGAGGTCTGGAACACTTACGGCCCCACCGAGGCAACCGTCGTCGCCTGCGGCGCACTGATGGACGGCAAGAGCCCCGTCAGCATCGGCCTCCCCCTCGACGGCTGGGACCTTGCCGTCGTCGACGCCCAGAGCAATCCCGTCGCGGTCGGTGAGGTGGGCGAGCTGGTGATCGGCGGCGTCGGCCTCGCCCGTTACCTCGATCCCGCGAAGGACGCCGAGAAGTACGCGTCGATGCCCTCGCTCGGGTGGGATCGCGCCTACCGAAGCGGCGACCTGGTCCGGCTCGAGACCACCGGCCTGATGTTCCAGGGCCGCGCGGACGATCAGGTCAAGCTCGGCGGCAGGCGCATCGAACTCGGTGAGGTCGACAACGCCTTGCAGAACCTGCCGGGCGTGAGCGGCGCTGCCGCAGCCGTGAAGAAGACTGCAGCCGGCAACCAGCTCCTCGTCGGATACATCGCCAGCACGGATCCCGACTTCGATCTCAAGGCCGCTCATGCGCTGCTCAGCGAGCAGCTACCAGCAGCCCTCGTGCCGCGTCTGGCGTTGATGAACGAACTTCCGACGCGTACGTCAGGCAAGGTCGACCGCAATGCGCTGCCGTGGCCCTTGCCCGGCGCCGGTGAAGATGCGGGGGCCGCGTTGGGCCTCGACGGCACCGCTGCCTGGGTTGCCGGCCTGTGGGGATCGATCCTGGGCGCGCAGATCACCGGACTCGACGACGACTTCTTCGAAGTGGGCGGCGGATCCCTCTCTGCGGCTCAGTTGGTGACCGCCCTGCGCGAGCGGTTCCCCGAAGTGACCGTCGCACAGCTCTACGACCACCCACGGTTGGGATCGCTCGCCGAATATCTCGACGAATTGGCACCCACCGAAACTGTGGAGCCGCGCATCGTCGCTCCGACACCCTTGAAGACTCAGCTCGCGCAGATCGCCGTCACCGTTCCGCTCACGACGCTCACCGGACTGCAGTGGGTGACGTGGCTGGCGATCGCGAACAACGTCCTCGGCTGGTTCGTCGACGTCAGCTGGGCGCCCACGGTCTCGTGGTGGTGGATCCTGTTGGCGTTCATCGTGTTCATCACGCCGATCGGCCGTATGACCATCGCCGTCGTCGGGGCGCGCCTGCTCCTACGCAAGTTGGAGCCAGGAACGTACCCGCGAGGTGGTAGTGAACACCTGCGTCTGTGGATAGCGCTCCGACTCACCGAAGCCAGTGGCGCAGCAAACCTTTCGGGCGCACCGTGGATGCTCTACTACGCCCGCGCCCTCGGCGCCGACATCGGCAGCGGCGTCGATCTCCACACACTTCCTCCCATCACCGGCATGCTCGAACTCGGTGACGGCTGCTCCGTCGAACCCGAAGTCGACCTCTCCGGCCACTGGATCGACGGCGACGTCATTCACATCGGCGAGATCAAGATCGGCGACGGCGCCTCCGTCGGTTCACGCTCGACGCTTCTGCCCGGCGCGCGTATCGGTCGCGACGCCGTCGTCGAACCCGGATCTGCGGTGTTCGGCCGAGTGAAGGCAAACCAGCAGTGGGCCGGCTCCCCCGCCACCAAGGTCGGGAAAGCGAATCATCCTTGGCCGGCCGAACATCCGAAGCGCGCACCCGGCTGGGTGCCGGTATACGGCGTCACCTCGGTCTTCCTGGCCGGTATGCCGATCTTCGCTCTGATGGCCGGAATCGCCTTGATCGGTTGGTGGATCCGCGACACCGACACGCTCGCGAGTGCAGTGCTCCAATCGCTGATCATGCTTCCCGTCGCGACCATCCTGAGTTTGCTCGTCTTCGCAGTCATCACCCTTGTGGCCGTTCGTCTTCTCTCGATCGGGCTGACCCCCGGCTACCACCCTGTCCGCAGCCGCATCGGCTGGCAGGTGTGGGCGACCGAACGCCTGCTCGACTCGGCCAGAACCTTCCTCTTCCCGCTCTACGCGAGCCTGCTGACGCCGGGATGGCTCCGCCTCCTCGGCGCCAAGATCGGCAAGAACGTCGAAGCATCCACCGTGCTCCTCCTTCCCAAGTTCACGACGGTCGCCGACGGCGCATTCCTCGCCGACGACACCATGGTTGCGAGCTACGGCCTCGGCGGCGGCTGGATGCACATCGAACAGGCCAAGATCGGCAAGCGTGCGTTCCTCGGCAACTCCGGTATGACCGCCCCCGGTCGACGCGTCCCCAAGAACGGTCTCGTGGCGGTTCTGTCGGCTACCCCGTCCAAGGCCAAGTCCGGATCATCGTGGCTGGGTAGTCCACCGGTACGTCTGAGAAGGGCTGCCGGGGACACCGACGCCGCCCGCACGTTCAATCCGCCGATGCGACTCAAGATCGCCCGCGGAGTGGTCGAAACCTGCCGACTGATCCCCGTGATGGTCACGTTCGGCATCGGTCTCGGTGTTCTGTTTGCACTCGAAGCACTGGTCGGCGCCGTCGGATTCTGGTTCGCGGCTCTGTTGAGCGGCGTAATTCTGCTCGTCGCCGGAGCAGTGGCGGGCGCGATCACCATCGCCGCCAAGTGGATCGTCGTCGGGCGCATCGCCAAGGTCGAGCATCCGCTGTGGAGTTCGTTCGTCTGGCGAAACGAGGTAGCCGACGCCTTCGTCGAGACCGTCGCGGCGCCGTGGTTCGCTCGCGCGGCGACTGGTACGGCCGTACTGAACATCTTCTTGCGTGGACTCGGGGCCAAGATCGGTAAGGGCGTTTGGTGTGAGTCGTACTGGCTACCCGAGGCAGATCTTGTGACTTTGGGCGACGGAGCGACAGTGGAACGGGGGTGCGTCGTGCAAACTCATCTCTTCCATGATCGGATCATGTCCATGGACACCGTCACTTTGGGAGCAGGAGCAACGCTGGGACCGCACTGTGTCGCGCTACCCGCAGCCGGCATCGGCGCGGGAGCGACGGTAGGGCCTGCATCTCTGGTGATGCGAGGTGACACCGTTCCGCCCTCCACCCGCTGGCAGGGCAACCCGATTGCACCGTGGGTGGCGTCGTGAAGCCGAACCGAATGCTCGAGGAGCCGATCGATCCGTACCTGCCGCTCAACGGCAACCGCGGGTACCGCGTGTCCCGGTACGAACTGGAACTGACGTACAAGGTCTTCAGCAACCGTCTCGCCGGCAAAGCTGTCATCACCGCTGTCACCACCGAGAGCCGATCCAAGTTCAGCTTCGACCTCGCGCAGAACCTGCAGGTGTCCAAGGTGTCCGTCAACGGTGCCCGCGGCACCAAGTACGCGCACTTGAACAACAAGCTGATCCTCACGCCGTCTACCAAGATCCCCGCGGGCGGTGCCCTGTCGGTCACCATCGCGTACAGCGGCAACCCCGAGCCGATCAAGAGCCTGTGGGGCGAAGTCGGCTGGGAGGAACTCGACGAAGGAACTTTGGTCGCAAGTCAGCCCAACGGCGCGGCGTCCTGGTTCCCGTGCGACGACCATCCGATTTCCAAAGCGTCGTACCGAATCTCGATCACCACCGATTCCCCGTTCTATGCCCTCGCCAACGGCAAGCTGATCCGCAAGCAGACCCGTGCGAGTCAGACGACGTGGGTCTACGAGCAGACCGAACCGATGGCAACCTACCTGGCAACCATTCAGATCGGTCAGTACGAGCACCGACAAGTGAGCGCCGGGCCGGTACCGGTCTTCGCCGTTCACCCACCTCGGCTGCGAGCAGCGTTCGACGTCGACTTCGGGCGCCAACCCCAGATGTTGGAGGTCTTCGGAAAGCTGTTCGGACCGTATCCCTTTGCCGACTACACCGCTGTGGTCACCGACGACGAACTCGAAATCCCCATCGAAGCGCAGGGACTCTCGATCTTCGGAGCCAACCATTGCACGGGCAGGCGCGGTTCCGAACGTCTTGTCGCACACGAGCTTGCCCATCAATGGTTCGGCAACAGCCTCACTCTCGGGCAGTGGTGCGACATCTGGCTGCACGAAGGCTTTGCCTGTTACGCGGAGTGGATCTGGTCCGAGAATTCCGGTGGCCCGTCCTCGAACCAACTCGCGACAAACGCCTATCAAGGGCTCGGGCGTAAATCTCAGGACTTGATCGTCGCCAATCCCGGTCCTGCCCTGATGTTCGACGATCGAATCTACAAGCGGGGCGCATTGACTCTGCACGCCCTGCGCGGCGTTCTCGGAGACGAGAAGTTCTTCGAACTGATCCGTCAGTGGACCACGAAGCATCGGCACAGCACGGTCAGTACCGAGCAATTCACCGATCTCGCTTCACGTTTCACCGACACTCCATTGCGCCCACTGTGGGATGCATGGCTGAATCAGCGCTCTCTGCCTCGTCTCTGACGCTCTCTCACCGCGATATCACCACGCCGAAACATTCCGAATGCGCCGATTATCTTTGTCTTACCTTTACTATAGAGGTGGGCCGAGGGACGACCCCGACAACACAATTCTCAGGGCACGCTTCCTCGACAGGTAGATCGGGGGATCGATGTTCGTTGTATTCACAATATGTTTCGTGATCGGGGTCGTGGCCCTGGTCGGAGCCTTTGCCGTCGGCGAGGTTGCAGATCTGGGCGGCGGCCACGCAGACGGGCTGCCATTTCTGAGCCTGACAACCTTGGCCACAGCACTTTTCGGCTTCGGCGCCGGCGGCGTAGCTGCCACTCTCGCGGACGCTCCGACATTGGTAGCGGCGATTGCAGCACTCGCACTCGCCGCCGTTCTCGTTGTCGTCACGCGCGGCCTACTTCTCCCCTATCTCCTTGAACAACAAGATAATTCGCACATCGGACGAGCTTCGTACTCCGGGCTGTTGGGCACGGTCACTCTCACCATTGCAGCCGAAGGTTGGGGAGAAGTCTCGTTCGTCGACGCCGAAGGCAATCGCGTGCAGGCCAAGGCCGTCAGTGCACAGCCGATGGCGCTCACCACCGGCACCACCGTCTACATCGCCGATGTAGACGATCAATACCTTCACGTCGTCACGGTTGACGACGCGATCTAAGGACTCGATACATGCTGCCAATCATCATCATTGCGGTTGTAGTCGCAGTAATCATCTTCATCGTTCTCCCCGCGATCTACGTGAAGAACTACGTCAAGGTCCCGCCGAACGAAGTGGCGGTCTTCACCGGACGAGGCAAGCCGAAAGTCGTCCGCGGCGGAGCCCGGTTCAAGATTCCGGGAATCGAACGCGTCGACATCATGTCGCTCGAGCCGTTCAACGTCAGCATCAATCTCAAGAATGCGCTCTCCAACGACGGTGTTCCGGTCAACGTCGAGGCAGTCGGCCTGGTACGAATCGGTTCCGCGGACGAAGCGGTTCAGACAGCGGTGCAACGATTCCTGACCTCCGACCTGGACGAACTCCAGCAGCAGATCAACGAAATCCTCGCCGGCAGCCTGCGCGGAATCACCGCGACCATGACGGTCGAGGATCTGAACTCCAACCGCGATTCGCTCGCGCGCAGCGTGGTCGAGGAGGCAGGCGGCGACCTCGCCCGCATCGGCATGGAAGTCGATGTCATCAAGATCGCGGGAATCTCCGACTTCAACGGCTATCTCGAATCGCTCGGTCAGCGCCGCATCGCCGAGGTCAAACGTGATGCCGCGATCGGAACTGCTGAAGCAGAGCGTGATTCGCAGATCCAGTCGGCAAAGGCGCGACAGGCAGGCTCCGTCGCACAGGCCGAGGCCGACACTGCGATCGCGAGTGCAAATCAGAAGCGCGACGTCGAACTCGCTCGCCTTCGAGCACAGACCGAAGCCGAGAATGCCGAAGCCGACCAGGCCGGACCACTCGCGCAGGCAACGGCCGAGAAGGCCGTCGGAATCGCACGTGAGCAGGCCGAGGCGGCCCGCGTCGAAGCTCGCACCGAGGTCGAGCGTCGTCGCGCCCAGCAATCGGAAGCGGCATTGCAGGCAGATGTCATTGCACCGGCCGAGGCCGAACGCCAAGCCTCCATCGCACGCGCAGAGGGTGAGCGACAGGCCGCGATCCTCCGCGCCCAGGCACAGGCCGAGTCAGCAAGGCAGGCCGGCGGGGCTCAGGCCGATGCACGAAAGCTCGTCGCCGACGCTGTTCGCTCCGAGCAGCAGGCTGATGCCGACGGCCTTCGAGCACGTCTGGAAGCCGAAGCTGACGGCCGCAAGGTAGCGGCCGACGCCGTTCGCGCCGAACAGCAGGCCGAAGCGGATGGTTTGCGCGCCAAGCTCGAAGCCGAAGCTGCCGGTAAGCGTCAGATCGCCGAGGCGCTCAATTCCTACACCCCGCAGGCCGCGCAGTTGCTCACTCTGCCTGACGTTCTGGCAGCACTGGTCGACGCCACCGCAGCAGCAGCGAAGCCGGTCGGCGACATCGATCGGATCTCCATCGTCGGCGGAAGCGACGGGGCGCAGGGTTCGATCGGCTCGATCCTGGGAATCAGTCCCCAGGTGATTGCCGGTGTCATCGAAACTCTCGAAAGCTCAGGCGTCGATATCACCGGTTTGCTCAACGGCCTGAACAAGACCGCATCGGTTCCGGCTGGTTCGGTACACAATTCGGTCCACAATTCGGAAAACGGTTCCGCAACTGTAGACGCGTGATTTCGCCCCGGTCCGCCGACTCTCGCAGGGGTCGGCGGGCCGGCTTCACGCGCTCGGAAGATGTGAACGCGACTTGAAGAGAATCAGAATCAAGCAGGCAGCGGCGGCGGCTGATCCGAACAGAAGAGTCACCGTGTAGCTCAGCGCCGGAATGCTTTCCGACAGCATCGCCAGCAACGCAGGCACAGCAAAACCGATGTAGGTGATCGAGTAGAACACCGCGGTCAGTCCTGCCAGATCGTCCGGCCCCGCGATTCGCTGGATCTCCAGCAACCCGGAAACCAATGCCATGCCGTACCCGCAACCGAGGATCGCTGCAGCCACGATCGCGATCGCCACGGTCAGCGTCGACGCAACCAGAGCAGCGCCGGCCATACCGACCACCAGAAACACCAGAGCCACAACGGCGCCACGAGCACTGCGGTCGGTGTCGATCTTGCGCCCCAACGACTGAATCGCGAATCCGCATGTCAGCGCGACCATGCACAGCAGAGCCGAAAAGGCCACGGGCGCATCGCCACTGTGCCCGGTCATGAGCGCCGGAATAACTGCATACGCGACACTGGCGGCACCGAACACCCACGGCGCCAACGGAACGACGACGTAGAGGAATCTGGGGTGACCTGCCGAGGGGATCTTGAGGTCGTCGATCAACCTGCGACGGTCGGATTTCGCCTGTGCCGGTCGTGTTTCGGGCGCACGCCACAGCGCCATGGCGGCGAGGACGGTGATCGCGATGTGCAACACGTACGCCAACACACTCGGCATGGGCGCCCACTGCGCCAAGATTCCCGCAGCACCCGCTCCCAAGGCGAAGCCCGCGGTCAGACTCATCGCTGCTCGCCGAGCACCTGCGCCTTCCGACGCCGTCGGGTCCCAAGGTTGCGTGGACAACTCCTTGACCCAGGAGCCGCCGACGGCCATACCGATCCCCAAGGCAATGCCACAGAGGATTCTTCCCAGGATGAGAGCAGCGGCGGAGTCCGCCCCGAAAGCGAGCAGCGTCGAACCGGCGATCGCGATGATCGGCGCGGGGAGCATGATCGGGCGTCGACCCAATCGATCGGACAGCGGGCCGCCGAGCAGCAGGGCCGGCACAATTCCGACGACGTAGGCGAAGAGGAAGAAATCGACCATCACCGGCGAATAGCCGTGGTCGAGTCGGTACATCACCAGCAGTGGGGTGAATTCGTTTCCGCCCCAGGCAGCGGCGAACATACTGGCGGCAACGGTCAGCCACAGCCACTTTCCGCCGGAGAGGCGTTCACCCTCGAGACGAGTTTCGGCCGCGGTCCCAGCGCCGATCGTTTGGGTGCTCATCACAGAGTTCCTTCGAAGCCGAGGCCGTGGACCTGGCGCATGTGTGTGAGGACGGCAGTGTTGTATCCGTCGGCATCGCCTGTGTCGACGAGGTCGGTAAGCGCGGTGTGATCGGCAAGGATGCGCGAGAGTTGGCCGGGGTCGCGTGAGATCGACCGGGCTGTCATCCGTCGTTGCCTGTCGCGCAGACTCGCGTAGAACGAGTCGAGCAAAGGGTTCCCGCCGGCGGCAACGATCATCTTGTGGAAGTCTGCATCGATTGCGCTGAACGCGGCCACGTCCCCGCGATCAGCAATCTCACGTTGCTCGATCAGATTCGCGCGCAACGCTGCGACAAGCGCTTCCCGTGCGTGCGGTCGGACCGACACCACTCGAACGCTCTGAGTCTCGACGAGCTGTCTGGCACTGACTACGTGTTCCGCTTCCCCATCCGCGACCGGGACGATCAGCGCCCCCTTCTTCGGATAGAGGCGCATCCAACCTTCCGACTCGAGACGCAGAAACGCCTCACGCACCGGCGTTCGGCTCACATTGGTCCGTGCAGCGATGTCACCCTCACTGATCAGCTCCCCGCCGGCGAGCTCGCCGGAAAGGATCAGCTCCTTGACTTCGCGGAAGACGGTTTCGGAAGCGGAATACAACATAGACACAAGATGTATTTATACTCCACGCTGGCGCAACGCAGACATCCGGGTCGCCGATCCGAACATCTCGGTCCGATGCGGCATCGATCCAGTTAGCATTGCAAGGTGCCAGACAGAAGAGGAATCAGTTCGCGATGAATGGCGCACGCTCCAGCCTTCGAGGACTGATGCACTCATGACATCGCAGATGAAGTCGATGAGGACGTTGACCCGCGAGTGGTTGATTCTTCCCGATCAATACGACCGCTTCACTCGCTATCTCCGCGACAACGGCCTCACGACCGCCACCCGGCTATTACTTGGCATCATTGTCATCGGACTGGGAGTGTGCGCACTACTGAACAGATTCAGCCCTGCCGGTCCGACAAGCACGATTGCGTTGTTCTTCAATACTGTTGTCGTGATCTCGTGCTTCGTAGTCGGAGTCTCATGGTGGGTCTTCGGCCCCACAAAGCGTCGCTCGTTCGGTTTCGTGGTCTTCTGCGACATCGCGGTCACGATCTCCGTCGTTGGAGATTCCTCCCAGCTCGCACGATTGCTCACCTGTGTCATTTTTGCTCTGGTCGGCATCTACATCGCCTACTTCCACAACCCGAAGTTGCAGATCGCGCACATAGCTTTTTCGCTTCTTGTGATCGCGGTGGCTGCGCAGCCAATTCTGTTCGGGCCGGATCGCGATCCAGCCCTTGGTGTTTCGAAAGTACTGGTCGTCATCACCGCGTTGGTAGTCTGCGCATTCATCTCGCAGATCGTGCTGACGATGCTCAGCATGGATGCTTCCAGTTCCGACCTCGATCCTCTCACCGGCCTCTTGAACCGTCGTGGCCTCGACCGCCACGTCGAGAAGGTACTCGAGGGGTTCCAGCGTCAAGAATCTGCGGCACTACTCGTGATCGCGATCGACATCGACCGGTTCAAGACGATCAACGACGTGCACGGACACGACGTCGGCGATCGCATCATTCTCCGGGTATCGCAGCGGTTATCCGCCTGGGCACACGCCGATGCTGTCGTCGCGCGGATCGGCGGCGACGAATTCATCCTCGTCCAAAGACTTTCTGTGCCAGCCATCGGACCGATGCTCAACTCGATCGGACCGGCAATGCACTCGAATACCGACGAGATACCATCGACGTCGAGCGTCGGAATCGCCGTGCGTACCCACAAATTCGTCGCCGGAGAAGACCGCGCAGCAGCGTTCACGGACATGCAGAAAGTCGCCGATTCGGCGATGTACGAAAGCAAGAGACTCGGCGGCGGACGCGTTCACACGATCGTCACCACCGCCGGCAGGTAGCAGTACGCACAATTTCAGTAGTAGACCGGCCCCGGCACTCCTCCACCCGCTGCCACCGCGTCACCGGTGATCGCGATGCTTCGCGGCGATGCCAGGAAGGTCACGACATCGGCTACCTCTTCGGCGTCGATGATCCGGTGTATCGAATTCGTCGCGATACCCCGCTCCACCTCCGCCTGCGAGCGGCCGGATTCTTCCGACTCGCGCGCAATCCGCGCGGTCAACCTCTCGGTCCGCGTCACGCCCGGATGGACGACGGTGACGTTGATTCCCTTGGGGCCCAGCTCGTCTGCAAGATTCTTGGTCAGCGCAGACACACTGACGTTGCGGATCGTGTGGGCGATCGAGGTTGCCTCTCTGGCACCCAAACCGCTGATGTTGATGATCCGACCCCAACCCTGATCGATCAGATACGGCGCTACAGCACGCGCAGTGCGCAGGTAGCCGAGCACTTTCACTTCGACTTCGTCTCGCACGACGTCGTCTGTGGTCGCCTCGAAATCCGTCGGCTTTCCGGCGCTGAACGGAGTCGCTGCGGAGTTGACCAGAATGTCGACGCCGCCGAACTCCTCTACTACTTGCCGCACCGACGCCTGAACCGCGTCGTCGTCTCGCGTATCCGTCACGACTCCGATCGCACGAATTCCGAACTCCGAAACCAAATCTCGTGCAACGCTTACGACGGTTCGCTCAGTGCGCGCGAGTATCGCGATGTCGACCCCTTCAGCGGCCAGACCTCTGGCGATTGCCAGACCGATCCCCTTGCTACCACCGGCAACGATCGCACGCTTTCCAGACAAGTGAAGATCCATACCTGCGACACTATCCAACAGGCGGTCCCCGATCTCTACGAAGAGGGATCGGGGACCGTCGGAATCATTCCTGTGTCTCAGACCATCAGATCCGCGTACAGGTAGACGTTGTCGGCGTAGTTGCCCACACCGTCCTCGAATTGCAGTTCGCCGCCGCAGGTTACGACTGCCAACTTACGAGGGCCTTCCGGGCCGGCCAGCACGCTTTCCTCCACACCATCGGCCTTCGGGCGCGTCGTCACCGCAGTCACCTTCCACGACGTGCTCTTACCCGTCGCGTCGGATGTACGGATCACTTCACCCGGCTCGATCGTGCCCAGGTCGAACAGCGCGCCGTTACCCTGGCCGGTCAGATTGACGTGTCCGGCAATCAAGGTCGTGCCGGTGGCGGAATCGAGAGATGCACCGTCGAGCCAGATTCCGACGTTCTTGACGTTCTCCGGCGGAGTGAGAACTCCTTCCGGCACGGTGGCGTCCACGATCGGCGCCTGAACACCGACCGGGTCGAGCGAAAGGGTGTTGGGAGTCATCAACGCATCCGTAGGCGTTGCCGGATTCGCGGAGTGCGACATGACAACTCCCGGACTCGGCGGGATCGCAGCATCGCCATCGGAGGATCGCAGGCCGACGAAGGCCATGGAAGCACCGGCGGCCAACACCGCGATGAGAGCCAGAATGAACGCGACACGACGCCCTTTGCCTGGACTCGCGGGCTGATCGTGGTTGGGATCGTCGTATGGATTGGATGGATTGGGATCCGACTCGTACATGGTCATCGAACTGTCTCCTGCGGGATGAGGCGCCCCCGGCAC
This sequence comes from Rhodococcus sp. MH15, assembly GCF_019266045.1. Taxonomy (NCBI): domain Bacteria; kingdom Bacillati; phylum Actinomycetota; class Actinomycetes; order Mycobacteriales; family Nocardiaceae; genus Rhodococcus; species Rhodococcus sp. MH15. The sequence continues at coordinate 479,444 of NZ_LPNP01000071.1, forward strand.
CTCGTGCGAATTGACGCCCCCTGCGTCTGATCAATGTCGGCACCGATCACACGAAGCGTGATCGGTGCCGACGTCTACTACACGTGCCTGGTGTCAGGATCGCTTGCGGCGGAGAGCAACTGCTCCGGCAGCAGCCATTCCGACAAGCCCGAGGCCCGTCACTGCGACGGCGACGTTGCGGCCTGAATTCTGTTCAGCAGCACCACCGTCGATGGCAACCGGGCGGGGGCCAGTGGCCGGCTTCGGAGCCGACGGCGCCGGAGTTGCGGGAGTTGCAACCGGCTGCGACGGAACAGGTGCACCCGGAACTACAGGCACAATCGGCACGATGGGCACGATGGGCACGATCGGAACAATCGGCACGATCGGAACGACCGGGGTTGCAGGCGTCGTGGTGGCCGGTGTGGTCGTTGCCGGTGTCGTTGTTGCCGGCGTGCTCGTTGCCGGTGTCGTCGTGGGTGCTGCTGCATATCCGACGCTGGCAGATGCATTCATCGAAGCCGGCCGAACGGTGTCGAACGACGCGAAGATCTGGCACTGTGCGCCTGCCGTGTTCCAGTGCAGGTTCTCGACCGAATCCGGAATGACGCTTGCAGTCACCGAGTAGTCCCCGCCGGCCGCAGCGGTGAGGCAAAGATCAACAGCAGTCGGTGCGTCGCCGCGGCCGTCGACCGTCAGTTGGTTTGCAGTCAACGTCGCCTTGGCGTTGTCACCACAGACGGTCAGTTCGGTGCCCGCCGAGGACTGAACAGTGATCGGCTTCCGGTACATATTCGTATTCAGGGTGAAAACGGCAGTCTCGCCGGCCTTCAGAGTCCCCGTCGCGGGTGTCTTGCGAACGAGGTCGAGCGTCTGCGTGACGTTCATGATCTCGACGATGCGAGCTCGCTCGTCGTCTCCGATGTTCCTGTCGCACAGGCTTTTGAAATCGGCCATCAGCGGATTGTCGTAGTCCGAGACACACCACACAAGCGTCTGCCGCGCCGAACGTGCATCCTCGCTGCCATTTCCCGAAACGACACCGTCGAGTTTGGCGGGATTCTGCAGCAACCAACTGATGACAGCGAGATCGTCGGCTGACAGATCGGGATTGCCCGAAGACGGCACCGTCGCACCCATCTCGTCGTTGTGCTTGTCAACCGGCAAACCGTTCTCGTCGACACCGGCACACGGATCGAGATCGAAGTCCGTGCAGTACATCCATTCCGACTTCGCAATTCCGTCGACGTCGCGGACACCGCAGACCGGAGCATCCACCGCGGCCGAGGTACCCCGATCGGTGGTGCCGTACATCGGCACGATGTTGCCGTCGTTGTAGTGATCCAGCCGAATGCCGGAGATGTCGAGCATCTGCTCCGAGGGCGTGTACTCGGTGCCCTCACACAACCCGGCGGTGAACGCCGGAGCGGCCGCGGTTCGCACCGGCATCGGCGCGGACACAGCTGGCGAAGCAAAAGCAACGCTACTACCGGCGACCGTTACGGCAATAGCTGCAGTTAGCGAGAGCCGGAGAACAAGCGGCCTACGCCGTGAACCAGACACAGTCATCAAAGCTTCCCTTTCAAGACATTTCGGTAGCGGGACGGTTGCCGGGATTCCCAATACCACGCCACCCAGCGCTCACTTCCGAGAGGATCAGCCGATCACTTTTGGCAATCAGCCAGTTACTGAATGGCAATGTAGTGCATGTTTCAAGAAAGATCACCCAATCGTCGAGCACCCAGGGCGCAGCTTGGACATTCGGATGACGAGTTAGCCATGAAGATGACTGAACCTTTGTCCAACCGCACAACAATCGCGATCCCCCCAAAATCTGCTCATCCAACCGCGACATTCCCGACATTTCGCCAACGCTAGCCAGTCGGTAACTTGGACATTCTGGGGAAACTCACAGGAAGGGGCGTTTTCAGCTCGCGCGCAAAAGAAGGGGCCCGCTATGCGGACCCCTTCGCCGGAAACTTCCGACCGAGACTGCTTTGTCGGGATTCGGGCAACTTGTAGATGCCCCAGAACAATCTCCACTCACATTATGTGATTTGCCTCACATTCAAAGAATCTGTTGGTTTTGTTCACACCCTGAACCAATCTTTTGGTCCTCTTTGCGTCGATTATCCAGATCTCCGACGGCGGAACCCTGCCCTGCCGGAGAGCGGAGCACGGCCTCGGATCAGTCTCGGACCGGAGGCGCCTTCCTCGTGGTAACCGCAATGCGATTCCACGCATTGATCGTCAAAATTACGCTGATGAGCTGAGCCAGTTCCACGTCCGAGAATTCGCCGGCAGCCTCGCTGTACACCTCGTCCGGAACGAAACCGTCGGTGAGGACTGTCACGGCCTCGGTCAAGGCGAGCGCGGCACGTTCACGATCGGAGTACATCCCTCGCGCTTCTTCCCACGCGTTCAGTAGGTAGAGCTTCTGCTCCGTCACGCCGACCTTTCGTGCGTCGCGAGTGTGCATGTCCAGGCACCATGCGCAATGATTCAGCTGCGACGCACGCGTGAGGACCAGCTCGACGAGCGTCGGCTCCAGCCCCTTGCGTGCAGCGGCATCCAACGCAATCATCGCCTTGTAGACCTCGGGCGCCAGCTTTGCGATATCCAGTCTTTGTCCTGTTGCTGTAGTCATAACTCAAACGGTAATCCCGGAAAGACCCGGAAACATGGTTCAATCCGGTGGTGAATTCGTGGGCCAATCTTGGGTTCGATCTACATATCGAGCTGCCACAGGGAATCGGGGTTCGCGCTGCACTGCTTCAGACCCTTCGCGACGCGATCGACAGTGGACTGTTGAAGCCCGGCACCAGACTCCCACCTTCCCGCACCCTCGCGCTCGACCTCGGAGTTGCCCGAAACACCGTAGCGGACTGCTATGCCGAACTCGCCGCAGCTGGGTGGCTTGTCACACGGCCTGGTTCCGGGACCCTGGTCGCCACGCTCGCCAGCACACACACCCGCGAGGTCGAGCCATCACCGACTCGACGACGCTGGACCTACAGCCTTCTCCCTGGATCGCCCGACGCGTCGGCGTTTCCCCGCGCTGCATGGATTTCGTCCGCCAGACGTGCTTTGACCACCGCGCCGACCGACGCGTTCGCGACTACTGATCCCAGAGGCCGAGTCGAACTCCGAAACGCCCTCACCACATACCTGAGCCGCACCAGAGGCGTTCGCGTCGATCCGAACTGCATTGTGATCAGTGCCAGCTCGGGTCACGGGATCTCCCTCCTTGCCCGCGCACTCGGAGGAACGATTGCGGTCGACGCTTTCTGCCTTCACCTGCACCGGCAGTTGCTCGCCGACGAAGGGCTGCTGACAGTTCCCATATCGGTTGACGAATCAGGCACTTGCACAGACGAATTGGCGTCTACATCTGCTGAAAGTGTTCTGCTGACGCCGACCCATCAGTTCCCTCTCGGCGGTCCCCTCACACCGGCGAGGCGCGCGACCGCTCTCGAATGGGCCACGACTACGGGCGGCGTCATCATCGAGGACGACTACGACGGCGAATTCCGTTACGACAGAAAACCTGTCGGTGCACTCCAAGGAATCGCACCGCAGCACGTTGCGTACCTGGGCACTGTCAGCAAGACACTGTCGCCGGCAATTCGCATCGGATGGATGGTGTTGCCGGACAGGCTGATCGAACCTGTCCTCGCAACAAAGGGACCCTACGAACGCTGGGTAAGTTCAACGGATCAATTGACCTTGGCGGACTTCATCGAATCCGGAAGATTCGACAGCCATATTCGAAAGATGCGCACCTCGTACCGACGACGACGCGATCAACTGGTTGCGACACTTGCGCAGCAAGTACCCCAGGTCAGGGTCGAGGGGATCTCCGCGGGACTTCACGCTGTGATCCGTCTGCCCTCCGGCACCGAACAATCTGTTCTTGCAGCGGCCCGGGCGCGCGATCTCGGGCTCGAAGGGCTGTCGGTCTTCCGACATCCCGACGTGTCGTCAGTCGGCGGTGACGGCATCGTCGTCGGCTACAGCACGCCGACGCAGTCGCAGTACTCGAGGACGCTGGACGTGCTCTGCGAGGTGCTACAGGCAGCTCTGCGATAACGCCTGTCGGATCTGCCCATCCGCTCACCTGCCCTGCCCTGCCCTGCCCTGATGGAGTGAACGTACCGTTCCCCTCGTCTAAGAGGGTGAGCGTGTCGTTCACTCCATGCCGGGGTGCCGGCGGCGTGCCCGCCCTTGATGGTGTGAACGGTGCGTTCGGTCGATCTGAGGCGACGAACGTGCCGTTCGCTCGAAGTCGGGGGCCGGCGAAGGTACTTTCGGGTGATGGTGGGGGTGTTTCGGGTACGAGAAAGCCCCCCAACCATCACTGGTTGGGGGGCTTCTCTAATGTGTGTTCGGCGGT